>NZ_JADYVW010000017.1:0-129623 GCF_020194135.1 Bradyrhizobium sp. BRP23 | reverse complement strand
CCTATGGCCTCCTGATCGACCAGATCGGCGAGGTGCTGCGCCTGCCCGAGGACGGTAAGGAAGAAAACCCCGTCAACCTCGACCCCCGCATGGCCAAGCTCGCCGGCGGCGTCCACCGCCTCGACGGCCAGCTCATGGTCGTCCTCGACGTCGACCGCGTCCTCGAGCTCGAAACCAAGACGCAAATGGCCGCCTGAGCCAACGAAACATCGAAGCCGGAGAACAGAAATGAAGACGTGTTTGGTGGTCGATGATTCCAGCGTGGTGCGCAAGATCGCGCGCCGGATCCTGGAAGGTCTGGAGTTCGAGGTCACCGAGGCCGAAGACGGCTCGAAGGCGCTCGAGATCTGCCAGCGGCAGCTGCCCGACGCGGTGCTGCTCGACTGGAACATGCCGGTCATGGACGGCTTCGAGTTCATGGGCCACATGCGCCGCCTGCCAGGCGGCGACCAGCCGAAAGTGGTGTTCTGCACCACCGAGAACAACGTGGCTCACATCGCTCAGGCGCTCAGCGGCGGTGCCAACGAGTACATCATGAAGCCCTTCGACAAAGACATCATCGCCGACAAGTTCGCTGAAGTTGGTTTGATCCCGGTCGGACAAGTCATGGTCTGAGTGTGTCAGGCCCAAAGCGCTTGGGCCAGAGTGTTCCAGTACAGCTTTCGAGAGGCCATCCGTGACCCCGACCGAGTATGAGTACCTGCGTAAGTTCCTGAAGGATAATTCCGGTCTCGACCTGTCCGCAGACAAGCAATATCTGATCGAAAGCCGCCTATTGCCGCTGGCTCGCAAGGCCGGGCTCTCCGGCATCGCCGAACTCGTGCAGAAGCTGCAAGGCGGTTCGCGCCAGCTGATCACCGACGTGGTCGAAGCCATGACCACCAACGAGACCTTCTTCTTCCGCGACAAGGTCCCGTTCGATCATTTCCGTGAGCACATCATGCCGGAGATCATCAAGGCGCGTGCGGCCAAGCGCAGCGTGCGCATCTGGTGTGCCGCGGGCTCGACCGGGCAGGAGCCCTATTCGCTGGCGATGTGCCTGAAGGAGATGGGCGCAGCCCTCACCGGCTGGCGCGTCGAGATCATCGCGACCGACCTGTCGCAAGAGGTGCTGGAGAAGGCCAAGGCCGGCGTCTACAGCCAGTTCGAGGTGCAGCGCGGCCTGCCGATCCAGATGCTGGTGAAATATTTCAAGCAGACCGGCGAGACCTGGCAGATCAATCCCGAATTGCGGGCGATGATCCAGCACCGCCAGCTCAACCTGCTGCACGATTTCGCCCAGCTCGGCACCTTCGACGTCATCTTCTGCCGCAACGTGCTGATCTATTTCGATCAGGATACCAAAATCAATATCTTCAACCGCCTGGCGCGCCAGATCGAGCCCGACGGCTTCCTGGTGCTCGGCGCCGCCGAGACCGTGGTTGGACTGACCGACACGTTCCGGCCGATTCCGGAGCGGCGCGGCCTCTACAAGCCGAATGATCCGCGCGCGGCCGCGGCCAAGCCGGTTCTCGCCGGTGCGGCGCCGCGCATGGCGGCGATGGCGGGACGATAATCATGGCCGAGGATGGCAAGGGCGCGGAGCGTGTGACCTTCAGCCGCGGCTATGATGTCTGCATCATGGCGATCGACGGCACCTGGCGGCGCGACTGCAAGCTCAACGCGATCTCCGACACCGACGCGGTTCTCACGGTGGAGGGCTCGATCCAGGGCTTGAACCTGAAGGAGTTCTTCCTGCTGCTGTCGTCCACGGGTCTCGCCTATCGTCGCTGCGAGCTGGTCCGTGTCAACGGCGCCGAAATGGACATCCAGTTCCTGCGCGGCAAGAACCGGAAGAAGCGCGGTGCGGCCGGTGGCCACGACGCCGCGGCCTGATCTCGCCGCCGCCGTCGCTGCGCTTTCCCGCACTTTGCTTCACATTTGCTGAACGTTTCCGAGTCAATTGCTCGCGGCAGCTTTACGCGGCTTCAGCGCGAGCCGTGTATCCATTGACGCTCTCAATCCCAGGATACGGCAATGCCCAGAAGTTCTCTTTCCCCGATCTCGTCAAACCTGCCCGACGGCGCCGAGCGGCGTGCACTTCAGCTCCTGGTGGTCGATGACGACGCCACGCAGCGCCGCCTGATCACGGTCGCGGCCAAGCAGGCGGGCCACGAGGTCACCGTGGCGCCATCGGTGGCGGACGCGATCGAGAAGCTGCGCGCCGCGCGCTTCGACTGCGTGACGCTCGATCTCGTGCTGGAGGATGGCGACGGCGTCGACGTGCTGCGCGAGATGGCGAGCGCGAAGTTTGCAGGCTCCGTGATCGTCATCAGCGGCATGGACGGCAAGCGCCGCAGTGCCGCCCGCAGCTTCGCCCGTTCGGTCGGCATCGAGCTCCAGAGCCTGCCGAAGCCGCTGGATCTCGCGGCGCTGCGCATCAGCCTCGCCAATCTCGGCAAGACCGCGATGGGCCTGCCGGCGATTCACACCTGGGGTGGTGTCGCCACCGACGCGATCGTGGAACGGCACCGCGCCTGAGCTTGCGGAGCCGCCATACGGTCAGACGCGGCTTCCGGCCGCGTTGCCGGATTCCGATAGACATTGCAGGGCGTGGCCGAGGCCCGCCCGGCAGACATTGAGGGCCGCGCTCGCGCTGGCGTAGCGGGGCGTGACGTCGTCGAGCAAGACGACATCTGCGGAACCTTCCGGATCGCTGCCGTGTTCTTGATCCATGGCTGCGGCGATCCGGCGCATGCTGGTCTCGATCTGTGCGATCAGTAAACGAAGGTCCGCCGCAATCAGCTCACGGCTCTCGACTTCGGACGTTGCGACAGGAGGCGGCGTGTCGGCCAAATTTAGCATGGATATTCTCCGTCCAATGCAATTAGGCGCCATGCCGCTACTTGTGCGTTAAGTCCATGTCCCGTACAAATACGGGTGGGCCGAATCCGCGCCGAGCGCCATAACGAATGGCGCGGACGCGAGTCCTTCATGCCAACCGGATGTGGCACATGGCCGAACAAAGCTCTCGCGGTGAAATCTTCGTGGTCGATGACGACCCTGCCGTTCGCGACACCTTGTCGATGGTGTTGAAGGCGGCGGGCTATGAAGTGATCTGTTTTGCGGACGGTGCAGCGCTGCTCTCCGTCGCGCGAAACCGCACGCCGGCTGCAATCCTGCTCGACGTGAATATTCCCGGGAAGTCGGGTCTCGACATCCTGAAGGAGCTGCACGGCGAGGATTATCCTGCGCCGATCTTCATGATCTCCGGGCAGGGCGACATCGCGATGGCGGTGGGCGCGATCAAGAGCGGCGCGCTCGACTTCATCGAGAAGCCGTTCCGCGGCAGCGAGATCGTCGGCCGTCTCGACGAGGCGATCGGTGCCTATGCACGCAGGCAGGCGGAGAACGCGTCGCCGAAATTCGGCTCGCTGCATTTCCCCGGCCGCGAGCCGCTGACGCGCAGGGAGCGCGAGGTGTTGGAGCAGTTCGCCTCCGGCGCCTCCAACAAGGAGGCTGGCCGCACGCTCGGCATCAGTCCGCGCACCATCGAGGACCACCGTGCCAACATCATGAAGAAGCTCGGCGCGCGCAATGCCGCCGACCTGATCCGCATCGTGATGACCGCAGCCCAGCGCGCGTCGTAACATGGTCTCGTGCCACGGCTCAGCAGCGCATCATGCAATGATGCGTTGCTGAGCCGGGTCCATCTCTCCTCACCGACGGTTTCGTAGCCCGGATGGAGCGCAAGCGTAATCCGGGATTTCGCGCGCCGCACGATTGTTCCCGGATTGCGCTGCGCTCCATCCGGGCTACGGGCCTTCACCCGCTCAACGCCTTGCGGATGATCCGCGCCAGATCCGATTTGCGATAGGGCTTGGCCAGCAACACCACGCCGGAATCCAGCCGGCCGTGATGGATGATCGCGTTCTCGGTATAGCCTGACGTGTAGACCACCTTGAGATCCGGGCGCGTCTTCATCAGCTCGTCCGCGAGCTGCCGTCCGTTCATCTTGCCGGGCATGATGACGTCGGTGAACAGAAGGTCGAACGGCTTGCCGGCCGCGACGATCGCGAGCGCCTCCGCGGCGTTCGCGGCCTGCAACGTGACGTAACCCAGCGAATGCAACTGCGCCAGGACGTAGTCGCGCACCAGCCGGTCGTCCTCGACCACCAGGATCGTCTCGTGTCCGCCCTCGATCGTCGCCGGTGTCACGCCCTCGCCGACCGCCGTCGGCGTCTTGCCGGGCGGCAGATACATCTTGATCGTGGTGCCGTGGCCCTCCTCGCTGTAGATCTTGATGTGACCTGCGGACTGCTTGATGAAGCCGTAGACCATCGAAAGCCCGAGTCCGGTGCCCTTGCCGGGCCCCTTCGAGGTGAAGAAGGGATCGAACACCCGGGGCAGCATGTTCGCAGGGATTCCGGTGCCGGTGTCGCTCACGGCGATCAGCACGTAGTGCCCCGGCGGCACGTCGTTGGCGCTGGCATAGACCTCGTCGAGATAGGCGGCGCCGGTCTCCACGATCAGCTTGCCGCCGCCGGGCATGGCGTCGCGCGCATTGAGCGCGAGGTTGAGGATCGCGGTGGTGAGCTGGTTGGGATCGACGATGGCAACGCAATTCTCGTCCTCGAACACCGATTCGATCTGGATCTGCTCGCCGAGCGTCGGACGCAATAACTTTGCGGTGTCGACGATCAGCGAGTTGATGTCGATCTCGCGCGGCTGGAGCGGCTGCTTGCGCGCGAAGGCGAGCAGGTGCTGGGTCAGGTCGGCGCCGCGCGCGGCGGCCTCGTCGATCATCTTGGTGATCGCCGCGAGCTGCGGCTCCTTGGCGACCGCCTCCGCGAGAATTTCGATCGTCCCGGTGATGACGGTGAGAATGTTGTTGAAGTCATGCGCCACGCCGCCGGTCAGCTGGCCGACGGCCTCCATCTTCTCGGCATGGCGGATGCGCTCATCGGCGGCGATCTTGTCGGTGAGGTCGCGGTAGAAGACGTTGAACAGCAGGCCCTCGCGCCGCTTCAGCGCGGTGACGCTCAACTCGGCCTTGAATTCCTTGCCGTCGCGCCGGCAGCACATCAGCTCGCGGCGGCGGTTCAGCGTCCGGCCACCCTCGTCTTCGAGGAAGCGTTTCAGGCCGGCTCGGACCCGGCCACGTTCGCTCTCGGCGACAATGAGGTCGATCGTGCTCTTGCCGAGCACCTCGTCGCGGCGCCAGCCGAACAGCTGTTCCGCCTGCGAGTTCCAGTTCAGGATGCTTCCGGTCTCGTCGGTCTGGACGAAGGCGTCGAGCGAGGTCTCGACGATGTTGCGGGCGAGCCGCTCGCTCTCGAGCAGCGATTCCTGCGCGAGCCGCGCTTCCGTCATGTCGCGCCCGACGAAGAAGAAGCGCTTGGCGCGCTCGGACCAACTGCCGAGCCAGGACAGCCAGACCTCGTGCCCGTTCTTGTGGTAGCAGCGGGTGTCGGCCAGCCTGACGCGCTCGCCGTGTCGCATCGCCCGCATCTCGGCACGGGACTGCTCCAGGTGATCGGGATGGATGAAGTCGGCGCCGCTGCGGCCGATCATCTCGTCCGGCCGATAGCCGAGAATGGTCTCGCTGCTCGGGCTGATCTGCGCGACATGACCCCGCGCGTCCATGACCATGATCAGATCCTGCGACGTCTCGAAGATCTGACGCCGCTCCTCGAGTTGGTGCTGCAGCGCCCGCTCGGCGCGCCGCGCCTCGGTCAGGCTGCGCGCGCTTCCGGACGCGCCGATGATCTCGCCCGACGGTCCCTTGATCGGCGACAGGCCGAGCGAAATCTCGACCGGCGTGCCGTCCTTGCGCAGGCGGACCGTCTCGAAGCGTTCGATCGGCTCGCCCCGCGCGATCCGCCGCAGATAGTCCTTGCCCTGTTCGCGGCGGTCGGACGGGACGATGATCGAGGTGGGCTTGCCGATCGCCTCCTCCGCCGTATAGCCGTAAAGGCGTTCGGCGGCCGGATTCCAGCCGGTGATGATGGCATCGAGCGTCTGCATGACGATCGCATCGTCGGACGATTCCACCGCGGCACTGAACAGGTTCTCGCGCGCCGCGTGATGGCTCCGCGCGGCCTCGGTGCGGCGATGCTCCTCGATCTCGCGTTCGAGCGCGGCCGTTTTCGCGCGCATCTCCTCCACCATCCGCGCAAAGGCCCGGGCCAGCACGCCGGTCTCGCCGCTAGCATCGACGGGGATCTCCGCGGGACGTCCGCTGCCGATGGCCTGCACCGCCTCCGTCAGACGCCCGATCGGGCGGGTCAACGAGCGCGCCAGCAGCACCGCGAGCGCAGCCGCGGCGAGAACAGCCAGCACGCCGACGAGCAGGGACGTTTTTTGAATGGCGGCCGGCACGCGGCCGAACACGGACGGGGGAACAGTCGCGACGATGGCGACCCATTCCTTGCCCGCAAGCGATAACGGCACGAATGCCGCGCCGCTCGTCCGGCCCGCCTCGTCGGTTGTGACCCGCGTGGCCACGTCCGACGTGCCGGCCAGTTCTGACAAGAACGGAAGGTCTTTGCGCCAATCGGTCGGATGGCCCCGCGATGACCCGAACTCCCGCGTCCGGTCGGGATGGACGAGATAGTCGCCGCGCGCATTCACGACGTAGATATCTCCGCCCGAGGTTGTCGCCGCGCGGACCCGCTCGAGTGCCGGGCGCATGTCGATATTGGCCACGATGATGCCGAACGGCTTGTCGTCGGCCGTGAACAGCGGCATCGCCACGCGCAAAGTCGGCGCGTGAGGCGCCGTCGTTCCCCCCTGACGGGTCGCGAGCTCGATGGGAGACACATAGATCTCGCCGGGCCCGAGCCGTATGGTTTCCTGGAAGTAGGCGCGGCCACTCTTGCGCTCCAATTCGCTGTCCGGAGCGATCCGGGCTGCTCCGTTGGGACCCGAACGATCGACGTGGACCAGCTCGCGCTGGTCGTCGTCGACGCCGATGATCCTGAACTGCCCGTAGATGGGCTTGGCGTCGATCTCGGCCGCGAGCCGCGCCGCGATACGCTCGCGCCAGGTCTGCTGCGAGACGCCGTCCGCCGGATCGATCCCGCCGCCGGCATGAGCCCGGATCAGGCCGTTGATTGCCGCTGCGGCGCGATAGCCGACCAGATCGCCGCGTACGCCGGCAACGTAGGATTCAAGGTTGGTTGCAAGCAGGCGGGATTGGGCTTCGACCCGCTCCAGCACCCGCGGAATGACGGCCTGTGTGGTGTTGCGATAGCCCAACCATCCGACTGCGGCCACGGTGACAGCAACCAGCAGGATCATCGCGAGGGCCAGCCGCGTGGCCAGCGTCGTTACTGCTCGCATGGGGAGTTTCGCCGGACCTGCCGCAGCGCTGCGCCATTTTTGGCTTGCAGCAGAGGCGTTCTTGTCATCGGCGGCCGGAGCGGACATCGGACCCCTCTGGCGCGTCGGCCTTCAGGCAATCTGCGACCACGGCAAGCAGTGCATCGGGCCGGAACGGCTTTTGCAGGCCGGCCACGGCGCCGAGCTTGGTCGCCATCTTCAGGAAGTCCGGCTCCGCATAGGCATCCGGCGTGATCGAACGGCCGGAGATGACGACGATCCGAACGGCTGGGGCCAGCATCCGAATGTGACGCATCGTCTCCAGTCCGTCCATACCGGGCATGAAGATGTCGAGAAACAGCAGGTCGAACCGGCTGGCCTCGAACAGCGCCAGCCCCTTGCGGCCATCCTCGGCGACCGTCACGTGATGACCAGCCCGTTCCAGCAGCAGCCGGATGGTGAACTGGACGGCCGGATCGTCATCCACGATCAGGATGTTGGCCACGCCTAAAATCCTCCGGCCGCATTGGGCGTTCCAGCGGCCCCAAATCAAAGCAACAAATGCAAAATTGTTGCGCGGATTCTGGCCGCGCTGCAAGCACCTCGCGTTTGCCGCGAATGCCTTCCTGGCGTGGCGACAGACGAGGCGCTGTGGCCGGTACGCACGCTTGCGTGCATATGCGATCCGGTCCGAATGCAATAAGTCGTTTCAAAGACAGGAGATATTCTTCTCGCCGTAGTTGTACGGAACCCGATCTTCACCGCGAATTAAAGAGGGCGAACTACTATCTCCGCGAGTTCCATCTCGGTACCTCGCGTATTTCAATTTCGGCATTCCTTTACCCGACGAAGCCCGTTCTCCCAAACCGGCCACCAGCTCGAGATCTCTCATGTTCAAATCGATCGCGAACACCGGAATTCGCACCCGGCTGCTCGGCGGCTTCGCGTTGATCTGCGGCCTGCTCGCAGCGACCGTCATCTACACCGTCGCCGCCGTGTCGGACATTTCGTCGCGGATCAGGACAGTCGTGGATCAACGCGCGCCGGTCGCGATCGCGAGCACGGAGCTCGTCGGCAATCTCTATTCCACGCTTTCGACGCTGCGCGGCTATCTGCTGACTGGCGATGCGCAGGGCAAGCGCGACCGGGCCGCGGTCTGGGCCGAGCTGGATCGCACGGCCGCTGCAGTCGACCGCATGGCAGAGGGCTTTTCCAGCCCCCAGAACAAGACCAATTGGAGCGAGGCCAGAACGTTGATGGCGGAATTCCGCAAGGCCCAGGACAAGGCCGAAGCGGCCGCCTTCACGCCTTCGGCCTATCCGGCGAGCGAATTGCTGGCGAAGGAAGCCGCGCCGCTGATCTCGGCCATGTTCGCCGAGATCACCGGCATGATCGACGAGGAAGAGGCGCTGGAGGCGACGCCGCCGCGCAAGCGCCTGCTCAAGACGTTTGCCGATGTGCGTGGCAATCTTGCCGCCGCGGGATCTCAATTGCGCCTGTACGTTGCCTCGGGCGAGGCGGCCGATCGTGACAAGTTCGAAAAGCCGCTGGCGACCTTCAGGGCCGCGCTTGCGTCGGTCGGTACCCAGACCGATCTGCTCACCGCACGGCAGGCGACCGCTTATCGGGCCATCGTCAAGGCGAACGAGGCGTTCATACCGCTGCCGCAGAAGATCTTCGCCATCCGCCAGACGCCGCAATGGAATATGCCGGTCTTCATCCTGTCGACCGAGGCCGCGCCGCGCGCCGCCCGGATCCTCGACCTGCTCGACGGTCGCAAGGATACCGATGGCAAGCGCTCGGGCGGTCTCAAGAGTGATCAACAATCGAAGCTCGCCGACGACGCCCGCAGTGTGGCCGACGCAGTCGAGAGATTGCTCCTGCTCCAATGGATCCTGCTCGCCGCAGCGCTTGCGCTCGGGGCAACGATTGCGATCCTGGTTGCACGCTCCATAACCCGTCCGATCATCGAGTTGGTGGGCGATTCCGCGCGCCTGTCCGGCGGCGACACCAGCGTCGAATTCAGGACGGCCGAGCGCGGCGACGAGATCGGCGTGGTGTCGCAGGCGGTAGCCAAATTCCGCGACAATGTGATTGCCCAGCAACGGGCGGCGGCGTCCCTAGCGCGCGAGGCGGAGGCACGCGAAGCGGCCAACCGCAACATGGAGGGGGCGGTCGAGGAATTTCGCGCGACCTCGCGCGACCTGCTCGCGCTGGTCGGCGAGAATGCGGGCACCATGCGGCAGACCGCAGAGAGCCTCAGCGGCATCGCCAATCATGCGACGAGCCAGGCCGCGTCCGCAGCGACCACCTCCGAACAGACCGCGGGCAACGTCCAGACCGTCGCCGCGGCGGCCGAGCAGCTCGCGGGCTCCATCGTCGAGATCGGCCGCCAGATCGAGCTGTCAAACACGACCGTGCGCTCCGCGGGCGAGGTGACCGCGCGTTCCGAGAGTGAGATCGAAGGGCTCGCGCACGCCGCACAGAGCATCAGCTCGGTGGTCGACCTGATCCAGGCGATCGCGGCCCAGACCAACCTCCTGGCGCTCAACGCCACCATCGAGGCCGCGCGCGCCGGCGAGGCCGGTCGCGGTTTTGCCGTGGTGGCGTCCGAGGTCAAGGCGCTGGCCGAGCAGACCCGCAAAGCGACGCAGGAGATCGCGCAGCACATTGTCGCGATTCAGAACGCGACCGGCAGCGCGGTCGCCTCCGTCAAGGAGGTCGCGACCGCCATGCGCCGGATCGACGAAGTGACCGCGGCGATCGCAAGCGCCGTGGAAGAGCAGGGGGCCGCCACGCGCGAGATCTCGCAGAACGTTCAGATGGCGGCGTCGGGGACACAGACGTTGGCGACCAGCATCGGCACCGTCTCCGGCGCCATCGCGGAAACCAATCGCTCGGCCGACGAGGTGATGGGTGCCGCGAACCACGTCGCGGGGGCGGCCGAACGCCTCGCCGCCGAGGTCCAGGCCTTCTTCGTCAGGCTGCGCACCGGTCCGACGGACCGCGGCAAGAGTGGCGATGCCGATTACCACGGGCCGGAACGGCGCAGCGGCCGCAACGCGGCCTAAAACGGAATGGCTCGGCTAAATCGATCGTCGCGGGAGCGGCGTGGGCCGCCTTCGGCGCCCGGGTGAGGGCAGATGTAGCCGGCGCAGCCGGTCGATCTACCCGCTGCGGCTGCACGCCAGCGCCCAAAGCTCCCCTTGCCCTCCTCGGCATACCTGCAGTCTTCACAGGCCTCTTGACCGAGATCATCATCCGGCTCTTTGTCGAGCCCTGATCTTCCGCGTGATCGAGCGGAATACCATCCAAAAATGGGGCCTCATCGTGAAGAAGAAAATGCCCGACCAGCTCCGCAGCGCGCGTTGGTTCGCGCCCGACGATCTGCGCTCGTTCGGCCATCGCTCCCGCGCCATGCAGATGGGTTACGCGCCGGAGGAGTGGAAGGACCGCCCGATCATTGCGATCCTCAACACCTGGTCTGACGCGCAGCCCTGTCACATGCACTTCAAGTCGCGCGTCGAGGACGTCAAGCGCGGCATTCTGATGGCGGGGGGCCTGCCGCTGGAGCTGCCGGCGCTGTCGCTCTCGGAATCGCTGCTCAAGCCCACCACCATGCTCTATCGCAACCTGCTGGCGATGGACGCCGAGGAGCTGCTCCGCAGCCATCCCGTCGACGGCGTGGTGCTGATGGGCGGCTGCGACAAGACCACGCCGGCGCTGCTCCTGGGAGCAACCTCGATGAACATTCCGGCGATCTATCTGCCGGCAGGCCCGATGCTGCGCGGCAATTGGAAGGGCAAGACGCTGGGTTCCGGCTCCGACGGCTGGAAATATTGGGACGAGCGCCGCGCCGGAAAGATCTCCGACAAGGACTGGCTCGACATCGAGGCCGGCATCGCCCGCAGCTACGGCACCTGCATGACCATGGGCACCGCCTCGACCATGACCGCCATTGCGGAAGCGATCGGCATGACGCTGCCGGGCGCTTCCTCGATCCCCGCCGCGGACGCCAACCATATCCGCATGGCCAGCGAATGCGGCCGCCGCATCGTCGAGATGGTGTGGGAGGATCTGACGCCGAAGGTGATCCAGACCCGCAAAGCGTTCGAGAATGCCATTGCGGTCGCGATGGCGATGGGCTGCTCCACCAACGCCATCATCCATCTGATCGCGCAGGCCCGCCGCGCCGGCCAGGACATCGGCCTCGACGATTTCGAGACGGCCAGCCGCAAGGTGCCCGTCATCGCCAACGTCCGCCCGAGCGGCGATGCGTACCTGATGGAGGACTTCTTCTACGCCGGCGGCCTGCCGGCGTTGATGTGCCAGATCAAGCCGCATCTGCATCTCGATTGCGTCACGGTCACAGGCAAGACGCTGGCTGAGAACATCGAGGGGGCCGAGGTCTACAATGCCGACGTGATTCGCGGCATCGACAATCCCATCTACAAGGAGGGCGCGCTCGCCGTGCTCAAGGGCAATCTCGCGCCGGACGGCTGCGTCATAAAACCCTCCGCCTGCGCGCCGCGCTTTCTCAAGCACACCGGCCCCGCGCTGGTATTCGACGATTATCCCTCGATGAAGAAGGCGGTCGACGATCCCGATCTCGACGTCACCGAGGATCACATCCTCATCCTGCGCAATGCGGGGCCGCAGGGCGGACCGGGCATGCCGGAATGGGGCATGCTGCCGATCCCGACAAAACTCGTGAAGCAGGGCGTGCGCGACATGGTGCGCATCTCGGATGCGCGCATGAGCGGCACCAGCTACGGCGCCTGCATCCTGCACGTCTCGCCGGAATCCTATATCGGTGGCCCGCTGGCGCTGGTGCAGAACGGCGACCGCATCACGCTCGATGTCGCTGCGCGCACCATCAATCTCGATGTGAGCGAGGCCGAGCTCGCAAAACGCCGCGCCGCCTGGAAGCAGCCCGCGCGCCGCTTCGAGCGCGGCTATGGCTGGATGTTCACCAAGCACATCAAGCAGGCCAATGACGGCTGCGACTTCGACTTCCTGGAGACCGATTTCGGCGCGCCGATCGGCGAGCCGTCCATCTACTAGCACCTGTCATTCCGGGACATCGCGAAGCGATGGGCCCGGAATCCATAACCACGATAGGGAGTATGGATTCCGGGCTCGCGCCAAGTGGCGCGCCCCGGAATGACGAACGAGAGAGAGCACGACATGACCAAACTCACCGAAGCCACCCGCAACAAACTCAAATCCGTCTCTACCGCCACCGTCGCCACCGCGCTGTTCAAGCGCGGTCTGCGCATCCAGATGATCCAGGATGTCCGTCCCTTGAGCCCGGATCAGCCGGCCATGGTCGGCGAGGCCTTCACGCTGCGCTACATGCCGGCGCGCGAGGACCTCAACACTATCGACGTGTTCAGGGACCGCTCCCATCCGCAGCGAAAGGCGGTCGAGGATTGCCCGCCGGGCGCGGTGCTGGTGATGGACAGCCGCAAGGATGCGCGCGCGGCTTCGGCCGGCGCGATCCTGGTGACGCGGCTGATGAAGCGCGGCGTCGCCGGCGTCGTCACCGACGGCGGCTTTCGCGACTCCGCCGAGATCTCAAGGCTCGGCTTTCCCGCCTTCCACCATCGTCCCTCGGCGCCGACCAATCTGACGCTGCATCAGGCGATCGACATCAACGTGCCCATCGGCTGCGGCGATGCGCCGGTGTTTCCCGGCGACGTCATCATCGGCGATGCCGACGGCGTCATCGTGATCCCCGCGCATTTGGCAGACGAGATCGCCAACGAGACCTTCGAGATGACCGCGTTCGAGGATTTCGTCACCGAGGAAGTCGGCAAGGGCCGCGGCATCTTCGGTCTCTATCCCGCGACCGATCCGCAGACGCTCACCGGTTTCGCGGAATGGCGCAAGAAGAACGGGAGGTAGCGCTCTCGTAGCCTGGATGGAGCGGAGCGTAATCCAGGAACAGTGTTGATCTCTGCGCGAATCCCGGATTGCGCTCCGCTCCATCCGGGCTACGACGTCACGCCTCCGCCATCCCCGCTGCCCACAGCGCGAACGCGTACACGATCGCGACTTCGTCGAGCCGGTCGAAGCGGCCCGAGGCGCCGCCGTGGCCGGCGCCCATGTTGGTGCGGAGCAGGACCGGGCCGCCCCCACGCATGGTGGCGCGCAGGCGCGCGATCCATTTGGCGGGCTCCCAGTAAGTGACCCGGGGATCAGTAAGCCCGCCCATCGCCAGGATCGCCGGATATTCCTTTGCCGCGACGTTGTCGTAAGGCGAATACGACAGGATGGTGCGGAAATCCTTCTCGCTCTCGATCGGGTTGCCCCATTCCGGCCATTCCGGCGGCGTCAGCGGCAGCGTGTCGTCGAGCATGGTGTTGAGCACGTCGACGAACGGCACCTCTGCGACGATACCGGCGAACAATTCGCCGGCGCGGTTGGCGACCGCGCCCATCAGCATGCCGCCGGCCGAGCCGCCATGGCCGACGATGCGCTTGGCGCTGGTGTATTTTGTATCGATCAGCGCGCGGGCGCTGGCGGCGAAATCGTCGAACGAGTTCGTCTTCTTCTCGCGCTTGCCGTCGAGGTACCAGCCCCAGCCCTTGTCGGCGCCGCCGCGGATATGGGCGATGGCATAGACGAAGCCGCGGTCGACCAGCGACAGGCGGTTGGCGCTGAACGAGGCCGGCATGGCCATGCCGTAGGAGCCGTAGCCGTAGAGCAACAGCGGCGCTGCGCCGTCGAGCTTCAGTCCGCGGCGATAGAGGATCGAGACCGGCACCTCGGTGCCGTCATACGATTTCGCCATGATGCGCGTCGTGACGTAGTCGGCCGGGTCGTGACCGGACGGAATCTCCTGCCGCTTGCGCAAGACGCGCGTGCGCTTGACCATGTCGTAGTCATAAATTTCCGACGGCGTCGTCATCGACGAATAGGAAAAGCGCAGTGTCGTCGTTGCGAATTCGTAGGAGCCCATCGTGTCGAGCGAGTAGGCAGCCTCGTCGAAAGCGATGGCATGTTCCTCGCTCGTCGAAAGATCGCGGATCACGACCGAGGGCAGCGCATTGGCGCGCTCCAGCCGCACCAGATGGCCGGCATAGAGATCGAGGTCGATGATGTAGATGCCGGGCCGATACGGAATTAGATCGCGCCAGTTCTTGCGCTCGGGCTGGCTAAGCGGCGTGGTGACGATCTTGAAGTCGATGGCATCGTCGGCATTGGTGAGGATGAAAAGTTCGTCGCCGCGGTCGGCGAGCGAATATTGCACGCCCTCCTCGCGCGTAGCGACCAGGCGCGGCGGCGCCTCGGGATTGGCGAGATCGATCAGCCGCTGCTCACTGGTCTCGTGATCGCCGCCGGCGATGACGCAGAAGCGGCCGCTGGTGCTTTCATGCAGGTGGGTGAACCAGCCGGCATCCTGCTCCTCATAGACCAGCGTGTCGTCTGCCTGCTTGGTGCCGAGCTTGTGCCGCCACACCTGCATCGGGCGGTGATTGTCGTCGAGCTTCACATAGAAGAAGCTCTTGCAGTCCGCAGCCCAGACCACGCCGCCGTCGGTCTCCTCGACGAGATCGTCGAGGTCCTTTCCCGTCGCCCAGTCGCGGACGCGAATGGAGAAATACTCGGAGCCTTTGGTGTCGGCGCTCCAGGCCTGCAGCTTGTGATCGTAGGAGTGGCGGCTGCCGCCGAACTTGAAATATTGGTGGTCCTTGGCGAGCGCGTCGCCATCGAGCACGATCTGGCCGTCGCCGCCGTCGCGCGGCATGCGCCCGAACAGCTCGTGCTGCCCGCCCTCGCGAAACCTGCGGAAATAGGCGAACGGCCCATCCGGTGACGGCACGCTGGAATCGTCCTCCTTGATCCGCCCGCGCATCTCGCGCACCAGCGTCTTCTGCAGGCCCGAGGTGTGGCCGAGCAGGCTCTCGGTGTAGGTGTTCTCCTCGTCGAGATATTTGCGGATGTCAGGATCGAGCACGGCGGGATCGCGCAGCACCTCCTGCCAGTTCGCGTCCTTCAGCCAGGCATAATCGTCAGTCACGGTGATGCCGTGCCGCGTGAAGGAATGCGGCCGGCGCGGGGCGACGGGGGGCTTCGAAGGCGTCTTGGCTTGGGTCACTCGGTCCTCGTTCAAATACGTGGCGCGGCCTCCTTCACCTCTCCCCGCCTGCGGGGAGAGGTCGGAATTTGCGACAGCAAATTCCGGGTGAGGGGGTACAGGTCTCGCTATGGTCTCATCTGTGGAGAGAGCCCCTCACCCCGACCCTCTCCCCTTAAGAACGGGGAGAGGGAGAAGAAAAAGCGGCTCGCCGTGTCCCACCTTATATCGTTCCGATTCCGCGGATTGCCAGCACGACCGCCCATGCTGCCGGGTTGTTGATCGGCCCCTTGTGTGCTTTGAGGGGCAATATCCCGCCGCCGGTCCAGCCCGATGCTGTTCAATTCCTATGCGTTCATCCTGCTGTTCCTGCCGGTCGTGCTCGCCGGCTATTTCCGGCTCGGCCGGCGCAGCAATCTGGCTCCGGTGGTCTGGCTGGCGCTGGCTTCGATCACCTTCTACGCAATCGGCAGCTGGCAGTTCGTCGCCCTTCTGCTGCTCTCGATCGCCTTCAACTACGGCGTCGGCCATCTTCTCATCGTGGCGGAGCTCACGCACCCGCAACGAAAGGCCGCACTCGCGCTCGGCGTCGTCGGCGATCTCCTCATGCTCGGCATCTTCAAATATACCGGCTTCGTCGCGGAGAACGTCAACGCGCTGCTCGGCACGCATGTCGCGCTCCACATCCTGCTGCCGGTCGGCATCTCCTTCTACACCTTCACCCAGATCGCGTTTCTGGTCGACGCTTATCGCGGCCAGGTCGCGGCCTATGCGCTGCCGCATTACGCGCTGTTCGTGACTTACTTCCCGCATCTGATCGCGGGGCCCATCCTCCATCACAAGGACATGATCCCGCAATTCGAGCGAGAGGAGACCAAGCGCCCGGACGGGCATCTCATGTTGTGCGGTGTCATCATCTTCGCGATCGGCCTGTTCAAGAAGACCTGCCTTGCCGACGGCATCCAGCCGCTGGTCGCGCTCGCCTTCGAGGCGCGCTCGCCGAGCTTCGACCAGGCCTGGCTCGGCGCACTCGCCTACACCTTCCAGCTCTATTTCGACTTCTCCGGCTATTCCGACATGGCGATCGGCATCTCGCTGATGTTCGGCATCTTCCTGCCCGTCAATTTCAACTCGCCCTACAAGGCCACCAGCATCGTCGAGTTCTGGCGGCGCTGGCACATGACGCTGTCGCAATTCCTGCGCGACTATCTCTACATCCCGCTCGGCGGCAACCGCCGCGGCCGCGTGCTCCGTTACGTCAATCTGCTGATCACGATGCTGCTCGGCGGTCTCTGGCACGGCGCGGCCTGGACCTTTGTCATTTGGGGCGCGCTGCATGGCGCCTATCTCTGCGTCAATCATGCCTTCAATGCCTTGGTGCCGAACGGTCCGCCGCTGATTGCACGCCCAGCTCGCATCGCCGGCGCCGTGCTGACCTTCCTCGCTGTCGTCATCGCCTGGGTGTTCTTCCGTGCCGAGAGCGTCGCCTGGGCATTGCGGGTGCTCCACGCCATGGCTGCCCCTTCGAACCTCGTGCTCGGCCGCGAGGAGATCGCGGCCCTGGTGCAAGTCGCGATCTATGCGGCGCTGGTGTGGCTGGCGCCGAACACACAAGCGCTGATCGGATACGACCACGGCAACCGCGAGGTCGGCGAGGCCTTGCGGGCAGGGCGCACGCGGCCGTTGGTGCTCTATGCGGCCTCGCTGCTGCTCGCCTTCGGCTTCCTGGGCATCCAGAGCCACAGCGAATTCATCTATTTCCGATTCTGATGCAGGGCGCATTCACCCATCTCGGGCGTCTTCTGCTGGCGAGCGTGGCCTGCGTACTGAGCGCCGCGGCGCTCACCTTCATCGTCGATCCCCTGCAGCTGTTCCGCCCCTCGCGCCTGGTCCCGGCCTTCTACTCGGAGGACACGCGCGTGCAGAATGCCGGGCTGATCAGCAGCCAGCCGTTCGACACCGCCTTCATGGGCACCTCGCTTGCGATCCATTTCCGCCAGAGCGACATCGATCGCGCGCTTCGTGTCCGCTCGCTGAAGCTGGCGATGACCGGCTCCAACTCGCGTCAGCAGGCCTTCGTGCTGGAGCAGGCGATCGGCCGCGGCGCAAGGCGCGTGATCTGGGAAATGGACGATTTCATCTTCATCGATGCCGCGGACATCGAGACCGACCCTTATTTGTCCGTCGATCTTTATCGCCGAACCGCCAAGGGCATCGCCTCCTATCTGTTCAGCGCGGCGATGGCGAAGGAATCGGTGTTCGCGCTGCTGCGATCCGTCCCGCTGCTGCGGGAGCCGCTGACCCGGGCGTCGCCTTATCTGCCGGTCAAGTTCGCGCTGGCGGACATCGACGACATCTACGCCCTGCCGCGTGATTTCGACGTCGCGCGAGACTACAACGCCAGAAAGACGCTCGCCGCCTTCACCTACATCACTGATCCCGTGCGCCGTCGCTTCCTCGGCGAAGGCTACAGCTACGAAGCCATGGTCCGGCATTTCGAGCACGACGCCGTCGGCCTGATCGCGCGCCACCCCGACGTGACCTTCGACATCTACCTCCCGCCCTATTCGATCCTGCAATTCGTCGCGATGCGCGATGCCTCGCCCGAAACTCTGAAGATCGTCACCGATCTCACGGCACACATTGCGCGGCGATTGACGCAACTGCCCAACGTCCGCCTGCACGATTTCCGCGCGATCAAGGCCGTCACGCACGATCTTAACAATTACAGCGACGTCATCCACCATTCGCCGGTGATCGATGCGAAGCTGCTGAGATGGCTTGCGAGCGGGGAGCACCGCGTCGACCCGAAAGCGCCGCTCGCGTCGCTGAATGAGCTGAAGGCGCAGGTGGAGGCGTATCGGGTGGAGCGCTGATCTTCCCCTCTCCCCTTGCGGGAGAGGGTGGCTCGCCGCATAGCGGCGAGACGGATGAGGGGTTCTCTCCGCGAGTCCTGGCAGTCGGGAATCGCGGATAGAACCCCTCATCCGGCGCTTCGCGCCACCTTCTCCCTCAAGGGGAGAAGGAAGAGGCGCGCGCGCGACTTACACCGCCACCTCTTCCCCGAGATACGCGACCGCCGCCTCCAGCCCGCCCTTGCCGTGCGGGATCTTCAGCGCGTTCAGCCCGACCTCAATCACCCCGAGCGTGCCGAGCAGCATCGGCGCATTGACATGGCCCATATGGGCGATGCGGAAGGCTTGGCCGGAGAGATCGCCGATGCCGGTGCCGAGCACGACGCCGCACTTGTCCTTGCAATAGCGTTGCAGCACCGCCGGATCGTGGCCGTTGCTCATCGTCACCGTGGTCACGGTATTGGAGCGCTCGCTGGCTTCGGCCACGTTGAAGCCGAGCACCTGGCCCTCCGACCAGACCGAGACCGCACGGCGGGCGGCTTCGCCGAGCAGGCTGTGGCGGCGGAAGGCGTTCTCGAGCCCTTCCTCGTGCAGCATGTCGATCGCCTTGCGCAACGCGAACAGCAGATGCACCGGCGCGGTGCCGGCATATTTACGATAATTTTCGGTGCCCTCGCGCTCGCTCCAGCTCCAATAGGGCGTCGACATATTGGCCTTCTTGTGCACCTCGAGCGCGCGCGCATTGGCGGCGACGAAGCCGAGGCCGGGCGGCGTCATCAGGCCCTTCTGCGAGCCGGACATCGCAACGTCGATACCCCATTTGTCCATCTCGAACGGCATGCAGCCGAGCGAGGCGACGGTATCGACCATGTAGAGTGCGGGATGGCCGCTCGCCTTGATCGCCTTGCCGATCGCCTCGATGTCGTTCTGCACGCCGGAGGCGGTGTCGACCTGGACCACGACGACGGCCTTGATGCTGTGCTCCTTGTCGCGGCGCAGGCGTTCCTCGACCTCGTGCGGCCGCACCGCGCGGCGCCAATCGCCCTTGAGCACCTCGACCTCGGCGCCCATCAGCGCCGCCGCGTTGCCCCAGCCGATCGCAAAACGTCCGCTCTCCAGCACCAGCACCTTGTCGCCGCGCGACAGCACGTTGCTCAGCGCCGCTTCCCAGGCGCCGTGACCGTTGGCGATGTAGATGTAGGACTTGCCCTTGGTCGCGAACAGCTTCGAGATGTCGCTGAGCAGGCTCTCGGTGAGATCCAGCATCTCCTGGGAGTAGATGTCGATCGCCGGACGGTGCATCGCCCGCAGCACCTCGTCGGGCATCGTGGTGGGCCCGGGGATGGCCAGAAACTCCCGGCCCGCGCGAACGGTCATTGCTGTCGGTCCTTATTGCCTGAGAACAGGATGGTGGGTCGCTGAATCATGCTTTTACGTGCCGGCGCGTCCCGAGAAAAGCGCGCAAAATGCAGGGCTGGGTTATCGCTTCGTCTCCCGGCAACCGGCCGCTTCGGCCTCCTCGACCGAGCAGAACCAGCGGGTGCCCTTGCTGATCTTCATCCTGATCTGCGTGTACCAGCGGCTGGTCGGCTGGTGAAAGATGCACTCCCCGGAGCTGTTGACGTTGCCCTTGATGGTGCAGTCCGGCGACGGCGCGACCGGCCCCGAGGCCGAAGCGAGCAGCACCGCGTGCGCGCCGTCAGGCGGCTTGGTCGCGCCGAGGATCGCGGTCTTCTTGTTGCGGACGCGCCAGTCCCACGGCGCGATGAAGGCGCCCTGCCACATCCCTGCCTTGGCCTCCCGCGCGGCCTTTTCATCGGCTTCATAGTCGCGGGACATGTGGGCGTAGGCCAGCGCCCAGCCGTTGCGCACCAGCCATTTCTGGATGTCCTCGCCGCCGACCTCGCAGCGCGCCACCGTGCGGCCGCGCCGGTCGACCGATCTCGGGCGGCAGACCCAAGTCTTGCCCTCGGCGTATCTGGCGAGCTCATCGCGGGCCGCGACGCCGCAAGTCCAGCGCTCGGACTTGGTGTTGAGGCAGAGCTGGTCGATTGCAGGCGCGTCGATGCCGCCGAGCCGGATCCGCGTGGTGCCGATCACCACCGCATCGCCAGCGCGGACCTTTGCCGTGCCGGTGATCTCGGCGGCATCCGCCAGCGAAGGGATGGCGAACAAAGACAGCGCAATCAGGACCTTTCGCAACATGCCCGTCCAGTTGTGATGAAAATCTCGATAGACGGCGCAATTGTGGTCGGCTTTTGGCCGCGCGGCCAGCGCATGCCGAACAGATAGGCTTTCAACTTCCTGTCATTTTGCGACGGTCTCGTAGGGTGGGTTAGCCGAAGGCGTAACCCACCACTGTTCGTATCCGCGGAGGTTAGATGGTGGATTACGCTTCGCTAATCCACCCTACGAGACCCCTCACCCTCGCGCCATCGCCCGCTTCGCCACCGCCAGCCCCATCAGCACGAACGCCGAGGTCACCTCCGGGCCACCGACCAGGATCCGCGTCGGCGTCTTCATCTTGTTCCATTCATAGGCGCGGAACGGGCCGCGGCGGCCGCCTTCACCGAGCCCGGCGACGATCACGTTCAGCGCCGGTGCGAAGGCGCGCGGGTCGGCGCCGAGATGGCCGAGCGCGATCAGTGCCAGCGCGGCGTCGAACACGTTCATCTCGGCCGCCATCAGCTCGCCCTTGACGTAGGACAGCACGCGATGGCGGATGAAATCGAAATCGCCGGCGGGATCGATCGCGGCCTGCGCCGCCAGCGGCAGCGCCAGGAAGGCGGCATAGCAGCGGCCGAAATAGGCGCTGTAGAGCTCCGGCAGATAATAGATGTGCGAGCGCGGATTGGCGAAGGCGCCGCTGGCGGCCAGCCGCTTCTGAAAGCCGATGATCCGGTGCAATGTTGCAAGCCGCGACGGCGTCTCCAGCACCTTCCAGCGCTCAAGGTTGCGGAAGCTTACCTCGAGAATGTCGAGATTGAGCGTCGGATCGAGATCGTTGCCGTAAGGGCGCTCGCCCTTGAGATTGTCGATCCAGGTCGCAACCCCGCCCTCATAGTCGATATTGTCGTTGAGCGGCACGGTCACGCGCGGTTCGTTGACGCCGGCGCGCACCTGATAGCCCGCATAGAAGTCCAGGAGCGGCTGGTCGATGATCGCGTCGGTACAGCCGGCCTGCGTCGCCGCGGAGATCGAGCAGGCCGTGGTGTCGCAATCCGGCACGTAGATGCCGAAACCGAGGTCCTGCTTGATCTGCGCGAAGTAACGGGAGAAGCGCGGATGCGGCGCCGGCGCCAGTGCGGTGACGACGTTGAAGCGCGCGCCGCCCAAGCCCTCGACCTCCTCGCGACTGATGTTGACGCAGAAATCGACCATGTCGGCGATCGCGCGCTCCGCCGCGACCTTGTCGGCCGGGGAGGCGAGCCCGGTCTCGACGAAGCCGAGCAGGGCCTCGATGAAGAACGCGTCGTAATAGGCCGAGCGGTGGCGGATCTGCACCGGCTCCCACATCGGCTCGGCAATGCCTTTCCAGGGCGGATTGACCACGGCGCGCGCGGGCGAGCGCGCGATGAAGACGCGGGCGAGGTTGAACAGCAGCGAGGAATTCTTGTAGCCGCGCGCGTTGAGGCCCGTGAGCGCCATGATCAGCTCGCGGCCGCGGACATCAGGATCGCCGATCAGGTTGAAGGCGGCGTAGGTCGGCAGGAAGCCGTTGCGGCGGTACGAGCCGAGCAGATGCTGCGCGCAATCGCGGATCACGCCGTCGATCTCAGCGCTCTGCGGCATGGTGGCGGTGAACGGCACCGGCGGCGGCTTGGGGTGGTCGAGCGCGATGCTGTCGACGAGATCGGCGATCGGCTGCCCGACCGCCGCCCAGTCGGGCTCGGCCTCGTCGCGGGCCTGGGCGAGGGCCGCGCGCAGCCGCGTCAGCATCCCCTCGTCGCGCAGCTCGGGCAGGCCGGCGCGGCGGAGCAGGATCCGCAGCGCGGGATTGCCGAGGGCGGTCCTGTAGAATTTGGCGAGATGCGGATCGCCGCTGGCCGTATCCGACAATACGGGATCGCAGACGTCGTAAAGCGAGGGGCCGTCCTTCCGCGCCGTCAGCGCCCGGCAGGCGGCGCCGGCAAAATAATGAAAGCTCATGAAATACCTGGTCGCGGGGGCCTTGGTCGGGGACATCAGGCACGCTGCCATCTGCGCGCCACCCCCTGCAAGTCGTTGAAAAAGCTACCCGGATTCGCGGGAAAAACAAATGTGATGGAAGTCACGGAAAAGCCGGCACGAAGGCTGCATGATCGCTCTCCGGAAGGCTACGGGGAAGCCGTAAAGGCGGCAATTTGGATCGGAGAATTATCAAGTATATTCAGACGCTTAGTTCAAATTTTGAGCAATCTATTGCCCCAGGGCCTATATCCGGTTAAGGGTTTGTTTGGTGCGGCGCCGCAAATTGCGCGCAATTCGGGGTCACATCCCCGGCCAATCCCTCAAACCTAAAGACGCTATCGCGCTACTCAAACAGTGTGCGCGCGCTTGGTAGGTCTTTGGCACAGGAAACGAAGCGAGATGAATCTAAAGCAGCTCGACCTTTCCAGACGTACGATCGCCCTCGCCGCGGCCCTCATCGGCACGGTGTCGCTGGTGATCGGCGCCCATGCTGCTCTCAACATGCGTGCGATCGATGCCGCCAAGGCGGTCTCGACCGATCAGATCACCGGTTCGATCGGCCAGAGCTCGCGCCTGGCGCTCGTCATCGGCAATGGACATTACCCCGACGCCAGCGCGCCGCTGACGCAGTCGATCAACGACGCCCGTGCGCTGTCCTCGTCCCTCCGCAAGAACGGCTTCGACGTCGACATGGTGGAAGATGCGACCCGCGACGACATGGTCCGCGCCGTGAGCCGCCTGAAGTCGCGGATCACCCGCGACAGCGTCGTCATGCTGTTCTTCGGCGGCTACGGCGTGCAGGCCGGCCGCGAGAGCTACATGCTGCCGGTCGATGCCGTGATCTGGAAGGAAAAGGACGTCCGCCGCCAAGGCGTGTCGATCGAGGGCGTGCTCGAGATGATGAAGGAGCAGGGCGCCAAGGCGAAGCTCGTCGTGGTCGACGCCTCCCGCCGCAATCCCTACGAGCGCCGCTTCCGCTCCTACAGCCACGGTCTCGCGCCGATCAGCGCGTCCGACAATGCGCTCATCCTCACCTCCGCCTCGCCCGGCAAGGTCGTCGACGACGGCAAGGGCGAGCACAGCGTGCTGGTCAGCGAGTTCCTCAACAACCTCAGCAAGCCCGGCAGCGCCGAGAGCGTCTTCAACAAGACCCGCCTCGCCATCTCCCGCGCCAGCGAAGGCGACCAGGTCCCGACCGTATCGTCGTCGCTGCTCGAAGACGTCCGTTTCGGCGAAGCCGGCGGTTAGTTCGCGGCTCTTGTAGGGTGGATTAGCCGAAGGCGTAATCCACCGCTTCTCTCGCGTCAGCTTGGAAAGCAAAGAGGTGGGTTACGCCTTCGGCTAACCCACCCTACGACGTTGCTCCTACTTCGCCGCTTCCGCGCTCGCCATCACGGGACGCACCGGATCGCCTTCGCGCAGCAAGGCACCGGCGCGGGCGACGACGACGTCGCCCTCGCTGAGGCCGTCGCGGACCTCGATATTGCCGCCGGACATCAAGCCGACCTCGACACGCTTGGTCTCGACGCGGTTGCGGCGGATCACCTGCACCACGGTGCCGGCGGACGAATATTGCACGGCGGTCAGCGGCACCGCCACGTTGCAGCTCTGCCCGGTCTTGATCAGCGCGCGCCCGCTCCCATTCAGCAGCAGCCGCTTCTGCGAGGAGATGCCGATGTAGACCATGCCCTGCTGGATATTCGGCTCGACGGTCGGTCCGATGCGGCGCACCTTGCCGCTGATGTCGCCGCCACCTGGGATCCGCACGGTGGCCTGCTGATTGACCGCGAGCTTGCGCACATCGGTGGTGGCCACGAGGCCGACGAGGTCGTACTCGCTGCGCGCCACGATCGTGAACAGCGCCTCGCCCTTGGCCGAGGCGAAGTTGCCGATCTGCGCGGTCGAGGTCGCGATCACCCCCGCCACGGGCGCGGTGACCTGAAGCGTGCCGCCTTCGGGCAGCGCCAGCCGGGCCAGCACCTGGCCGGCGGTGGTGGTGTCGCCGGCTTCCGCCAGCACGTCCGTGACCTTCAGGCCGGGCCGCTCGGGCCGCACCGAGGTTTCCTCACGCGCGATGATCGTGCCGGTGGCTTCGACGACGTCGGAGAAGCAGGATTTCGCGACCTTCAGCACCGTGACCGCCGGCCCCTTCGGCGCGTCGTCATCGGCGGCACCGGCCGGATGGGGGCTGAGGACGAGCAGGCCGGCGACGGCTGCGGGGCACAGGTTTCGAACAACGGCGCGGGGCAAATGACGCATCGGAAATTCCAATTGGGTAAATTCCACTTGGGCTATGCCTCCAATCGATAGCAGATGGCCGCCGCCCGCACTACGGCCGCGTCGTCCGGAAACAGGACGCCGTGCCGCCGCCGGCAGTCGCGGCAAGCAAGTCTTTGACAAGCAAGTCTTTGATGAGTCGCGGGATTGGAGAACAGGTTCGCTCCGAAGAGCTCGAGTCGCGCGCGGCGGGCGTCAGCGGCGCCGCTCACCCACCGGCTTGCCGCTGGCCCGCTCGATCAGATGCAGCCGCGTGCAGGCCGGACACGACACCGACACGTGCGTGCGATCGCTCGGCTCGTCGGTAAGCCGATGCTGCACGTTCAGGCCCGTCTGGGGGCATTTGAAGACAATCTGCCGGTCCATGACCGAGATATGACGCCAAGCCGGGCCTCGCGAAATTACGGATGTTTACGTAGGTCGGCGATGGCTCCTCACGGCAGTTTCAGGAACTCGACCCAGTTCGGTTTCTTGCCGGTGGGGTAGGATTTCAGCTTGGTCAGCGCGCCGCTGCCCTGGTCGATGGCATGAACCGTCATGCTGTCGGAGAGCTCGCCGACCGCGGCGAGATAGCGGCCGCTTGGATCGACCTGAAAGCCGCGCGGTTGCTTCTCGGTCGGCACGCTGCCGATCGTGGTCAGCTTGCCGCTCGAGCCATCGACCCTGTAGGCGGTGAGCGTGCTGGTGGTGCGCTCGGAAGCGTAGAGGAAGCGGCCGTCCGGCGTGATGTGGATGTCGGCCGCCCAAGGTTTTCCCGAAAACCCTTCCGGCAGCGCGGTGGTGCGCTGGATCTCGTCCCACGCGCCGCTCCTGGCTTCATAAGTGAAGGCCGCGACATCGCCGTTCAGCTCGTGGAGGAGATAGACGAACTTGCCGCCGGGGTGAAACACGAAGTGCCGCGGCCCCGATTTCTCCGGCACCTTGTGCACCGGCGGATCGCTCGGCGTCAGGGTGCCGGTCGTGGCATCGAATGCGAAGGCCAGCACCTGATCGGAGCCGAGATTGGTCGCGAATGCGAAGCGGTTGTCGGGCGATGGCAGGAAGGCGTGGGCGTTCAGCCCGGTCGGGATCACCTGCTTGGGCTCGCCGGCAACCCCGTTGCCAAGCAGCGGATTCAACGCGACCTTGTTGCCGCCATAGGAGGCGCTGAACAGGAACTTGCCGCTGCGGTCGATGGCGATATGGGCCATGCTGTCCGCGAGCGGTCCGTTGCCGAGATGGCTGAGCTCGCCCGTCCTGGGATCGATCGCAAAGCTCACCGCGAGAGTGGGCTGCGAGCGGATTCCGGCAATCAGCGTACGGTGGTCGGGCGTGATCGCGAGCGGTGTCGAGGAGCCCGGCTTTTCGACGCCCTTGAAGGCGGCCGTCTGCACGAGCGTCATCTCGCCGCTCTCGCTCATCTTGAACACGCTGATGTCGTTGCTGTCGGCATTGCCGACATAGGCGAAGGTTTCGGCCATACCGGCACGGACTCCAGAAATGAGGGTAAGCGAAGCGAACAGGGCGGCGGCGATCGCAGCGCGTGGCGCGCGCGATGCGATGCGTCGGATCGGTCTCGACATCGGTCTCGACATGGGCTCCTCCTGAAAGCTGGCTCGCGGTATTATCGTTTTTGCCGCGAGCATAGCGGGCGGAGCGACGCCGCACCAAAATCCAATGGGGATCGATCGATGCCGAAATCGCATCGGTCGCGGGATGCCGGGTCAGCGCGCCGCTGCGGTTCGGGAGGGCAGACGCAACCCGGACGGCTGGTCCGGCGGCCCGAGCATAGTCCACACGGTGATCGCGACCAGGGCGGAGGTCATGAGGGTCCAGAGGATGAGTCGTTTTCGCATCAGGCCAATCCATCGGTGCAAGCCGCGAGGCCAAGGGCCGCGTCAGCGATCCTGCACTGCAAAGAGCGGCGGTTCTATGAGGCCGTTCACAGGGCGAAAACGGCCGATGCTGTCGCGAACCAATGCGCTGCGAACGCATTGAACCGACATGTCCCGCGCAAACGATCTCGAAGGCAAGCCCGACATGGGCGGCAAGCATGGCGGTCAAGCCGGCCAGCCCAAACTTCCGCCGCGCCCGCACGAGGGCGAGCGCGATGCGGACGTCGTGGCAAAGCGCCACACCGGCCAAACCGATCGGGCGGCGCCGCCGACCAAACCAAAATAGTTCCTTGCCGCCGCCCTCGCGGCAGGCCCCGCGCCGGGAACGGCGGCATCGCTCTGCCGTTAGCTCGGGGCGCGAGAGAGGGAAAAGGGAGGCTGGCTCGTGTTTTGGATCTGTTGGAACACCGCCTGGTCGCTGATCATCAGCGGCATCATGGTCGCCACCATCGTCAGCCACCCCGACGCCGAATTCGCCGAAGTGCGGGCGGCCCGACAATCGATGTGAGCTTCTCTTACCTTGCCGAGCCCGTTCCGGATCACGTCATGCTGCCGGGCATGAAGCAGCGGATCTTGGGGCGGCCGTTGACGTAATAGGGCCAGACCATGGTGCGCCCGTCGTCGAGCGCCGTGCCGTCGGCGTCGGCACAACAGGGGTGAGGCCCGACTGTCGAAGCGCCGCTCGCGGACGCTTTGACCGCACTCGGCGCCGCCAAGTCTCAACCAGCGGTTAGTGGGCCTTGGAACGCTCTGGGCTTCGATGCGTTCAAGCTGATTGCGTAGGCGCCCGCCTGCGGCACGTCGGGGCTAAGTATGTCGAATGTCGAGGAATTTCCGCTCTCTGCCCGCAAGCTGACCGAATTCGAGGCCCTGGTGGCGGCGGCTCCTGCAGCGCTCGAGGCCATTCCGGGCGCGGTCTATGTCTGCGATAGTGAAGGCTGGATCGTGACCTACAACGGCGAAGCCGCGGAATTGTGGGGCAGAACTCCGGAGCTTGGTTCCGTCGAAAAGTTCTGCGGGTCGCATCGTCTCTACAGGATGGACGGCACCCTGCTTCCGCATTCCGAGTGCCCCATGGCCACGGCGGTCCGGCTCGGCCTCCCCGCGCGTAACACGGAGGTCATGATCGAACGGCCGGACGGCTCGCGGATCACTGCACTCGTGAACATCCGTCCCCTGCGCGATCATGCCGGCCGCATCCAGGGCGCAATCAATTGCTTTCAGGACGTTTCAGATCGCAAGAAGATCGAGGAAGAGGTTCGTGCAAAGACCAAGGATCTCGAGGACTTCTTCGAGAACAGTGCGGTCGGGCTCCATATCGTGGGTGGCGACGGCATCATTCGCAGGGCCAATCAGGCCGAGCTCGATCTGCTGGGCTACAGCGCCGAAGAGTATATCGGTCACCATGTGGCCGAATTTCACGCGGACGCCCCCGTCATCGGCGACATTCTCCACCGACTGTCCTGCGGCGAAAGGCTGGACCGTTATCCTGCCCGCCTGCGCGCGAAGGACGGCTCGATCAAGCACGTACTGATCACCTCCAACAGTCGTGTCGAGGACGGCAAGTTCGTCAGCACGCGCTGCTTTACAGCTGATGTCACCGGGCTGCGCGTGGCCGAGCTGGCGCGCGAGGCGAGCGAGACTCGCCTCGCTGCAACCTACCAAGCGGCCAAGGTCGGCATCGCCGAGGCCGATGAACATGGGCGGCTGCTCCGGGTCAACGATTATCTGAGCGAGATCACCGGGAGATCCCGTGAGGAGCTGCTGGGGATGAGCTTTTCCGACTATACTCATCCCGACGATTGCGCCGCGGATCTTGCCCTCTATGAGCAACAGGTCCGTGGCGAGATTCCAAGCTACACCTGCCGCAAGCGCGCCCTGCGCCCCGACGGCAGCGTGCGTTATCTCGAGATCTTCAGCTCTTCGGTCACGGACAGCGCGGGACGCTTCCGCTACGGCGTTCGCGTCAGTCACGACGTCACGGAAGCCAAGCGATTGCAGGATCGGATTCGCGAGAGCGAGCAGCATATGCGCGATCTGCTCGAGGCGCTGCCCGCCGCACTCTACACCACCGACGCAAACGGCCGCATCACCTTCTACAACAAGACCGCCGTCGAGATGGCCGGGCGCACGCCGCTGCCCGGCGACGAATGGTGCGTGACCTGGAAGCTCTATTGGCCCGACGGCACGCCTCTGCCGCACGACCAATGTCCGATGGCGATCGCGCTCCGGGAGGGTCGGCCCGTGCGTGGAGTGGAGGCTGTCGCGGAGCGACCGGACGGCACGCGCGTGCCGTTCATTCCCTATCCGACGCCGCTATTCGATTCGGGGGGCAGGCTGATCGGTGCAGTCAACATGCTGGTCGACATCACCGAACGCAAGCGCGCGGAAATGGCGCAAACCCTCCTGATTGATGAGCTCAATCATCGCGTCAAGAATACCCTGGCGATGGTGCAATCGCTCGCCGGCCAGACCGCGCGCCATACCAGCAGTCTGGACGACTTCAATCGAACCTTCGAGGGCCGGTTGCTGGCGCTCTCTCGTGCGCATGATCTCTTGACCGAGCGCAAGTGGCAGGACGCTCCGCTCCAGCGGCTCGTCGAGGACATCACGGCGGCTGTTGCGGAGGATGGCCGGATCAGGATGGAAGGTCCACCCGTCGCGCTCAATGCGCGCTCGGCGCTCAGCTTTACGATGGTTCTCAACGAGCTCCTGACCAACGCGACGAAGTACGGTGCCTTGTCGGCGCCGGATGGGACGCTCTTGATGCGATGGAGCCTGCGGAATGCCGGGCACGGCACCATTCTCGATTATGAATGGGTGGAATCCGGCGGCCCGAAAGTCACGCCGCCCATGCGCCGCGGCTTCGGCACGCGGCTGATGGAGCGCTGTGTCGAGGCGGACCTCGGCGGCGAGTTCGATCTCGCCTTCGAACCGGGCGGCGTGCGCTGTCGCATGTCGATGCCGGTCACGGGCACTGTCGGATCGAATTGATTCGCGCGATCCATGGCTGATCTCTGGATGACAGCATATCGAGCTCGCTTGCGAGCGCGATGGCTTCTTTCACGTCCGGCGTGACGAGCCCTTCACGGAGCCTGCCGACAACAGGCACAAGCAGGTCCGCCGCCTGCTCAAGCTTGTCGGAATCTCGCCAGAGGCGGGCCAGGCTGACGGCTGTCCGCAGCTCCCACGAGCGGGCATTCTGTCCGCGCGCGACTTCCAGCGACTGCACGAACAATTCCTCGGAGTCGGCCGCTGGTCCGGCATGGGCCCGGATGAACTCCCCTTGCAGGCGGTAGATCTCCGCCAGATAGAAGTGATCGCCCGTCCTCTTCGCGACCGTCAAGGCACCATCGAGCGCGCGCAAGGCCGCTTCCGACAGACCGGCCCTCGCATAGCCTTGCGCGAGGAGGCATCTGAACCAGCAACTGGCGAGCCAGGAATTCTGCGCCTCATAACCCTCGACGCCCGTGCGCATTTCGCTCAGACCTGCATCCATGTCCCCGAGCTCGGTCAGCGCCCATCCATGCAGAATGGTGGCCTGTTGCTTCCAATGCAGAAAGCCGTGTTGCGATGAAATGGTCATCGCGCGGCTGGCATAATCTCTGGTGCCCGTGACGTCGCGCAGATGCTGACAAAGGTACGCGCCAAACACTTGCGCGAATGCCAGCGTAAAAGGATGGCGCATTTGCTCGGCATCGGAAATCGCCTGCTCGCTGTGCTGCCGCGCGGTGTCGGGCTGCCCCAGGAACCATAGCAGGTATCCGAGGTACGACATCGACATCACGCCTGGATTGAGGAGCCTTTCCGCCGAACCGCGATGCAGAGCCGGATCATCGAGTTGGATGGAGCGACGAAGATGATGTTGCGCCGCCAGAAACCGCCCGCGGTAAAGCATGGTCGCCGCGATCGACCTGTGGGCCTCCACGAGGTACAGCGTCTGCTTCGACAGCAACTCGCTCGGGCGTTCCCGTTTGGCGAATTTCAGGAGTGCGGCACTCAGACCATGCGCCTTGGTCAGGTCAGCCCGAATGAAGTGGTGCATCCAAAGCCCTCTTATCGCCGCTAGCACCTTGTCTTCATCATCGAGCTGCCGTCCGAGCTCGAGGCCTCGGGCAAAATTGTCTTCCACCTCCTGTGTGCCGTAACCTTTGGCAGCGATCAGCGCGTTACCCAGCGCAATGCGAAGCTCCAGCTCCATTTCATCGCGGTCGGGCATCTCGGGACTGCCGAGGACGACCGCTAGGCCACGGCGCAGGTGGCCGATCGCTTCCAAATAGGCTCCCAACCTTGCGGCGTGCCTGCCGGCCTTGATCCAGGAAGCTGCAGCCGGCTGGCTTTGATCGGATTCGGTCAGATGATAGGCGAGAAGCTCCGGCTCGCGCTCGGTCTTTTCCGGATAGTTCTGAGCCAGCACCGACGCGATCCGCGCGTGGAGCCGTCTCCTCTCGCTGCGCAACAGGCTCGCATGCGCTGCATCCTGGATCATCACGTGCTTGAACGAGTAGAGCGCATCCGGCGGATGGCCCAGCCGGACGATCAGCCCTGCCTCCTCCAGGCGATCGAGCGCCGCCTCGATCTGGTCGGCTGGTACGGAGGCGACAGCGTTCAGCATCTCGTAGGAGAACTGCCGGCCGATGGTGGCTCCGATCTGTGCGACCCTCTTGAACGGGCCCAGCCGATCCAGACGCGCCATCAGCGAATCCATCAGCGTCGCCGGGATTGCCAGCGGTCGCCACGAACCGGAGAGCACATAGTTTCCGCGTTCCTCGGTCAGAAGGTCGCTTTCGAGAACGGCTTTGGTCAGCTCCTCGACGAACAGCGGCACGCCGTCGGTCTTGACGATGATGTCCTCGACGACTTCCTTCGGCATTTTGCGGCTGCCGGCAACCCGCTCGACCAAGGTCGTCCGCTGCTGCCGGCTCAGCCTGTTCAGCACCAGCGTCGTGATGTGAGAGTGAGCGCTCCAGCTCGGCTTGAATTCGGAACGGCAGGTGATGACGACGAGAATGGGCGTGTACTGGACCCGCTCCACCAGCAGATCGATGACCTCCCGGGATGTCGGATCGATCCAATGGGCGTCCTCGAAGGCGATCACCAGCGGCTGATCGTGCGCGAGGCCCAGGAGATGATTGATGAGGGCGGAGACGATGGCGTCCTTTTGCTGCTGCGGCGACAGATCGAGCGGAGGATAGCGACCTCCGGTCGGGATCGACAGCAGCGCCGCAAAGAGCGGCGTCATCTGCTCGATGTCGCCATGCGCGGCCGCAACGGTCCGCTCGAGACTCGACAGAGACGAGGCCGAAGCATCGTCGCGGTCGAGGCCCAGGGCAAATTTGAGCTGCTCGATGAAGGGATGGAACGCCGTCGAGCTGTAGTAGGGCGAACACTGGAACGAGACATGCCCGTGCCGATCCCCCGCAATCCGCACGAAGATTTCCTGGACGATGCGCGACTTGCCAATGCCCGGCTCCCCGAACAGCACCACGACTTGGCCGTCGCCCGCCTTGGCCTGCTCCCAGCGGCCGAGCAGAACCGTGATCTCGTCGTTGCGATTGACGAGTGGCGTCAGCCGGGAGCCGATGGCTGCGGCAAAGCGGGTCTCCACGCGCGACGGCCGTACCACATGCCACGCCTGTGTTCTTCCGGCTATGCCCTTGAGTGCATGGACCCCGAGATTGCGATAGTCGAACTTTCCCTTCAACAGCGACTGCGTCGACGACGAGATGACCACCCCGTTCGGCGGCGCCAGGCCCTGCAATCGCGCCGCCAGATTGACGGTCTCGCCGACCGCGGAATCGCGCTCCTCGGTCCCCTGGCCGACCAAGTCGCCCACGACCACCAGTCCCGTCGCGATGCCGATCCGGACGGCGGGCGCTTGGTTGAGCGCACTCAGCGGCTCGATCGCAGGCGCGGTCGACAATGTCCGCACGATCTCGAGACCAGCCCGCACCGCTCGCTCGGCATCGTCCTCATGCGCCCTCGGGTAGCCGAAATAGACCAGGATGCCGTCGCCGACGAAGCGGGCGGCAAATCCTTCATAGTGTTTGACCACACCCACGCAGGTTTCGCGAAAGCTCGCGATCATGTCACGCACGTCCTCGGGATCGAACTGTGCGGAGGGCGCGGTGGAATCGACCATGTCGCAGAACATCGTGGTGAGCTGGCGACGTTCCGCAACGATTGCCGTAGCGGGCAATGTGTGGCCCGCGGCTGGCGCGGCCATTCCGGAAAGGGACGCCGTTGCACGCTGAAGCCGCTTGCGGTCTCCGAGCGGCAGTCCAATCTGTGCCAGATCCGGTTCGGTCAGGTGGGGCAGGATGTCGAGATCGATGCGATGGCGGACGAAGAGGTCCGTGTATTGGCTGAGCCCAACGCTTTCAAGCCAGTGTCTCAGACGCTCCGTCCCCGTCCTCGACTCATCATTCGGCATGCGGAAATCCCTGGTTCAAATTGCGCTGAGCGGCTCCAAAATGCCTGTGGTTTGCGCTTGGATTGGGACTCGATGCGACTCTTCGTTGCGGCGGCCAATGGAGGCAAACCATCGGTATTTTGAGCGTTTCTTGCCCGCGTCTCGAAAATGAGGCGGATCGGCGGCTCACCATTTCGACGAGCCAGGTGCGCAGAATTCAATGAATTGATAGCTGTCGGTCGCTGATTGTCAAATCGCCGCACGACCTCGAACCAAACACTCAGCGGCGCCGCTTTCCTCGCTGCGGACATCCGGGCCAGACGTGGCGTCGCCGGCTAGGCCGCGACCGCCTGCGCCGCCAGCAGCTGCTTCAGCTTCGTCGCCGGTACCGCCGGGCTGAACAGCCAGCCCTGCATCTGGCTGCAGCCGAGCTGGCGCAGCACCTCGGCTTGCGCTTCGGTCTCGACGCCTTCGGCGGTGGTCGCCATATGGCGCGCGGCGGCCATGCGCACCACGGCCTGCACGATCGGCGAGGAGTCCTCGGACTGACCGATGTCGCTGATGAAGCTGCGGTCGATCTTGATCTTGTCGAACGGGAAGCGGTGCAGATAGCTGAGCGAGGAATAGCCGGTGCCGAAATCGTCGAGCGCGATGCGCACGCCGAGCTCGCGCAGCTGCTGCAGGATCGCCAGCGCCTCCTCGTCGTCGCGGATCAGCACCGTCTCGGTGATCTCGAGCTCGAGCCGGCCCGGCGCGAGCCCGGACTCCGCGAGGGCGGCGGCGACCTTGAGCGCCAGCGTGCGCGAGCGGAACTGGACCGGCGACACGTTGACCGCGATGTGAATCCGTCCCGGCCACGAGGCAGCCTCGACGCAGGCCTGCTTCAGCACCCATTCGCCGATCTCGCCGATCAGGCCGGTGTCTTCGGCGACCGGGATGAACTCCGCCGGCGAAACCATGCCGCGCTCGGGATGGCGCCAGCGCAGCAAGGCCTCGCAGCCGGTGACGACATTGGCGGTGAGGTCGACCAGCGGCTGGTAGTGCACCTCGAACTCGCCGCGTGCGAGCGCCTGGCGCAGATCGAGCTCGAGCTGGCGGCGCTGCCGCGCCTTGGCGTCGTATTCGGGCACGAACAGGCGGAAGGTGCGGCGGCCTTCCGACTTCGCCGCATACATCGCCAGATCGGCGCGCTTGAGCAGATCGTCGAGATTGTCGCCGTGATCGGGCGCGACGGCGATGCCGATGCTGGCATCGGTCGGAACCTCGTGCCCCCTGCAATCCACCGGTGCGCGCAACGCCTTGAGGATGGTTTCCGCCAGTGCCGTCAGCTCGGCCGGATCGGAGGTGCCGGCCTTGACGATGGCGAATTCGTCGCCGCCCAGCCGCGCGACCATGTCGTTGCCGCTGACGCAGGCGCGCAGGCGGTTCGCCACCTGGCGCAGCAGTTCGTCGCCGACCTCGTGTCCGAGCGAATCGTTGACGCCCTTGAACTCGTCGACGTCGATATAGAGGATCGCGAATGGCTTGCCTTGCGCGAGCTCGGCGACGCGGCGTTCCAGATGCCCGCGCAGCAGCACGCGGTTGGGCAGATCGGTGAGGGCGTCGTAATGCGCCAGATGGGCGATGCGCTCGTCGGCGCGGATGCGCTCGGTGACGTCGTCATGGGTGGCGAGCCAGCCGCCGGCAGCGGCCGGCTGGTTCTTGATCTCGATCAGGCGGCCGTCGGCGGTTTCGACGATCGCGCTCTTGGTACGGCCGACATTGCTCAGGATGTCGTCGCAATAGGCCTCGACGTCGCCCTCGAACGAGCCGGTGTCCCGGCGGTGCCGGATCACATCGCGGAAGTGGACGCCGGGCTTCACCACGGCGACAGAGAGCCCGTACATCTCGATGTAGCGGCGGTTGCAGACGATCAGCCGCTCGTCCTGATCGAACATCAACAGGCCTTGCGTCATCGTGTTCATCGCGGTGTCGAGCCGCTGCTTCTCGAGCGACAGGCGGTGCGTCACCTGGCGGAAGATCAGAAACAGCGTGAGCACCAACAGGCCGATCGACAGCGCGGCAATGGTGACGAAGAATTTCGTCTGTGTGCGCCAGGTCGCCAGCGTCGCATCGAGCGACTTGGTCGCGACCACGACCAGCGGCTCGCCGGTGAGCAGGCGCGAGGCGACGATGCGGTCCTTGCCGTCGATCGGGCTTGCGAGCTGGGTGGTGACGAAGGTGCGCTCGAACACCGCCATTTGCTCCGGCGTGCCGGTGCGGAAGTTCTGCCCGATCATCGCTTCGACGTGTGGAATGCGGGCGAGCAGCTGGCCGTTCTGGTGGTGCATCGCGATCGAGGAATCCTCGCCGAGCCCGGTCGAGGCGAAGAAGGATTCGAGCTGCTCGGGCGTGATCGCGCGCGAGACCAGCCCGAGGAATTCGCCGTGCGGGCCGGAGATGCGCCGCGCGAACACGATCGCCGGTCCGTTGCCGAACCGGCCGGGCACGACCTCCACTTCCTCTTGCGCAGCCGGATCGTCCTTGAGACGGTTGAAATAGCCGCGATCGGCGATCGAGATATCGGCGACCGGCCATTGCCGCGACGAGTTGATCAGCACGCCCCTGGAATCGAACACATTGGCGCCGGCGACGTCGGACCAGCCGCTGGCTTTCGCGCGCAGCACCTCGTGCACGGCGAGCGTGCCCATCTCGCTGCGGAAGATTTCGGCGGACTGGATGCCGTGGCTCTCGAGCTCGGCGATGATGCTCTTCTGCAGCACCGCAAAGTCCTCGAACTGCCGGTCGAAATGCCGGGCGAGCATGCGGACGGCGTTTTCCAAGCTGTCGCGGCCGCTCTCGATGGCATTCTGCCGGAAACGGTCGACGGTGAGCGCGGTGCCGATGGCGGTCGCAAGCATCAGCACGAAGCCGCCGGCGATCAGCCACGTCAGCGGCGCTCCGCGCCAACGGCGGAGCAACGCGCGCGTTCGCGCGGTCCATCGGATCGATGCGCCCATCCAGCCCTCCCTTGGGATGCAAGATGCAGCAAAACCGACAAGACCCGGTTACCATTGACGGTTAGGAAAATATGAATCGGAATGGAATCAGAGGGTTGGTTCCATCGTACAGGAGACCGCGGCGAGACCGCAGGACCTTCAGCGCTTGATTTTCCACTTCAAGGCTTCCGCGTTGTCCTTGGCGAACATCTTCGGCACATCGAAATTGCCGGTCTCGAGATCATAGCGGCATTTCCAATCCGCCAGTCCCTTCACCGCGACGTTCTTCGGATGCTTGTCCGTCTCGCCCGACAGCGAGATCAGGAGATAGCGGTTGTTGGTCCGGTCGACGCCGAGCCAGCGATACCCATTTTCGGCGCCTATCAGATTGGCCGAGATGTGGTAGTCGAGCTTCATTTTCCCAGTGTCGGGCCGGCTGCGGAAATAGGTCCAGGCGAGATCGCCGAGCGATTGCTTGGTCGCGCTCACGAAGGCGCCGTTCTCCAAATGATAGAGAAAGAGGTCCTGCTCGCCCGAGCCCGTCTTCTGGATCCGCACCAGCCATCGCGAGTCGGCCGTGAAACGGAAGCCGGCCGGATAACCCTGCTCGGGCTTCAGCTCGCGCATCTCCCCGCCGCGTCGCGCCCAGACCTGCCACTTGATGTCGAAATCCTCGCCCTCCTTCATATACTGCTCGAGCCTGGTGGCGCCGTCGGGCGAGGTGAAGGCGAGATCGGCATCGTCGGAAAGCGTGAAGCCGGGCGGCGGGCCGGAGGCGGCCAAAGCGGGTGCAGCGGCCAGCGTCAGAGCAACCGCTAGGGATCCCGCGGCACGGGAGAATACGGTCACGGGAGGAATTCCCTTGAAGAATGCCGCCAGGCGGCCTTGATACTTGGACACCCGCGTGGTCGCGCCGGTTCATCCCGCGCGCCTGGACGGAAGCATAATCCTATCGACAGTCTTGCTGCGGCAGCCAAATCGGCGCACCTTGCCGGCCTCGGCTGATTTGCCACCCAAGGTCCTTTTCAAATGATCACCGCCTCCAAGGCCTTCATTGCCTTCTGTCTGCTCGCGCTGGTCGGCACCGCGCTGGTGATCGGCCCGACCGAGCTGCGCCGCCTGCTGCCTGATGGGACGAAGGTCACCGTCGCCGCCAAGCCGGAGGCCAAGGTCGAACCCCAGGTCGGAGCCAAGGTCGAGCCCAAGCTTGAAGCCAAGGTCGAGCCCAAGGTGGAGTTCAAGCCTGAGTCCAAGCCTGAATCCAAGCCAGAGCTGAAGCCGGAACAGCCGAAGCTCGTCGACAGCGCGCCGCCTGCACCCGAGCCGAAGGCGGGCGCGCTGGCCGAGACCCAGAAGCAGGTGGCCGCGCTCGGTGACCTCGTGCCGGTCAAGCCGCCGGCGCCGGCTGCAGATGCCGGCCCCCGTTTCGACGTCGCCCGCATCGACGATCACGGCGAGGCGGCGGTGATTGCCGGCCGCGCCACGCCGGGTGCGCGGGTCGAGCTGCTGCGCGACGGCAAGCCGCTCGACAGCGTGGTCGCCGACGCCTCGGGCCAATTCGTGATGACCCCGCCGCAGCTGCCGGCCGGCTCATATGACCTGACGCTCCGCGCCAGGGCGCCGGACGGCACGGTCACCGAATCCGGCCGGACCATGCCGGTCACAATCGCCGCGGCGGCGCCGCCGCCCGTGCGCATGCCGCCGGTTGCGAAGCAGGAGGCCAAGCCGGCCGAGAAGCCCGACGACAAATCGGATGTCGTCGCCGCGCTGCCGTCGGCCTCGCCGCGGCTGGCGTCGGTGCCTGAGAAGCAAGCGGCCCGGCCGAAACTGATCGGCGCGCCGAAACCCAAGGCCTTCGCGCAGGCGCCGAGGGCCACCGTGGTTGCATCGGCCTCGCCGGCGGAGGCGCTCACCGCCGCGTCGGCCGAGGCCGGCGGCAGCCGGATCATCGCCCGCGGCGATAGCCTGTGGGCGCTCAGCCGGCTCGCTTACGGCGACGGTTCCCGCTACGCCGTGATCTTCAACGCTAACCGCGACAAGATCCAGAATCCCAACTTGATCTATCCCGGCCAGACCTTCGTGATGCCGCAAAAGGCGGAGTGACACGGCACGGCCGGCGCGTTGCGACGCATTGTCCTGTGTCTCTCTGGAACATTCGGTTCCCTCGCGCGTCTTCGTGATGCGACGCATTGCGCACTTGGCGCGGGTGGGAGGGCCAAGACGTGGCCGAACAAGTCGTGGCCAAACAAGTCGTGGCCAAACAAGTCGTGGCCAAACAAGACGTGGCCAAACAAGACGTGGCCAAACAAGACCTGGCCAAATTGGTCGTCAGGTCAACGATCATGCCGGGACGCATGGGATTGGCGCTGGCTGGCGCGATCCTGGTGGTTGCAGCAGTGCTGCTGCCTGACAGAGCCGAGGCGCAGTTCGGCTTGCGCGGCGGTCCGGTCGGGGTTGCGCGCTTCGCCGTCGGCCACGTGATCGGCCTGTCGCGCCTGCGCCATTCCCGCATGGCGGTGCGCGGCGGCCGCTACCGCTCCGCGGCGCTGAGGTCGCAGGACCCGCGCGGGGCCGACCGCAGCCAGCTGTCGAACCCTTACGTGATGCGTGCGGCCCTCACGGCGCAGGCTGCGCTGGCGGGCTGGCAAGGCGGCCGCCGCCCGCAGGGCTGGTGGCGTCATCCCGATGGCAGCTATGGCTGGGTCGGCCCGGTGTTCTGGCCGTTCGCCCATGACGATCTCACCAATGCGATCGTCTTCGGCGACACCACCAGCCTCTCGCTCTACGGCTACGGCGATATCTATGCCGCGCTGTTCACGCCCTATGCCGCCACCGAGCTTGCCGCCTACACCGTGCCGCAAGGCCGTCGCGCGCGAAAGGTCCCGACCGCGGAGACGCTGTGCGAGGCCAGCGACACCGGCGGCCTGCCGGTCGAGCGCGTCGCGAGCGCCGTTGCGCCGAACGAAGCTCAGCGCACCGCGCTCGACGAACTCTCATCCGCCTGGCTTGCCGCGCGCGACACCATCCGCACCGCCTGCCCGGCGCAAACGCCAGGGAATGCGGCGGAGCGCCTCGGCCTGATGCGCGAGCGTGTCGAGGCCATGATCAAGGCCATCGACACCATGGAAGTGCCGCTGTCGAAATTCGTCGGCCTGCTCAATGACGACCAGAAAGCCCGGCTCAACGCCTTAGCCAATGAGCGTCGCGCCGCGCTGGCGTCCTACCAGTCCAAAAACGCTGACAAGAACGATATCAAGAACGCGAGCAAGAACGCTGACAAGAACGCTCCCAAAGACGCACCCAGGGATGCGCAGGCGGCCAAGGCCTGCCAGGCGGACTACGATCCTGTTTCCGACGAGAACGCCCAGCGCCAATACGAGCAGCTGCTCCAGCAGCAATGGCCCGCCGCCGACATCGCCACCACGCTCCAACTCGACGAGGTCGCCCGCGCCCGCTTCGAGGTGCTGCAGGACACCACGCTCCGCACCATGCAGACGCTCAGCGCCTGTCCGACAGAACCCGCTGCAACGGCGCAGGCCCGCCTCGCCGCCGTGAAGGCGCGGCTGCAGACCATGCTGCAAGCCGTCGGCGCCATCGCCGACGCGCTCGACGATTTCCAGGCCGATCTCAGCGACGAGCAAAAGGCCGGATTCGAGGCGATCGGGCCAAAGCGAGGGGCGTGAGGGGACGCCAGCTTGGAATGCCATCATATCTCCCTATGATATGCAGATAGGGATGCACATCACGGAGGGTGCTGGTGCTGGTTTCCAAATGGGGCAACAGCCTCGCAGTGCGCCTGCCCAAAGCGCTAGTTGATGAACTCGGCCTCAAGGAGGGCGACGAAATCGATATCGTGGCCACTCGCAAAGGCGCGATCGAAATCGAGACCAAGGCGGAGCAGCGTCGGCGTGCGATCGAGAACATGGAGGCGCGCAATTGGGCGGCCTTGCCCGCCGGCTACAAATTCGATCGGGACGAGGCGAACGAGCGGTGATCGCGTTCTTTGACAGCGGTGATTCTGGGACCTTCAGCACGGCCGCAGCATCGGCGGGCTCACCATCGTCAATCCGTTCCTCGGCATGGCTCCGTGAACGCTCGCATCATCGCAAAGTCCGGATCCTTGCGCGGCTTCCATGATCACCCGCACGCCCAGTCGAACTTCATGTCCTTGAAGTCGAGCTGCGCGTTGCCGCCGCCGAAATTGTAGCCGCCGAAATATTCCTCGAACTCGATATAGAACGGGCTCATCTCCGGCACGGCCTGGCAGGGCCGCATGGTGCCGCCGAGGTGGTTGTGGGCGTGATCCTTGGCCCAGTCGTGCAGGCGGAAATTGTCGCGGCCCGGCTTGCCGCCGACATAGTAGTAATATGGCTGATAGCCGGTCGGCGGATTTTCGCGCACGTGCTCATCCTGCGGGCCCTTGCCGGCGTTGGGATCATCAGCGCGCGGCGACAGCGCGATCGCGCGCGTCTCGCTGAGATCGGCACGCGGCGGGGCTGCAAACATCTTCTTGGCGTAGCTAGGTGCGGCCTCGAAGAAGGCGCTGGCACCGCCGACATCGAACCAGCGCGGCCGCTCCACCGTTGCCAGCGCAAGCGGCGCCGGCGGCGCGGCGAACGCGCCGTCATATTCGGCCTTCGTCAAGAGCAGCGCGGCATAGGCGTAGTCGAGAATGTCGGTCATGCGCGACAGGCGCGGATGCGACGGCCGCGCCAGCACCGCCTCGCGAATCTCGGGATCGTCGGGCGCGCCGCCGTCATTGTGATCGGGCGCCGTGGCGAAGAACGACAATGCGACGATGTCATCGCCATGCACCCGATAATCCTCCGGCAGCAGAAGCGTGAAGCCGTGCATCAAGGGATAGCCGGTGACGGGATCGAGCGGCCATTGCTCGGATGCAATGCCCGGCGGCAGCCCAAACACCCAGCCCTGGTCGCGCGCGCGATCCGCGGGCCGGTCCAGCATCTGCAAATCATAGGCACGCGAAGGCAGGGCAAGCGTCACGAATCGTCTCCCACGAAGTCCGCCTCGCCGTTGAGGCGATGGTTGGTCGCGGGGAGGAGGGATGTGGTTCGTGAGAGGGAGCTGGGATGCTGCCAATCTGCGGTGTTTTGCCCGACGTGTCAAATTGCGCGGCACGCGGCCGAGGCCTGCCGTAAGTCATTGATCCCAAAGCCCCTGCCTACTGTGCATGGGGTTGTTTTCGCAGTTTTGTTTGCGGCTACCCCCTTCGCCGCACCGCCGCCGCATCCACCACGTTCTCCACCTCCTCGCGCCAGCTCAGGATCTCCATCGCCAGCACGGGGTGATTGAAGCCCTTGAGCTGGAGATCGTCGAGGGCGCGGGCTTCGACGAAAGGCTCGACCATGCCGTAGACGCGGCGGCTGACCACGATCTGGTTGGGCTTGGCTTCGCTGCAGAGGCGGGAGGCGAGGTTGGTGACGCTGCCGATCGCGGCATATTCCAGCCGCTGCTCGAAGCCGACCTGGCCGAGCGTGGCATAGCCGAGCGCGACGCCGATGCCGAAGCCGAGGCTATGACCGCGGTTGCGCCAGCGCTCGGTCAGGGGGCCGATCGTGTCGCGCATCTCCACCGCCATCTTCACAGCGCGCTTGGTGTGGTCCTCGAACTGGATCGGGGCGTTGAACAGGATCATCACGCCGTCGCCGGCATATTTGTCGAGCGTGCCCTCGTACTTGAAGATCAGCTGGCCGAGCGCGGCGTGATATTCGCGCAGCACGTTCATCGCCTCTTCCGGCTCGGTCGCCTCCGTGAACGCGGTGAAGCCGCGCAGGTCGCAGAACACCACCGTGACCTCGCGGCGTTGGCTGGTGAGCAACCCCTCGGGGCTGTCGGAGGAGGCGATCAGCTGCGCCACCTGCGGCGCCAGGAAACGCTCGAGCTTGCGGATGCGCTCGATCTCGCCGAGCTGGGTCCTGACTCGCTCCTCCAGCGACTTGTTCCAGTCCTTGAGCTGCTCGGTCTGCTCGCGGAGCTTGTCGGCTTGCGCGCGCACGGTCGTGTTCGCCGCCTCCAGCGCGTGGCTCTTGTGGTCGACCTCGGTAAACAGCTGCGCATTGCGCATCGCCAGCACGGCCTGGTTGGCGAAGGTGCGCATCAGGCCGATGATGCTGGGCGCGAACGCCCCGGCGGCGCGGCGCAGCACCACGAGCGAGCCCAGCGTGCCCTGCTGGTCGATCAGCGGCACCACCAGCACCGAGTTGAAGCCGGCCGCGAGCGCGGCCTCGCGCAGCGGCTGCTCGGCGGCATCGCCGAGCTCGGCCAGCGCGATCGGCTCGCCGCTGTCGGCGGCATCGCTCAGGATGTTGCCGCCTTGGGCGATGGTGACATGCGCGCCCTCGGCGGATTTGTCGATGCCGTTGGCCTCGACTAGGTTGAAGCGGCGCGCCTCGGCGTCGAAGCCGTAGATCAGCACCGCGTCGGCACGGGTGATCTCGATGGCGCGGGCGGCGATGGTTGCAAGCACCGCGTTGAGATCGAGCGAGGAGGCCACCGCGCGGCCGACCTCCTCCAGCACCTTGAGCTCGTGGATCGACTGCGCGAGATCGCGGGTGCGCTCCTCGACCTTGCTCTCCAGGTTCGAATAGGTCTCCTGGATCTGGTCGGCCATGCGGTTGAACTGCCCGGCGAGGTCTTCCAGCTCGTCGGAGGTGTGCACGTCGATGCGGTGGCTGAAATCGCCTTCGCCGAGCTTATGCGCACCGTCGCGCAGGGCCGTGATCGGGATGATCATGCGGCGGGCGAGCAGCGTGCCGGCGAGGATCGCGACCATCAGGCCCATGCCGATCAGAAGCGCGATGCGCACCAGCTGGTCGCGGATCGGCATCAGGGCCTGCGTGGTCGGTTGCTCGAACAGCACGCTCCAGCCGAGCTTCGGCACGATGCTCGCGGCGCTCATCACCGCATGGCCGTTGAAGTCGGTGCCCGACGTCTCGGCTTCGTGGCCGGGCGCGATCGCGGCCGCCACCTGCGGCAGTTTGGAGAGGTCCTTGCCGATCTCGGGCCCTTTCGATGACGTCGCCAGCACCCGGCCGCGCGGATCGACGACATAGGCGAAGGCGGCCTTGCCTACTTGCGCGTCGGACAGGAAGTCGGAGAGGAAACCGAGGTCGATCTCGGCCACGGTGACGCCGGCATTGAAGCCGGAATGCGCCACCGAGATCGACATCAACGGCGTCCGGTCGGCGAACCAGGCCGGCGCGTAGGTGACGCCGCGGGCGACGGCGTCGGTGAAGCGCACGTCGCGGGAGAGGTCGGCATTGCCGCCGGTCGTGGTCGATTGCCTGGAGACGCGCAGCACCTCGCGGCCGTCGCCGTTGAGCTGGAACAGCTGGTTGACGACGGAAACCTGATGCAGCAGCGACGCATAGTCGGCGCGGCGCTTCTCCAGCGTGTCCTGGCTCGCGCGCGTCACCCAGCTGATCTGGCGGTCGAGCTCGGAAATCGCCTGCTCGATGCGCCGGGCGGCCGCCTGCGCCTTGTCCTCCAGGCCGTCGGTCAGCTGTGTCCGTGTCGCGCGGTAGGAGATCCAGGTCTCCATTGCCCCGTTGACGGCGAGGACGAACACGACGAGGCCGACGAGGGAGACGACGTATTTGGCGAACAGGCCCTCGCGCAGAGATCGTGTCTTGTCGTTCGCTCCTGCCATCCCGATCCTCTCGCGCCGCCACTGACGCTGCGCGCTATGGGCCGTACAGGCCCTTCCAAGCCGTTCTAGCACAATTTGGACCGAAGGGCCGTCGCGCGGCCGGGGACCGGCCGGTGTGGTTACCCCCTGTGGCCTCCTGGGCAGGTGGACGGGCGGCGATGGTCGCAGCCCGATCTGTTCGAAGGAGGGAGCTTAGCGGTTGAAGAGCTGCCGCAGCACGTCGTTCATTGGCTGACTGTCCTGCTGCGCGGCCGGCGGATCCTCCAGGGCGGGGGCCGCAGGGGAGGCCTGCGGCGCCGGCGTCGAGGGCGTTGCCGGCAGGCTGCGGTTGCGCCCGGTGCCGGTGCCAGTGCCGCTCCCCGCGCCGCTGGAGAGACCCTGCTGGATCAGATTGCCGATCGCCTCCCCGAGCGGGCCGCCAAGCAGATTGTTCTGCCCCGGTTGCTGGCCTTGCGGATTGGCATTGCCGGTTGCATTGCCACTGCCCGGCGCGGCGGCGCCACCAAGACCAAGGTTACTACCGAGGCTGCCCAGGATGTTGCCGAGCCCGGCGCCGTCGGGGCCGAACAGGCCCTTGCCCATCTCGCGCAGCTTGGCATAGGCGGCGTCGGGATTGTCCAGCATGCCGGCCATGTCGGGATAGATCCGCGGCTGCGACCAGGAGCCCTGGATCATCACGGGAATGCCGAAGCCGACCGGCTCGGAGGTGCGGCCCTGGCCTTCGGTCGTCATCACGAGCTTCGGCTCGACGCGAAAGCCCATCATCTTGGTGTCGAGCGCGATGGTGCCGGCGCCGGTGACGCGCACCAGCGGCCCGATCAGGTTGAGATCGGTCGTCACCGCCTGACCCTTGTCGATGCGGAAGGAGGCCGAGAGCTGCGACAGATCCGTGCTCTGCTCCTGGCTCGGGTCCTGGTTTCCGTTCTGGTTTCCTTGCCAGCCGGAGAGCGTGCTCGTCGTCAGCGAGCGGATCATCTGCGCGACATTGATGCCGCGGATGGCGCCGTCCTGGAAATTGACGAAGGCCGTCCCTTGCATGTTCGCCATCAGCGCGCGCTGGCTGTTGCCGGCGCTGCGCAGGGCGAGCTTGGCCTGCAGCTTGCCGTCGATGCGATCGAACTCGGCAAGGCTCTGGAGCAGCGGCAGCGCGCGCACGCCGACGAGGTCGGAATGCATCGCAAAGCTCGGCGCGCCGGTCGTCGCGTCCAGGATCACCTCGCCCGAGACCTGGCCGCCATAGGCGCCGAGATTGGCCGTGCCGGCCTTCAGCACGCCGCCGGCGAGCTTGGCGTCGAGCGCCAGCGGCGCAATGCGCGCATCGCCGATCACGGCCTCGTTGGCGGAGATCCGCACTTGCGCATCGACATAGTTGAGCCCGGCCACGTCGATCGGCGCGTTGCTCCAGGGCTGCCCGGACACGCTTTCCGGCGATTTCGCCAGCGGCATGGCGAGCCGCTGGAAGTCGAGATCGACCTTGACCAGCGGCTTGCTCGCGATGTCGACGGAAGCCCAGCCATTGAAGGCGCCATCGCCGAGCCTGCCGTTCACGCCGTTGATCATCACGACATTGCCGCTCAGCCGCATCTCGGCCTGGCCGGTGAGCTGGGACTTCAGCACGCTGGGCATGTCGATGGCGAAATCCACATGAAACGCCGGCCGTTCGGCCGGCGAGGCCGCCTTGATGTCGAACTTGGTCGGGTGATCGCCGACGCGCGCGGTGCCGGTGATATTGACCTTGCGGTCGCGGTCCAGGGTCGCGTCGGCGTTGATGGCGCTGATGCGGCCCTCGACACGGTCGCGCAGGCGCGAGAATGCCACTTCGCCGTCGGTGACCTTGATGCGGTCGATGGTGGCGCCTTTGGTGTCGAGCGCGAGCGGCTTCGCAGGCGCGGCTGCATTCGGCAGGCGTTCGCGGAGCAGCGGCTGGTAGAGCACGGGATGGGTGACGACGAGCTCGCTGATCTCGGGCCTGCCGGACCACACGCTCACGAGCGACATGTCGGCCTGCACGCGATCGATCGTCAGGCGCGTGATGCCGCTGCGGTCCTTGGGGTCGGCCAGCGTGAGGTCGTTCAGCGTGACGTTCAGCGTCGGCCATAGGCTGATCTTGGTGGTGCCGTCGATCGACAGCCGATAGCCGGTCGCACTCTCGAGGCGCGAGGCGATCGTCGAGGTCAGGAAGCCCGAGGGGATCCCGACCACGAGCAGAAGTGCGATCACGACGATGACGGCGGCCAAAGCCCCGCCGACGAATTTCAATGCTCTCATGTCGACTTTCCAGCAACGGACAATCCGCGCCGAACCCGGCCGATCACCCGTCCTTTGCGCCCGGAGTTTATCCCCGGACGGGAAGCGGCTCCAAGCGCGTAAAAATAGTCAGGGGGTGCTGCAAAGTTATGTGACTTATGACACACTTCTCCGGCGCTGTTTTACGCGATCCTGAGGTTGATGGTTTCAAGCGATTTGCCAAGACGATTTGCCAAGAGACGATGACCAGCACGTTCACAAGGACATTGACATGAGCAAGCAGGCCGAATTTGCGGTCATCCTGAAGATGAACCCGATGTTCGCCGATCTCGGCGCAGACGAGCTCCAGCGGCTGTCCAATCTCTGCCACACCCAGCATTTGGCCAGCGGCGAGGTGCTGTTCCAGAAGGGCGATCCCGGCAATGCGCTGTTCGGCGTGCGCCGCGGCCAGGTCCGCATCGAGACCGGCGCCGCCGACGGCAGCCGGCTGACGCTGAACTTCATGGGGCCGGGCGACCTGTTCGGCGAGGTCGCGGTGCTGGACGGCCAGAACCGGACGGCGGACGCGACCGCGGGCGAGGCCAGCGAATTGTTCGTGCTGCGGCGCGAAGACTTCCTCGGCTTCCTCGAGCGCGAGCCCAAGGTCGCGATCAAGATCATCGCGCTGCTGTGCCAGCGCATCCGCTGGCAGAGCGAGCGCATGGAAGAATCCATGCTGCAGCCGCTGCCGGTGCGGCTGGCGCGGCGGCTCTGCGCGCTCGCCGCCGATTTCGGTTCCGAGGTCCATATCTCGCAGGAGCAGCTCGGCGTCTTCGTCGGCGCCGCCCGCGAAAGCGTCAACCGCCAGCTCCAGGCCTGGCGCAAGGAAGCGATCCTCGATCTCCAGCGCGGCCGGATCCTGCTGCGGAACATGACCAAGCTGACCGCGATCGCGCGGAACGAGTAGGGCGAGCAGTTTCACTCTTGCTCGGCGGGTGGAGACAGATCGACGGCTAGATCCTCGGCGAGGAACGCCGCGTATCGCAGTGCCTCATCGATGTCCTCGCGCTCGAGATACCGATATTCATTGAGGATCGATTCGCGCGTCTCGCCGGCCGCCAGCAGGCCGAGCAGCCGCGCAACCGGAAAACGCAGCCCGCGAATGCAAGCTTTGCCAGTGCAGACGGCAGGGTCCATCGTGATGCGCGAAGGCCATGCCATAGGCTAGCGGACGCAAACGACTTGCGCCACCGTGGGCTTCCAAGCTGGCGTGGACCCTACTCCGCCGCGGGCCGTGCGACGCTCGTCACCGCCGGCCTGGCTTCCGCCTCCGCAGCCCCATGATGGTCCGTCTCCGCATCCTCGCTGTGCACGATCAGCCGCTTGGCGAAGCGCCAGATCAGGGCGCCGAAATCGTCCATCACCATGAACATCGCGGGCACGAACACCAGCGACAGGAGGGTCGAGAAGATCAGGCCGCCGATCACCGCGAGCGCCATCGGCGAGCGGAATTCGCCGCCGGCGCCGACGGCCAGGGCGCTCGGCATCATGCCCGCGGCCATCGCGATCGTGGTCATCACGATCGGACGGGCGCGCTTCATGCCGGCGTCGATCATGGCCTCTTCGCGCGGCGTGCCGGCCTTGATGGACTCGATGGCGAATTCCACCAGCATGATCGCGTTCTTGGTGACGATGCCCATCAGCATCAGGATGCCGATCCACACCGGCGTGGTGAGCTGCTTGCCGGTGACGAGCAGGGCCGCGATCGCGCCGCCGATCGAGAGCGGCAGCGAGAACAGGATGGTGATCGGCTGCAGGAAGGTGCCGAACAGCAGCACCAGCACCGCATAGACCATCATCAGCCCCGCCGTGATGGCGGTCGCAAAACCCTCGGACAATTCGTTCAGGCTTTCGGCATCGCCCGAGGGCGAGACCTTCACGCCCTTCGGCAGGGTCTTCATGACCGGCAGGTCGTAGATCTTCTTGGTGGCATCGCCGAGCGCGGCGGAGCCGACGAGGTCGGCGGCAACGGTCGCCTGCCGTTCGCGATCGTAGCGGCCGATGCTGGTCGGACCCTGGTCGAGCTTGACGTCGGCGATGACCGAAAGCGGCACGCCGCCCTTCTCGCCGCGCTCGCCGAGCGGCACGCGGAGCTGCTCCAGCGTCTTCAGATCGCCGCGGGCGGCGTCCTCGAGCTGCACGCGGATCGGCACCAGGCGGTCGCCGACGTCGAACTTGGCGAGTGCCGGTCCGACGTCGCCGATGGTGGCGACACGGATGGTCTGCGACAGGCTTTCGGTGGAGACGCCGAGCCGTGCGGCGAGATCGGCGCGCGGCTCGATGCGCAGTTCGGGGCGCTCCAGCGAAGTTTCGGAGATGACGTTGGCGATGGTGGGAATGCGCTTCATCTGCGTCGCAAGCTCGCTCGCGACGTTGTTGACGATGTTGGGGTCGACGCCTGTCACCACCAGCGAGATCGCGCGCAGGCCGTTCTCGTCCAGGAACCAGAAGCGGATATCGGGAACGTTCTCCAGCTCCTGGCTGATGGAGAATTCGAGCTCGCGCTGGGTGATGTCGCGGCTGTCCTTGGGTGTGTAATTGATGATCAGGGCGGCGCGGCGCACCTCCTGGGTGCCCGGCGGGACGCGGCCGCCGTCGACGAAGATGCTCTTGACCTCGGGCCGCTTGCGCAGGCGCGCGACGATGTCCTCGGTGACCTTCTCGGTGTAGGCGAGCTGGGTGCCCGGCGGCAGCTCGAGCGCAAGCAGCGAGCGCGCGCTGTCCTGGGCCGGCAGGAAGCCCTGCGGCAGCAGCGTGATGCTCCAGATCGAGGCGGCGAAGACGCCGAGCCCGATCAGCACCGTGATGAAGTAGTGCTTCACCGACCAGGCAACGATGCGATGATAGGAGCGCAGGATGGGACCGGGCGGCGGCTCCTCGTGCGTACTGTGCTTGAGGAAATAGGCGGCCAGCACCGGCGTGACGAAGCGCGCGGCGAGCAGCGAGAAGAACACCTGCACCGAGACGGTGATGCCGAACTGCTTGAAGAACTGTCCGGCAATGCCCGACATGAAGCTCGCGGGCGCGAAGATGGCGATGATGGTCAGCGAGATCGCGATGACGGCGAGGCCGATCTCGTCGGCGGCCTCGAGCGCGGCCCGGTAGGGCGACTTGCCCATGTTCATGTGCCGGACGATGTTCTCGATTTCGACGATGGCATCGTCGACAAGAATGCCCGTCGAGAGCGTGATGGCGAGGAAGCTGACGAGGTTCAGCGAGAAGCCGAGCAGGTCCATCGCCCAGAACGCCGGGAAGATCGACAGCGGCAGCGAGATCGCGGCGATGATGGTGGCGCGCAGGTCGCGCAGGAACAAGAGCACGATGATCACGGCGAGGATGGCGCCTTCGAAAAGGGTCGAGATCGCCGCGTGGTAATTGCCGTTGGTGTATTCGACCGAGGTGTCGATCACCTTCAGGTCGACGTCGGGATAGGCCGCTTTCAGCGCGTCGATGCGCTTCTGCACGGCCTCGGCCACCTTCACGTCGCTGGCGCCCTTGGAGCGCTTGATGCCGAGCGCGACCACCGGCTCGCCGTTGAAGCGGGCGAAGGTGCGGCGGTCGGCGATGGTGTCGGTGACGGTGCCGAGATCGTCGAGCCGGACCTCGCCGCCGCCGAACAGCGGGATCATGGTGCCGGCGAGATCGCCAAGCGTCTTGGCGCCGGCGAGCGTGCGGATCGCCTGGTCGTTCTTGCCGATCTCGGCGCGGCCGCCGGCGACGTCGACATTGGTGCCGCGCAGGCTCTGGCTGACATTGACCGCGGTCAGGCCCATCGCCTGCAGGCGATCGGGATCCAGCGAGACCAGGATCTCGCGCTCGACGCCGCCGATGCGCTCGACCTGGGCGACGCCGCGCACGCCCTGCAGCGCGCGCTTGACCACGTCGTCGACGAAATAGGAGAGCTGCTCCGGCGTCTTGCCGGGCGAGATCGCGGCATAAGTCACGATCGGCAGGCCGATGACGTCGACGCGCTGGATCAGCGGCTCGGTGACGTTCTGCGGCAGGTTGGAGCGCACGCGCGTCACCGCGTCCTTGACGTCGTTGAGCGCGCGATCGGTGTTGGTCTCGAGCGCGAACTGGATCGTGGTGACCGACAGGCCGTCGGTGATCGACGAGGTGATGTGCCTGACGCCCTCGACGCCGGAGACCGCGTCTTCAACCGTCTTGGTGACCTGGGATTCCAGTTCGGCCGGTGCGGCGCCGAACTGCGACACCGCCACCGAGATCACGGGGATGTCGGCCGAGGGCAGCCGTGTGATCGCAAGCTTGGTGAAGGACACCCAACCCAGCACCAGCAGGATGATGGAGAAGACGATCGACGGCAGCGGATTGCGGATCGACCATGCCGAGATATTGAGAGCCATCAGCGTACCCGCGTGCGATCGAGTTCATCGGCGAACATGGTCTTGATCTGGTCGCCGTCATGGAGCGAAGAGCCGGCGTCGGCCACGACGATTTCGCCGACCTGCAGCCCTTCCAGGATTTCCGTCGCGCTGTCGGACGACAATCCGACCCGCACCTTGCGTGTCTCGACGACATTGCCCTTGACGACCTGCACCGTGAGGTGATCGATCGCGGTCTTCGGGATCGAGACGCCGCAGCTTCGCTTGGCGTCGATCGAGGCGCGAGCGAACACGCCGACCTTGAGCGAGGGGTTGTTGGCGACGCTGATGCGGACCCGCCCGAGTTGCGTGGCGCGGTCGATCTCGGGTGCAACCAGCCGGACCCGCCCGATCAGGTCGGGCGCATCGTCGCGGCTGATCCGCACGGTGGCGCCGGAGGTGAGCTTGGACATGTGCACCGCCGGAACCTGGGCGTCGAGCTCGATCTCGTTGTTGACGGCGATGCGGAACATCGGACCGGCCTGCGGCGAGGCCGGCGCGCCGACGATGGTGCGGACTTCGGTGACAAGGCCCGGCGCGGGGGCTTTCAGCGAGATCGGGCCTTGCGGGCCGGGCCGCTGCGGCTGGCCCGGAATCTGCGGCGGCGCGGTCAGGCGCGCTAGCTCCTGATTGTCGGCGACGATCGTGCCCTCGGTGACCAGGAGGTCGGTGACCCTGGAGCCTTCCTGATCGGCAACGACCACCGCCTCGCGGCGCGGTACGAAGAAACCGGTCACCCGCACCAGATCGGAGAAGCAGGCATTGGTTGACTTCGTCACGATGACGAGCGCCTCGCTTTGCGTCTCCTTCGGCTCGGGACGCTTGCGATGCTCGAACAGATAATAGCCGATGCCGAGCGCGGCGACGAACAGCACGGTTCCGGCCGGCTTGAGGTATTCAGTCAAATTCATCGCCGGATCATCCTGACCTGGCTCACGGCCATCCGCGCGAGGCCCAAACGGAGCGCTTTTCTGACATGAAGCGGCGTCCCGCAAGGCTGCGGGACGCGCTTTGGAAACGAGACCTTACACGACATCACGACTTGTCACTGGCAATGGATTCGTCGTGCTCACTTCGATGCGGTGGTCTTGTTTTCCATGTTGACGACCTGCACGCGCCGGTTGGCCTCCGCCAGCGGCTGGTTCGGGTCCTTGAGCTTGCTCTTGCCGTAGCCGACGGTGACGAGATCGGTCGCGGAGATGCTGTACTTCTCGACCAGGTAGCGCTTGATCGAATCGGCGCGACGCTCCGAGAGGTCCTGGTTGTAGGCTTCGCCGCCGGCGGCGTCGGTATGACCGGCGACCACGAAGGTCGAGCCCTTCAGATCCGGGCTGGTCAAGGCGCGGCCGAGCGCCTGCACCGAGGGCAGCGACTTGGCGCTGATATTGGCGGAGTTGTAGTCGAACGTGATCTCGAGATCGATGTTCGGCTTGTCCTTGGCGGCCAAGGCGATTTCCTCGCGCTCGGTCGACGACAGCGAACGCGTCGAGCGGCCGCGCACCGACTGGATCAGCTTGGAGTCGGTCGCGCTCGGTGCAGGGGCGGTCTGCGGACCGATCGAGAGGCCGCGCGTCAAGGGCTTCTTCGGCGCCGGCGCCAGCGCGCGGACGATCTCGTCCTCGGTGACATTCTTGCTGTTGCCGTCATCGCCCGCATATGCGGCCGAGGTCGGCAGCGACAGCGCGGCGCCGACGGTGATGATGGACAGAATCGCGGTAAGCCAATTTGCAGCCGATCTCATTCCCAGTCCCTCCTGCGCAGCCAGCTCACGTGCTCTCAAAATTCAAGCAACACGCCCCCGAAAAAGCCTGTTGCGGCATCCGCCCATTGGTCTTCCCAGGGCTGTTCAAGGTTCGAGCCTTGGACGGGGGCCCGACTCAAAAAAATACTAGCGCACTCCGTAGCTTGCGAATTCCTGAACGATGTTCGGATCCATCGCCTTAGCATTGGCGATGTCCAGCGCCCCCTCCTGGGCCGAGCCGTTGCGTTGCTTGGCAAGGCCGCGTCCGTAGAGCGAGGACGTCAGGCGCGGGTTGATCTTCAGGGCCGCGTCGAAATCGGCGATCGCATTCTTCACCGCGCCCGACTTGAGATTGACGAGCCCGCGGCTGTCCAGTGCATCGACGAAGTTCGGCCGCAGCCGCAGCGCCTCGTTGCAATCCTTCAGCGCGGCCTGGAGGTCGCCGACCACGGTGCGGGTCCAGCAGCGGTTGTTGAGGGCCTCGACGTCCTTCGAATTGATCCGGAGGGTGTCGTCGAAATCCTTGATGGCGAGGCTGTAGGCGCCCTTGCTGGCATAAACCTGGCCGCGGCGGTACAGCGCGTTCACGTCGTCAGGGTTGGCGGCAATCTTGGCAGTCAGGCTCTTGATCGTGGGATCGTCAGCCAGGGCGGCAGCGCTCGGCCCACCGTCCGTGCTCGGCGCAGGAACGGGATCAACCGGCTTCACCGGCGGTGGCGGCGGGGGCAGGGCGGCCTCGATCTGCGGCCTCGGCGTGGGAGCAGGCGCGGGCGCCGGTGCCGGCGCCGCGACTGGAGCCGCAGGTGGCGGAGGCGCAGGAGCGGGAGCCGCAGCCGCGCTGTCGGCCGGCTTCGGCGGCGGCGGTGGTGTCGGCGGTGCGGGAGGGGCGGGCGGCGGGTTGTTGGCGACGACGGCCGGCGCGGCGGGAGGCGCGGGCGGCGGCGTTGCCGGACGCGATCCGCCGGCGCCCGGAATGAACGAGAAATCTTCGGCCAATGACGAGGAAATCCACGGCACCTGCTCGCCGCGCGAGGCGCGGGTGACGCCCATCTTGGTGCGGTTCAGCGTCTCCTCGGCCATCAGGTCGGGAACGCGGATTTCCTTCAGCAGCTCCTGAACGAACAGGCTGCGGTCGCCGCCGGCGTCCGAGACCACCGAGGCCAGTGCCGCCGAGTACATCACCAGCGTGCCGTTCGGGGCGATCACCGGGGTCAGGCCCGCTGAGAAGCTGCGGAACCGGCGCTCGAACGGGTTGCGCCTGGACGCATCGACCAGCGCGATCTTGACGCCGGCGCCGCGGGTGTTGAGCTCGCCGAGGACCGTCTCGAGGCTGAAGCCATCGCGGCGCACGTCGGACTCGGTCCAGATCTGCGCATCCACCGGCAGCAAATAGCTCTGGCGCGCGGACTGGATGCCGAAACCTGAGAAGAACACCAGCGCGACCGAGCCCGGCTTGATCTTGCCGTAGAGCTTGTCGAAGGCGCGGCGCATGGCGTCGCCGGTCAGATTCTCGCCGAGCTCGACCGAAAAGCCGTCGCGCTTGAGCTCGTCGGCGACGGCGCGCGCATCGTTGATCGGTTCCTTCAGCGGGGCATCCGCATCCGGATATTTGGCGTTGCCGATGACCAGCGCAAAACGGTCGCCGGCCGCAAGCGAGGGGGCCGTCGGGACGAGCGAGATCAGCAAGGGCAGAAGAAAAAAGAAGCGAATTTTCATAATCAGCGCGGTCCAGCCAAAAGGCGCCGTTCCAGCTTGCGCCGCGGCGACCTTAACTTACGCTTACCTCATTATCAAACCGGGGACGGAGGGCGTCAACCGCTTGGAGATTCGACCTTATCCCGATGATGGACCGCAGCGGATGGGCATGCCGCGAGAGGAATGGATGGGGTTATCATGACGGTCCTCGGTACCTCGATGCTGTCCGGCGGACCTTAGCGCAGCCAGGGCGGGTGAAGACGTGATCGATCTCACATTGCAGCCGCGCCTCCGGGTTTGACCTTTCCTGCCGGTGGTGGCTTGGTGTGCGCGATCGTCCAAGATCCAACTCTAAAAAAAAGCGAGCCCCATGGGAAACGTCTACGAGATCTACGCCCTGCGCTATGCGACGATGTCGCCGCGCACCCCCCACATGAACTTCCTCGTGCCCGACCCGCATGACAGCGCGGCGCAGGACCTCGATTATTTCGTCTGGCTGATTCGCGGGCACGGCCGCGACATTCTGGTCGATACCGGCTTCAACGCCGAGGAGGCGAGCGCGCGGGCGCGCAAGCTCACGCTCAATCCCGTCGATGCGCTGGAGCGTTTCGGCGTTTCGGCGTCAGCCATTCGTGACGTCATCGTGACACATCTGCATTACGACCATGCCGGCAATCTCGACCGCTTTCCCAACGCGCGCTTCCATCTGCAGGAGCGCGAGATGGCCTACGCGACCGGACGCTGCATGTGCAACGGCCTGCTGCGCCACCCGTTCTCGGTCGAGCATGTCACGCTGATGGTGCGCCACGTCTATGGCGAGCGCGTCACCTTCTATTCCGGCGATGGCGAGGTTGCTCCCGGCGTGACCGTGCACCGCGTCGGCGGCCATTCCGACGGCTTGCAGGTGGTGAAGGTCGAGACCGCGCGCGGCGCCGTGGTGCTGGCCTCAGATGCCGCGCATTATTACGCCAATCTGCAGCGCAAGAGCCCGTTCCCGATCGTTTATAATGTCGGCGACATGGCGCAAGGCTGGGACACGATCGAGCACCTCGCCGGCCATCCCGACAGGTTCATCCCCGGCCACGATCCGATCGTGACCGAGATCTATCCGCGCGCCAGCGATGAGGTCGATGCCTGGGCGCTGCATCTGCCGCCGACGCGGTCGTTTGCGAGGTGATGGTGTCGCCGTCATTCCGGGTTCGCCGCTCTGCGGCGCCCCGGAATGACAGCTCGTAGGATGGGTTTCGCTGGCGCTCTACCCACCAGCTCAGTTCGGGGCGTTCAGGAGGTCGTGTAGACCAATGGCCTGTTGATCGTTGAGCAAGATCCGCTTCGCGCCAACATAAGTCAGCTCGAACCGTCCCGCTTCGTCGTCAATGGTTCGTACGCCATCGAGCACTGCAAGAAGCCCGAACAGCGCTTGATGGACTGATGTCGCGATCACGCGATTAACGTTATCAGCGTCTTCCGGTCGTAGGCCGTTGTACCAATCCGAGCACGCCCGCTCTCGGAGCGGCACACTCCTACCCGGAGGGTTCTTCAGACCGGCTATTGTATCTTCGATTGCGGCATCCTTCACATAGCGCTTGATGGCTTCAACGAATTCTTGGCTATTCATTTCGCCTCTCATCTACTAACCGCTCGCGACAGCCTGCCCTAATACGCCTGCTTGGCGTCGGCCTCTTCGCTGGTCTGGATCAGATCGAGGCTCTGCTCGATCTTGCCGAGCAGGGCCGAGAGCTGCTTGCGCTCCTGCGCCGAGAGGCAGGCGAGGATCTCGTCCTCTCGCCGCAGCAATTGCGGGAACAGCTCCTCGTAGAGTTCGTCGGATGGGTTGAGACGGGAGGCGGGCGCGATGTCAACGAGCACCGGCAGGATCCCCGCAAGCAACGATATCGTGGGGAGATTTTCGAGCCGCTAGCTCCGGAGGAGAGAATACCGCCAGGTATCCTCCGCCCCCTGCGAGCTTATATGTGGCGATCTCGCGATAGTCGACGGCGGTCAACTCGCAGCGCAAGAGCTCAATTGGCGTGCCATGCTTCGACGTCGGAAGCTCAAGATCGACAATTCCGACCCGCGCACCTTGCTTCAAGGCGGACGCAAGATTGTAGAGAAAGGCATAGGGTTGGGCTATCTCGTGATACATATGCACAAGGATTGCGGCGTCCAGCGAGGAAGCGGGCAGACGCGGGTCGTGTGGTTCGCCGAGCGCGAATTGCACGTTTGTCAACTTCAGAAGTTTTGTTCGCCTGGCGAGTTCGACGAGGTAATCCCGCGTGACGTCCTGGGCAACGACAGAGCCGGCGGATCCGACGAGGTGCGAGAGCCTGACCGTGTGGTAGCCACTGCCTGCTCCAATGTCGCCGACAGTCATCCCTGGTTTCAGTTCAAGAGCGCGTGCGATTTGACCGGCCTCATTGAGGGCGTCGCGGCGCTCTTCGGCGGAGCGGCGCGGGCTGACGATCCGTGCGACAGGACGCTGCGGTGAGGGAAACTCGTTTGCCGCGACTCCAGGGGGAGCCAGATAACCTATGTCAGCGGCGTATGCGCGAGTTGCGGCAAACGCCACAAGGAGCATCGCTATATACCTCGCTGCCGTCACGGTCCTACCAAGTTTTCTCAACCGGGCTCCCAAAAGCTGACGTCTGCGCCTTATGGGTGGGCGCCCTAATACGCCTGCTTCGCATCCGCCTCTTCGCTGGTCTGGATCAGATCGAGGCTCTGCTCGATCTTGCCGAGCAGGGCCGAGAGCTGCTTGCGCTCCTGCGCCGAGAGGCAGGCGAGGATCTCGTCCTCTCGCCGCAGCAATTGCGGGAACAGCTCCTCGTAGAGCGCGCGGCCCTTTTTCGTCAGTTGCAGGCGGAATTCGCGGCGGTCGGCTTCGTTCTCGACCCGCTCGATCAGGCCGTCGCTGAGCAGCGCCGTCACTGCGCGGCTGATGGTGGATTTGTGCGTGCGGGTGCATTGCGAAATGTATTGCGCGCTGCAGGCATCATTGCGGAAGCCGAGCGTGGCGATGACGCGCCAGGCCGGAATGTCGAGGCCGTGGCGTTCCTGATACTCGACCGACAGCGCGGAACTGACCTCCGCGGCGAGCCGGTTGAGGCGGAACGGCACGAACCTGAACAAATCGAGCCGCGGCTTTGGCCGCTCGTCGGCCGCACGCGCCTTGAGCGCGATGTCGCTGGATGTCCTCGCCAAGGAGAGCGCCTCCGAATTCCAGTTGACGGCCGGCCGGCTCCGGTCCAAAATAGTTGCACGTGAGACTATCTAGCAGATCGATCCTGTCCTGACCAGAGCCGAGGTTCGTGTATGGCGCCGGCCAATACCCCTCACGCCGAGACCGCTCAAGCTAAGACCGCTCAAGCCAAGACCCAGTTCGGCTACCGCCGTCACCCCGATCAGGACCGCCCCGGCTCGAGCCCCGCGGCGCATCCGGTCGTGATCGTCGGCGCGGGCCCGGTCGGGTTGTCGCTGGCGATCGATCTTGCCCAGCGCGGCCAGCGCGTCGTGCTGCTCGATGATGCCGACCGCATCGGCGAGGGCTCGCGCGCGATCTGCTTCTCGAAACGCTCGCTGGAATATTGGGACCGGCTCGGCGTCGGCGACCGCATGGTCGAGAAGGGCGTGGTGTGGAGTGTGGGGCGGATCTTCCATGGCGAGTCGCAGCTCTACCAGTTCAATCTCCTGCCCGAAGACGGTCACAAGCGGCCGGCCTTCATCAATCTCCAGCAATATTACGCCGAGGCCTATCTGGTTGATCGCATCAACGAGCTGCCGGAGATCGACCTGCGCTGGCGCAACAAGGTGACAGCGCTCGAGCAGCGCAACGAATCCGCGCTGCTGACGATCGAGACGCCCGAGGGCGCCTACCGCCTGAATGCGCGCTATGTCGTCGCCTGCGACGGCGCGCGCTCCTCGCTGCGGCAGATGGTCGGGGCGGAATTCGCCGGCCAGATCTTCGAGGATCAGTTCCTGATCGCCGACGTCAAGATGACCGCGGAATTTCCGACCGAGCGCTGGTTCTGGTTCGATCCGCCGTTCCATGCCGGGCGTTCGGCGCTGCTGCACCGGCAGCCCGACGATGTCTGGCGCATCGATCTCCAGCTCAATCGCTATGCCGATCCGGTCCTCGAGAAGAAGCCGGAAAACGTGCGGCCGCGGATCGCGCGCATGCTCGGCCATGACAAGTTCGAGTTCGAGTGGATTTCGCTCTACAAATTCCAGTGCCGGCGGATGGACCGCTTCATCCATGGCCGCGTCATTTTTGCCGGCGATTCCGCGCACCAGGTCTCGCCCTTCGGTGCGCGTGGCGCGAACTCGGGACTCGAAGACGCGGAGAATCTGTCCTGGAAGCTCGACCGCGTGCTGCGCGGCAAATCGCCTGCGAGCCTGCTGGAGAGCTACCATCTCGAGCGCAGCATGGCGGCCGACGAGAACATCCGCGAATCCACCCGCTCGACCGACTTCATGGCACCGAACTCGCATCAGGAGGCGCGGTTGCGCAAGGCGGTGCTGTCGCTGGCCAAGGAAACCGAGTTCGGCAAGCGCATGGTCAATGGCGGTCGGCTGTCGGTGCCGTGCAGCTACGATACGCCGCTGTCCTCGCTTGATGCGGATACGTGGCGGGGTGGACCGCCGCCCGGCGGTTCGATGCTCGACGCGCCCGCCGCAACGTCCGCCGGCGAGCCGATCTATCTGACGGATGCCTTCCGCAAGGGTGGAACGGATTTCACCTTGCTGTCGTTCAGCAATGGCGCGCCGATCGATGCGCCTGATGGTATCAAGGGCATCCGCATTGGCGGCGACGGTGAATTTGCCGATCCCTCGGGCCTAATCGCAAAGCGCTACGGCGCCGTGCCGGGTGCCGCCTACCTGCTGAGGCCCGACGGTTATGTCGCGGCGCGCTTCCGTCATCCGACGCGTTCGGCGATCGCGGCGGCGCTGGCGCGAGCCGAAGGTTTGTATTGAGGTCTGGCATGCCGCTCTCCACCAGTTCGAACTTCGCACGCCCCGACGATGCCTTCCGCGCCATCGTCGAGGCGCATCGCGGCCTGACCGAGGAGCAGAGCGCCGATTTCGACGCGGCGCTGGTTCTGATCCTCGCCAACCATATCGGCGACATCGACGTGCTGCGCGAGGCGATCGGACTGGCCAGGCGCCGCATGATCGACGGTCAGCAGCAACAACAGCAGCAACAATAACCTGGTAAGGACGAATTGATGGCGAAAAACTTCGCATCCACCGGCGATCTCGCCGAGAAGAAGATCACCTTCTCCGAGATCGGCACCGATCTCTATGCCTTCACCGCCGAGGGCGATCCCAACACCGGCGTGATCGTCGGCGACGATGGCTGCCTCGTGTTCGACGCGCAGGCGACGCCGGCCATGGCGAACAAGGTGATCGAGCGGGTCCGCACGGTGACCGACAAGCCGATCAAATATGTCGTGCTGTCGCATTATCACGCCGTGCGCGTGCTGGGCGCCTCCGCCTATCACGCCCAAGGTATCGTCGCCTCGCAGGAAACTCATCGGCTGATTGCGGAGCGCGGCCAGCAGGATTGGGATTCCGAGTACGGCCGCTTTCCGCGCCTGTTCCAGGATGCGCAGAGCATTCCCGGCCTGACCTGGCCGACGCTGACCTTCGAAGGCGAGATGACGATCTATCTCGGCAAGCGCGAGGTGCGCCTGATGCAGCTCGGCGCCGGCCACACCTCGGGCGACATCGTCGGCTGGGTGCCGGATGCGGAGGTGATGTTCTCGGGCGACCTCATCGAATATCACTCGGCCTGCTATTGCGGCGATGCGCATTTGCGCGAATGGCCGATGACGCTGAACGAGATCCGCAACTTCAATCCGAAGGCGATCGCGCCGGGCCGCGGCGATGCGCTGAAGGGCACCGCCACGGTGCGCGAGGCCATCGCGATGACGCGCGACTTCGTCACCTCGCTCTATGGTGCCGCCGAAATCTCGGTCGCCAAGGGCCGCAGCTTAAAGGAATCGATGGCGGCGACGCGCGAGGTGATGGATCCGAAATTCTCGAGCTTTGCCATTTACGAGCACTGTCTGCCGTTCAACGTGTCGCGCGCTTACGACGAAGCGTCCGGTATCGACGACCCCGTGATCTGGACCGACAAGCGCGATCAGGAAATGTGGGCCGCCTTGCAAGGAGGAGGATAGTCATGAACATCAATACCTCGCCTGACCAGATCATCCGCAGTTCGGCCCAGGTGACGCCGGGTTACATGTCCGGCTTCGGCAACTCTTTCGAGACCGAGGCGCTGCCGGGCGCGTTGCCGATCGGGCGCAACTCGCCGCAGCGCTGCGCCTACGGGCTCTATGCCGAGCAGCTCTCGGGCTCGCCCTTCACCGCGCCGCGCGGCAGCAATGAGCGCTCCTGGCTCTATCGCATCCGGCCTTCCGTGAAGCATTCCGGCCGCTTCGAGAAGGTCGATGCCGGCTTGTGGCGTTCGGCGCCGTGCCATGAGTACGACCTGCCGATCGCGCAGCTGCGCTGGGATCCGACGCCGCTGCCGAAGGAGGAGGTCACCTTCATTCAGGGCGTGCAGACCATGACGACGGCGGGGGATGTGAATACGCAGGCCGGCATGGCCGCGCATGTCTACCTCATCACCAAGTCGATGGTGGATCAGCATTTCTACGATGCCGACGGCGAGCTGATGTTCGTGCTGCAGCAGGGCAATCTGCGCCTTGTCACCGAGTTCGGCCGTATCGATGCCGAGCCTGGCGAGATCGTGGTGATCCCGCGCGGCGTCAAGTTCCGCGTCGAGATTCCGAACGGCCCGGCGCGCGGCTATCTCTGCGAAAATTATGGCGGCGCCTTCACGCTGCCGGAGCGCGGGCCGATTGGCGCCAATTGCCTCGCCAATGCGCGTGACTTCCTGACGCCGGTGGCAAACTACGAGGACAAGGACACGCCGACCGAGCTCTACGTGAAATGGGGCGGCTCGCTGTTCAAGACCACGTTGCCGCATTCGCCGATCGACGTCGTGGCCTGGCACGGCAATTACGCGCCGTACAAGTATGATCTGCGTACCTTTTCGCCGGTCGGCGCGATCGGCTTCGACCATCCCGATCCCTCGATCTTCACGGTGTTGACCTCGCCGTCGGAGACGGCGGGCACCGCGAATATCGATTTCGTCATCTTTCCCGAACGCTGGATGGTCGCGGAAAATACCTTCCGGCCGCCCTGGTATCACATGAACATCATGAGCGAGTTCATGGGCCTGATCTACGGCGTCTACGACGCCAAGCCGCAGGGCTTCGTCCCCGGCGGCATCTCGCTGCACAATTGCATGCTGCCGCACGGCCCCGACCGCGACGCCTTCGAGCACGCCAGCAACGGCGAATTGAAGCCGGTGAAGCTGACCGGCACCATGGCCTTCATGTTCGAGACCCGCTACCCGCAACGCGTCACCGCGCATGCGGCGAAGTCCTCGACGCTGCAGGACGATTACGCCGATTGCTGGAACGGCCTGGAGAAGCGCTTCGATCCGACAAAGCCGTAGTTTTCTTCACCCTCTCCCCTTGTGGGAGAGGGTGGCTCGTCGCGAAGCGACGAGACGGGTGAGGGGTCTCTCTCCGCGAGTGAACCTCTCACATTTGGATACGCGGACAGAACCCCTCATCCGGCGCTTCGCGCCACCTTCTCCCACAAGGGGAGAAGGAAGAAAGAACCGAGCCAAACGTGACAACCCACCCCAACGACCCCAGCCTCCGCTCCTTCGTCGACGTTGATCCGGCCTCGGACTTCCCGATCCAGAACCTGCCTTACGGCGTGTTCTCGACCGCTTCCAATCCGACACCGCGGGTCGGCGTCGCGATCGGAAACTACGTGCTCGATCTCTGGGAGCTCGAGCAGGAGTCCCGGCTCGATGTCGGGCCGCTCGGCGTGTTCTCGGGTCCCTCGCTCAATCCCTTCATGGCGCTGGGCCCGAAGGTCTGGACCAACACCCGCGCACGTATCAGCGAGCTGTTGCGTGCGGATCATCCGGAGCTGCGTGACAACGAGGAGCTGCGCAAGCAGGCTCTGGTGCCCATGCGCGATGTTAGACTGCATCTGCCCTTCGCCGTCTCCGGCTACACCGATTTCTATTCGTCGAAGGAGCACGCCACCAATGTCGGCGTGATGTTCCGCGGCAAGGACAATGCGCTGCAGCCGAACTGGCTGCATATGCCGATCGCGTATAACGGCCGCGCCTCCACCGTCGTGGTCTCCGGCACCAGGGTGAAGCGGCCGCGCGGGCAGCTGAAGCCGCCGAACGTGGAGCTGCCGAGCTTTGCGCCGTGCAAGCGGCTCGATTTCGAGCTGGAGATGGGCGTCGTGATCGGCCAGCCGTCGCCGATGGGCGGCATGCTCACCGAGAGCCAGGCCGAGGAGATGATCTTCGGCTTCGTGCTGCTCAACGACTGGAGCGCGCGCGACATCCAGCAATGGGAATATGTGCCGCTCGGCCCGTTCCTGGCCAAGGCGTTCGCGACCTCGATCAGCCCCTGGGTGGTGACGCGCGAGGCGCTGGAGCCGTTCCGCCTGAACGGGCCGGAGCAGCAGCCGGTGCCGCTCGATTATCTCAAGCAGACCAGGCCGCAAAACTACGATGTCGAGCTCGACGTCTCCTTGCGCGGCGCCGGCGCCAATGCGCCCGCCAGCATCAGCCGCACCAACTTCAAATACATGTACTGGTCCTCGGTGCAGCAATTGATGCACCACGCCTCAAGCGGCTGCGCCATGAATGTCGGCGATCTCTTAGGGAGCGGCACCATCTCCGGCCCGGAGAAGAACCAGCGCGGCAGCCTGCTCGAGATCAGCTGGAACGGGACCGAGCCGGTCGAACTGCCCGGCGGCGCCAAGCGCTCGTTCCTGGAGGACGGCGACAGCCTCGTGATGCGCGGCTGGTGTCAGGGCAACGGCTACCGCGTCGGCTTCGGCGAGGTCGAGGGAACGATCGTGGCGGCGGAGTAGCGGGCCAAATCACCGGCTCTCCGGCGGCACGTCGCGCACCCGCGCACAATGCGCCGCGACGTCCTCGACGCTGTACTTCAGATGCACCCGCTTGTCGGACGGCGCCTGCTTGGTGATGCATACGCCCGGCCGCCATTCCTGCGCCGGCCTGATCGGCCGCGGGGCGAAGCCGCCGCCGCAATTCGGGCAGACATTGAACAGCTTGGTCTCGACGCAGTCCGCGCAGAACGTGCATTCATAGGAGCAGATCCGCGCATTGGTCGCGTCGGGCGGCAGGTCGCAATCGCAATATTCGCAGTTCGGTCGCAGCTGGAGCGCCATGTTGAACCTCCGCAACTAGAGCTGCGATCATCGCAGATCGCGTTGCCAGCGCGAATGCCATAGTTCCCTCGATTTCAGCCGGGCTTGATCTCCTTCAGCGGCAGCTTCGAGCTCTCCTTCAGCCTATCAAGCACGATCGAGGAGCGCACATGCGCCACGCTCTGGTGCGGCATCAGCACGTCGTTGACGAGGTTGGACAGGCCCTTGAGATCGCGCAGCACGGCTTTGAGCACATAGTCGGCATCGCCCGTCAGCGAATACGCCTCTTGGATATCGTCGATCCGGTTCACCAGCGCGCGAAAACGCTTGGAATTGTCCGGCGAATGCGTCGCGAGCCCGACCTGGATGAAGGCGATCACGCCGAAGCCGAGCGCCTCGCTGGAGAGGTCGGCGTGGTAGCCCGCGATCACCTTCTCCTCCTCCAGCCGCATCCGCCGCCGCGAGCATTGCGAGGCTGACAGGCCCGCGAGCTCGGCGAGCTCCTGGTTGGTGAGGCGGCCATCGTCCTGGAGCGCGCCGAGAATCCTGAGGTCGAAGGCATCCACCGAAATCATGCGCATTCTGCCCATTTGATGCACGGATCGTGCATATAATAGCCAATCAGCGGCCCGTTTGCACGCTCCTTGCGCGCCCCATGAAGGATAGTTCCTGGCAGCAGCCATTCGGGAGAACACCATGGGACCGTTTCCGCACGATGCACCACCGGCCACGATCACTGCCGACAATCCGATGGGCACCGACGGCTTCGAGTTCGTCGAATACGCGCATCCCAATCCGCAAGAGCTGCACGCTTTGTTCAAGCTGATGGGCTACGCCCCGGTCGCGCGCCACAGAACCAAGAAGATCACGGTCTATCGCCAGGGCGACATCAACTATCTCGTCAACGAGGAGCCCGGCACTCACGGTTATGAGTTCGTCGCCGCCCACGGCCCCTGTGCGCCATCGATGGCGTTCCGCGTCGTCGACGCCAAGGCAGCCTATGACCGCGCGATTGCGCTCGGCGCCGAGCCGGCCGATGTGTCATCGGCGCAGAAGACGCTCGACGTGCCCGCGATCAAGGGCATCGGCGGCAGTCTGCTTTATCTCGTCGATCGCTATGGTGCCCAAGGCTCGGCCTACGATGCCGAGTTCGAATGGCTGGGCGCGCGCGATCCCAAGCCGCATGGCGCCGGCCTGTTCTATCTCGACCATCTCACCCACAACGTCCATCGCGGCCGCATGAATGTCTGGGCCGGGTTCTACGAGAAGCTGTTCAACTTCCGCCAGATCCGCTTCTTCGATATCGAGGGCCGTGCCTCCGGCCTGTTCTCGCGCGCGCTGACCAGCCCCGACGGCAAGATCCGCATTCCGATCAACGAGGACGCCGGCGAGTCCGGCCAGATCGAGGAATATCTGCAGACCTATCGCGGCGAAGGCATCCAGCACATCGCCTGCGGCTGCCGCGACATCTACCGCACCATCGAAGGTTTGCGCGAGGCCGGCCTGCCGTTCATGCCGTCGCCGCCCGACACTTATTTCGAGAAGATCGATACGCGCCTGCCCAAGCACGGAGAGGATGTCGCGCGGCTCAAGAAGAACGGTATCCTGATCGACGGCGAGGGCGTGGTCGATGGCGGCCAGACCAAGGTGCTGCTGCAGATATTCTCGGCCAACGCGATCGGCCCGATTTTCTTCGAGTTCATCCAGCGCAAGGGCGACGACGGCTTTGGCGAGGGCAATTTCAAGGCCCTGTTCGAATCGATCGAGGAGGATCAGATCCGGCGCGGCGTGTTGAAGGTGGGGGACGCGGCGTAGGCGCGGCCGTCACGCACACTGCTGTAGGGTGGGCAAAGCGAAGCGTGCCCACGTCCTGCCCAATTGATGCGAAGACGTGGGCACGGCGCTTCGCGCCTTTGCCCACCCTACGCGACTGTGGTTATGGATCCCGGGCTCGCGCTCCGCGCGCCCCGGAGTGACCGCGGAAATTACTTCGGCGCCTGCCACGCCTTCATCACCGCCCCGATCTCCGCCGCCTCCGGCTCGCGCGCGGCCGAGGGCGTGCGCGAGAACCGCGGCGCCGGGGCCGGCTGTTTCACGCCGTGACGCTCGATGAAGACGTTGCGGGCGACCATGTGCGGATGCTGTGTCGCCTCAGACATGGTCAGCACCGGCGCGAAGCAAATGTCAGTGCCTTCCATGATCTTGCACCAGTCCTCGCGCGTCTTGCTCTTGAACACGGCCTTCAGCTTCTCCTTCAGCGCTGGCCAGGCCTTGCGGTCCATCTGCGCGTCGAAATCGGCGTCGGTGAGGCCGGCGTGCTCGCGCAGCAGCGCGTAGAATTGCGGCTCGATCGAGCCGATCGAGACGAAGTGCCCGCAGGCGCATTCGTAGACGCCGTAGAAATGCGCGCCGCCGTCGAGGAAGTTCTGGTTGCGCTCCTCGGTCCAGCGTCCCATCGTGGTCATGTCGAAGAAGAACGACATCAGCGAGGCCGCGCCGTCGCACATCGCCGCGTCCACCACTTGGCCTTTGCCCGACTTCTGTGCTTCCAGCAGTGCGGCGAGCACGCCGACGACGAGATAGAGCGCACCGCCGCCGAAATCGCCGACCAAATTGAGCGGCGGCACCGGCGCTTCCTTCGTACCGATCGCGGCGAGCGCGCCGGTGATGGAGATGTAATTGATGTCGTGGCCGGCGGCGTTGGCGAGCGGGCCTTCCTGGCCCCAGCCGGTCATGCGGCCATAGACCAGCTTCGGGTTGCGTGCGAGCACGACGTCCGGCCCGAGGCCGAGCCGCTCCATCACACCGGGGCGAAAACCCTCGACCAGCGCGTCCGCGCTCGCGAGCAGATCCAATACTTGCGCGATCGCCGCCCTGTCCTTGAGGTCGAGCTCGATCACCTTGCGGCCGCGCCCGGCCACCGACTTCATGCTCTTCTTCGCGCCGACGCGGTCGAGCGTGACGACGTCGGCGCCCATGTCGGCCAGCATCATGCAGGCGAACGGACCGGGCCCGATGCCGGCGAATTCGACGATGCGGAAGCCCGAGAGCGGGCCGGAAGCGCGGACGGAGGAGGTGGGGGCGGGTTTGTCGAGCACGTTGTTGTTTCCTCGGGTCGCGGACGGATGCCGGCGATCGGCAATCGCCTCTGACGTTTCTTCTGTTGAGCGAGTTAATCGGCCGATTAACTTTTCTCGCCTTCACGCCAGCGAGGCAAGCGGTTTTCATGCCGCACGGCCAAAATAAAACGGCGCGCACCGAAGTGCGCGCCGCGGAAGATTTGCGTGGAGACGCTAAGTCGAACTGTCAGCGCGCAGCAGCGACCGCGCGTTGTGCCATCACCTTGATCAGATTGGCGCGATATTCCGCCGTGCCGTGGATGTCGGCCAGCAATCCGTTCGCCGAGATGCTGACGCTGTCGATCGCCGATGGCGACCAGTTCGCCTTCAGCGCCGCCTCGATCGCGCCCACCCGCATCACGCCGGTTTGCGAGGCGCCGGTGGCGGCGACCCGAACCTCGCCCGACTTGGCTTGCGCCACGAACACGCCGGTCAGCGCGAAGCGCGAGGCCGGATGCCGCATCTTCTCGTAGCCCGCCTTCGCCGGCACCGGGAATGACACGGCGGTGATGATCTCGCCGTCTTCGAGCGCCGTCGTGAACAGGCCCTGGAAGAAATCATCCGCCGCAATCGACCGCTTGTTGGTCTTCACGGTGGCGCCGAGCGCGAGCAGCGCCGCCGGGAAATCCGCGGCCGGATCGTTGTTGGCGATCGAGCCGCCGATCGTGCCGCGGTAGCGCACGGCGGGGTCGCCGAGCACGGAGGTGAGGTAGGCGATTGCAGGAATCGCCTGCTTCACGTCGGCATTCGTCATGATGTCGTAATAGGTCGTCGCAGCCTTGATGGTCAGCGTGTCGCCTGACAGCTCGACGCCCTGCAGCTCCTTGATCCTGCCGAGGTCGATGACGTCGGAGGGACCTGCGAGGCGCTGCTTCATCACCGGCAGCAGCGTCTGACCGCCGGCGAGGAACTTCGACTCGCTACCCTTGGCGAACAGGCTGGCGGCCTCGTCGACCGAGGAGGCGCGATGATAGGTGGTCTGGTACATCTTCGGTCCTCCCTTAAGCCGCGTGGATCGTGCGCCACACCCTGTCAGGGGTTGCGGGCATTTCCAGGTTGTTCTTGCCGATCGCATCCGTGATCGCGTTGATCACGGCCGCCGATGCGCCGATCGCGCCGGCCTCACCGCAGCCCTTGATGCCCAAGGGATTGCCCGGGCACAGCGTCGTGGTGTGGGACAGGTTGAACGACGGCACGTCGTCGGCGCGCGGCATGGCGTAATCCATGAATGAGGCCGTGACCGGCTGGCCGTTGGCATCATAGATCGCATGCTCGAGCAATGCCTGCCCGATGCCCTGCACGAGGCCACCATGGACCTGGCCCTCGACGATCATCGGGTTGATCAGCCGGCCGAAATCGTCCGCCGCGACGAAGTTGACGAAGGAGGTCTTGCCGGTGCCGGGATCGACCTCGAGCTCGCAGATATAGGCGCCGGCCGGGAAGGTGAAGTTGGTCGGGTCGTAGAAGGCGCTCTCCTTCAGGCCCGGCTCCATCCCGTCAGGCAGGTTGTGCGCCGTATAGGCCGCGAGCGCGACCATCGGCAGGGCGATCGCCTTGTCGGTGCCTGTCACCTTGAACTCGCCGTTCTCGATGACGATGTCGGCTTCCGATGCCTCCAGCGCATGCGCGGCGATCTTCTTGGCCTTGGATTCCATCTTCTCCATCGCCTTCAGGATCGCGGTGAGGCCGACGGCCGCCGAGCGCGAGCCGTAGGTGCCCATGCCGAACTGCACCTTGTCGGTGTCGCCATGGACGATCGAGACCTGGCTGATCGGAACGCCCAGGCGCTCCGCGACGAGCTGGCAGAAGGTGGTCTCGTGACCCTGCCCGTGGCTGTGCGAGCCGGTGAGGATCTCGATGGTGCCGACCGGGTTGACGCGCACCTCGGCCGATTCCCAAAGGCCGACGCCGGCGCCCAGGCTGCCGACCGCCTTCGACGGGGCGATGCCGCAGGCCTCGATGTAGCAGGACACGCCGATGCCGCGCAGCTTGCCGTCGGCCTTCGCCTTGGCCTTGCGGGCAGGGAAGCCGGCATAATCGATCGCCTTCATCGCCGCATCGAGCGAAGCGTTGAAGTCACCGGTGTCGTAGGCCATGATGACAGGCGTCTGGTGCGGGAACTGGGTGATGAAGTTGGTCCGCCGCAACTGGGCCGGATCGACGTTCAGCTGCCGCGCCGCCGTCTCCATCAACCGTTCGATCAGATAGCTCGCCTCGGGCCGGCCCGCGCCGCGATAGGCATCGACCGGCGTGGTGTTGGTGTAGACCCCGATCACCTCGGCATGGATCGCCGGGATGTTGTACTGGCCCGACAGCAGCGTCGCGTAGAGATAGGTCGGCACCGAGGACGAGAACAGCGACATGTAGGCGCCGAAATTGGCGTAGGTCTTCACCTTGAGGCCGATGATCTTGTTGTTGGCGTCGAAGGCCATCTCGGCATGGGTGATGTGATCGCGGCCATGCGCGTCGGTGAGGAAGGCTTCGGTGCGGTCGCCGGTCCACTTGACGGGACGGCCGACTTTCTTCGAGGCCCACAGCGCCACCATCTCCTCGGGATAGATGAAGATCTTGGAGCCGAAGCCGCCGCCGACGTCGGGCGCGATCACGCGCAGCTTGTGCTCGGGGGCGATGTTGTAGAACGCCGAGAGCACGAGACGGGCGACGTGCGGGTTCTGCGACGTCGTATAGAGGGTGAAGTGCTCCTCCGCGGTGTCGTAATCGGCGATCGCCGCGCGCGGCTCCATCGCATTCGGCGCGAGGCGGTTGTTGGTGACGTCGAGCTTCACCACATTGGCGGCTTTCGAGAAGGCGGCATTCACCGCGCCCTCGTCGCCGATCACCCAATCATAGACCTGGTTGCCGGGCGCCTCAGGATGAAGCTGCGGCGCGCCGGGCTTGATGGCGGCGTGCATGTCGGCGACCGCGGGGAGCTCCTCGTAGTCGACCACGACGGCTTCCGCCGCGTCGCGCGCGAGATTCTTGCTGTCGGCGATCACGACGGCAATTGCCTGTCCGACGAAGCGCACCGTCTCCGGCGCCATCGCCGGCCATGCGCCCATCTTCATCGGGCTGCCGTCCTTGGAGGTGATGGCCCATCCGCAGATCAGGTTGCCGACCTTATCGTCGACCAGCTCCTGTCCGGTGAGCACCGCGACCACGCCCGGCATCTTCAGCGCCGCGGACGAGTCGATCTTCTTGACCTTGGCGTGCGCGTGCGGGCTGCGGATGAAATAGGCATGGGTCATACCCGTCAATTTGATGTCGTCGACGTAACGGCCCTTGCCGGTAATGAAACGCTTGTCTTCCTTGCGCACGACGCGTGCGCCGATGCCTTCAACACCCATGTCTGGTCCTCCCGACCGGAAATTTCCTTGATCGCGCCGTCCATCGACGGCTGCGACGGTTGTTCTTGTTTCGAGGCGCGCCGCTTACTCGGCCGCCTGCGAGACCTTCATGCGGCCGGCGGCGTCCAGCACCGCCTTGACGATGTTGTGATAGCCGGTGCAGCGACAGATATTGCCTTCGAGCTCGGTGCGGACGGTCGCCTCGTCGAGCTGTCCACCATGGCGGTGCACGATGTCGATCGCCGACATGATCATGCCCGGCGTGCAATAGCCGCACTGCAGGCCATGATTGTCGCGGAAGGCGGCCTGCATCGGGTGCAGTTCGTCGCCCTTGGCGATGCCCTCGATCGTGGTGACGCTGGCGCCGTCGGCCTGCCCCGCCAGCATGGTGCAGGATTTCACCGCGCGGCCGTCCATGTGCACGACGCAGGCGCCGCACTGGCTGGTGTCGCAGCCGACATGGGTCCCGGTCAGATTGAGGTGATCGCGCAGGAGCTGGACCAGCAGCGTGCGGTCCTCGACATCGACAGCAACGGCCTTGCCGTTGACCGTCAGTTTGACTGTAGACACTTGAAGTCCTCCCAAAGTTATTTTGATTGGTTCTAATTAGAGACAGCGCAAACGAAACTTTGCAACTGGGTTTTTGCTGACCGCGGTCATGGAAGGGTCATCGTGATGACGGTCGCCGATCTGCGATTCGGCCACGACGTCTCGTGCCGCCGCCATCACGTGCTGCGACATTGTAGGAGACACACGGAAAGTCGCAGCTAGCATCTGCGATGGCGTGCTCGGCTGCCGCCGCAATAGGCGCGTGAGCTGGTCGCGCGTGCCGTGGTCATCTCGCCGCTTGCCCTGGACCTAGGCCCGGTCGTGCGTCGTTCCTCCCTTTAATGCCGTGCTCGTTGCGCGAATAGGAGCATGCGCCCCTGCCTTTGTAATCGCGATCTTGGTAGTAGGACGAGACGACTTAAGCCATTGATTTTGCTTACGGCAATGCAGCGAAGTGCCGCCGTCGAGCCGCGTGGGTTAGGACGCCCCGCGTGTTGCGCTTCCAACAACCCACTGCGTCATTCCGGGGCCCGAGCGGAGCGAGGGAGCCCGGAATCCATCGGGCCGCAGAGTCCGCGGGGAAGTGGATTCCGGGTTCGCGCCAACAGGCGCGCCCCGGAATGACATCGCGTGAATGAGAGGTCCGGAAAGCAGGACTACTACTTCCTGGCGATTGAACGCAGCCGCCCGTGCCCCTAGTCGAGCCGTACAGGCAACGGCAACAAGGGTGGAAGCGATGCAGATGAACGACAGTCAGCGGATCCCGGCGTCGAAGGACACGGTGTGGGCTGCGCTCAACGATCCCGAAATTCTCAGGCGCTGCATTCCCGGCTGCCAATCGCTCGAGATGGCGTCGCCGACCGAGATGACGGCGACCGTGGTGCTGAAGGTCGGTCCGGTGAAGGCGGCGTTCAGCGGCAAGGTGAGGCTGTCCGATATCGATGCGCCCAACGGCTATCGCATCGTCGGCGAGGGCGCCGGCGGCGTCGCCGGCTTTGCCAAGGGCGGCGCGAAGGTCAGGCTGGAAGAAGAAGCCCCTGATGTCACCATCCTGCACTACGAGGCCGATGCGCAGATCGGCGGCAAGCTCGCACAGCTCGGCTCGCGATTGATCGACTCGACGTCGCGAAAACTCGCCGCGAGCTTCTTCGAAAATCTCGCCGGCGTGGTAGCGCCATCATCGTGATTGATGCGCGATGCCGCCTTCATTCGAACGCGCATTTCAAGCTGCAAAACAAGGGCAGGACGCAAGGCGCGACAACAAGATGAGCGGCGAAAGCCGCCGATGATTTGCACTACTACCTTCCGCCTATACTAAGCGCGAAACGGCGATGCTGTAATTTCGAACGATGGCTCGCAGGCGAACTGCGCATCACGAGCGCAGTGCGCTCAGGCGCCCAACGAGGCGTGCACAACAACATCGCGGAGGGAATACATGACCTTTGGAACGAAGGGCTTCTTGGCCGGCATCTCCATGATTGCGATGCTCGCCGCCGTTACACCGGGCGTTCGCGCCAACGACTCGGTGCTCAAGGCGCAATCCGATTCGAATCAATGGGCCGTTGCCGGCCACGATTACGGCAACACGCGCTTCAGCCCGCTCAAGCAGATCAACACCGAGAACGCCGGGAAGCTGACCCTCGCTTACTCCTTCTCGCTGGCGTCGTTGCGTTCGAACGAATCCTCGCCGATCGTCATCGGCAACACGCTGTACGTTTCGAGCTCGTGGGGTCCGAAATACGTCTATGCGCTCGATGCGGCGACGGGGCAGCGCAAATGGACCTGGGAGCCCGATATTCCCGAGGACGTGCTGCAATACGCCTGCTGCGACGTGAACAGCCGCGGCGTCTCCTACGCCGACGGCAAGATCTTCGTCGGCCGCCTCGACGGCAAGCTGACCGCGCTCGATGCCGCGACCGGCAAGTCGCTGTGGACGGCGAAGGTGGTCGACTACAAGCAGGGCTCGGTCATCACCTCGCCGCCGCTCGTCGTGCGCGACAAGGTCATCACCGGTTTCGGCGGCGGCGAATACGGCGTGCGCGGCGCGCTGCTGGCCTTCGACATCAACACCGGCAAGCAGGTGTGGCAGACCTACACCGTTCCTTCGCCGGACGAGCCCGGCGGCGATTCCTGGAAGGGCGACTCCGCCCAGCATGGCGGCGGCGCGGCCTGGCTGGTCGGCTCCTACGATCCGAAGACCGACACGGTCTATTGGGGCACCAGCAATCCCGCCCCGTGGAACACGGCGGTGCGTTCGACCGGCGACGGCAATTTCGGCAAGCTAACCAACCTCTACACGGCCTCGACGCTCGCGCTCGATCCCAACACCGGCAAGATCAAGTGGCACATCCAGACCACGCCGGCCGACGCCTGGGACTATGACGGCGTCAACGAAGCCGTGCTCGCGGATCTCAAGATCGGCGGCAGCACCGTTCCGACGCTGATGAAGGCCGACCGCAACGGCTTCTTCTTCGTCGCCAACCGCGAGACCGGCAAGGTGCTGTCGGCGGAGAAATACGTGTTCTCCAACTGGGCCAAGAAGTGGGACGTCGCCACGATGCGCGCGGTCGAGGATCCCGACAAGCGTCCGGGGCCGGGCCATCCCGCCAAGGACATCTGCCCGAACCTGATCGGCGGCAAGAACTGGCAGCCGATGTCGTTCAACCCGCAGACCGGCCTGGTCTACATCCCGTCCAACAACGTCTGCATGGACTGGTCGGTCAGCGACGTCACTTACAAGCGCGGCGTGTTCTATCTCGGCGCCGAATTCCCGACCAAGGAAGGCCCCGGCGGCTTCCTCGGCGAGCTCGTCGCCTGGGATCCGGTCGCGCAGAAGAAGGTCTGGTCGATCAAGGAAGACCTGCCCTTCAACGGCGGCACGCTGACCACCGGCGGCGGCCTCGTGTTTGCCGGCAACATCCATGGCGACTTCCGTGCCATCGATGCGAAGTCCGGCAAGGTGCTGTGGAGCAAGAATCTCGGCTCCGGCATCGGCGCAGGTCCGGTGACCTATCAGGTCGACGGCAAGCAATATGTCGCCATCGTCGTCGGCCGCACCGCTGCGCTGCCTGCGTTCCTGGGCGAGGTAGGAAAGAAGATGACGGCCGCAGCCCCCGAGGGCGGCTCGCTCTTCGTGTTCTCCGTCCAGTGACAACTCGCGCGCGTATCCTCGAGGTGACGGGATACGCGCGCGCTTTCTCCGGACTTTAGCTGCGGCATCGGGCGGTGCCTGGTGCCGCCGCGCCTGGCTCAACAAGCTCCGGCGCAACAACGGCAACGCCAAGAGAAACGTCAAGCGAAACGCCAAGGGAGACGAGGATGCGTCCGAATCATTCCGCCACCGGTGCGAGCCGACATCGCGCCATCGCAGGCCTGCTCGCATGTGCCGCCGCGGCGCTGATCGTTCCGGCCTCGCCGCTGCAGGCCGACGAGGCGCAACCGTTCCGTCTCTGCGCCGATCCGACCAACCTTCCATTCTCCAGCGACAGTTCGTCGAAGCCGGGCCTCTATGTCGAGATCGGGCAGGCCCTGGCGCAGGCGCTCGGCCGGCCGATCGCCTATGACTGGTACAAATCCTATTTCGGCAAGCGCACCGTGCGGGTCACGCTGCTCGGCAAGCAATGCGACGCCATGATCGGGCTGCCCAGGTCCGCAGATTTCATGGGCCCGGCCGTGATCTTCTCCGACGCCATCGCCAAAGAGGGCTATGCCCTCGTCGCCACCAAGGAATCTGCGAAGGGCGCGGCGATCGGCGGCATCGAGGGCCTCAAGGGCAAGCGCGTCGCCGTGCAGTTCGCCAGCACGCCGCAAAACCTGCTCGCGAGCCGCGACGACATCCAGAAAGTGACGGTGCTGTCGCCTGAGGAGGGCATGCAGGCGCTCGACCAGGGCCGGGCCGACGTCGCCTTCATCTGGGGCCCGGTCGCCGGCTGGCTGAACAAGACCAGCTACGGCGGCCGCTACCAGATCGAGCTCACCGAGGGCGAGGGCCTGTCATGGGACGCCGCCATCGGCTTTGCCAAGGCCTCGACCGAGTTGCGCGACCGCGTCAATGCCGTGTTGCCGCAGCTTCAGGGCAAGATCGGCGAGCTCGCCGTGAAATACGGTTTGCCGGGCGGCGCGCCGGTTCGCTTCGGCGCAGCGCCGACGCCAGCGCCGGTGACGACGGGTACGGGAAGTGGAGCCGGCGTCGCCCAGGTCGCCAATGTCGTGGCGACCGAGACCAAGGGCGATGCGGTCGCGCCGGGCCTTGAGGCCGTCGGCGCGGGCAAGGAGATCTTCAACGGAACCTGCGCCCACTGCCACGGTCCCGATGCGATCCAGAGCGAGCGCAAGATCGATCTGCGGCTGCTGCGTCACCGCTACGGCGACGAGATGCGCGAGAAATATTTGACCACCGTGCAGGAGGGACGGCCGAACAAGGGCATGCCGGCCTGGAAGGAGGTCTATACCGAGGACCAGGTCAACAGCATCTATTCCTTCCTGCTGACGGTCCAGGTCGAATCGAACGATTGAACGGTCTTGACCGAACCCGATCGGGAGGATGTGGTAGCGTTCATCCGGCGCCATCCCGGTGCCGGATTGATGCCGGATAGTTCCGCCTCTTCCGCTGCGGCGGCGGATGCCCGTACGGTGCAGCATTCGGCGGTGCAGTCCTGTGAAGGCGCCATGACCAGCTTCCTGATCATCGACGATCATCCGCTGTTTCGCGAGGCCCTCGGTAATGCGGTGCGGCTGGCCTTGCCGGAGGCGCGGATTGTCGAAGCGATGTCGATCGAGGACGCCCTTCACATCCTGACGGCCGAGCAGGGCGAGGGCATCGACCTCGCGCTGCTCGACCTCCTGCTGCCCGATGCGACCGGCTTCTCCGGCTTTCTGCGCTTGCGCGAGGCCCATCCGCGCCTGCCCGTCGCCATCGTGTCGAGCGAGGAGGACCAGCGCGTCGTTCGCGAGGCGCTGGAGCTCGGGGCCGCGGGTTTTCTGCCGAAGTCGCTGTCGAAGCGCGAGCTGGCGCAGTCGATCGAGGGCGTGCTGAACGGATCGGTGTCGGTGCCGAAGGATTTCGTGGCAACGTCGCAGCGGCGCCGGGCCGAGGCCAGCAAGGCGCTCGAGGTCAAGCTGCGCGAGCTCACGCCGCAGCAGCTTCGCGTGCTCGATCTGCTGCGGCGCGGCTATCCGAACCGGCAGATCGGCCAGGAGCTTCAGCTCGCCGAATCCACGGTGAAGGCGCATATTACCGAAATTCTGCGCAAACTCGGCCTGTTCAGCCGCAACAAGGCGATCATCGAGATCGGCAAGGTGGACCTGCCGGATCCCAAGGCCCGGCCTTATGCGCGGGCCGACCGCGGGCGGCCGCAATGACGCGCGATGTCCCGCTTGACCTGGATCAAGCCGGTCTGGTCCGGCTGCGACATTCTCGTTTCGGCGTCGAACCCGTCGATCATCTGGCCAATCAACCGGGAATGGCTCACGCGTGATGCGATTTCTGATCGTCGAAGACCATCCGTTGTTTCGAGAAGCCTTGGAGGGCGCGCTCCAAATGGCGGCGCCGGCGGCCGAGATCCTTCAGGCGACGTCGATCGACGGTGCGCTCGAGCAGGCCGCGGCGGCTGCCGAGCTCGACCTCATCCTGCTCGATCTGTCGATGCCGGGCACCACGGGCCTTTCCGGCATCATCCGCATCCGCAAGGCCTTTCCCAGGATTCCCGTCGTCATCGTATCAGGGCATCAGGATCCGCAGATCATAGCCGGCGCCTTGTCGCTCGGCGTCTCCGGCTACATCCTCAAATCGTCCTCCAAGCAGGAGCTGGCGCAGTCGATCGGCGAGGTGCTGCGCGGTGCGGTCTGTGTCCCAGCCGCCTATCGCGGGCTCGTCCGCCCGCAACGCGCCGCCGGCCCGGCGCAGGATCTGCTGAAACGCCTGCACGAGCTGACGCCGCAGCAATTGCGCGTGCTCGAAATGCTCAAGCGCGGCCTGCAGAACAAGCAGATCGCCTTCGAGCTGAACATCTCCGAGACCACGGTGAAGGTCCACGTCTCCGACATCCTGCGCAAGCTCAACGTGCTCAGCCGCACCAAGGCCATCGTCGAAATGTCCCGGATCGATTTCGCGACCCTGGCCGGCGAAGGCGCCGGCCTGAAGGGGGAGCGTTCGCAGGCCGATCCGCCCTCAGGATAATCCGGTGTCATTCGTCGGAACGAGGCGAGCCGCGGTTCAAGCCGGTAGCGGCTGGCCGGCTTGCTCGCGAGCGATGTAGTCGGCGTACCAGTCCGGCCAGTTCGCATCGTACTGACCGCCGTTCCGCTTCTCGTGCTCACCGTGTGCCTTAGCCGCACGTCGGAGCGCGCTCGCGAGCTCGGACGAGGAGGTGAATGTTGTTCCTGCTGCCTCTACGCGTCCCGGCAATCGCGTGGTGATCTCCTGGAACAGCCAGCCGTTGCCATCGGGATCGTTGAACGAGACGTACGAGCGATAGCTGGCGCGTGCGGGATCCAGACCAGCAATCCGACGGCGCCCGAACAGATAAGGCTCGTCGGGTCCGGTGTGGTCGTCGCCTTCAGCGTGGAAGACTTCGCTGACCTCGACGCCGCGACCGCGCAGATCGTCTCGCGCGGCTTCAATGTCGGAGACGATCAGGTACAGACCCTGGGCGGAGCCGGGCGCCGCCGCGGTCACGTTCTTGCCGAAAATGACCGAGGAGGGGGAGCCGGGAGGTGTGAACTGGATGACGCGGTAGTCGTCAGGCCCGGCGAAATCGGCATCGAGCCGCCATCCGAGGTTCGCATAGAACTTCTTGGCGCGATCGACGTCCGAAACAGGGATGACGACGACTTCGAGCTTCATGTCGATCGTTGGCGCTTGGGTGGTTTCATTTGCATCGGGGGCAAGCATTGCTTCTCTCCTGAATTATAGCGTTTACGATATAATCGTGTGCGCGATATAAAGTACTTTGGAGCCTCAATGTCAACCTTCCGATTTAATCGGACACGATATATATGCACGCGGAGTTTCACATGTCCGTGTTGGAAAGGGCACCCCCATGAGCCTGCAGAACGGTCCCAGAGCCGAATTCAGAGACGATTCCAGAGATGATTCAACGACCAATCAGCCGAAACCGGCCGAGGGCGACCGGCGCCTCGACCATTTCCTGTGCTTCGCGATCTATTCGGCCAACCTCGCCTACGGACGAGCCTACAAGCCGGGCCTCGATGAGCTCGGCCTAACCTACCCCCAGTGGATCGCGATCGTGGCGCTGTGGGAGCAGGACGACCAAACCGTCAGCGAACTCGGCGACAAGATGTTCCTGGAATCCAACACCCTGACGCCGATCCTCAAAAAGCTCGAGGCGGCGGGCTATTTGCGCCGCCAGCGCGATCCCGCCGACGAGCGGCAGGTGCGCGTCAGTCTCACCGACGCCGGCCGACGCCTCCGCGAGAAAGGCATGCACATGAATCTCGTGAAGTCGAGCGGACTACAGCCCGATGAGTTCGCGCGGCTGCAGAAAAGCGTCGTCAAGCTCCGCGACAATCTAATCAAGGCGATGGAGGAGGAGTGACAGGCCCCTGTCTACTTTGCATGGGGTTGTTTTCGACATTTTTGTCTTGGCTACGTCCGATAGCCCCGCCGCAAGGAAGACGAGGCGAAGATCATCCGCGCTTCAGCTCAGCAGGAACGACAGCAGCGCCCGCATCTCGGCCGGCTTGATCGGCTTCTTCAGCACTTCGAGGCCCTGCAGGCTCGCCTGCTTCGCCGCCTGTTCGGAATAGTCGGCGGTGATGATCATGGCGGGCGTGTCGAGCTTCAAATGCTCCCGCACGTCGGTGATGGCCGACAGGCCGCTTTCGCCGTGGTCGAGATGGAGGTCGGCGATCACGACATCGGGCGCGCCACCGAGCTCGCTGAGGCGCACGAGCGCGTCCGCACCCGATCGCGTGGTCGCGACGTCGCAGCCCCATCCCTCCAGCAGCGCGGCCATCGCCTCCGAGCCGTTCGGATCGTTCTCGATCAGCAGGATCTTGGCGCCTTCGAGCCCGCTGTAATCGTAGTGCCGCGCGGCGGGCGCGACCTCCTGCGCCTCGTCGGCGACTTCAGCGAGGTCGGCCGGCTCCAGCTCCAGGGTGAAGGTCGATCCCTTGCCGAGCTGTGACGACAGCCGCACCTCGTGCCCGAGCTCGCTGGCGAAGCGGCGGACGATGGAGAGGCCGAGTCCGAAGCCGGCCTGGTCGGCCGTATTGGCATCGCCGCGCTGGAATTCGCGGAAGATCGCCTCCTGCTGCGCCTGCGCGATCCCGGGTCCGGTGTCGGAGACCTGGACGCAGATCTGCCCGCTGCGCGGCCGGCATCCGATCACGACGCCGCCGCTGCGGGTATAGCGAATGGCATTGGCGAGCAGGTTCTGCAGGATCCGCCGCAGCATCATCGCATCCGACATCACCGCGAGCTGAGAGGGGCGGATGCGCAAGGACAGGCCTTGCCGCGCGGCGATCGGCTCGAACTCGTTGCGGAGCTGCTCGAACAGGGGGGCCAGCGCGATCGCGCGCACGTCGGGCTTGAGCGCGCCGGAATCGAGCTTGGCGATCTCCAGCAGCGAGCGCAGCAGGTCCTCCAGCATCACCAGCGAGCGGCTCGCCTGGTCGATCAGCACGCCCGCTTCCTGCGACTCCATCATCTCCGTCAGTGCGGACAGGGTCAGGCGCGCCGCGTTGAGCGGCTGCAACAGATCGTGGGTGACCGAGATCAGCACGGAGGATTTCAGCGAGCTTGCCGCCTCTGCCTGCTGCTTGGCGCGGTAGAGTCCCTCATTGGCACGCTCGACCGAATGCAGCGCCTCGCGCAATTGGTGCGTCCGGTCGCGAACCTTGTGGTCGAGCGCGATGGCGGTTTCGAACAATGAAAAGGCGTTGAGCTGCTGATCCATCGAGCGCTCGACGCGCGACATCAGCGCGGCATTGATCTTCCTCAGCTTGGCGGCCTCGCGCCTGAGCTGGTCGACCGCATCGGGGCCCTGCCACATGTCCGTCACGACGGGCGCCTTCCGATCGCAACTCCCGTGAAGGTCTGGTTCACATGCATGGAGCCGAACTGCTCGCCGTAAGTGTGAAAGCCGATCACACGGTTCTGCCGGTACAGTTCTGACATGTCGCGGGCGAGCTGATGCTGCTCGGCATCGAGCCGGCGGAGCAGGCATTCGAAGCCGATATAGAGCGAGACGTCTCCGATCTGGTCGCGGATGTCGGCGAACGTCTCGCGGGCCGCGCCGACCAGGCTTCGCGAGGTCGCGGCGGTCAGCACCATGCCCTCGTCGATGGCGCAGAAGAAATGCAAGGAGCCGTCCGGCTCGACCCGCTGGATCGAGCGTGCGTAATAGGCGCCGCCGACGCGCACGAGGACCGGATGCGAGGCGAAGGAGAACGGATCGAGCTTGGCATCCATGATGCCGACCACGCGCGAATATTCTTGCGCGGCAGGCTCTGCGTTCAACTCCCGGACCATGCGGTTTTCGATGTCGGCCTCGGTCACCACCATCTTCTGCGCCTGCGGCTCGAAATTGTCGCACTTGAAGACGCGGAACGGCAATGAGGTGTTCAGCAGGATCAACAGCGCGGCATTGCTGTGTGCCTTGCCGTCGAAAAACACGAACGTCTTCTCGAAGCGCAGCCCGTCGCCTGCCGACCCGCCGACGACCGGAATGTCGTCCAGCGATGCATAGATCGCGGACATCACCGCTTCTTCGCGGCGGCACAGGCCATCGATCAGGACCAGGCCGAAGGGACTGCCGCGCTCGACCTGCGGCGTGGCCCGCAACAGCTCGTGCCGGAGCTCGCCGCCGATCCTGCGGCCGTCCTCGACGCGGAAGCTGTCGAGGTTGAAGATGGGCCGCACCACCGCGGAAAAGTCGGCGCGGCTGAACGCCAGCGCCACGACGCTGTTCTCGTCCCAGCCATCGGGGGCAAGCTCGCCCGCGGTGGTACAACCGCAGACCTCTGTGTCGTCGAATTGGCGGCTGATCTCCGCGATGAAGCGATGGGGGTCGTAGCTGGGGGAGAGGAACACCAGGATCAGCGCCAGCCCGTCGGACGGGAGCTGGGCCGCCAGCTCGGCCACGGCGTCATCGACGCTCGCGGCCTTCGACTTGGCCACGGCAACGCCAGACGCACCGCCAAACCGAAAATCGGTTTGCCCCACTCCGTTTCTCCCTTAAGGCTCGGTCTGATGCCAAGTGCCTGATAATTATCGAGAGTAGGGCGTTTTCCGGTGAGCCGCAACACGGCAGCCGCTCCCCGCAAGCCCGGACGGATTTACCACCCCTTGAGGATTCTGCCCTAATTTTCCGCAACGTTCGGAAAGGGCTGCTTCCGGGCCGCAGAATCACATGAGCTGGGGGTTGGGAATGTCCGGGCGTACCGCGTCGCCGTTGAAGCGTGCACTATTTCCGACCCTCAAGTTCCGCGCAAAGATCATACTCGGCTTCGCCGCCGTCCTGGTGATCTCCGCCGGCAGCATGGCGTTTTCCTATTTCGGCTTCGAGCGGGTCGCCGACGGGGTCGGATCGTACCGCAGCAGCGTGTCGGAGGCCGATCTCGCGCGTAACATCGATCGCGAGCTGCTCGCCTATCGTTCGGCCGTCAAATATTTCGTCGTCACCGGCAAGGAAGACGACGCCAAGGCGGCGCTCGATGCCGAGGCCAGCCTGAAGAATGCCATCGACCAGGCCGTCAAGGCCGCCACCAAGCCGCCGCGGCAGGAAAGCCTCGGCAAGCTCGCCAAGGAGTTCTCCAACTTCTCCGCCACCTTCGCCAAGGTGCTCCAGGCCAAGCGCGACAGCGCGCTGCTGGTGCAGAACCAGCTCCAGCGCCAAGCCAATCTCCTGAAGTACAAGCTCGACGACATCGGCAACAACGCCTCCGACGCCGAAGCGCAGGCGATCGAGTTCGGCACCAAGCAGGTCAACGCCCAATTCCAGACCGCAAGCGCTGCAGCCACCCAGTTCGTGCTGACGTCCGATCAGGCGATCGCGAACAGCGCCCTGGCGCGGCTGAAATTCGTCGAGAACTCGCTGGGCGCGGTCTATTCCATGGACGACAAGATTGTCGCTGGCCTGAAGGAGGCCAAGTCCATCCTCGGCGCCTATCGCGAGGCGCTGGAGAAGTTGATCGCCAACGCCAAGCTGGTCGATGGCCTCGTCACGGAGATGAGCGGCTCGGCCGGCGCGATCCAGCAAGGCGCCACCGCCATGAAGGCGGACCTCGTCGCCGAGCAGCAGCGGCTGGATTCGGAGTCGGCGGCGACCATCGGGCAGACCGAGCAGCTGGTGCTGATGCTGGCCGTCGGCGGCACGCTGTTAGGCGCGGTCCTCGCCTTCCTGCTCGGCACCGGCATCTCGCGGCCGATGATTGCGATGTGCAAGGCGATGCGCGAGCTTGCCTCGGGCAATTTCGATGTCGTGTTGCCGGGCCTGGGGCGCAAAGACGAGATCGGCGAGATGGCCGGCGCGGTCGAGGAGTTCAAGATCCAGGCCGTTGCAAAGGCCGAGCGCGATGCCGCCGCCAGCGAAGTGCAGAACCGCGAGCAGGCCGCAAGCCGCCGCGCCGAACTGATCCGCTTTGCCGACGATTTCGAGAGCGCGGTGGGTGCCATCGTCTCCAACGTCTCGGCCTCGGCCGTGCAGCTGGAATCGGCCGCCTCGACGCTGACCCGCACCGCCGAGACCACGCAGAGCCTGTCGAGCCAGGTCGCCGGCGTCTCCGAGCAGGCCTCCTCCAACATGCAGTCGGTCGCGACCGCGACCGAAGAGCTCTCGGCTTCGGTCGAGGAGATCGGCCGCCAGGTGCGCGATTCCAGCCGCATCGCAGAGGCTGCCGTGATGCAGGCCAAGGAGACCGACGGCCGCATCGGCAAGCTCTCGCATGCCGCCCAGCAGATCGGCGAGGTGGTCAAGCTGATCACCGCGATCGCCGAGCAGACCAATCTACTGGCGCTGAACGCCACCATCGAGGCCGCCCGCGCCGGTGAAGCCGGCCGCGGCTTCGCGGTGGTTGCGAGCGAGGTGAAATCGCTGGCGAGCCAGACCGCGAAGGCGACCGACGAGATCTCCTCGCACATCACGGGCATGCAGGGCGCCACCGCCGAATCGGTTGCCGCGATCAAGGAGATCGGCGCGACGATCGGCCAGATCTCGTCGATCTCGACCTCGATCGCGAGCGCGGTGGAGCAGCAGGGCGCCGCCACCCAGGAGATCGCCCGCAGCGTCCAGACCGTCGCGCAGGGCACCCAGACCGCGGCCATCGATATCGGCGAGGTCAACCGCGGCGCCGCCGAGACCGGCTCGGCCTCGGAAGAGGTGCTGAACTCGGCCAAGACGCTATCGAGCGAAAGCACCCGTCTTCGCGCCGAGCTCGACCGCTTCATGGCGAACATCAGGGCGGCGTAGTAAAGCGCACCTTAACAAATCCCTACGTCACCTAACCGCCAGTTGCGGCGCCACAAGTTTACCGCAGCTTATCCTTTGCCGGTTACCGTGCACACGAGTCGGAAGCGGGCTGCTTCCCGGCTGCGCCTGGTTTTCCGCGAATGGAATGGGGTGGGGGAATGTCGGTCACGTCCAAATCGAGCCAATCGAAGTCGCGCCAATCGAAGCTGCCAACGCTGCGTTTTCGCGCAAAAATCATCCTCGGCTTCGTGGCGGTGCTCGCCATCCTCGCCGTCAGCATGGCGTTCGCCTATTTCGGCTTCGAGCGGATCGCAGGCGCTGTGGCCTCCTACCGCACCAGCGTAGCGGAAGCCGATCTGGCGCGGACGGTCGATCGCGAGCTGATCGCCTATCAGGGGCTGGCACGGGCCTATACCCTGACCGGCGCGGCTGATGACGAGACCGCGGCCAAGGCCGCTGAAGGAAATCTGAAGAGCGCGATCGCCAAATCGATGGCCGCCACCACGGGCGCGGCTCGCCGCGAGCAGGTCGGCAAGCTCGAGGCCGAGTTCCAGAGCTTTACGAAAGTCTTCAGCGAGATCATCACGCTGACGCGCGAGAACAACAAGATCGCGGCCGACGAGCTCAACAGTGTCGGCAACAAGATCCGCTTCAAATTCGACGATCTCGCCGACACCGCGGCGCTGGCGGGTCTCTCCTCGGTGCAGACCACGGCCAAGGACATCACCTCGCAATATCTGGCGGTCTCGACCTCGGTCAGCGCTTTCGTCGCCAAGCCGGAGCCGAAGACCGCCGACGGCGTGATCGCCCGCATCAAGTTCCTCGAGACGCTGCTGGTCTCTGTCTACGCGAACGACCAGAAGATCACCGATCGCGTCAAGGAGATCGGCGATCTCTTGAAGCAGTACCGCACCTCGTTCGCAAAGCTGACCGAGAACGTGAAGGTCATCGTCAAGCTGAACGGCGAGATGACCAAGACAGCGGCGACCATCCTCAAGCTCTCGGCCGAGCTGCGTTCGGATCTCACCGCGGACCAGCAACGCATCGAGGCGAGCGCCAATGCGACGATCGTAGAGACCCAGCAGCTGATGCTGATGATGGCGTTCGGCGGGCTGGCCATCGGCATCGTGCTGGCCTTGTGGCTCGGCAACGGCATCTCGCGGCCGATGATCGCGATGTGCAAGGCGATGCGCGAGCTCGCCTCGGGCAATTTCGACGTCGTGCTGCCGGGTCTTGGCCGCAAGGACGAGATCGGCGAGATGGCCAGCGCGGTCGAGGAGTTCAAGATCCAGGCCGTTGCAAAGGCCGAGCGCGACGCCGCCGCCAGCGAAGTGCAGAACCGCGAGCAGGCCGCAAGCCGCCGCGCCGAACTGATCCGCTTTGCCGACGATTTCGAGAGCGCGGTCGGCGCCATCGTCTCCAACGTCTCGGCCTCCGCCGTGCAGCTGGAATCGGCCGCCTCGACGCTGACCCGCACCGCCGAGACCACGCAGAGCCTGTCGAGCCAGGTCGCCGGCGTCTCCGAGCAGGCCTCCTCCAACATGCAGTCGGTCGCGACCGCGACCGAAGAGCTCTCGGCTTCGGTCGAGGAGATCGGCCGCCAGGTGCGCGATTCCAGCCGCATCGCAGAGGCTGCCGTCATGCAGGCCAAGGAGACCGACGGCCGCATCGGCAAGCTCTCGCATGCCGCCCAGCAGATCGGCGAGGTGGTCAAGCTGATCACCGCGATCGCCGAGCAGACCAATCTACTGGCGCTGAACGCCACCATCGAGGCCGCCCGCGCCGGTGAAGCCGGCCGCGGCTTCGCGGTGGTTGCGAGCGAGGTGAAATCGCTGGCGAGCCAGACCGCGAAGGCGACCGACGAGATCTCCTCGCACATCACGGGCATGCAGGGCGCCACCGCCGAATCGGTTGCCGCGATCAAGGAGATCGGCGCGACGATCGGCCAGATCTCGTCGATCTCGACCTCGATCGCGAGCGCGGTGGAGCAGCAGGGCGCCGCCACCCAGGAGATCGCCCGCAGCGTCCAGACCGTGGCGCAGGGCACCCAGACCGCGGCCACCGATATCGGCGAGGTCAACCGCGGCGCCGCCGAGACCGGCTCGGCCTCGGAAGAGGTGCTGAACTCGGCCAAGACGCTATCGAGCGAAAGCACCCGTCTTCGCGCCGAGCTCGACCGCTTCATGGCGAACATCAGGGCGGCGTAGGTTCGCTGCTCCTGTAGCTCGCGGTCCCGAAGGGCCGCGCTATCGCCTTACACTCCGCTGTCCGGAACGACAGCGGAGTGAGTTCATTCCCTTCCGAACGCTCGCTTCAGCTCGACCTTCGCGCGCTCCAGTCGCGTGCGCTGCGTCTTGGGCAGCGTCTTGCCGGCGCGGTTGATGTAGAAGGTCAGCATCGACAGCGCCGAGCGATAGGCGCCAGTCTTGCGTCGCGAGCTGTGCTCGGCCGAGCGCTTCAGCGAGGCCGCAATCCTCTTCGCGCTGGTCAGCTTGAACACCCCTTGCCTGAGGTCGAGCGCATCGCTCTCCTCCGTCACGCGCTGCGACCAGCGCCTTGTGGCGCGTTTGGTGCTCTTGTGCGCGGTCCCGCTCCGCCGGGTGTTTGCCTTGCGTGCCGTCTTGCGCGGGCTGCTGTTTCGAGAATGTGTCGTCTTTCTGACCTGAGCCATGCGCCAACTCCTTGCGGGTCCAGCGGAAACGAGCGGTGCTCGCTGGCGTTCCCGCGGGAACCCGGCCCCCTCGCAAACGTTGTCGCAAGGTGGCAGGCAGAATGCCGCACCCCGATGATCGGATCGACCCCGTCCACGTCATGTGAACCGGGGCCGCTTCCATTGATCAGACGCAACAGCCCGATGGAATTGCAGCAGAGCCCAGCGCTGAACTATGCACCCGTAGTCCCGGCGGCGGCCGTGACCGACCGCATCGTCGAGACCAGCATTCCCTCGCGGCTCGATGCGCTGCCGTGGAGCGGTTTTCACACCCGCGTCGTGCTCGCGCTGGGCATCACCTGGATTCTCGACGGCCTCGAGGTGACGCTTGCGGGTGCGCTCTCCGGTGCGCTGAAGCAAAGCCCATCGATGCAGTTCTCCAATCTCGATCTCGGCATCGCCAACTCCGCCTACCTCGCGGGCGCCGTGCTCGGTGCGCTCGGCTTCGGCTGGCTGACCGACCGTATCGGCCGCAAGAAGCTGTTCTTCATCACGCTGGCGCTCTACCTCTCGGCAACGGCCGCAACCGCGCTGTCATGGGATGTCGCGAGCTACGCGCTGTTCCGCTTTCTCACCGGCGCCGGCATCGGCGGCGAGTACACAGCGATCAACTCGACGATCCAGGAGTTGGTGCCCGCACGCTACCGCGGCTGGACCGATCTTGTGATCAACGGCAGCTTCTGGATCGGGGCTGCGATGGGCGCAGTGGCGGCCATCGTGCTGCTCGATCCCGCGGTATTCGCTCCCGATCTCGGCTGGCGCCTGGCCTATCTGATCGGCGCCGCCCTCGGCCTCGTCGTGCTCTTGATGCGGATGTGGATCCCGGAAAGTCCGCGCTGGCTGATGATTCATGGTCGTCCCGACGAGGCCCATGCCATCGTCGACGGGATCGAGCGGTCGGTGATCGGGCACGACCAGGATACGAGCGACGGACGCTTCACCAAGATCCGCCTGAAGATGCGCGATCACACGCCGATCCCCGAGGTGGTCCACACCTTGTTTTCGGTCTATCGCCGGCGCGCATTGGTCGGCCTCGTGCTGATGAGCGCGCAGGCATTCTTCTACAACGCCATCTTCTTCACCTTCGCGCTGGTGCTGACTGATTTCTACGGCATCAAGGCCGACCACGTCGGCTGGTACTTGCTGCCGTTCGCGGCCGGCAATTTCCTCGGGCCGCTGCTGCTCGGCCGCCTGTTCGATACGCTGGGACGCCGCACCATGATCACGTTCACCTATGGCGCATCGGGCCTGTTGCTGGCGCTATCAGGCTATCTGTTCTCGATCGGTGTCCTGAGCGCGCAGGGGCAGACCATCGCCTGGATGGTGATCTTCTTCTTCGCCTCGCCCGCCGCGAGCGCGGCCTATCTCACCGTCAGCGAGACCTTTCCCCTCGAGGTTCGCGCGCTGGCGATCGCGGTGTTCTATGCGGTCGGCACCGGCATCGGCGGCGTGATCGGGCCGGCGTTGTTCGGCGCGCTGATCGACACGGGATCGCGCACCAGCGTATTCGCCGGCTATCTGTTGGGGGCCGTCCTGATGATCGCGGCTGCGATCGTGGCGTGGCGCTATGCCGTCGCCGCCGAGCGCAAATCGCTCGAACACATCGCGCGGCCGCTCGCCTTTATGGAGTAGACTGATGAAATCGGAACTTGCGGAAATGGCGTTGGACCAGAAGCTCACCATACCTGATGACGACGAGACGCCGGAAACGGTGCCGGTGCCGCATGCGTTGGTGCCGCATCTCGATGAAATCGCCATTCTGCTCGACATCGATGGCACGCTGCTTGAGCTGATGCCGACGCCGCGCGAGGTGTGGGTGCCGCCGGGCCTGTCGGAAACGCTGAAAGCTTTGACCGAGCGCACCTCGGGGGCGCTGGCGCTGGTCAGCGGCCGCTCGCTCAACGACATCGACCTGATCTTCGCGCCCGACGTGTTCCGCGCCGTCGCCGGTCATGGCGCGGAGATGCGGCTGGCCGTGGACAGTGAAGCGGATGCCCTGCACGCGCCGCCGCTCGACAAGGAGCTGAAGCGGCGCCTCGCCGCCATCGCCAAGCTCAGCCCTGGAATCCTGCTCGAGGACAAGGGCTATTCGCTCGCGCTGCATTACCGCCTGGCGCCGCATGCGGAGAAGGCGATCTACGAATCCGTCTCACTGATCCGCGCCGATCTGCCCAATGCGCCGATCGAGGTGCTGCCGGGCAAGTTCGTCTGCGAGATCAAGCATTCCGGATTCACCAAGGCGAGCGGCGTGCGCGAGTTGATGAAGCGCGCGCCGTTCAAAGGACGTCGTCCGCTGTTCATCGGTGACGACGTCACCGATGAGACCGTGTTCGCGATCATGCCCGACATGGACGGGCTGGCGTTCTCGGTCGGCCGCCGCGCCATGGGCGTGAATGGCCACTTCGATGCGCCGGCGGATGTGCGTGCGTTCCTTGCACATCTGCTCGATCCCAGGTGAAACCAAGGCAGCGTCATCTCGCAGACACAAAGGCTTCCATCGCAGCGCCATTGCGCGCTGCAATGCATGCTGCGCAACAGGACCGGAAACGCTGTCTTTGCAGCGAAATGACTGGGTTCCACGAGCGAAACCAGTTCCAACGCGCACGCCCGATTTTGGTTTCAATTGGTTGAAACGATGATCAGGAACCATATTGATGAACGGCAGTTAAATGGGGCGGAATGAACAGGAGGGGACGACCTGTGAACTTGATCGTCGTTTCAAATCGCGTCGCCCGCGGCAAACCCAACGAGCCCATGACGGGCGGCCTTGCGGCGGCATTGCTTCCCGTTGTGGAACATTCTGGTGCGATCTGGGTCGGTTCCTCCGGCCGGGTGCGTGATGGCCACCAGAAGGAGCCGTTCGCCGAGATCGAGGCGCTCGGGACAGGCGCGATTGCGACGTTGGATCTGCCGGCGGCCCATTACGGCGGATACTACGAAGGCTTTGCCAATTCGGCGCTGTGGCCGGCGCTGCATTCGCGCAGCGACCTGATCCGCGTCTCGCGCGAGGACTATGTCAGCTATCGCGAGGTCAACGCCTTCATGGCGCGCGCCTTGATGCGTTTCCGCAAAGCCCGGACTGCGTTCTGGGTTCAGGACTATCATTTCCTCGCGCTTGGTGCCGAGCTGCGCGAGCTCGGCGTCGATGATCCCATCGGCTTCTTCCTGCATACGCCGTGGCCCGTCACTGCTGTGATGCAGGGCGTACCCAACCATCGCGAGCTGATCACCGCGATGCTGGCCTATGATCTGCTCGGCTTCCAGACCGAGGAAGATCGGCAGAACTTCCTCGGCTATGTCGGCGCCGAGCTCGGCCTCACCATCGAGGACGGGGTCGTGGTCTCGCAGCATGGGCGCACGCGCTGTGAAGTTTTCCCGATCGGCATCGATGCGGAGAAGTTCGCCGCCTATGCCGCGAAGTCGGCCGCGCATCCGGATGTGTCGCGCCTGCGCCGCAGCCTCAACGGCGAGCGCCTCGCGATCGGCGTCGACCGGCTCGACTATTCCAAGGGTCTCGTCAACCGAATCAGCGCATTCGACCGGCTCTGGACCGAGCAGCCGCAGTTTGCGCGCAGCATCTCGCTGCTCCAGATCGCCAATCCCTCGCGCGGCGGCATCGAGGCCTATGGCAATCTCCAGAACGAGGTCGCGCGCCTCGTCACCGACGTCAACGGCCGCCACGGCGAGGTCGACTGGACGCCGATCCGCTATTTGAACAAAGGCTTCAGCCAGGCCGTGCTCGCCGGTCTCTACCGCACCGCGCAGGTCGGCGTGGTGACGCCCCTGCACGACGGCATGAACCTCGTCGCCAAGGAATACGTCGCCGCGCAAAATCCCGCCGATCCCGGCGTGCTGGTGCTGTCGAAGTTCGCCGGCGCCGCCAACGAGCTCGACGCTGCGCTGCTGGTCAATCCGCACGATATCGACGGCATGGCCCGCGCGGTCGCGGTCGCGGCATCCATGCCGCTCACCGAGCGCAAGATGCGCTGGGATGCGATGATGAAGAAGCTGCGCGGCCACACCATCCAGCAATGGTCCGCCGATTTCGTCGCCGAGCTCGAGAAGTGCCGCACCGAGAAGGCCGCCGTGGCGCCGCTCGCGGCCCAGCCGCCGCAGGCGCTGCGCTGGTTGAAGTCGGCGATCTCAGGCGTGCGGTTGATCTAATCTCAGCTTGGCTCGATCTCACCCTCTCCCCTTGTTGTGGGAGAGAGGGTGGCATAGGGGCCTCTGGCCGCCGTTCTTAACAACGCCGATGCTTTGCATCGGCTATGGCGACAGCGGCGAGACGGGTGAGGGGTGTCTCTCCACGCGTGAACGTCTCGCAGCAAGATTCGTGGATGCAACCCCTCATCCGGCGCTTCGCGCCACCTTCTCCCGCAAGGGGAGAAGGCAAGAGCGCCCCTCAATAGCAATACGACACGCCGTCCAGGATCGCGCATTGCCGCTTGTTCGGCGCGTTCGGATTATCCAGCGGCACCACGCCCTTGCCCTGGCCGACGAACACGCCGGGCCCGACATGCACCGAGCTCTTGTTGCCGATGATCACGCTCTGATGCGGCGCCGAGCTGGAGCGCGTGCCGTCCGGCCAGAGGATGGCATCGCCCGAAAGCACCCCGCGCCGGCCGTCGTCGCAGCTGACGTCGACCCCCTGCCGGGTGCAGACCTGGGCCAGGGCCGGCGCGGCAAGGGCGGAGCCGAGGGTCGAAATCAGGCTCAGGGCGGCGATGGTCTTGCGGATGGTCATGGCGTCCCCGGTCGTGTGTGGCGGCTTGCCGTGAATCGTCGCGCCAGGGCCGCCCGCGGTTCAGCCCCGCGGCCGCTTCGGGTGCCCGCGGAGCCGAATATTGTGCTGCAAATACAGTAAGTTGCGGAAAAATCGCCCGATATCTCCGCGATCCCTTGCAAAATCGTCGGCGCCCCTTCAAGAGAGGGCGCTCCGGAGAGATGGCCGAGTGGCTTAAGGCGCACGCTTGGAAAGCGTGTGTGCGGGAAACCGTACCGTGGGTTCGAATCCCACTCTCTCCGCCACCCGCTCAAATCAATCGCGCCGGCTTATTTGCCTTCGGGGCCAGCAATTGTCGCCAAGCGCCCGAGCAGGGCCGCCTCGGCCCTGGAAGTCAGACGGTAGCCTTCCGCCATCTCGGCCATGTCGCCCGCGGGCGACGCACGCGTCCCACCAGTCCCTCACAAAGCCCTCGGCGTACCCGCGCGTGTTGAAGCCGTAAGGTTCGGTGACAAGGTCGAAAGCGATCATCAGCTCGTAACAAGGCGAGTCGTAGGAGGTGCCGGTCTCGGACCGGCCCAAGAAAGCTTCGAAGGATCTGGCCGTACGAAGGCTCGAATAAAGCCAGAACATCAGTCCATACATCAGATGTGAGCGCTCGTCGTCGTGCAGGGCAAAGAAGCCTTTCTCGTCCACGATCTGCCGGGCCAAGGTGCGCAACATTCGCTCGCCGTGCGGCAGACGGTCGCCGACGGCGGCCAAGGCTCGCACCACGATTGGCGATAACGTTCCCCGCTCGACGGTCGCGATCGCAGCGGCCCGATCCTCCTCAGCAGTGTCGTACTCGGACTCCTCGACCAAGCCGCGAATGAAGGTCTCGAAGTCCGGCGCGACGACGACGATACGGCAGTCATCCTCCTGGTCGACGTACACGACCTGCGGCTCGCCCCGCTTTCCGCAGCTCCGGTAGTCCAGCATGATCAGTTCGTGGCCGCCGGCCGGCGTGTCGGCGATTCCGACGCCAATCGGCGGGTAGCCCCATTCCTCGATCATGAACTTGGCGCCAAACTTCCCGGCGAGTGAATAGGTGGACGTACGGCCAAGAGCGAAGAGCCCCTCGATAGCCACGTGGTCCTCCGCCCAGCCTGTACGCTCCTTCATTGGATGGCAGTTGCGCTTGACCATTCCGCCATTGTGGCGCCGTGCGAGGTCGACATAGGCCGCCGGCAGCCGATACCCTCCGATTTCATGCTCAATGGAGGCGATCAGCTCGTCGGTCGGCGGAGGCTCGACATAGTTCTCCAGGGAATACGGACAGTCATTCCAGAAGCCTTCGAAGTCAAAGTCGTCAAAGAGCCGTTTCGTCGCCATCTTCATTACCTCGTCATGTTACGAGGCGTGTCTAAGCGCCCAGTAGCCAGGACCGTTGATTGCCGCCCTTCGGAATGAAAACAGCTTATACGTCAATCAGGATTGACTGACACTCTCTCCGCCATTTGCTGCCGCTCATAACGGTTTGGTTGCAGGCTCGAGTCCCGCCGGTGCGGTTGAGGCGCTTAGTTGCTTTCATTGCTGGGCAGCGGCTTCATATTCGTGGGGTCATGCCCTCAGGAGCTTATTCCGTGCCGCAAGCGATCCTATCCGCGCAGAGCCGACCCCTCCGTTCCCGTGCCGAGTTAGCCTCCATCATCATAAGCGCCTATGAGCGCATCGAGCGGGACCGGCACCGCAATTGCTGGATCTATGTGCGGCCCATGGAAGAAGCGCTGGCTGAGGTTGATGCCCTTGTGCAACGAGCGGAAGAGGGTGAAGTCCTGCCGCTCCTTGGCGTGCCATTCGGCGTCAAGGACAATATTGACGTTGAGGCCATGCCAACGACAGCAGCCTGCCCGTCATTCGAATATAGGGCTGCGCAATCGGCTAGATGCGTCGAGAAATTGGCGGCCGCGGGTGCGATCTGTCTTGGCAAAACCAACCTGGATCAGTTCGCAACCGGACTGTCTGGCGCCCGCTCCCCCTACGGCGCCTGTTCCAGTGCGGCGGACGATCTGTATGTCTCCGGCGGTTCGAGCTCCGGCTCGGCTGCTGCCGTAGCATCCGGCCATGTTGCCTTCGCTCTCGGCACAGATACCGGCGGCTCAGGCCGGATTCCCGCAGGTTTCAACGGAATCATCGGGATCAAGCCAACCGTCGGCCTCGTCTCGTCCCGGGGACTTGTGCCGAACTGTCCGACGCTCGATTGTCCCTCGATCTTCTGCAATTCCATTGCCGAAGGTCGAATTCTGCTCGGGTTGATCGAAGGATTCGACGACAGTGATCCCTTTAGCCGCCAACGGATTGCCTCGTCCTTCCCACCTCCTCGCAAATTCCGGTTCGGCCAGGTCCCTGTCGGTCATCTCAATTCATTCGGCATGCCGGAATGCGATGACCTCTACAGGCAGGCCTGCACGAGGCTTTCGGGATTGGGAGGTCAAGCCAGGAACATTGACTTCGCGCCTTTCGCCGAAGCCGGTGAAATGCTCTTTTCAGGGCCTTGGATTGCCGAACGTCATGCGGCGATCAGCAAGCTCATGAACATCGATCATGGAGACCTGCTTGACGTCATCCGCAACGTGCTGAGCGGAGCTGCCCGGTTTTCCGCAACAGATGCATTCGCCGCGCAACATCGACTTTGGAAGCTGCGACGCCAGATCCAAACGCTTTTCGAGGAGATCGATGTTCTGGTGGTACCGACCGCGCCACGCCCCTTCACGATTGCGGAGATGATGGAAGATCCCATCACGCTCAACAACCGCCTCGGTTACTACTCCTATTTTGCCAATCTCGTGGACTTGTGCGCGGTGTCGGTTCCCAATGCAACGCTCGGCAACGGCATGCCGATGGGTATCACTTTGCTGGCACCTGCGTGGCGCGACCATGTTGTTCTCGACCTTGCCGAACGATGGCTGCCCGATGCGAAGGCCAGACTGTTCGATCTAAAGGAATATCCGAAGGCCGCCTCCTAGACCACTTCGAGATCGAGGGCGCGCAGATTGAGGATCACAATCAGGCCCCGGTGATAACGGATGACGCCTCTTGCCTGCATGCGGGAAAGCTGCACCGTCACCCATTGGCGGGTTGAGCCGATCAGATTGGCGAGATCACCATGCGTGAACGGGATCCCGATCACGATCTCGCGGCCCTGCTGCGAACCGTAGATCTTCGAGAGGAAGACCAACAGACGATGCAGCCGCTCGGTCACCGAGCGGGTCCCCAGCATTTGCGCCATGGCCGAGTAGCACCGTGCCTTGAAGGCGAGCGCATCCAGCAGCGCGACTGCGATACTTGCCGATTGAAGCGCCAGCGCACGCAGGGCTGGGCCGGGCAAGAACGTCACTCGGCTTCGTTCCACTGCAACCGAAGACCATACGTGGGCACCAGCACCGAACAGATCGGGGCCGCCGACGAAGTTGCCGGCAAACCAGTAGGCCAGCGTCACCTCGCGTCCGGAAGGCGCCGCGTAGTAGCTGCGAATACGCCCCTCTTCGATCAGATATATGCCGTTCTGCAGATCGCCCTGACGCCAGACATGCTTGCCTGCCTGCAGAACCTCCTCGCGTCCGATGGCGAGGACACGGCGCCGGTCAGCCTCACACAACGGATCCAACAAGCTCGGCAGGGACCCGACCAGAGCATCCGATCCCGCCAGCATGATGCCGGTCGCATTCCTGAGACTTGCCGCTGACATCTGCTCGCTCCCCTGCCGCCGCAGGGGAAAGCTATTCAAGAGCCATGCCAGAACATATCGTCAGGCGCCTACGTCTTGATTTCCATCTGCTCGAAGGCCCTGCGGCCTTCCGAGCGGATCAGGTCAAGGCAATCCCGCTTGAGGGCGAGATAGGCGGCCTCCGCGACAATGGCGCTGGAGCGCGGCCGCGGCAGGCTCACCTGAAGATCCCTGAGGATGCGGCCAGGTCCGGCGCTCATGATCAGCACACGGTCAGAGAGAAGGATCGCTTCATCGATGTCGTGTGTGACGAAGACGATTGTTGCGTTGATCCGCTCGCGGAGTTCGAGCAGATTGTCCTGCATGACCGCCCGGGTCTGCGCATCCAGCGCTCCGAACGGCTCGTCCATCAAAAGGACACTCGGCTGATTGGCGAGGGCACGGGCAATCGCAACCCGCTGCTGCATGCCCCCGGATAGCGTGTGCGGATATGCCGACGCAAATCTGGTCAGGCCGATCATCTCGATGAGGCCGTCGGCAATCCGCAGCGCCTCCGCTTTCGGCTTGCCGAGAGCGCGGGGCCCGTGCGCGATATTCCTGCGCACCGATTTCCACGGAAACAGATGTGGCTGCTGGAAGACCATTCCGATCTCGGGTCGTGGCTTGCGCATTGCTTCGCCGGCCATGAGCACCTGGCCTCCGAACGGCCGCTCGAGGCCGGCCATTGCATTCAGCAGCGTGGACTTGCCGCAGCCGGATGGACCGACGATCGAGACGAATTCTCCCTGGGCTACTGCCAGGGATACGCGGTCGACCGCGATGACCTGCCCGCTCGGCGCATCGAAGACGATGCTCAAATCCTCGACCCGGATGATCGCCTGACGCGCCGCGGCGGACGGCGGGTACGTATCCACGAGCCTGAGCGGCTGGTCTGGACGAAGCAGTCTAGGGGTCATCGCCACCACACGGCACGTTCGGCAAGAATCGCGAAGGAACGGTCGGCGACGAAGGAAAGCAGTCCGAGAGCCGCCAGCCCGCCCATGACCTGACCCGTTTGCATGTTCTGTTGCGCAATTTCGATACGATAAACGATACCGGCGAACGCTCCCGCCAACTCGGCGGCGACCAGCGTGTAGAAGGAGATGCTCACCGCGGTTCGAAGACCGACCGTGATATAGGGCAGCGCGCCAAGAAGGACGATCTCCCACAGCATCTGCGATTGCGGCGTGCCGAGCATCTGGGCGGCTCGGATAAGTCCGTGGTCGACTTTCTGCACCCCGATGTGGGTCGCGAGCCATACCGTGAAGAACACGCCCCAAACGACCAGGAAAAGCTTGCCTGTTTCCGAGAGGCCAAACCAAAGGATGACGATCGGCACGAAGGCGATGGGAGGAATTGGACGAAGGATGTGAAACAAGGGCGAAAGCAGGCTGGACACCAGTCGAAATCGGCCGGTCAGGATGCCGAGCACGATTCCGCCCGCGGCCCCGATGGCAAATCCCGCGGCCACGCGCGCGAGGCTCGCCATCAGGTCGGCGAAGAATTGTCCGCTGCGAATCCATTCGAGAACGGCAACGGCGACGGTCGATGGCGGCGGAAACAGCACGGTGTTCACGATGCCGGAGCGCGCAACCAGTTCCCACATGCCTGTGAAGGCGGGCACGGAGAGGACGGCGACCAGTACGCTCAGCCGTTCGGTCGCGCTGCTGCGTCTGCCGACGCTCACGGGCGTGCCCCCAGCGTGACGCGAGCTGAATCGAGCGCCTTCAGCGGCGCCGTCACCAGGACTTTCGTGAAATCGGGCATGCTCGCTCCAGGGGGATGATTGCCGGTCTCGAGCCGCCAGGCGGCATGGGTTTTCAGAGTCGTGAGAATCCTGTCGTCGAGGCGCACATGGTAGACGTAGTCCGTCCAGATCGACGCCAATTCATCGCGTTTCATCCCAGTCGCCGCTGCGATGACGTCGATTGCTTCACCCGAATTCGCCTTGAGCCAGCCCTCGGCTTCGATGAGGGACGCCAGGAACTTGCTGACGATCGCCGGGTTGGCGGCGAGGTAAGACTGCGTCACGACGATATTGAAGGTCTCCGAGTAGAGACCTTTGGTATCAAGCGGGATCGCGCCTTCGCCGAGAGCCTTCTTCGCATTCGCGACGTGTGGCTCCCAGGTGTCGAATGCGTCGATGCTGCCGGCCGCCATCGCAGGGAGCATCTCCTGCGGTCGCAGGTTGACGAGCGTCACGTCCTTCGACGTCAGGCCCGCCGCTTTCAACAGAACCGAGGTGTAGACCTCGCTGCCGGTTCCGGCCGTGAAGGCGATTCGCTTTCCACGCAGATCGGCCTTCGTCTTGATTCCGGCAGAAGCTGCGGTCATGGTCTTGAGATCCGAATATTCCATCCCCGCCACGAAGGCGATGGGCTGTTGCGCCATCGCGGCCGCCGTGACCGGCGCCTCGGCTGTTGTCGCGAAATCCGCCCCTCCCCCAAGCACCGTATCGAGGCACTGCTTCCCGCTGGTGAAGTTGGAGACCGAGATGTCGAGCCCGTGCTTGGCGAAAAGGCCCTTCGCATTGGCAACGATCGCCAGTCCCGAGATCGGCCCAAGATTCTGGGCGAGCCGCGCCTTCAGCAATTCCTCGGCCGTCGCGCGCTCGGACGGCGCAAACAGGAAGGACGCAGATAGCACGAACACGGCGAAGCGAAGAGCAGTTGTTGATCGCATGCCAAACCCCTGTGATGCCGGCGATCGGAGGTGATCGACCTTGACGACAGGATCGTCTGAAGATCGAAGATCATGAAGCAATTAATCGACAAGGCCCTGCTGTCCACTTTTTGCGCAAGCAAAACAGCTTCCGACCGTGATCGGGGCAATAAATTCATCAAGCTGCTCACACCTTGGGCGCAGCATGGCCTGCGGCAGCGGCGCTCTGCTGGCTTTCGCCAAGCCCGACGCCGAATTCAATCAGAACCGATCGGGATTTCGGTACCGTTGCGTGCGCGGCGAAACCAGGCCCACGTCTGCCGCGTCACTGCGATGTAGCCCGGGCCCCGATAGACGATCCGATCGGCGACGATCCGGTTCAGTTTCGGCAGCGCATGGAAAGGAATCGAAGGATAGGCATGGTGTTCGACATGATAGGGCATGTTCCATGCGAACCAGCGCACGAACCTGGCGGTATAGGTGGTGCGGGTGTTCTGGAAGGCGCTGCGCGTGCGATCGCAGCCGGTGTGTTCGGCAAGCAGATACGGACGCAGAAACAATTGACCGACGATCACGGGGACGACCCAGACCCACAACAGGATCAAGGTGTGCAACGCGATCGATGCCAGCAACAGCGCGACGTAGCCTGCCAGATGGAGACGCGCCTCTGTCACGACGATGTGGCGTTTGCCTTCGGGAATCCAGGGTGACGTGGCGTTGCCGGTCAACGCATGGCGAAGCATCAGCCCCACCCGGAAGGCAACCTGCCGCAAGCCGCTGTAGACGATCACCAATTGCGCGTCCGAGGTCGGGATCGGAACCGACAGCAGTTCCGGATCCCTCTTTGGATCCTGCGTATACCGATGATGATCCCAGTGGAATAAACAGTAATATTCGTAAGGCAAGCCGACCGCGAACGAGGAGAGATGACCGAAGACGAGATTAAGCGCCCGGCTGCGAAATGCCGTCTTGTGGGCGGTCTCGTGGACCACCATGAACAGGAATGCGACAAAGTAGCCTTGGACGACCACCAGCGGCAACGCCCAGACGATTCCGTATTGCGATGAGACCAGCCAGATCAGCGCGCCGACAACGACGATCACGCCGTAGTGGCTGGCCGCGCGGATCAGACCCTGCCAATCGGACCGCACCGACAATTCGCGCAGCATGGCTGGAGTCAGCGGCTTCTCTCCGGTGGCAGTGATGGCATTGCTCATGATCGTGGTCGCCTCTTTTTCGGAATCGCACACTTGACCGTGCTCGTGAGGACGCTGGAATTGGCCAAGCACAGGCCGACCCTAGGAAGCGCGGCCGCAATGCAGAAGCAATTTATTTCGCCGGCGTTGGCTCGCCCGGCATCCCTGGACTGACACTCTCCTCGCCAGCCTTCGCAAACGACGTTTGCGCAAGGCTGGCGCGCCGAAGCCCGCAGGGCGAAGGTGGACTCGGCAAGCCTGCCGGGGGGCAAGCTTCTCCTGCGCTCGCCGCCGCTTCACCCCACCAGCTTCCACTTCCCATCCCCGGTCCGCTTCAACGCGGGGTCGCTCACCCGCACGTGCTCGGCGAGGAAATCGATGAACGCGCGCACGCGTGCCGGGAGTGGGGCGGTGTGGCCGACATAGACGGCGTGGATGTCTTCGCGGTCGCCGGGATTGTAGCCTTGCAGCACCGGGACGAGGCGGCCGGATTCGATGTCGGGGCCGATGTGGAAGAGCGCGAGGCGCGCGAGACCGACACTGCCGAGGCAGAGGCGGCGGGCGGCTTCGCCGTCGCTGGCGCGCGCGACCGGCGGGGGCAGGGCCTCCTCGGCGTGGTCGCCACGCCTGAACGGCCAGCCGCGGATGCTGCGTGGAAAGGTCCAGCCGATGCCGCGGTGGTCGGCGAGATCGGCCGGAATCTTCGGCATGCCGCAACGGGCGAGATAATCCGGCGCGCCGACCACGACCATGCGGCTGGTGCCGAGCTTTCGCGCGACCAGCCGCGAGGCGCGCAGCGGACCGACGCGGATGGCGACGTCCGCGCGCTCCTGCATCAGGTCGATCACCGTATCGGTCAGCACGAGATCGAGCGTGACGTCGGGATGCTGCGCCAGAAACCGCGGGATCAAAGGCATCACATGCAGCATGCCGAAGGGGATGTTGCAGTTGACCGTGAGGCGGCCGCGCGGCGCCGCGCCCGAGGCCGCCTCGCGCTCGGCCTCCTCCATCTCGGCGAGGATGCGCAACGATCGCTCGTAGAAGGCCTGGCCTTCCGCCGTCAGCGTCAGCTTGCGCGTGGTGCGGTTGACGAGCCGCGCGCCGAGGCGCGCCTCCAGACGCGAGATCAGCTTGCTGACGCCCGATGGCGTCAGGCGCAGCTTTCGCGCGGCCTGGGTGAAGCCGCCGAGGTCCACGACGCGGACGAAGACCTCCATCTCGGCGGAGCGGTTGGTGTCGAAACGGGCCATGTTGAATTCACGTCACAAATGATTGGATTGCGGACATTCTAATGGTTTGGCGGCAGCGCCGCTATCTGCGTGGCTCGCCTCATCCCTTGGAGCAACGCATGCCTCCTGCCGTCCTCGCGCTCACCGCCGGTGCCTTCGGCATCGGCACCACCGAATTCATCATCATGGGCCTGCTGCTGCAGGTCGCCGCCGACATGCACGTCTCGGTCCCGGTCGCGGGCCTGCTGATATCAGGCTATGCGCTCGGCGTGTTCGTCGGCGCGCCGGTGCTGACGCTGGCGACGCGGCGGCTGCCGCGGAAAACCGTGCTGCTGGCGTTGATGGCGATCTTCACGCTCGGCAATGCGGCCTGCGCGCTCGCGCCCACCTACGAATTGCTGATGGCCGCGCGGGTGCTGACCTCCCTCGCCCACGGCACGTTCTTCGGCGTCGGCTCGGTGGTGGCCACCAGCCTCGTCGCCGAGGACAAGCGTGCGTCTGCGATCGCCACCATGTTCATCGGCCTGACGGTCGCGACGCTCCTCGGCGTGCCCTTCGGTGCCTGGCTCGGCCTGATGCTCGGCTGGCGCGCGGCGTTCTGGGCGGTGACTGTCATCGGCGTGATCGCGTTTGCGGTCGTCGCCGCGCTCGTCCCCGGCCGTGTCGGCGATGGCGACAAGCCGATCTCGCTTGCCGAGGAAGTGGCCGTGCTCGGCCGTCCGCAGGTGCTGCTCGGACTTGCCATGACCGTGTTCGGCTTCGCCGGCCTGTTCGTCGTCTTCACCTATATCCAGCCGATCCTGACGCGCTTCACCGGCTTTTCGGAGGCTGCCGTCTCGCCGATCCTGCTGGTGTTCGGCGTCGGCCTTGGGATCGGCAATATCGCCGGCGGCAAGCTTGCGGACCGCGGCCTCGCACGGGCCCTGACCGGCACGCTTGCCGCGCTTGCGATCGTGCTGCTCGGCCTGGCGGCCGTGCTGTCGATCAAGATCCTGTCCGTCGCGCTGATCCTGCTACTCGGCACCGCCGCCTTCGCGACCGTCGCGCCGCTTCAGCTTCGCGTGCTGGAAGCCGCAGGTCCCAGCGGCCGGACGCTCGCCTCCAGCCTCAACATCGCCGCGTTCAATCTCGGCAACGCGCTCGGCGCCTGGGTAGGCGGCGTCACCATCGCCCGCGGGCTCGGCCTTTCGGCGCTGCCGCTGGTCGCGGCCGGCATCACCGTCATTGGCCTCGTTCTGGCGCTGTGGAGTCTCCGGCTCGATCGCGCGCCGGCCACCGTCGCGGCGTGCCCGGCGGAATAGGAGAACGATTATGGAATACCGCAATCTCGGCGCTTCCGGGCTCAGAGTCCCCGTCCTCAGCTTCGGCACCGGCACGTTCGGCGGACAAGGTCCGCTGTTCTCCGCCTGGGGCCGCAGCGGCACTGATGAAGCCCGCAGGCTCGTCGATATCTGTCTCGATGCCGGCGTCAATCTGTTCGACAGCGCCGATGTCTATTCGAACGGCGCCTCCGAGGAGATCCTCGGTGCCGCGATCAAGGGGCGCCGCGACAAGGTGCTGATCTCGACCAAGATAAGCCTGCCGATGGGCGACGGTCCGCTCGATGCCGGCTCGTCGCGGCAGCGGCTGCTTGCCTCGGTCGATGCGGCGCTGCGACGGCTCGGCACTGACCATATCGATCTGCTTCAGCTCCACGCCTTCGACGTGTTCACGCCGATCGAGGAGGTGCTGTCCACGCTCGATATGCTCGTGCGCGCCGGTAAGCTGCGCTATGTCGGCGTCTCGAATTTCGCCGGCTGGCAGCTGATGAAGTCGCTCGCGATCGCGGACCGGCATGGCTGGCCGCGCTATGTCGCGCACCAGGTCTATTACTCGCTGCTCGGGCGCGACTATGAATGGGAGCTGATGCCGCTCGCGCGCGATCAGGGCGTCGGCGCTCTGGTCTGGAGCCCGCTGGGCTGGGGCAGGCTCACCGGAAAGATCCGGCGCGGCCAGCCGCTGCCGCAAGGAAGCCGTCTGCATGCCACCGCACAGTTCGGTCCGCCCGTGGACGATGCGCGCCTCTACGCCGTCGTTGACGTGCTCGATGCGATTGCTGTGGAGGCCGCTCGGACCGTGCCGCAGGTCGCGATTGCCTGGCTGCTGTCGCGTCCCACGGTCTCTTCCGTGATCATCGGGGCGCGCGACGAAGCGCAGCTGCGCGACAATCTCGGTGCCGTCGGCTGGTCGCTGAGCGCGGACCAGATCAAGCGGCTCGATGAGGTCAGCGGGGTGATGCCGCCTTATCCGTACTATCCCTATCGCGTCCAGGAGGGCTTTGCGCGGCTCAATCCACCGTTGGTGTAGGAGCTTGCTCATGGAAGGCTGCGATTGCGACAGAGCGTCGCGACAATGCGCCATGCAGAATCGCACCTGTACAGGGTCGCGCGTCGTCCCTAACCTCCGCCGCGCAATTTTAGGAGATGCGGCGTGGCGAAGAAGACGGCGACCAAGAAGAAAAGTGTGTTGAAGAAGACGGCGAAGGCTTTGAAGAAGGGCTCCGGCCGCAAGAGCGCCGTGGCCAAGCCGGCCGGAAAGGCCGCTGCCGGCAAATCGGCGAAGCCGCGGCGCCCGAACGGGCCGGCCTGGCAATGGTCGGCGGTCGAGACCGCGGCTGCGATCCGCTCCGGCGCCATCTCCGCGGTCGAGGCGGTGGAAGCGCATCTCGAACGAATGCGCACCGTCAATCCGAAGCTGAATGCGGTCGTCGTCGATCTCTCGGAGGAAGCACTCAAAGCGGCGCAGGCGGCCGACAAGCAGCGCGCCAAAGGCGGCGAGCTCGGTCTCCTGCACGGTGTGCCGATTACGATCAAGGAAAATGTCGACTACGAGGGCCGGCCGAATTTCAACGGCGTGCCCGCCAACAAGGACCTCATTGCACCATCGGATGCGCCCGTGGTGCGCAACCTGAAGAGATCAGGCGCGATCGTCATCGGTCTCACCAACACGCCCGAATTCTCCTTTCGCGGCTTCACCGACAATCCCCTGCATGGGCTGACGCTCAACCCCTGGGATCCCGACATCACCTGCGGCGGCTCCTCCGGGGGCGCAGGCTCGGCGGTTGCTGCGGGCATCGGCACCATCGCCCACGGCAACGACATCGGCGGCTCGCTGCGCTGGCCGGCGCATTGCAACGGCGTTGCCACCATCAAGCCGACGCAGGGCCGCATCCCCGCCTTCAACGGAAGCGCAACGTCGGAGCGGCCGATGCTGGCGCATCTGATGTCGGCGCAGGGGCCGCTCGCGCGCCATGTCGCCGACGTGCGCCTGGCTTTGGAGGTGATGAGCCAGCGCGATCCGCGCGATCCCTGGTGGGTGCCCGCGCCGCTGGTCGGCGAGCGGCCGAAGCGGCCGATCAAGGTTGCACTGGCGAAGATCCCCGAGGACATGGACGTCGATCCCTCTGTCGCCGCGGCGCTGCGCCAGGCTGCCGATCATCTCGAGCGGTCCGGCTATCGCGTCAGCGAGGTCGAGGTGCCCGACATCAACGGGGTCTGGCAGACCTGGTGCGACATCATCACCAACGAGACCGTGATGATGCAGGAGGCCGCCATGCTGAAGGTCACATCCGAGGATTTTCACAAGTCCTGGGGCGGCATGAAGGCCAAGGCCAACGTGCTCGATCTCAAGGGCTGGATGCAGGCGACCGCCGCGCGCAACGGCCACATCCGCGCCTGGCAATTGTTCTTCGAGGAGTATCCGGTGGTGCTGGCGCCGACCACGGTGAAGCCGACGCCGGGCCCGCGCGAGGACACCATCAGCTCCGAGCGCGTGCGCGAGATCTTCTGGGGCGAGATCCGCTTCATCTCCGCCATCAACGTGCTGGGCCTGCCCGGCGCGGTGGTGCCGGTGGCGCTGCATGACGGCAAGCCGATCGGCGTGCAATTGATTGCCGGCCGCTATCGCGAGGATCTCGCCCTCGATGCCGCAGCCGCCATCGAGAAACGCGTCGGCGTGCTCGCGCACCGGCTGTGGGAAAGAATGGCGTAGCGGCGGGTAATTTCACCCTCTCCCCTTGTGGGAGAGGGTGGCTCGCCGCAGAGCGGCGAGACGGGTGAGGGGTATCCCTCCACGAGTTCGCGTGTGGATAGACACCCCACATCCGGCGCTTCGCGCCACCTTCTCCCACAAGGGGAGTAGGAGCGCCACGGCGAGAGCGCGTTCGTTAATCCGCCTTAACCCGGATTTCAGCCAATCCGCGAGCAAGCATTAGGGTTACTTCCTCGATCTCTAAGCGAATTATTGTCCGCTTTACCACCCGCCTCTAACAGAGGAGCGGCGGACAACGCACATGCCTCATTCTAGGCCAATAAGTGCGGCCCGCTCCACGCGGAGGTGGCACGATGCGCAACGAGACGATCGCTATTCACGCCGGCTACGAGCCTGAAGCCACCACGCACGCAGTGGCCGTGCCGATCTACCAGACCGCGGCCTACGCCTTCGACAGCGCCGATCATGGCGCCGCCCTGTTCAATCTGGAGACCGAAGGCTTTCGTTACAGCCGCATCGCCAATCCGACCAGCGCAGTGCTGGAGAAACGCATCGCCCAGCTCGAAGGCGGCGTCGGCGCGCTCGCGGTCGCGACCGGGCAGGCAGCGCTGCATTTCGCCTTCGTCAACGTCGCCGATCACGGCGGCAACATCGTCTCCGTGCCGCAACTCTACGGCACCACGCATACGCTGCTCTCCCACATCCTGCCGCGCCAAGGCATTACCGGCCGTTTCGCCGAGAGCGACAAGCCCGAGGCGGTCGAGAAGCTGATCGACGAGAACACCCGTGCGGTGTTCGCCGAGACCATCGGCAATCCCGCCGGCAATGTCTGCGACATCGAGGCGCTGGCGAAGATCGCCCATGCGCATGGCGTGCCGCTGATCGTCGACAACACCGTCGCCACCCCGATCCTCTTCAAGCCGTTCGACTATGGGGCCGATATCGCGGTGCATTCGCTGACCAAGTTCTTGGGCGGTCACGGCACCACGCTCGGCGGCGCCATCGTCGATTCCGGAAACTTTCCCTGGGCCGAGTACGCCGATCGCTTCCCGGCCTACAACAAGCCCGACGCCTCCTATCACGGCCTGGTCTATGCCGAGCGCTTCGGCAAGACCGCCTATATCGAGCGCGCGCGCAGCGTCTATCAGCGCACCATGGGCTCGGTGTTGTCGCCGTTCAACGCCTTCCTGCTGCTTCAGGGCATCGAGACCGTGGCGCTGCGCATGGAGCGCCATGTCGAGAACGCCCGCAAGGTCGCCGAATTCCTGCGCGGCGATCCGCGCGTGGCCTGGGTCAATTACACCGGCTTCCCGGACAGCCCCTATTATCCCCTGGTGCAGAAGTACCTGAACGGCAACGCCTCCTCGCTGTTCACCTTCGGCATCAAGGGCGGCATGGAGGCCGGCAAGACGTTTTACGATGCGCTGAAGCTGATCACGCGGCTCGTCAATATCGGCGATGCCAAGTCGCTCGCCTGCCATCCGGCATCGACCACCCATCGCCAGATGTCGGCGGAGCAGCAGCGCGCCGCCGGCGTGCTGCCAGAGACGATCCGTCTGTCGGTCGGCATCGAGCATGTCTCTGATATCATCGAGGACATCGACCAGGCGCTGGAAAATGCCTGCCCGTCGGCGCGCCGCGAGGCCGCGGAGTAGGCGGCGCCGGCCATGACGATCTTGATCGACAAGGATCAGGTCATCGCGGGCCCGACGCTGGTGCCGGCCGCGCACGATCTCGCGCGCGATGCTGGCGCCGAGCTCACCATCGGCCTCGTCAACAACATGCCGGATGCCGCGTTGAAGGCGACCGAGCGGCAGTTCATGAAGCTGCTTCAGGCCGCGGCGGGCTCGCGCCGTATCCGCTTCCACTGCTTCTCGCTTCCCAGCGTGAAGCGGTCGCCGGAAGCGAAATGGCATGTCGAGAGCGAGTATTCCAACCTTTCCGATCTCGAGCGCGGCAAGTTCGATGGGCTGATCGTGACGGGCGCAGAGCCGATCGCGCCCGAGCTCGACGGGGAGCCGTACTGGCGCGACCTCACCAACCTGATCGACTGGGCCAAGGCCAACACGCGTTCGACGATCTGGTCGTGCCTTGCCGCGCATGCCGCGGTGCTGCATCTCGACAATATTGAACGGCGGCGGCTGCCGGCCAAATGTCACGGCATTTTCGATTGCGGCGTCGTGACGGACGATTTGCTGACCCGCTCTGCGCCCGCACCGCTCAAGGTCTCGCATTCACGTCTGAACGAGATCGCCGAGAGCGACCTCGTGCACGCCGGTTATCAGGTGCTGACACGCTCACAGGAGGCTGGCGTCGACGTCTTCGTTCGCCAATATGCCAGCCGCTTCGTGTTCTTCCAGGGTCACCCCGAATATGACGCGCTGTCGCTGCAGCGCGAATATCTGCGTGACATCGGCCGCTATCTCGCGCGGGAGCGGGAGACCTATCCGCGCCTGCCGGTGAGTTATTTTGACGCAGCGACTGAAGAGAAGCTGGCTCGGTTCGAGAAGAAGGCGGCGCACCAGCGCCATCCGGCGCTCAGCAACGAGCTGCCCGCGCTGAACCTGCGCGCCGATATCGGCGCTGGCGACGCGGCGGCGGTGCTCTTCCGCAATTGGTTGCGTTATCTCGGCGCGGACGCCGACGCGTCAATGTCGGTGCGCTAGCCGAAGCGCTCTTGGTTCGGCGTTAGGATTACCCGGGCGTTAGGCTTGCCTCGACCTGCGCACGAATGTTTCAGTAGAGCAAGAAGGCATCACAGGAAACGCAGTCGTGTGGTCGGCACTCCAGGGACGCGTGAGCAATCGGTTGGCCCGGCATTTCCGCGCCGCGCCGCACCGGCTGGCCGCGCATGCGGCGATGGTGAGCTTCACGTTCGACGATGCCCCCGATAGCGCCGCGGGCGAGGGCGCCGAGCTACTGGAGCGGCATGGCGGCCGCGGCACCTATTACCTCGCCGGCAGCCTGATCGGTCGGCCGTCGGAGCATTGGCACGGCCTCTCGGATGATGCGATCGTCCGGCTTCACCGCGCCGGGCACGAGATCGCCTGCCACACCTTCTCGCATCAGAGCTCGGCGACGCTCGACGAAGCCGCCATGGCGCGCGAGATCGACCGGAACCGCAGCCATCTCCGCGGCATCGATGGCTCGATCACGCTGGAGAATTTCGCCTATCCCTATGGCATCGCCTCGGTGTGGCGCAAGCCGCAGCTGACAAAGGCCTTCCGTTCCGCGCGCGGCATTCTTCCCGGCGTCAACAGCGGCGTCATCGACCTCCAATTCCTGCGCGCCTCCCCCTTGGTCGATTGCGAGATCGACGAGGCGGGCGTCGATCGCTATTTCGACGAGGCGGTCGCGAGCGGCGGCTGGCTGATCTTCTACGGCCACGACGTCAGCGACAGGCCGAGCCCCTATGGCTGCACGCCGCATCTGATGCGTCATGCGCTTGAAGCCGCCGCCAAGCGCAACATGCCGATCGTGACGGTCGCAGAAGCGCTGCGACGGATCGGGGCGTAGCCTCTTCTTCCCTTCTCCCCTTGTGGGAGAAAGGTGGCGCGAAGCGCCGGATGAGGAGTATGTCTCCACAAGCTCATATCTGCGTTCGCGGATAGAACCCCTCACCCACCTCGCTTCGCGAGGCACCCTCTCCCACAAGGGGAGAGGGAAGAGTCGTGCCTCGCCTCCAAACAGTCTTGCCACAGCCACACCAGCATGCGACTGGCCTTGTGACGAATCCCACGGCCTGATCTGCTCCGCCCATGTCCGCTCCCTCCAACGCCCCACTGCCTGCGCCGGCCAACGGCCGCGACGCGCTGTCGGTGCTGCATTCGGTGTTCGGCCTGCCGGGCTTTCGCGGCGCCCAGGGCGAGATCGTCCGCCACGTCACGGACGGCGGCAATTGCCTGGTCTTGATGCCGACCGGCGGTGGCAAGTCGCTGTGCTATCAGCTTCCGTCCTTGCTGCGCGAAGGCTGCGGCATCGTGGTCTCGCCGTTGATCGCCTTGATGCGCGACCAGGTCGCCGGCCTGATCGAGGCCGGTGTCAATGCCGCCGCGCTGAACTCGTCGCTGACGCCGCAGGAGGCGTCCGACATCGAACGCCGCCTGCTCGCCGGCGATCTCGACCTGCTCTATGTCGCGCCGGAACGGCTGGTCACGCCGCGCTGCCTGTCGCTGCTGGCGCAGGCGAAAGTGGCGCTGTTCGCGATCGACGAGGCGCATTGCGTCTCGCAATGGGGCCACGATTTCCGGCCCGAATATGTCGGCCTTTCCGTCATCGCCGAGCGCTTTCCCGACGTGCCGCGCATCGCGCTGACCGCGACCGCCGACGAGCTGACGCGCAAGGAGATCGTCGAGCGGCTGCAGCTGACGGGCGCGCCGCAGTTCGTCTCCAGCTTCGACCGGCCCAACATCCGCTATGAGATCGTCGAAAAGCGCAATGCGGTGTCGCAGCTGAAAGAATTCATCCGCGAGCGCCACATGGGCGATGCCGGCGTGGTCTATTGCCTCTCGCGCAACCGCGTCGAGGAGGTCGCCGCCGCGCTTGCCGAGGCCGGCATTGCGGCGCTGCCCTACCACGCCGGGCTCGACGGGGCGGTGCGCTCGCGCAACCAGGATCGCTTCCTCAACGAGGACGGCATCGTTATCGTCGCGACCATCGCCTTCGGCATGGGCATCGACAAGCCCGACGTGCGCTTCGTCGCCCATCTCGACCTGCCCAAGAGCATCGAGGCCTATTACCAGGAGACCGGACGCGCCGGCCGTGACGGCAAGCCGTCGGCGGCGTGGATGACCTACGGCCTCTCCGACATCGTGCAGCAGCGCCGCATGATCGACGAATCGGCCGGATCGGAGGATTTCAAGCGGGTCTCGATCGGCAAGCTCGATGCGCTGGTCGGCCTCGCCGAGACGCCGCATTGCCGGCGCCGGCGCCTGCTCGCCTATTTCGGCGAGATCGTGATGGGCGAGAGCTGCGGCAATTGCGACAATTGCCTGACGCCGCCGAAGATGCGCGACGGCAAGGTGCTGGCGCAGAAGCTGCTGTCCTGCGTCTATCGCACCGGGCAGCGTTTCGGCGCCATGCATTTGATCGACGTGCTGGTCGGACGCCTGACCGAGAAGGTCACACAGTTCGGTCACGACAAGCTGTCGGTGTTCGGCATTGGCCGCGAGCTCAACGAGAAGCAGTGGCGCACGGTGCTGCGGCAAGTGGTGGCGATGGGCCATTTGCGCAGCGACAGCGAAGCCTACGGCGCGCTCAAGCTGACGGAGTCTTCGCGCGGCGTGCTGCGCGGCGAGACCGAGGTCTGGCTGCGCGAGGGGGCGCCCGGCACGCGGGTTCGCGCCAGCCGGGCCACGTCACGCCGCGGTGACCTCGCGCCCGCGGCGAGCGCGCCGCGAGGCGACGTCGATCCCGAATTGCGCGCGCGGCTGCGCGCCTGGCGGTCAGAAATCGCGCGCGAACGCGGCGTGCCGGCCTATGTGGTGCTGCACGATGCCACCATCGACGGCATCGTCCGGGCCTGGCCGACGACGCTGGACGAGCTTCGCAACGTGCCGGGGATCGGCGACAAGAAGCTCGAGCACTACGGCGATGAGCTGCTGCAGATCGTCAGGACGCGGTAGCCACGATCGCAGCTGCTGTAGCCCGGATGGAGCGAAGCGCAATCCGGGACAGTCACTTCGTATGGTGGGAATCCCGGATTACGCTTCGCTCCATCCGGGCTACGAAGAGAGGCGAGAGTCGTCTCGCCTCCCTTATGACTCACCCATTCCTAAACGCATACGCGTACCCGTTCAGCGCGGGCGCGCCGCCGAGATGGGCGTAGAGGATCTTCGCGCCCTTCTCGAAATAGCCCTTCTTGGCGAGATCGATCAGGCCCTGCATCGACTTGCCCTCGTAGACGGGGTCGGTGATCATGCCTTCGAGCCGGGCGGTTAGGCGGATCGCCTCCTTGGTCTCCTCCGACGGCACGCCATAGGCGGGATAGGCGTAGTCCTCGATCAGCACGACGTCGTCAGCGACGAGGTCCTTGCCGAGCTCGACGAGGTTCGCCGTGTTCTGCGCGATCTCGAGCACCTGGGCCTTGGTCTGTGCCGGCGTGAACGACGCATCAATACCGATGACTTTTCGCGCACGGCCGTCCGCCGCAAACCCGACCAGCATGCCGGCATGGGTGGAGCCGGTGACGGTGCAGACGACGATGTAGTCGAACTTGAAGCCGAGCTCGGCTTCCTGCTTGCGCACCTCCTCGGCAAAGCCGACATAGCCGAGGCCGCCGAACTTATGCACGGAGGCACCGGCGGGAATGGCGTAAGGCTTGCCGCCCGCCGCCTTCACTTCCTCGATCGCCTGCTCCCAGCTCTTGCGGATGCCGATATCGAAGCCGTCGTCGACCAGGCGCACGTCGGCGCCCATGATGCGCGAGAGCATGATGTTGCCGACGCGGTCATACACCGCGTCCTCGTGCGGCACCCAGGCTTCCTGCACCAGGCGGCATTTCATGCCGAGCTTGGCCGCGACCGCCGCGATCATGCGGGTGTGGTTCGATTGCACGCCGCCGATTGAGACCAGCGTATCGGCATTGGAGGCGATCGCATCGGGGATAATGTATTCGAGCTTGCGCAGCTTGTTGCCGCCATAGGCGAGGCCGGAATTGCAGTCCTCGCGCTTGGCATAGACCTCGACTTGGCCGCCGAGATGTTTCGACAAGCGCTCCAGCTTCTCGATGGGCGTCGGGCCGAAGGTCAAAGGATAGCGCGGAAATTTGTCCAGCTTCATGGGTCAATCCCGATTGGCGTTGGTGTTGGCGGCTCCCTAGCATCGCGTCGGGAAAATGTGCTCTCGAATATTGCGGCCATGTTGCGCAATTTCTTGCGAAAGTTGCGGGCGATAGCTAATATTCCTTCCAGAACAGCATTTTCTTACGGAAGTTTCTTTCATGGCTGCCCGACTCGACCGCACCGACCTCAAGATATTGAGATTGCTTCAGAATAACGGTCGGCTCAGCAACGCCGAGCTGGCCGAAACGGTCGCGATCAGCCCCGCCACCTGCCATCGTCGCACCCAGCGCCTGTTCGAGGACGGCTTCATCGCCACTGTCCGCGCCATGGTCGCGCCGAAGAAGGTGGCAAAGGGCACGCTGGTGATGGTCGGGGTCGTGCTCGACCGCTCGACGCCGGAAAGCTTTGCCACCTTCGAGCTGGCCGTTGCAAAGCTGAAATTCGTGCTCGACTGCCATCTCGTCGCCGGCGATTTCGATTACTTCCTCAAGATCCGCGTCGGCGACATGGAGGATTTCAACCGCATCCACGGCGAGCAGCTGATCGCGCTCCCCGGCGTGCGCCAGACCCGGACCTTCTTCGTGATGAAGGAAGTCGTCGATAACGCGCCGCTGGAATTTTAGGCGCAGCTATTGATGCGCTATCCGCATCATGAGAGATTCGCCCGATGCAGACATTCCCCTTCCGCCAGCACAATCCGGCCGGGCCGGCCTATCGGCGCGGCTGGGTCGACGAGGCCGTGGCCGCGATCGAGGCCGACCAGTGCCGCACCGCCGACACGCATCTGATCCGGCTGATCGTGCCGGCGCTATCGGGCATCGACATCTATCTGAAGGATGAGTCCACGCATCCGACCGGCAGCCTGAAGCATCGCCTCGCGCGCTCGCTGTTCCTCTATGCGCTCTGCAACGGCCACATCCGCGAAGGCACGCCCGTGGTCGAGGCCTCGTCGGGATCGACCGCGGTGTCGGAGGCTTATTTCGCAGAGATGATCGGCGTGCCCTTCTACGCCGTGATGCCGCGCACGACCTCGGCGGAGAAGATCGCCGCGATCGAGCATTATGGCGGCCATTGCCATTTGATCGACGACGGCCGCGCGCTCTATGCGGAAGCCGCCGCGCTCGCCGGCCGCCTGAACGGCCATTACATAGACCAGTTCACCTTCGCCGAGCGCGCCACCGACTGGCGCGGCAACAACAACATTGCCGAATCGATCTTCACGCAATTGGGAGGCGAGCCGCGGCCGATTCCGGACTGGATCGTGATGGGCGCCGGCACCGGTGGCACGTCGGCCACCATCGGACGTTATCTGCGGTATCGGCAATATCCGACCCGGCTGTGCGTCGCCGATGTCGAGCATTCCGCGTTCTTCGATTGCTTCCGCACGCAGGACCGCTCCCGTGTTTGCGACCGCCCGTCGCTGATCGAGGGCGTCGGTCGTCCCCGCTGCGAGCCGTCCTTCGTGCCCGGCGTGGTCGATCGCATGATGAAGATCCCGGATGCGGCAACGGTCGCGGCGATGAACGTGCTGTCGCGACGGCTGCGCCGTGCGGTCGGCGGCTCCACCGGCACCAACTTCCTGGCGCTGTGCCGGCTCGCCTCGGAGATGCGCCAGGCGAGCGTCACGGGATCGCTGGTGACGCTGATCTGCGATTCCGGCGAGCGCTACCGGCAGACCTATTACGAGCCCGCTTGGCTCGCCGCGCGCGGCCTCGATCCGGCGCCGTTCGAGGCGGCGCTGTCGTCGTTCCTCGCCACAGGTGAGCCACTGGCGCTGGACGTCGACGACGTGGTCAATCCTCAAAGCCTGCAAAACCCCACGGCGTCATAGCGAGATCTGCCTGGCATTTGCGAAATCGCACGGTCGTCACGGCAACTTCACTTGCCTTGCGCAGGCATGCAGGTGACGGTTGCGTCTTCTCAACGAGGAGACCCTACCGTGCGCCTTCCCATTCTCGATCCGAAAGAGCTGACCGACGAACAGAAGCCGCTCTACGACGACATGCGGGCCGGCATGCAGGACCACTTCAAGGGCTTCGTGAACATGCGCGAGGACGGCGCGCTGCTCGGGCCCTGGAATCCCTGGATCCGCGAGCCGCGCTTCGGCAAGCCGGTGTGGGAGCTAGTCAAGGCGATTGCATCGAACCCGCTGCTGCCCGCGGCCGTACGCGAGGTCGCGATCCTCGTCACCGGCTCGCATTTCCGCTCCGGTTACGAGCTCTACGCTCATGTGCTGGCGGCCGAGCAGCGTGGCCTCTCCGACGAGAAGCTCGCGACCATCGTTGCCGGCCAGCGGCCGGTGGACCTCACCAAGCAGGAAGCCATCGCCTACGACATGGCTTCGGCTCTGGTCAGCGGCGGCGTGCTGCCGGAGCTGACTTGGCGTGCGGCCGTGAAGGAATTCGGCGAGCACGGCGCGGCCGAGCTGTCCTATCTCGTCGGCGTCTACTGCATGGTCTCGGTCACGCTCAACACCTTCGACGTGCCGGTGCCTGACTAGTTGCGCACGGCGTAGAGCGGTGTGCGCAACGTGACCTGATAGGACGGCTTCGGCATCCAGGCGATCTGCGCGGTGATGCCGAACAGGCGGTTGTCGTTGTCGTCCATGCGATCGAGGTCGAGCCGCAGGACCGGCTGGGTGAAGGATTCCGCGAGCGTCCGGCCCGCGAGCAGCGCGCCGCCGAACGACTGCATGCCGAGGCGCCCGGTGAACTTCCAGTTGCTCGGCCATTGATAGTAGCCGCCGGCATAGAGGATCGTGTTCGGCCGGATCGTGGCGAACGGGCTGGCGATGGTGACGGTGGTGTATTGCAGGCCGGCGAGCCAGCCCCGTGTCTCGTCCTCGTCGACCGCGTAGTCGAATTCCACGATGTTGTTGAAGGAATTCGTCATGCCCTGCTCGTTGGGCACCGACTGCGTCAGGGTCGATTGCAGCGTGATGGTCGGGATCTTCCCGCCATTCTGCTGGTAGAGATCGGCCTGCACGCCGATGTTCCAGCTCGTGATGTCGAAGGACGACCAGCCGCCGCCGATATCCGTCGTCGTGCCGGATACGCCGCCGTAGAGCGAAACGCGGTCGCTGACGTCGACGGTCAGCGGCAGGTCGATCGCAATCGATTTCGCGGCCGGCAGTCCATTCGGCAGCGACGTGCCTCGTTGCGCCGCCAGGGCTTGGAATGCGGCTGACAGCGAGGTGTTGCCGAAGCCGAGCGCGAGCGTGCCAGCGGGGATCGTCGCATAGATGGTGCGGAGATCGAGATAGATGTTCGGGACCGCCGGCTTTTCCTCCTCATCGTCGGCAGCGAAGGCGCCGCCGGCGGGGACCGCCAGACACAGGAGTCCCGCTGCGGCAGCGCGCAACGCACGACGGGATTGGCTGCGAAAAGGCACGTGACGATCCGACGCGTGGCGATCTGAAGGTGGAACCGTTGTTAGATGGAACGTGATCGCTCGCTTGGTCAAGCGCTATCCGCAAGCGATGGACGGCGCGGATGTGCGCGGTTACCCTAGCGTGATCGCACTGACACACTCGCCCGCCACAGTGCAGGCCGAAGAATGGAGGAGACAGCCATGAACACGTCACGCCGCATCCTGCTCACCGGTCTGGCGGGGCTTGCCGTTACTCCCGGTGCTGCGGTGGCTGCTGCACCCACAGCCGAGCCCGGCAAGGCGACGGTTGCGGAGGAACGTTTCGCGCGCACGATTGCGGCGGCGCATGCGCCCGACAGCACCTGCGCATGGCAGGCAGAGCATTATGCGGAAGCGCACTGGCCGGAATATGTCGCGGCGGCGCGCGCGGTGATCGGCGCGCGCGTATGATTGACGCTGTCAGGTCTTCACCGCGCGCCGCACCTGTTCGCCGATTTGCGACAGCACGAGCTGTGCCTGCGGCAGGATTGCGCCCATGGCGTGGAAATTGTGAACCATGCCATCGTGGCAGACATGCTCGACCGCGACCCCCGCGGCGAGCAGCTTGCGGGCATAGGCATTGCCCTCGTCACGCATCGGGTCGTATTCGGCGGTGTGGATGATCGCGGTCGGCAGGCCCGTGAGGCGCGTCGCGCGCAACGGAGAGACGCGGGGATCGGCAGGATCGATGCCATCGGGCAGATAATCGGAAAGATCGGCTTCGATCGTGACGCGATCGATCAGATGGCCCTCGGCAAAGGCCTCGCGCGAAGGCGAGGTCTCCTCGAAATCCAGCACCGGGCAGATCAGGCACTGCGCGGCGATGGAGAGGCCGGCGGTCTGCGCCGCCTCCTGGCACACGATGGCTGCGAGTGTGGCGCCGGCGGAATCGCCGCCGATCACCAGGCGATTGGCGTCGATGCCGAGCGATGCGGCCTCGCGCGCCACCCATTCGGTGGCGGCGATCGCATCTTCGACCGCAGCGGGGAATCGGTGCTCCGGCGCGAGCCGGTAGTCGACCGACACGAGGCGGCAGCCGGTGGCATGCGCCAACGCGGCCGCGATGCGCTCGTGCGTCGCAATGCTGCCGGCGACGAGCCCGCCGCCATGAAAGAACACGAAGCCCGGTGCGGGCGCTTCAGTGCCTGCCGGCGTGTAGAGGCGATAGGGCAGCTCGCCGCCGGGACCGGGCAGCTTACCGTCGGATATCGTCACATCCGGCGCCTCGGCCCGGGCGAACTGCATCAGCTTTGCCAGCGATTGCCGCCGCACCTCCACACTCGGCCGGCTCCGCGCCTGCGGCGCAGCCGCAGCCATCATGGTCAACAAACGCTTTGCGAGCGGATCCAGCGGCATGGATTCTTCCTTCTCCCCTTGTGGGAGAAGGTGGCGCGCAGCGCCGGATGAGGGGTTTTCTCCGCAGGTGAGTTCGCGGATGGATACCCCTCACCCGTCTCGCCGCTACGCGGCGAGCCACCCTCTCCCACAAGGGGAGAGGGTAACTCACCATTTCCCCGCAGCAAATCGTTTAGAAATTGGGACAATAGTGCCGGATCGTTCGAAAAGGAGGCCGGTCATGGCCGAGATCAAGAAGCCCATCGACTACTCGCCGAGCTGGACCTTCTTCGAGGGCAAATGGCACGAGGGCAACGTGCCGATCATGGGGCCGCGCACGCATGCGGCCTGGCTCGGCTCGATCGTGTTCGACGGCGCTCGCGCTTTCGAGGGCGTCGCACCGGATCTCGATCGTCACGTCGCCCGCGCCAATCAATCCGCGATCAGTTTCGGCCTGAAGCCGGTGGTCGATACCGACACCTGGCTGACGCTCGCGAACGAAGGCATCGCGCGCTTTGCCGGAAATGCCGAGCTCTATATCCGTCCGATGTACTGGGCGCAGAACGGAAGCGGCGGCGGCGTGCTGTTCGACCCCGAGACCACCAATTGGTGCCTGTGCATCTACGAAGCGCCGATGCCAAAGCCCGTCGGCAACGCGATCACCTTGTCGCCGTTTCGTAGGCCGACGGCCGAATGCGCGCCGGTCGAAGCCAAGGCCGCCTGCCTCTACCCGAACAATTCGCGCGCACTCGCCGAAGCTGCGTCGCGCGGCTTCCAGAACGCGCTGATGCTCGACATGCTCGGCAACGTCGCCGAGTTCGGCAATTCCAACGTGTTCATGGCCAGGGATGGCGTGGTGTTCACGCCGGCGCCGAACGGCACCTTCCTCAACGGCATCACGCGCCAGCGCGTCATCAGCCTGCTTCGCGCCGACGGCGTCACCGTGGTCGAGAAGACGCTGCGCTACGCCGATTTCCTGACCGCCGACGAGATCTTTTCGACCGGCAATTTCGCCAAGGTCGCGCCCGTGATCCGCATCGACGAGCGCGAGCTGAAGCCGGGCCCGTTCTACGCCAAGGCGCGCAAGCTCTACTGGGACTTTGCGCATGCTGTGAAGATGGCGGCTTGATCCGGAGTCTCTGTCGTCATGCCCGGGCTTGTCCCCGGGGATCCACGTTCTTCGCGTCGCGCGTCAAGACGTGGATGGCCGGGTCAAGCCCGGCCATGACGAGAACTATTTCTGCCGCCGAAACCGGCTGAACTGAAACGCCTGCGTCGAATGCCACGGCGTGTGGTGCGTCTCGCTGCGCGTCTCGACCAGTTTAAATTCCGGCCCGAGCTCCGCTGCAAGGCTGGCGCTGTCATGGCGCTGCACCGGCAGGCCGCTGCATTTCTCGGGACCGTCGGGTGCAAACGTCGCAATGATGACGTGGCCGCCAGGTCTGACCGCCGACCGCAGGCGCTCCACGTAAGCGACCCTGTCGCGCGGGTCAGTCAGGAAGTGAAACGCTGCGCGATCGTGCCAGACATCGTAGGTCCTGGTCGGACGCCACGTCGTGGCATCGGCAACGATCCAGTCGACCGTCGAAGCGGCCGGACCGATGCGCTTCTTCGCCGCCGCGAGCGCATTGGCAGAAAGATCCAGCACGGCGATGTCGCGATAGCCGTCCTGCAACAGCGCATCGACCAGGCGCGATGCGCCGCCGCCGACATCGATGATGGTCGTGTCGCGATCGGAGCCGGCTGCGCGAATCATCGCGAGCGAGATCGCGGGGCTATCCTGATACCAGCTGACCTCGGCCTCGCCCTTGGTGGCGTAGACATGGTCCCAATGGTTGCTTCGGTCAGACGTGGCTCGCCCTCCCGCGTACAGGGGCCGGCGCGAACGAAAGACTATTCGTCCTTCTTCGACATCCGCTCGAGGCGCTCCTGCATTTCCTTCATCTGCTGGCGCAGCTCGTCGATGTTGCTGTCCTTCGGCGCCTCGGCATTCGCATCGGGCTCCGGCTCGGGGCTGGCCGCCGGACGGGGCGCAGCGAACGGCTTGAACATCGAGAAGGTCTGCTGGAACAGCTCCATGTTGCGGCGGACTTGCTCTTCCAACGGAGCAAAAGGAGTGCCGGACAGCGTATTGGCGATCTGCTTGCGGAACTTCTCCTGCTCCTGGGTCAGGGTTGCGATCGACTGCTCCAGATATTTCGGCACCACCATCTGCATGCTGTCGCCATAGAAGCGGATCAGCTGGCGAAGGAAGGTGGTCGGCAACAGGTTCTGGCCGGCCTTGTTCTCCTGCTCGAAGATGATCTGGGCGAGCACGGAGCGGGTGATGTCGTCGCCGGTCTTGGCGTCATAGACCAGGAAGTCTTCGCCGTCCTTGACCATCGCGGCGAGGTCTTCGAGCGTCACATAGGTGCTCGTTCCGGTGTTATAGAGCCGGCGGTTCGCGTATTTCTTGATTGTGGTGGGTTGGTCTGATTTCGCCATGGGCTCTCACTTGCAAACGCGGAGAACGGGAACCTGTCGGGCAATGCCGCAGGGCGGGAAGAGTACGCAACGCAACAAAATAAGCATTTTCAAAGGGCTCACGCTACCGTTTTGTGCGGCACGGTTAATTGCAGAGCAAAATCCTGCTTGCGAAAACGCCAAGAACGCTATTTTTGAATGCGCTGCGGTATGAATTCGGGCCCCGGCCGATTGACATGCCTCAACGACGTTAACAGGATGGCTGACGAGACTGGCGATCGCTTTCCAGCCCGCCTGCCCCCTTCACAAGAACCTCAAGCCCCAGGAGATGCCCATGTCAGACGATGTCGTCATCGTCAGCGCCGCCCGCACCCCGGTCGGAAGCTTCAACGGAGCGTTCGCGACCCTTCCCGCCCATGACCTCGGCGCCGTTGCCATCAAGGCCGCGCTGGAGCGCGCCGGCATCGAGCCCGGCCGGGTCTCCGAAGTGATCATGGGTCAGATCCTGACCGCCGCCCAAGGCCAGAACCCGGCCCGCCAGGCGTCGATCGGCGCCGGCATTCCGGTGGAGAGCCCGGCTTGGGGCGTCAATCAGCTGTGCGGCTCGGGCCTGCGCACGGTTGCGCTCGGCTACCAGGCGCTGCTCAACGGCGATTCCGAGATCGTGGTCGCCGGCGGGCAGGAATCGATGAGCATGGCCCCGCACGCCCAGCATCTGCGCGGCGGCGTGAAGATGGGCGGCCTGGAGCTGGTGGACACCATGATCAAGGACGGCCTGTGGGATGCCTTCAACGGCTACCACATGGGCAACACCGCCGAGAACGTCGCGCGGCAATGGCAGATCACCCGTGCCCAGCAGGACGAGTTCGCCGTGGCCTCGCAGCAGAAGGCCGAGGCGGCGCAGAAGGCCGGCAAGTTCAACGACGAGATCGTCCCCGTCACCATCAAGACCCGCAAGGGCGACGTCGTCGTCAGCGCCGACGAATATCCGCGCCATGGCGCCACGCTCGACGCGATGGCCAAGCTCAAGCCCGCCTTCGAGAAGGATGGCACGGTGACCGCGGGCTCGGCCTCGGGCATCAACGACGGCGCTGCCGCCGTGGTGCTGATGACCGCCAAGCAGGCCGCCAAGGAAGGCAAGAAGCCGCTGGCGCGGATCGTGTCCTGGGCGCAGGCCGGCGTCGATCCGAAGATCATGGGCTCGGGCCCGATCCCGGCCTCGCGCGCCGCGCTGAAGAAGGCCGGCTGGAGCGTCGGCGATCTCGATTTGATCGAGGCCAACGAAGCCTTCGCGGCACAGGCCTGCGCGGTCAACAAGGACCTCGGCTGGGATACCTCCAAGGTCAACGTCAACGGCGGTGCGATCGCGATCGGCCATCCGGTCGGCGCGTCCGGCGCACGCGTGCTGGTGACGCTGCTGCACGAAATGCAGAAGCGCGATTCGAAGAAGGGCTTGGCCACGCTGTGCATCGGCGGCGGCATGGGTATCGCCATGTGTGTGGCGCGCGACTGATCTTACGCGCAGCTGACGGGTGCGCCGCACACGTCAGCGCGTGCGTTGCACGCGACTAAAAAGGCAGCGGTTGCAAATCAAATATTCTTCGCAACCCGACAAGCCTCGACTAAAGAAAAACGCCCGGCTCGATGCCGGGCGTTTTGTTCTTGATGTCCGTCAAACCAACCGCATAATCCGTAGCTAAAAAGCGATCACGTCAGAAAAGTCCGAAGCGTCCAAGGAAGAGGGAAGGAATACGACATGGCACGTGTTGCATTGGTGACGGGTGGTACGCGGGGCATCGGTGCTGCGATCAGCAAGGCGCTGAAGGCCGCCGGCTACAAGGTTGCGGCGAGCTATGCCGGCAACGACGCTGCCGCGGAGAAATTCAAGGCCGAGACCGGCATTGCGGTTTACAAGTGGGACGTCAGCAGTTTCGAGGCCTGCGCCGAGGGCGTGAAGAAGGTCGAGGCCGAGGTCGGCCCGGTCGACGTGCTGGTCAACAATGCCGGCATCACCAAGGACGGTGCCTTCCACAAGATGACGCTTGAGCAGTGGAACGCCGTCATCAACACCAATCTCGGCTCGCTGTTCAACATGTCGCGCCAGGTGATCGAAGGCATGCGCGGGCGCAAGTTCGGTCGCATCATCAACATTTCCTCGATCAACGGCCAGAAGGGGCAGTTCGGACAGGTCAACTACTCCGCAGCGAAAGCCGGCGAGATCGGTTTCACCAAGGCCCTGGCGCTGGAGAACGCCAAGGGCGGCATCACCGTGAATGCGATCTGTCCCGGCTACATCAATACCGAGATGGTGCAGGCAGTGCCGAAGGACGTGCTGGAGAAGGCGATCCTGCCGCTGATTCCGATCGGCCGTCTCGGCGAGCCCGAAGAGATCGCGCGGGCCGTCGTGTTCCTCGCCGCGGATGAGGCCGGCGCCATCACCGGCTCGACGCTGTCGGTCAACGGCGGCCAGTACATGGTGTGATGCGATCGCATCACGCAGGCTGATATTGTCCACATCGTCATGCCCGGGCTTGTCCCGGGCATCCACGGCCTTACAACAGCCGTCGCCACGGAAGAACGTGGATGGCCGGGACAAGCCCGGCCATGACGGAAACATTGGGCCAATGACTCCCCGTACTGCCACGCTGATCGGTCTGACCGCGATCCTGATGTGGTCGCTGCTGTCGGTGATGACGGTGGCGACCGGAAAGATCCCGGCGTTTCAGCTCGCTGCGATGACCTTCGCGATCGGCGGTGTCGTCGGCCTGCTCACCTGGATCGGGCGGAGCGAGGCGGCGAGAAGCTTGCGGCAACCGCTCGCCGTCTGGATCGTCGGCGTCGGCGGCCTGTTTGGCTATCACGCGCTGTATTTCCTCGCGCTGCGCTTCGCCCCGCCGGCCGAAGCCGGCCTTCTGAATTACCTGTGGCCGCTCTTGATCGTGCTGTTCTCGTCCTTCCTGCCGGGCGAGCGGCTGGCGGCGCACCACATCATCGGCGCCGTGCTCGGCCTCGTCGGCACGGTGCTGCTGTTCGCCGGCAACACCAGCGGTTTTGCGCCTGGAGCTGTGCCGGGTCTCATCGCGGCCTTCATCGCGGCGTTCGTCTGGGCGACCTATTCGGTGCTGTCGCGCCGGTTGAAAGCGGTGCCGACCGATGCGGTCGCGGGCTTCTGTCTTGCCACGGCAATATTGGCCGCGCTGATGCATGGCCTGCTTGAAACCACGGTCTGGCCGGAGACCGCGGTGCAATGGCTCTCGGTCATCGCACTCGGCATCGGCCCGGTCGGTGCCGCGTTCTACGCCTGGGACATCGGCATGAAGCGCGGCGACATCCGTGTGCTCGGCGCCGCCTCCTACGCGACGCCATTGCTCTCGACGGGATTCCTCATCGCTGCCGGTTTCGCCAAGGCCAGCGCCAACATCGCCCTTGCTGCGATCCTCATTGCCGGAGGCGGCCTGATCGCGGCCAAGGACATGGTGCTGCGGAAGCGATGATTGGAGCGGAGCTACGGCTCCCAGCCGGGCGGCGCGAGCTCGAAGCCCGCGAACTCGAACGCGGGTGCCACGGTGCACCCGACCAGCGTCCACTCGCCGGTGGTTTCCGCCATCTGCCAGGCCAGCGCAGGCACGATCGCCTGCGGCCGCTCACCGCCGCCGAGGTCGGCGCCGAGCCGCACCTCGTGCTGCGAGCAGCCGTCATGGGCGATGCGCAGCGTCAAGGGGCTGCCGGAATAATAGTGCCACGTCTCCACCGCATCGACGCGATGCCAGTGCGAACGCTCGCCGCGCGCGAGCAGGAAGTAGATCAGCGTCGAGCGCGAACGCCCGTTGGCGTCCGTGCTCTGGTCGCGAAACGTCTCGCGATAATGTCCGCCTTCCGGATGCGGGCGGAGCTCGAGGCGTGCGATGATCTCGGCTGCGGTCGGCATCGATCCTCGTCGGGATGTGTGCTTCAGGACTTGTGCGTCAGGATTTATTCTTGCGCTCGCGCAGCTCGCCGAACACCGCAGCGGGATCCGCGCCCTTCATATGCAGCTTGGCCGCGACCGCCGGCTCATCGGCGCGCAGGAACACGTTGGCGCGCTTCTCCTCGCCGAGCAGCGAGGGAATGGTCGGCTTGTTCTCGGCGCGCAGCTTTGTCACCTCCGCGGCGCGCGCCTGCAGCGCCGCGTTGTCCGGCTCGATGGTGAGCGCGAACTTGACGTTGGACGCCGTGTATTCGTGGCCGCAATAGAGCTTGAAGTCGTCGGGCAGGGCGCGCAGCTTCAGCAGCGAATCCCACATCATCGGATAGGTGCCCTCGAACACGCGGCCGCAGCCGATCGAGAACAGCGTGTCGGCGGCGAACACCGTCTTCTCATTGTCGAACACGTAGGAGATGTGGTCGAGCGTGTGGCCGGGCGTCTCCACGACACGCGCCAGCAGATTGCCGATCTTGACCACGTCGGCATTGGCGACGCGCTGGTCGACGTTGGCGATCTTCGTGGTCTTGTCGTGCGGCGCGACGACGCGGCAATTGTATTTCTGCTTGAGCTCGGCGACCCCGCCGACATGATCGCCATGATGATGGGTGATCAGGATGTCGGTGAGCTGCCAGCCCTCGCGCTCCAGGGCCTTGAGGATCGGGCCGGCCTCCGGCGCGTCGATCGAGGCCGTCGCTTTGGTTTCCAAATCGTGGATCAGATAACCGAAATTGTCGTTTAAACAGTTGAAAGTACGAATTTCGGCGGCCATGTCATCTCCATCGCGCTCAGCCCCGCCAGACAAATATGGCGTTAACGTTGCGCAGGCAATGCAATATTCCGCGCGCAGCGGCGCCCTGGCGCATGTTACATTGCGGTCATGACCATCGACGTCGTCGACCTCCGCGAGTTCTATTCCCGCCGCCTCGGCATCGTGGCGCGGCAAATGATCAATCGCGGCATCAGGGAGCGTTGGCCCAGCGCCGAGGGCCAGCGCGTGCTCGGCGTCGGCTATCCCACACCCTATCTGGGGTTGTTCCGCGAGGACGCCGAGCGCTGCCTCGCCTTCATGCCGGCGGCGCAGGGTGTCCTGAAATGGCCGACGGGACGGCCCGCGCTGGCCTCGCTGGTGGATGAGTTCTCGCTGCCGCTTCCCGACGCCGCGGTCGACCGCATTCTCCTGGTGCACGCGCTGGAGATGTCGGACGATCCGGCCGCATTGCTGCGCGAGGTGTGGCGCGTGCTGTCGCCCTCTGGGCGCGTCATCGCCGTGATCCCGAACCGGCGTGGGGTGTGGACCCGCACCGACAGCACGCCGTTCGGCCATGGCCGGCCCTATTCGCGCTCGCAGATCACCGAGCTGTTGCGCCAGACCTGGTTCACGCCGACCGCTTGGGGCGAGGCGCTGTTCATGCCGCCCTATGCCGGCGGCTGGGTGTTGAAATCGGCCCAGATGTGGGAACGTGCCGGTGCGGCGCTGTCGCTGCCTTTTGCCGGCGTCCACATCGTGGAGGCGACCAAGCAGGTCTACCGCGCGATCCCCGCCAAGCGCGAGCGGGCGCGGCTGATTCCCTCGCTCGCCAAGCCCGTGCTGGTGCCATCCTCGACGACGGTGACGCGCAGTTAGCTTCACCTCTCCCTTCCGGAGAGGTGGGTCTGTGTCCGGCCAACGCACAGCGTCAAAAGCAAATCGTCCCGGCGAGGCCGGGACGATTCGAGTCGGAAAGTCAGAAGAGCTTACTCGCCGGGGGCGACTTCGTCGCTGGAAGCAACCGGAGCGGCTTCACGCTCCGGGCGCGGGCCATGCGGCCGGCGCCGCCGACGCGGATAGCGCTCGCCGCCACCGCCGCCCTCGAAGCCGCCCTGATTGCCGTTCACCTGCGGCTGCGCGCCGGTGATGAAGGAGGGTAGGCGGTCGACGCCGCCATCGGCGATGACAGGCTGCGGCTGGTTGGCGGGTTGCGGCTGATATTGCGGCTGCGGACGGTGATCGCGTTCGCGGTGCTCGCGCGGCTGCTGATTGTCGCGCTGATAGGGCGGCTGGTTGTCGCGCGGCTGGTGATCACGCTGGTGATGATCGCGTTGGCCGTCGCGGTCGCGCATGAAGGGCTGCGGCTGGGGCTGCGGGACGAAGCCGGGCTCCTGGCCGAAGGCCGAGAAATTCTCACCGTCGTCCTCGCCCTCGTCGCTGCTGGCGATGGGCTCATCGCCGCGCGGCTGCTGGTTCTGACGGAACTGCTCCTGAGCCGCCGCGATCAGGCGGAAATAATGCTCGGCGTGCTGGTAGTAGTTCTCGGCTGCAACGGGATCGCCGGAGGAGCGCGCGTCACGTGCAAGCTGGAGATACTTTTCGGCGATGTGCGAAGCAGTGCCGCGAATCTTGATGTCGGGTCCGTTGGATTCGTAGACCCGGGTCATCGGGTTCTGGCCGCGCCGGTTGTTGTTGTTATTGTTGTTGCGGTTGCGCATCCGCTGCTTGTTCTGACCGTTTCTCATGTCCTGCCTTTAATTCCAGCCCTAAAGGTTGCACGCATTACTGATTGCTAGGAGTGACCTGGTGACAGTGGCTCACATGTCTTGCGCGCACCGCGCAAAAGCGGATCCAACCCTGCCGATGTTCGTCGACCGTCGCGTTCAACAAGACGCGTTCCCCACCCGCCAGCATCCATTGCCAGCGAACCCATTCATTTCGCCTGCCGAAACAAGCCCAGCTTTCTTGCGTAAGTGTTCAAGCGCAATATCAGGCTTTCGTTCACTTGCGGTCGGAGAGAGCAGCGCAGCTCCACTGGCCATCGCGCTCAACAGGACCTGCGGCTTGGAACCTTCAATCAGTAAAGCTCTCGCCCGAGAGCCCGGCTTTCGCCCGTAGGTCTACGGGGCCGGCACCGATGTGTTGACCGGAACGTAGTCGTTCCCACGGGATATTCCAAGTGGTTTTTGCAGGCCAATCCGGCTTTTATGGGGGCATTTTTCGGGCCGAAACGGCCCGCGGAATGCCCGCCAAGTCGGCCTTGGGTGACCTGTCCAGCGATAACGCGGCGGCCCTCATCAAGGTTTCAATATTTTGGGCCTGGCCCTGTCCAGCCTCGACGACCAGGGCGCCGCCGGGGGCGAGCCGCTCGCTCGCCTGCGGGATCAGGGCGCGATAGGCGTCGTATCCATCATTGCCGCCGTCGAGCGCCAGATGCGGGTCGTGCTCGCGCACCTCGACGCTCAATTTCGGAATTTCAGCCGAGGGAATATAGGGCGGATTCGACACGATGAGGTCGAACGGGCCACCGAGCGCCGCGGCGTAGGAACAGGCGACGAAGGCGGCGCGGTCGGCGAGTCCCAGCGCCGCGGCATTGTCCCTGGCGGTCATGAGCGCGTTCTGGCTGAGATCGGTACCGACGCCGAACGCATCGGGGATTTCGTGCAACAGCGCGAGCAGGATCGCGCCCGAGCCGGTGCCGATGTCGGCGATCCGCGGCGGGTGAGATGCCTCCCGCTCGCGGAGAATCTCGAGCGCAAGCTCAACCACGGTCTCGGTATCGGGGCGCGGCACCAGGGTTGCTTCCGACAGGCGGAACGGCAAGCCCCAGAATTCGCGCGTCCCGAGAATGCGCGACACCGGCTCGCCGGCGATGCGGCGCTGTGCATGTTGCGTGAGCCGCGATGCTTCGGCCGCGGTCAGGAGACGGGCCGCCTGCGTGACCAGGCCGGTGAGGTCGAGGCCGAGTGCCGCACTGATCAGGATGCGCGCGTCGAGCTCGGCTTCGTCGAGCCGTGCCGATCTCAGTTGCGCAGCCAGCGCCCGCCGCGCGCTCTCGATGGATTGTCCGGTGAAGGGGTTGCTCACGCCTCAGGCCGCCGCGCCTTGCGCAGCGAGCTGTGCGGCCTGGTGCTCCGTCGTCAGTGCGTCGATCAGTTCGCCGAGCGCTTCACCCGCGATCACCTGCGGCAGCTTGTAGAGCGTGAGGTTGATGCGATGATCGGTGACGCGTCCTTGCGGAAAATTGTAGGTGCGGATGCGCTCGGAGCGGTCGCCGGAGCCGACCTTCTCCTTGCGCTCGGCCGAGCGCGCCGCCTCGACGCGTTGCCGCTCGGCGTCATAGATGCGCGAGCGCAGGATGTTCATGGCGGAGGCGCGATTCTTGTGCTGCGAGCGGCTGTCCTGCATCATCACCACGATGCCGGTCGGGATGTGGGTGATGCGGATCGCCGATTCCGTCTTGTTGACGTGCTGGCCACCGGCGCCCCCTGCGCGCATGGTTTCGATGCGCAGGTCGTCGTTCTTGATGTCCACGTCGACGTCCTCGACCTCGGGCAGCACGGCGACCGTCGCGGCGGAGGTGTGGATGCGCCCCTGCGTCTCGGTGTCGGGCACGCGCTGCACGCGGTGCACGCCGGATTCGAATTTCAGCTTGGAGAATGCGCCGCGGCCCTGGATCTCGGCGATGATTTCCTTGTAGCCGCCGACGGTGCCTTCACTGGCGGAGATCACCTCGACCTTCCAGCCCTGCAAGCTGGCGAAGCGCTCGTACATCCGGAACAGGTCGCCGGCGAACAGCGAAGCCTCGTCGCCGCCGGTGCCGGCGCGGATTTCCAGCACGACGTTGCGGTCGTCCATGGCGTCCTTGGGCAGGAGCGCGACGCGGATCTTCTGGACCAGTTCCTCGATTTTCGGCGCGAGCTCGTCGCGTTCGGCTTCCGCCATGCCGCGCATCTCGGCATCGGTGGCGGCATCGGCGATCAACGCGTCGGTGTCGGCGAGCTCCTTGACGGCGGCGCGATAGGACTTCACCGCCTCGATCAGGGGCGTGAGCTCGGCGAGCTCGCGCGTGATCTGCACGTAACGCTCGGAGGCGAGCTGTCCGAGCGATTCGGCCTCGAGCGAAGCGTGATGCGCGAGCAGGACGTCCAGTTTGGCTTCGGGAAGTGACGACATCGGTTCTGTCTCAAAGTGCGGAAGGAGGCGAGGGCGGCGGGAAGCTGGCGACAGGCCCGCTACAACGCAAGGCCCTCGGCCTCGGCAAATTCCGTCAGCTTCTGCCGGATCGAGACGCTGCCCGCAGGCGCATCCAGCAGAGGGCCCAGCATCGCTTCGGCCTTCTTGGCGTCGAGGTCGAGCACCATCGCCTTGACCGGGCCGAGCGCGGTCGCCGAGAGCGAGAGCGAGCGGTAGCCCAGCGCAATCAGCGCCAGTGCGCCGATCGGCTTGGAGGCCATCTCGCCGCACAGCGAGAGCGACTTCTGCGCCGCGTGCGCCTTGCGCGCGATGTCACGCAAGGCGCGCATGATCGGCGCCGACATGGTGTCGAAGCGCTCGGAGACCTTGGCGTTGCCGCGGTCGACCGCGAACAGGAACTGGAACAGATCGTTGGAGCCGACCGAGATGAAATCGACCTTCTTCAATAGCTCGTCGAGCTGGTAGAGCAGGGCGGGCACCTCGACCATGGTGCCGATGTCGATTCGTTCAGGCAGCGTGTGGCCGTGCTGGCGGAGGTATGTGAGCTCGCGCTCGACCAGCGCCTTGGCCGAGTCGAATTCGGCGACCTCCGAGATCATCGGGAACATGATGCGCAGCGCGCGGCCGCCGCCGGCGCGCAGCAGCGCGCGGATTTGGCCGCGCAACAGGCCGGGACGATCGAGCCCGAGCCGGATCGCGCGCCAGCCGAGCGCGGGGTTTTCCTCGATCACCGCTTCCATATAGGGCAGCGCCTTGTCGCCGCCGATATCGAGCGTGCGGAAGGTGACGGGCTTAGGTCCGGCGGCATCGAGCACGGTGCGATAGAGCGCGAGCTGGTCGCTGGTGCGCGGCAGGCTCTGACCGACCATGAATTGCAGCTCGGTGCGGAACAGGCCGATGCCGGCACTGCCGGTGTCCTCGATATGCGGCAGGTCGATCGCAAGACCTGCGTTGATCATCAGCTCGACCTTCTGGCCGTCCCTGGTGACGCAGGGCCGGTCGCGCAGCGCCAGGTACTGCGCCTGGCGGCGGGCGCGGAAGCGCACGCGCTCGGCGAAGGCCGCCTCGATCTCCTGCGACGGGCGCACATAGATCGAGCCCGAGGTGCCGTCGACGATGATGGCGTCGCCGGGATCGGCGATTCCAGGCGCGTTCGGCACCTCGCCGACCGCAGGGATGCCCAGCGCCCGCGCCACGATCGAGACGTGCGAGTTCGCGGTGCCTTCCTCCAGCACGATGCCGCGCAGGCGCTTGCGGTCGTAGTCGAGCAGCGCCGCCGGGCCCATCGCGCGGGCGATGACGATGGCGTTGTCGGGCAGCTGCTCGCGCGAGGGCGCATGATCCTGGCCGACCAGCTGCCGCATCAGGCGGTAGCCGAGGTCTTCCAGATCGTGCAGCCGGTCGCGCAAATAGGGGTCGGTCGAGCGCAGCATGCGCGCGCGGGTGTCCGACTGGACGCGCTCGACCGCGGCTTCCGCGGTGAGGCCGGTCGCGACCGCCTCGTGCAGCTTGTGCGACCAGCCCTGGTCGTTGGCGAACATGCGATAGGCTTCAAGCACCTCACGGTGCTCGCCGCCTTCGGCGACGTCGCCGCGCTCCAGCATGCGGTCGAGATCGGCACGCAGCTTGGCGAGCGCAGTATCGAGCCGCTTGATCTCCTTCGGCAGGTCTTCGGCGATGTAGTCCTTGATGACGACGCGCGGCTCGTGCAGCACGACATGGCCGAGCGCGATGCCCTCCGACAGGATGGCACCGACTTTCTGCGCCGAATGGCGCGCCGCCGGCTCCTGGCCCGGCTGCGCCAGCGCGGAGAGTTCGCCGGAGGCGATCAGCTCGGCCAGCACCATCGCGGTGGTCTGGAGCGCCTCGAGCTCCTCCTCGACATAATTGCGCTTGGCGCGATTCTGCACCACCAGCACGCCGAGCGTGTTGCCGGCGCGCAGGATCGGCACGCCGAGGAAGGAATGGTAGATTTCTTCGCCGGTCTCGGGCCGGAACGAGAACGCCGGGTGGCTCTGCGCGTCGCTCAAATTGAGCGGCGTCGCCTCGCTGGCGACGAGGCCGACCAGGCCCTCATGGGCGCTGAGCACGGTGTGGTGCACCGCCTCGCGGTTGAGACCTTCGGTGGCGTAGAGCTCGAGCGTATTGTCGATGCGCAGCACATAGACCGAGCACACCTCGGCCACCATGTTGGCGGCGATCAGCACCACGATCTTGTCCAGCCGCTCCTGGGCCGAGACCTGCTCCGCCATGGTCTCGCGGAGCCGTCTCAACAAGACGCGGGGACCTCCCGACGCGCTCCGCATGAACCGTCAATCTCCTCCATCGGCCGGGCCCGGCGATATCGGCCGGCGGCTGGACCAAAATTCCAGAAAAACAATCAAATTGTTTGTCCGGCGCAGGCACAAGCCCAAATCCACGGGAGATTGAGTGCTCGTACCGAATCAGCGCCGCCTGAACTGGGACACAGTCTGCGGCAGCCCACCCTGTCCGCCGTATAGCGAATTGAGGCTTGTTTTGCCAAGCAAAACGCCTGCCAAACGCGAAGGTGTGTACACCTTCGCGTTTGCTGCGACCGCTAAGAGAAAATTAGCCTTTTGGCACTGTCCGGAAAAGTGCGAAGCGGTTTTCCGGAAAGACCGTCAGGTCTGATCGAGACCGTAGAGCGTATGCAAGGTGCGCACCGCAAGCTCGGTATAGGCGGTATCGATCAAGACCGAAAATTTGATCTCGGAGGTTGTAATGGCCCGAATGTTGATGTTCCGCCCGGCGAGCGCCGAGAACGCCTGGGCGGCGACGCCGGCATGGCTGCGCATGCCGCTGCCGATCACCGAGATCTTGGCGACATCGGTGGCGGTATCGAGCCGCGCATAGCCGATCTTGGCCTTGGCTGCGGTAATCGTATCCTTGGCGCGGGTGAAGTCGGCGGCCGGCACGGTGAAGGTGAGGTCGGTGGTCTTGCCGTCCTCGGACACATTCTGCACGATCATGTCGACGTTGATATTGGCATCAGCCAGCGGGCCGAAGATCGAGGCCGCAACGCCGGGCTTGTCCTCGATCTGGCGCACCGAGATCTGAGCCTCGTCCTTGGAGAAGGCGATACCGGTGACGACGTGGCTTTCCATGATCTCCTCCTCGCTGCAGATCAGCGTGCCGGGCGGCTGGTTGGCATGCGGGTCGATATCCTCGGGCTTATCGAAGCTCGAGCGGACGAAGATCGGCATGTTGTGGACCATGCCGAGTTCCACCGAGCGGACCTGGAGCACCTTGGCGCCCTGCGAGGCCAGTTCCAGCATGTCTTCGAATGCGATCTTGTCGAGCCTCTTGGCCTTCGGCACGATTCGCGGGTCGGTGGTGTAGACGCCGTCGACGTCGGTGTAGATGTCGCAGCGGTCGGCCTTGACGGCGGCGGCGATCGCCACGGCCGAGGTGTCGGAGCCGCCACGGCCGAGCGTGGTGATGCGACCCGTCTCGGGGTTGATGCCCTGGAAGCCGGCGATGACCGCGACCTCCTTTCGGTCCTTGAAGCGCTTGATGATCTCGCTGCCGTCGATGTCCTCGATCCGGGCCGAGGCATGGGCGTCGCTGGTCTTGATCGGGATCTGCCAGCCCTGCCACGAGCGGGCTTGGATGCCCATGCCCTGGAGCACGATGGCAAGAAGGCCGGACGTCACCTGTTCGCCCGAGGCGACCACGGCGTCATATTCGCGCGCGTCGTGCATCGGCGAGGCCTCGGTGCACCAGGCGACCAACTCGTTGGTCTTGCCGGCCATCGCCGAGACGACCACGGCCACTTCGTGGCCGGCATCGACCTCACGCTTCACATGGCGTGCGACGTTGCGGATACGTTCGATGTTGGCGACGGACGTGCCGCCGAATTTCATCACGAGGCGGCTCATGACGACGCGTGCATTCCTTCATAAGGATCAGTATGGTGGCCCGCACTGGACGGGTGCCTCGGGGACACCGACCGCGCGTATACAG
>NZ_JADYVW010000016.1:0-157916 GCF_020194135.1 Bradyrhizobium sp. BRP23 | reverse complement strand
GCCGCGACCCCCGCCCCGGTTCAGACCGCCGATCCCTTTGGCCTCGAGACCACGCTCGAGCCGAAGAAGGTCGTGATGGTCAAGGGCACCGCCAATTGGGACTCCGCCTTCGACACGCTGATCGACGCCTTCAAGGCGTTGAACACGCTGCTCGACAAGCAGGGCATCAAGCCATCGGGCAATTCGATGATCGTCTACACCTCGACGGACGATACCGGCTTCACCTTTCTTGCCCAGATCCCGGTCGATCAGGACCCGAAGAACCTGTCCAAGGACATGAGCATCGGCAAATCGCCTGAAGGCAAGGCGCTGAAATTCGTCCATCGCGGCTCCTACGACAACATGGACAATACGTATGAGGCGATCACCAATCATCTCGACGACAAGAGGCTGGAAGCCAAGGACACCTTCATCGAGGAGTACCTCACCGATCCCCTAAAGACGTCCGAGGACAAGCTCGTGATCAATGTTTTCGTGCCACTGAAGTGAGACTGATGAAAAAGCCTGCCCTACTTGCCGCCGTCCTCGCCACCACGCTGCTCGCCGCGCCCGCGCGCGCCGAGGATTTTCCCTCCGCGATCTCGGTGAGCGGCGAAGCCTCCGTATCCGCGGCGCCCGATCTCGCGCAAATCGATGCAGGCGTCGCCAACGACGCCAAGACGGCGAAAGAGGCCTCCGATGCCAACAATGCCGCGATGGGCAAGGTGCTGCTGGCGCTGAAGGGCGCCGGGATCGCCGAGAAGGACTACCAGACCTCGCGGCTGTCGCTGCAGCCGCAATACGGCCAGAACAAATCCACCGGCGCCTCGCCGGTGGTCGGCTTCCGCGCCAGCAACCGCGTCACCGTCAAGATCCGCGACGTGACCAAGGTGGCCGGCATCATCGACACGCTGGTCAGCGCCGGCGCCAACGACATCGGCAATATCTCGTTCGAGGTGACGCAGGCGTCAAAGCTGCTCGATGATGCGCGCGAGCAGGCCGTTGCCGATGCGCGGCGCAAGGCGGAGATTTACGCGAAGGCTGCCGGTGTGACGCTGGGCGCGCCGCTCAGCGTCACCGAGGGCGGCGGCCCGGTGCCGCTGTTCAAGGGCCGCATGGCCGAACGGATGGCCGCAGCCCCGCAGGCCGCAGTTGCGCCGGGCGAAGAGACGCTGACGGTGACGGTGAATGTGAGCTGGGCGATCAAGCCGGGGCAGTAGCCGCTTTCGTAAGAGGCGCATCGCCGCAACACCAATGGGCCGGCGACCCGATCATACGTCCGGCGGCAGGGGATGGCATTGTTGCCCGATCAATCATTCACGCTGATATCAGTAAAAAGAAACCCCGTCGGCGTCTTGGTAAAGACGAAGATGAGCTCGCCGCAAAAGACGAAGTAACTGTCGTTCTTATAGTCATCGCGATCGTAGACGGCCTTGCCGCGCTGGATACACGCGCGATTTTTCGCCGTGAACGAGGTCCGATAGGTCTTGGCGCCAAATTGCGCGGCGTCGCGAATTGCGTTGTCGTTCATGAACGGCAACCGTGTCATACCGGCGACGGCGGCGGAATCGTTTGCCTTCAGCGCCGCGCGAAACTTCTCGATGAAGCCATCGAATTCCTTCTGCAAGGCAGGAGAAGCGACGGCGTTCCTCGCCTGGGCGGCGGCCGGAGCAAGGTTCACGAGAGCGGTTGCAAGCACAATTCTCAGCAAAAATCCCACAGGCCGGCTCCATCCATCGATTAATAAAGGTCTTCCGACCAAAAGAAATCCATGGTGCTTTGTTGCGTCATGGGCTTTCTGGTTCAACGGCGCAGAACCGCACGCACCTGCCGCAATGGGAGCAAAGCGGACATTGCTTTCGTCGCATCAAGCCGCCGGGTTTATGGATACACCACCTAAATCTCCACCACCTGCCCCGGCAGCATCGCCACGAATCTTTCCTGCGGAATCTTCGCGGCATCCAGCGCCTCGACCAGCGCTGTCGCCGGCGCGTCGATCGCTTCGTCGGTCAGCTGGAACGTGCCGTGGTGATGCCCGAGCGCGGCTTCCGCGCCGCAATCGGCCAGCGCCTTCACCGCATCTTCCGGGTTCATGTGCTGGTCGCGCATGAACCAGCGCGGCTCGTAGGCGCCGATCGGGAGGATCGCCAGGCGCAGCTTGCCGTGCTTCTCGGCGACGCGGCGGAAATGGCGGCCATCGCCGTAGCCGGAATCGCAGACCACGTAGATCTTCCCGGCCGGCGTCTCCAGGACAAAGCTCGCCCACAGCGCCTTGTTGCGGTCGAACAGGCCGCGCGCGGTCCAGTGCCTTGTCGGCACCAGATGCACCGCGACGCCTTCGCCGAGCTCGACGCGGTCGTGCCAGTCGAACGCTTCCACCTTGATCGTGGAATCCCAGCTGCGCATGGTGACGTCGTTGCCGAGCGGGGTGACGACGCGCGGGGCGAAATTCTTGGTGAGCCGCGACAGCGTCGCGATGTCGAGATGGTCGTAATGGCCGTGCGAGACCAGCACGACGTCGATCTTCGGCAGCTTCTCGAAGGCGATGCCGGGGTCGTTGTGCCGCTTCGGCCCGGCGAAGGCGACCGGCGAGACCCGCTCCGACCAGACCGGATCGACCAGGATGTTGAGGCCGCCGGCCTGGATCAGCCAGCTGGCATGACCGACGAAGGAGAGCCGCACCTTGTCGCCGTCAACGCGCGCCGGCGGGGTGTCGGCATGGGGACTGGGCGCCCAATCCGGCCAAGTCGCCCGCTGCCGCTTGCCGCCGAGCTGCCAGCGCAGCACCTCGCGCAGCGATTTCGGCGGCGCCCCGTCCGGATCGAAGAAGGTCAGGCCGTCGAAATGATCGGAGGCGGGGCCGTCATAGGTTTTCATGCTGGACATCCAGAGGGAGGGGACGCCGACCAGCGCACCGGTTCCGGCGAATAGTCCGAAAAGGCGGCGGCGGGTGATCGGCACGGCGGGCTTCTAGGGATGGTTGGAGGGGTAAGACATCACCGCCTATATGGGCGGGGCTGGCGGAAAAGGAACCTGCGACAAAAAGATCACGTTTTCAAAACCTTGGCTTACCAAGGGCGGGCCGACACCCTAAGTTTCCTTGACATTTGAGCGGGAGCGGCGTTTAACCCGGCCACTTTCTCGGAAAGGCTTTCTTTTCGACCCGCCGACCGGCCTCGAGGCCGGAGGTCAACGCCCGACAGCGCTGTGCGCCCTCGGGCGCAAAGGTGTTTGGAAGATGCTTATCCAGGAAGGTGTCATCGCCCGACTTGATCGGGCGATCCAGTATCCCAGAGGCGGCTCGGCTTGAACTGAGGTGCTGCGGCGTACTGGATGCCCCGCCTTCGCGGGGCATGACAGCGGTGAGTTACGGAGCGCTCTTCCCATCGGGAAGACAGCAACAGGACAACGGCATTGTTCGACAATCTGTCGGAACGGCTTGGTGGCATTCTCGATCGTCTGACGGGGCGCGGTGCGCTGACCGAAAAGGACGTCGACGCCGCGATGCGCGAGGTGCGCCGCGCGCTGCTGGAGGCCGACGTCGCGCTGGAAGTCGTGCGCAGCTTCACCGAGCGCGTGCGCGAACAGGCGATCGGCGCCACAGTCGTCAAGTCGGTCACCCCCGGCCAGATGGTGGTGAAGATCGTCCATGACGAGCTGGTCAACACGCTGGGCGCCGAAGGCCAGACCATCGACGTCAATTCCGTGCCGCCGGTGCCGATCATGATGGTCGGCCTGCAGGGCTCCGGTAAGACCACCACCACCGCCAAGCTCGCCCGCCGCCTGGTCCAGCGCGACAAGCGCAAGGTCTTGATGGCCTCGCTCGACGTCTACCGTCCGGCGGCGATGGAGCAGCTGGCCGTGCTCGGCCGCGACCTCGACATTCCCACTTTGCCGATCGTTGCCGGCCAGCAGCCGCCGCAGATCGCCAAACGCGCGCTGGAAGCCGGCAAGCTCGGCGGCTACGACATCGTGCTGCTCGACACCGCCGGCCGCACCACGCTCGACGAAGAGATGATGGCAGAGGCGGCCGCGATCAAAGCCGCGGCCAATCCGCATGAAGTGCTGCTGGTTGCGGATTCGCTCACCGGCCAGGACGCCGTGAACCTGGCGCGCTCGTTCGATCAGCGCGTCGGCCTCACCGGCATCGTGCTCACACGCGTTGACGGCGACGGCCGCGGCGGCGCCGCGCTGTCGATGCGCGCCGTCACCGGCAAGCCGATCAAGCTGATCGGCACCGGCGAAAAGACCGACGCGCTGGAAGACTTCCACCCGGATCGTATCGCCGGCCGCATCCTCGGCATGGGCGACGTGGTGTCGCTGGTCGAGCGCGCCGCCGCCAATATCGACGCCGAGAAGGCCGCACGCACCGCCGAGCGCATGCGCAAGGGTCAGTTCGACCTCAACGACATGCGCGAGCAGCTGCTGCAGATGGCCAACATGGGCGGCATCAGCGGGCTGATGGGCATGATGCCCGGCATCTCCAAGATGAAGAACCAGATCGCGGCCGCCGGCATCGACGACAAGATCCTGAAGCGTCAGGTCGCAATCATCGATTCCATGACGCGCGAGGAGCGGCGTCATCCGGACCTCTTGAAGGCCAGCCGCAAGAAGCGCATCGCGGCCGGCAGCGGCCAGAGCGTCGAGCACGTCAACAAGCTGCTGAAGATGCACCGGAACATGGCCGACGTGATGAAGGCCATGGGATCGGGCAAGCGCGGCCCGCTCGCCGGCATCGCACAGGCGATGGGCTTCGGCGGCGGCATGAAGATGCCCTCGCCGGAAGAGATGAAGGCGCTGCAGGAGAAGATGCAAGGCGCGGGCGGCGGACAAGGCCTGCCGAATCTGCCGAAGGATCTGCCGCCGGGCCTTCGCACCGGCCTGCCCAACCTTCCCGGATTGACCGGGCTGAGCGGCAAGCCGACGCTGCCGGGCCTCGGCGGTTTCCCCGGCAAGAAGAAATGAGGAATTCGTCGCACAGGATCATCAGCATCTCGCGCGGCGCGGAATACCAATCGACCGAACAAAACGTACTTTGCAAAACCACACTTTCAAGGAGAACTGAATGTCCGTCGTTATCCGCCTCGCCCGTGCAGGCACCAAGAAGCGTCCCGTCTATCACGTCGTCGTCGCCGATTCGCGCTTTCCGCGCGATGGCCGCTTCATCGAGCGTCTCGGCCATTTCAATCCGCTGCTGCCGAAGGACAACGAGACCCGCCTCAAGCTCGACATGGACAAGGTGAAGGCCTGGCTCGCCAAGGGCGCGCAGCCGTCGGACCGCGTCGCGCGTTTCCTCGATGCCGCCGGCGTCAAGAAGCGCGAAGCGCGCAACAACCCTGAGAAGGCCGTGCCGCGCAAGGAGCGCAAGGCGCAGGCCGAAGCCGCCGCCAAGGCGTAAGGCCGGATCATGTCGGCGCTGGTCTGCGTCGCGCGGATCGGCGCCGCGCATGGTGTGCGCGGTGCGGTCAAGCTGTGGACCTTCACCGAGGATCCCTTTGCCGTCCGCCGCTACGGTCCGCTGTCGACCAAGGACGGCAGGCGCCAGTTCGAAATCGCGCAGGTGCGCGAGGCCAAAGATCATCTGGTCGCGACATTCAAGGGCGTCGCGACCCGCGATGAGGCCGAGCGCCTCAACGGCATCGAGCTCTACGTCCCGCGCGAAAAACTGCCCGCGACGGACGAGGACGAATATTACCACACCGATCTGATCGGGCTTGCCGCGATCACAACTGATGGCGATGCGCTCGGTCGGGTGCTCGCGATCCATAATTTCGGCGCCGGCGACATCATCGAGATCGCGCCGCCCAAGGGCCCGACGATGCTGCTGCCGTTCTCCAACGCGGTGGTGCCGGAAGTCGACCTCAAAGGCGGCCGCGTCGTGATCGCGTTGCCGCAGGAGATCGAGGGGGACGACGAGGGCGACGCTCCATCCACGGGTCGTCCCGCCTAGTGCGCAAAGCGCACGGGGGCGGGGACCCATAACCACAGGCCGGAATTTTTCGCTAAGCTGATCGCTCCAGCTATCGCAAAACGGGCTGCGGTGGTTATGGGTCCCGGGCTCGCGCTTCGCGCGCCCCGGGACGACGAGATTAGGATGCAATGACCAATCCCTCACCCTGGCGCGCGACGGTGCTGACGCTGTTTCCGGAGATGTTTCCGGGGCCGCTCGGCGTGAGCCTCGCCGGCCGGGCGCTCGCGTCCGGGCTGTGGCAGATCGAGGCGCGCGACATCCGGGCCTCCGCTACCGACCGCCATCGCAGCGTCGACGACACGCCTGCCGGCGGCGGCCCGGGCATGGTGCTGCGGGCGGACGTTCTGGCCGCGGCGATCGATGCTGCCGAAATCGGGCAAGACCTGTCAAAAGCGCGGCCGCGCCTGCTGATGAGCCCCCGGGGTCGGCCATTGACCCAGGCGCGCGTCACCGAGCTCGCCCGAGGCCCCGGCCCCCTGATCGTCTGCGGGCGGTTCGAGGGGGTGGACCAGCGGGTGATCGACGCGCGCGGCCTGGAGGAGGTCTCGATCGGCGATTACGTGCTGTCCGGGGGCGAAATCGCAGCTTTAGCCCTGATCGACGCCTGCGTCCGGCTGCTGCCGGGGGTGATGGGCAAGGAAGCCTCCGGAACCGAGGAAAGCTTTTCGGACGGCCTGCTGGAGTACCCCCAATACACCCGCCCGCAGCTGTTCGAGGGGGTTCCGATCCCTGCTGTCCTCACCTCCGGCGACCACGCCAAGGTGGCCGCCTGGCGGCGGGCCAAATCCGAGGCCCTGACGGCCGCCCGGCGCCCGGATTTGTGGGAAAAGGCCGCGAATCGGGGGAGCGGCCAAAAAACGCCAAAAACCAAGACAGACGGGTGACAAACGCTCCGGCTTGCCTTATAGGAGCGGCCAAATCCGCAATGGCTGGATAGACGAATTTTGCGCAGCCCCCCGTTTCCAGGGCTGGGCGCGCCGATGGAGATTTACCCATGAACCTGATCAAGCAGCTCGAGCAGGAGCAATTCGACAAGCTGTCGGCCGGCAAGGACATCCCGGAATTCGCCCCCGGCGACACCGTGATCGTCAACGTGAAGGTCGTCGAAGGCGACCGCACCCGCGTGCAGGCCTATGAGGGCGTCTGCATCGGCCGTTCCGGCGGTGGCCTCAACGAGAGCTTCACCGTGCGCAAGATCTCCTATGGCGAGGGCGTCGAGCGCGTGTTCCCGCTGCTCTCCCCGATGATCGACTCGATCAAGGTGGTGCGCCGCGGCAAGGTGCGTCGCGCCAAGCTCTATTATCTCCGCAATCTTCGCGGCAAGTCGGCCCGCATCGTCGAGAAGCAGGACCGCGCTGCTGCCGTCGGCGAGTAAGCTTTCGCCACCAGGCAGGTCTTTCGAAAGCGCGGGGCTCGGCTCCGCGCTTTTTTGTTGCGTCAGCCGTGCGCGTCAAAGCACTCGCGCTTCCAATTCGGCCTGCTATATATTCCTAGAATGTTTCCAGATCTGACCAGCTTCGCCCCCATCCAGCGCATCGTCATCGACGATCGCTCGCGGCTGCCTGGCCGGTTCTTCGGACGCTTCGCGACCTCGGCAACGTCAGAGCTTAGCCGCGCAGCCTAAAAGCTGCGCTGACGATTTTGTTGCCCGCGCGGTCTGCCGCGCTCATCGCTGACACACATTCTTTGGAGCTCGAGCTCATGTCCAAGCCGACCACCCTGTACGACAAGATCTGGAACGACCATCTGGTGCACGAAGCCGAGGACGGCACCTGCCTGCTCTACATCGACCGCCATCTGGTGCACGAGGTGACCTCGCCGCAGGCGTTCGAAGGCCTGCGCGCCACGGGGCGCAAGGTCCATGCGCCCGAGAAGACGCTCGCCGTCGTCGACCACAACGTGCCGACCACCGACCGCACCAAGCCGAATCCCGACCCTGAAAGCATCGAGCAGATCAAGGCGCTGGCCGAAAACGCCAAGGAGTTCGGCATCGAATATTACAACGAGTTCGACAAGCGCCAGGGCATCGTCCACGTCATCGGCCCCGAGCAGGGCTTTACGCTGCCCGGCACCACCATCGTCTGCGGTGACAGCCACACCTCGACGCATGGCGCGTTCGGCGCGCTCGCGCACGGCATCGGCACCAGCGAGGTCGAGCACGTGCTGGCGACGCAGACGCTGATCCAGAAGAAGGCCAAGAACATGCGCGTCACCGTCGACGGCAAATTGCCGGATGGCGTGACGGGCAAGGACATCATCCTGGCCATCATCGGCGAGATCGGCACCGCCGGCGGCACCGGCTACGTGCTGGAATATGCCGGCGAAGCGATCCGTGCGCTCTCGATGGAAGGCCGCATGACGGTCTGCAACATGTCGATCGAAGGCGGCGCGCGCGCTGGCCTCGTTGCGCCCGACCAGAAGGCGTTCGACTTCCTGCGTGATCGTCCGAAGGCTCCGAAGGGCGCGGCCTGGGACGCGGCGATGCGCTACTGGGAGAAGTTGCGTTCCGATGACGGCGCGCATTTCGACCACGAGCTGCGCCTCGATGCCGCAAAGCTGCCGCCGATCGTGACTTGGGGCACCTCGCCTGAAGACGTGATTTCTGTCACCGGTATCGTGCCCGATCCCGACATGATCGCGGATGAGGCCAAGCGCATCTCCAAGCATCGCGCGCTGAAATATATGGGCCTGACCGCGGGAACGAAGATCACGGACATCAAGCTCGATCGCGTCTTCATCGGCTCCTGCACCAACGGACGCATCGAGGATTTGCGCGCGGCGGCGAAGATCGCGGAAGGCAAGACCGTCTCGGCGAACGTCAACGCCATGGTCGTGCCGGGCTCCGGCATCGTGAAGGAGCAAGCCGAAGCCGAGGGTCTGGACAAGATCTTCATCAAGGCCGGCTTCGAATGGCGCGAGCCGGGCTGCTCGATGTGCCTTGCCATGAACCCGGACAAGCTGAAGCCGGAAGAGCGCTGCGCCTCGACCTCAAACCGCAATTTCGAAGGCCGCCAGGGTTTCAAGGGTCGCACCCATCTGGTGTCGCCGGCGATGGCGGCAGCGGCGGCGATCGCGGGCCACTTCGTCGACGTCAGGGACTGGCGCTAAGCTGGTCCCTGCAATCTGATGCGGTGGAAAGCTTCGTCGTGGAAGCTGAAGGATTGGCTCTAACCAGTCTCTCCGTCATGCCCGGGCTCGTCCCGGGCATCCACGAACTCTCTGCACAAGCCCCAAGAACGTGGATGGCCGGGACATAGGCGAGCGGAAGCGACGCCGTCCTTCGGACGGCTATGCCCGGCCATGACGAATGCAGAGCCAGCAATCCACTCACGTCACCAATAGCGGTACGGATAGTGCCACCGCGGCCAGTGGCAGACGCGGCGCGGGCCGTAATAGGTCCAGATGATCCGGCAGCGGCGCGGATAAGAGTAGGAAGGATAGTAGCCGCCGACATAATAGGGCCGGTAGAAGTGACGATGCCGGAAATGGGGGCGGTGATGGCCCCAGTGCCGGTGGACCCCGCCATATCCGCCGTGGCGAAAGCCGCCATGGCGATGGATGCCGACATGTCTGTGGTGAAAGGCCGGCGCGGCGCGGACGCCACCGCTGTGGAAACCGCGGCCGATATGCCCGCCGCCGCCGCGAAAACCGCCGCCGTGAAAATGCCCGCCGCCATGTCCACCGTGCCCGCCACGGCGAACCTGCGTGACGAGATCGTCGGTCGCGGCCTTCGTCATCGGCGACGTCGCCGGATTGATCAAGGTGAGCGCTTCAGCACGACGCGTGCTGCCGGCCGACAGCATCAGCGTCGCGGCGGCCGCAAGCCCGAGCAGGCGCATCGGGACAGCCCGGCGGCCAAACATCCTCAGCATGGAATCCTCCCTGAATCCGGACAGCAGAGCTGCGACGTCTCGGCCGCGCCATGGCCGTTCAATTGCGGTCGCTGCCGGGATCAAGTTGCGGACAGCGATGTGAACGCGCCATGAATGAACGACCCGCGGCGCCGCGATGCGACGCCGTGCCTCGCGCGATCGCAAAGCCGGCCGCCAAAGCGGCGCCTTACCAGAAGGGGCCGTAGGTGAACACAAACGGTGCCGGCACGCCGTAGGGATAGGGACGATAGTAGACAGGGCGCGCGTAGTAGCGCGGATCGCGGCGTACGGCAGGCCGCGCCATGTCATAGGTCCGCGCGTGTCGTCGTACATCGAAAACCGCAATCCCCGCAGACGCCTCCGGGACCGTCGCCCTTGGCGCGGCGGACGCGCGAGGCAGCCCAGTGGCCAGCGCGACGGCAAAGGCCCATGCGATCCATCTCGCCATCACACCCTCACGAGGTCGCCGCGAAGTCAGCCCCGGCGCCAGTAGCAGCTCACGCGCGGCACGATCACCGTGCCGCTTGGCCGGTACTCCTGCACATAGGTGGCATTGCAGACCCGGACCGCGTCGGGGCCGGGATTGTAGCGGGGATAGACGCCGTCCGGGCTGTAATAGGGCGTGATGCGCAGGCGCGGCCGCTTGCGCGGCGGGGGGACATCGTCCGGCGAGACCAGTTGGGCCATCCGGATTTCGGAACTGGCGGCCTGCGCCTCGGCGCCGACGCAAGACTGCGAAAACAACCCCATGCACAGTAGAGTCAGCGCTGTTTTCGCTCGCATTTTTCCGCCCACCCTGAACCGTCCCATCGATCGCCCCACGCTCCCCGTTTTGGCGGCGCCCGTCAACCTCGCCGCGCTTATAAAGCCAGATGCATCAGCGGGAAACCCGCGCTAAGAGGTGCTCATGTGGACGGAATTGAAAGCCCCTTCGCTGGCCGAAATGGAAGCGATGGCTCACGACGTGTTCGAGCGCCTGCCGGCGGAATTTCGCAAGCTTTGCGAGGGCGTGATCGTCCGCGTCGAGGACTTCCCGACCGAGGAGGTCCTGGACGAGATGGAATGCGAGAGCGAGTTCGACCTGCTCGGCCTGTTCCAGGGCGTCGGCCTGCCCCAGCAGAGCTCTGGCGACGTGGCACGGCTGCCCAACATGGTCTGGCTCTACCGCCGCCCGATCCTGGATTATTGGGCCGAGCACGACGAAAGTCTCGGCCACATCGTCCGCCATGTCCTGATCCACGAGATCGGCCACCATTTTGGTCTGTCGGACGACGATATGGCCGCGATTGAGGCTAAGGCGGAGTAGGACGCTCTCGGTCCACCTCTCCCCACCGGGGAGAGGTGAAATCCCGATGCCGCGCCAGTTCGGCTTCAAACCCCCTACGGCAGACTAGCCCTGCCGAATTCGGCCTAGGATTTCCGGCCCGATCGCGATAAATAGCCGGTTCCCTGAACCACGTGCGGGAAAGCGCAACCATGGACAAGTTCACCACGCTGGAAGGCGTCGCGGCGCCGCTGAAGATCATCAATGTCGACACCGACATGATCATTCCGAAGCAGTACCTCAAGACCATCAAGCGCACCGGCCTTGGCAAGGGGCTCTTCTCCGAGCAGCGCTACAAGGACGACGGCAGCGAGAATCCGGACTTCGTGCTCAACCAGCCGGCCTATCGCAACGCGAAGGTGCTGGTCGCCGGCGACAATTTCGGCTGCGGCTCGAGCCGCGAGCACGCGCCCTGGGCGCTGCTCGACTTCGGCATCCGCTGCGTGATCTCGACCTCGTTCGGCGACATCTTCTACAACAATTGCTTCAAGAACGGCATTCTGCCCATCCGCGTCACCCAAGAGGACCTCGACAAGCTGTTCGACGACGCCGAGCGCGGCGCCAATGCGACGCTGACGATCGACCTGCCGAATCAGGAGATCCGCGGCCCCGACGGCGGCAAGGTCAAGTTCGAGATCGACCCGTTCCGCAAGCACTGCCTGATCAACGGCCTCGACGACATCGGCCTCACCATGGAGAAGAAGGCCTCGATCGACTCCTACGAGGACAAGCTCAAGCGCGAGCGCGCCTGGGCCTGATCGCAAGTTTTTGTTGAGCCCCGGTGCCGCAAGCGCCGGGGCTTTTTCGTTGCCTGGATTGTCCCGTATAGATTTGCCCATGCTGCCCGAGATCGTCACCTTCTGGCATGGCCCGATGGACGCGCTGCGCCAGACCTGTCTGCGCTCGCAATTGGCTGCCGGCCACAAGGTCACGGTCTACAGCTTCGACACTATTCCCGGATTGCCGGCCGGCGTCGCGAATGCCGAGGCCGAGGCGATCCTGCCGCATGCGTTCTCCGAACGCCTGCGCCCGCCGCAGCCGGACGGCAGCTGGCGCGACTGGACCATTCTGCAATTCAGCGACTTCTTCCGCATGAAGCTGATGGCGAAGGGCCTCGGCCTCTGGCTGGATGCCGACGTGCTGCTGTTGAGGCCGGTCGAGATCGATCCGGCAAAACCCTACTTCGCCTGGGAGCGGCCGCGCCAGCTCGGCAATTCCGTGCTCTATCTGCCGCCCGCGCACGGCATCGTTGCCGCCTTCGAAGAGCTGATGGAGCAGGAGGAGCTGACGCCGAACTGGCTGTCCGTGCGCCATCGCATCACCTTCATGATGCGCCGCCTGCGCGGCGGCTCGAACCGGCTCGCCGATATTCGCGTCGCGATCTACGGGCCCGCGGCACTCACCGCGCTCGCGCGCCGCACCGGCGAGCTGCAGAACGCATTGCCGAAGCAATCGTTCTATGCCGTGCATGCCGAGCCAAAGCTGTTCTTCGATCCCTCGAGCTATCTTGGCCTGGTCACCGACCCCGCCATCATCGGCCTGCACATCTCGCCGAAGGGACGCGGCGGCGAGAAGCCAATTCCCGGCAGCCTGTATGCGTGGGCGGCGGAGCGATTCAGGTAGCTGCTGCGCAGGAGGTGCGCTCCCTCTCCCGCTTGCGGGAGAGGGTCGGGGAGAGGGTATCTCCGCAATGGGACAATCCCCCAGAGGAAAGAGCCCTCACCCGCGCCTTCGGCGCGACCTCTCCCGCAAGCGGGAGAGGTTGGCAACCCCGCTCTTTCCTGTTTGATCCAGCGCAACGCGCTTCTGCATCATTGTGCTTATCTCGCTCCAATTCCGACCGTCCGAATGGAGCTTTCCATGAGCACCGCAACCAGGCCCTACCCCATCGTCCAGGATCTCATCGAGTCCTTCGCGAACTGGGTGAAGCACCGCCGCGAGATCAACGAAATGCGGCAGCTCGACCGCGCCGATTTCGACCGGATCGCCAATGATCTCAGGATCGCGCCGGACGATCTGGAGGAGCTGGTCCGTCATGGCCGGCACGCCGCCGACGAGCTGCCGAAGATGCTCGAACAGCTCGGCATCAGCACTGAGGCGCTCGGCCGCGCGCAGCCGCTGCTGCTCCGCGACCTCGAGCGGGTCTGCTCGCTCTGCAATCACAAGGGACAGTGCGACCGCGACCTCACTGAGGGCACCGCCGCGGAGAATTACCACGGCTATTGCGCCAACGCCTCGACCCTGGAGACGCTCGAGCGTGCCGACCTCGTGCCGCGGTGAGGCATTGCGCTACTCGATCCATTTCGGCGCGTAAGCCATTCCTTGGCTTTGCGCCGTATCGTGATTGATCCAGATTTCGGCGTTCTCGACGCGTAGCAGCTCGACCACCTTGGCCATCGACGCAACCGTCGCCTGCGGGTCGGCATTGAACGACGGCACGCGCATGTGCCGGAGGTTCTCCCGGTTGTGCGCGACGTCACCGCTCAGCAGCACGGCGCCGCGCCGCGGCAGCTTCACCAGCAGCGAGCAATGCCCGGGAGTATGGCCGGGCGTGAAGATCATGCGCACCGCGCCGTCGCCAAATAGGTCGTGGTCGCCATCGACAATCTCGAAAGGCCGCTCCTGCAACGCCTCGTAGTGCGGCAGTGAGTAGCCGAACTGGTCGGGGTCAGGTCCGAACATGGCTTCGAACTCGGCCCGTTGAGCGATCCATCTTGCGTTTTCGAACAGGTCGACATTTCCGATATGATCGAAATGCGCGTGAGAGAGGAGGATCGTGCCGATATCGCGGGGCCGCACCCCGATTTCATCCAATTGGTCCGCGATAGGACGACGCACGATGCCGCGTATGCCGTGTGCGATGATCCGTCCTTCCGGATGCTTCGCCAGCTCATCCGCTATTCCCGTATCCCAGATCAGCCACTCGCCGCGGTGACGAATGAGATAGGCATTGCAGCTCAATGTCATGGGAATGCCGACATTGATGCCGGGAGAATAGATCGAACCGTCTTCGACCTCAGCAATGCCTCCGTCGAGGATGTAGATCCTGTCGATCGTCGCCATGTGAGAACTCTTCAAGCCGCCGATTCGACGCGCCGCTTCGCCTCGCGCATGTCGCGCCCAGGCGGCATGCCGAACAATCGGCAATATTCCCGCGTGAACTGCGTGACGCTTTCGTAGCCGACCCGATGAGAGGCGGTCGCGATGCTCGCGCCATCGGCCAGCATGGTGCGGCGCGCCTCGATCAGGCGCAGCTGCTTCTGGAACTGAAGCGGGGTCAGCGAGGTGATGCTGCGAAAGTGCAGGTGAAAGGCCGAGTGGCTCATCCTCGCGGCCTTGGCGAGCCGGTCGACACGCAAAGGCTTGGCATAGTCGGCGCGAATGATCGCAACCGCACGGCCGATCCGCTGCGCATGGCTGTCGGCCATACCGAGCGCCCTGATGGCACCACCGTGCCGACCGGCCAGTAGCCAATAATGCAGCTCCCGCAGCACTTGGCTCTGGAGAATTGAGGCGGAGGAGGGCCGATCGATCAGGCGCAACAACCGCAGCGCCGCATCGCTCACATCCCGCTCCGCTGGCTCGACCCGAAGCGGCTGCGACGGAACATAAGGCGCGGCCCCCATCTCGACGACCAGCCCCTCGATGACGATGGGATCGAGCTCGACGACGAGCGACAAATAGGGCACCGCGGCTGTGGCGCGCGTGATCTGGCTGACCGTCGGCACGTCGCTCGAGATCACCAGCGAATCGCCCGCACCCAGGTCGAACGACGTGGCGCCGACCGCAACACGCTTGGCACCTTGCAGCACCAAAGCGACCAGCGGCTTGGAGATCGCAAATTGGAGCGCGCTCGGCGCGGTCTCACGAATGATCGAGATGCCGGCGAAAGGCGTGCACGCAAGGCCTTTGCCGTCGGCGTGAGCTGCGGCGTAACGGCTGGCGATCTGGAGCAGCGTTTCGGTCACGGGCCCAATCTAGGCCGCGCCAAGCATGCCGGCAATTGCCGAGGGGCGATCGGGCAAGAAGACGGGAGTTTCAGGCAAGGCTGCCGCCGGCCGCATTCCTGGAGGATTGGGCAAGACGATCGGAGCATCCGGCAACACCGGATGCTCGATCACAGGCAGAAAGGCCCCACCGAAACTTCACGAGGAAGCCTCAAATGCCCACCATTTCGCTCGTCACCGGCGCCAGCCGGGGCCTTGGCCGCAATACCGCAATCGCCATCGCGCGTCACGGCGGCGACGTCATCGTGACCTATCGCAGCGGCGCCGCCGCCGCCCGCGAGGTCGTCACCGAGATCGAGGCGCTCGGCCGAAAAGCGGTCGCGCTCCAGCTCGACGTCACCTCCGTATCGACCTTTCCGGCGTTCGCCGCAAAAGTCGCGTCGGCGCTGGCGGAGCATTGGCACGCCGACAAGTTCGATCATCTCGTCAACAATGCCGGCCAGGGCGAAATGGCCGCCATAGCCGAGACGACGGAGCAGCAGTTCGACGCACTCTTCGACACCCATGTCAAAGGGCCGTTCTTTCTGACGCAGGCCTTGCTGCCGCTGCTTGGCGACAATGGCCGGATCGTCAACTTCTCGAGCGGGCTGACGCGCGTGTCTTTCCCCGGCTTCTCGGCCTATGCCGCCGCCAAGGGCGCCATCGAGGTTCTGACCGTCTACATGGCAAAAGAATTCGGCGAACGCGGCATCACCGCCAACGTCGTAGCGCCGGGCGCGATCGAGACCGACTTCCTCGGCGGCGCCGTCCGCGACGTGCCGGATTTGAACAAGCAGTTCGCGCAAATGACCGCGCTTGGCCGCGTCGGTGTGCCCGACGACATCGGGCCGATGGTCGCGAGCCTGCTCGGTCCGGAGAATCGCTGGGTTACGGCCCAGCGCATCGAGGTGTCTGGCGGCCAGACGATCTGAGTGCTGCGGCATTGGCGCACTCCGTCGCGAGGCGACGGAGTGTGCGAGCCCTCAGCCCTTCCGCATCACCGCGATCGCATCCGCGATTTCGTCACCGCTACCGTCACCGAGAAAGACCCGACCATCTGCCGGACCGCTGATGGCAGCGTACAGCAGAGCTTTCGCTTGTGCGCATCGTCGGATGGCAACGGGCGTAAATAGTATGACTGTTTGCGCGGCGAGGATGCGGGGAAAGCTCACCGCAAATATCCGTGCTTGATCTCGATTATTAGCTCTGTTTGGATCGCTGCCGTTCCGCAATCCGCATTTCGGATAATCATGGCGAATGAAACAGATGCTTCCCGTCGTTCGTTGGGTGCTCGTTCAACAGAGGACACCGTGACTGCCCACCGCAAGGGCATCGGGAATCGGCTATTGGCGGCGCTGCCGCCGGCGGATCTCGCTTTGCTGACGCCGCACTTCCAGAAGGTCTCGTTCGAACCCGATGCCGTCCTGGTGCGATCGGGCGACGAACTCGACCCCGTCTATTTTCCCCATAGCGGCGCGATCGCCTTCATGCTCGATATGCCGGACGGGCAAACGGTCGCGACCAGCTTGATGGGACGCGAAGGCGCTTTGGCCTCGTTCTCCGTGCTCGGCCCCTCGCCTTCATCCGTGACCGCGATTGCCCGCACAGCCGGCACTGCATCGGTGATTTCCGCCGCCAAATTTCGCGCTGCCCATGCGCAAAGCGCAGCGATCAGGAATGTCGTGCAGGTCCACGCCCGCGCCGTGTTGCTGCAGCTCCAGCATGTCGCCGCTTGCAACGCGCTGCACCGGGTGGATGGCCGCATGGCGCGGTGGCTCCTGCAGCTTCACGACCGCGTTCCCGAGGACCTGCTTCCGGTGACGCAGGAGGCGCTGGCGCAACTGGTTGGGGTCCGGCGGACGACGGTGACTTTGACGATGAGCAAGCTACGCGAGGCCGGCGCCATCCCGTCCGAGCGGCGCGGGTTTGTCGAGATCCATCGGTCGCGGCTCGATAGGATCGCATGCGATTGCTATGCGCTCATGCAGCGCACGATCGATCGAATGTATTGCCAGGAATTGGCGGCGCCGCAGCCTGCCGATGCGCGGTTCCGGCAAAGCGCCATCGCCGCCTCCCACGGAGCAGGCGGTGAATTCAAAGCCGTTTCGCGGGCGGGACGATAGAGTGCAAAACCTGCGGCGCGTGGAGAAGTGGATCTCGCGCCTCAGCCCTTCCCCATCGCAGCGATCGCGTCCGCAATCGCGATCGTGCGCCGGGCCATGTCGGCGTGCAGGCGTTCCACCATCGCACCATCCAGGCGGATCGCGCCGCGCGATGCGTTCTCCGGCAGTTCGAACGCCGCGATGATTTTTCGCGCGCGGGCGACTTCCTCCTCCGGCGGGGTGAAGATGGCGTTGCAAGCGTCGATCTGGGAGGGGTGGATCAGCGTCTTGCCGTCGAAGCCGAGGTCGCGGCCTTGCGCGCATTCGGTGGCGAAACCGTCGGAATTTGCGATGTCGCTGTAGGGGCCGTCGAGGATCTCGAGGCCGTGCGCGCGGCTCGCCAGGATGCAATGGGTGATCATCGGGATCATCGCGGCGCGGCCCGGCAGCATCCGGATCCGCGTCTCGCGCGAGATGTCGTTCGGGCCGAACACGAAGCCCGAGAGACGGCGCGAAGGATCGCGGCCGGCGGCGGCCAGTTCCTCGGCATGCAGCACGGCGCGCGCGGTCTCGATCATGGCCCAGACCTTGACGGTCGGCGCGGCGCCGAGCTCGGCCAGCTTGCGGCCGATGGCGTCGAGATCCTCGACGCTTGAAACTTTTGGAACCAGGATGCCGTCCGGCGAGGCCTTGGCGGCCATGGCGGCGTCATCTGGCCACCAGGGCGTATCGAGGCCGTTGGTCCGGATCAGGACCTCGCGCCTGCCAAAACCCTTGGCGGCGATCGCCGCCGCAATGCCGTCGCGCGCCGCCGCCTTGGCCTCCGGGGCGACGGAATCCTCGAGATCGAGGATCAGGCCGTCGGCGGCGAGATTGCGCGCCTTTTCCAGCGCGCGCGGGTTGGAGCCGGGCATGAACAGATGGCTGCGGCGCGGGCGGGTCATGCTGGCGTTCCTTCCTGGTCTGTCGTCCCCCAGGCGATAGCATTTGGCCTGCCCATTCGAAAGGCTTGTCGGTCTTGACGGTATGTGATTAGGCATGGGCCATGACGACATTCCCGACGCACTTGCTGGAAGGCTACAAGGCCTTCGCCACCCAGCGGCTGCCGACCGAGCAGAACCGCTATCGTGAGCTCTCGGTCAAAGGGCAGTCGCCTGAGACCATGGTGATCGGCTGCTGTGACTCCCGGGTCTCCCCCGAGGTGATCTTCGACGCGGGGCCGGGCGAGCTCTTCGTCGTCCGCAACATCGCCAATCTGGTGCCGACTTATCAGCCTGACGAAGGCGCGCACGGCGTCTCGGCAGCGCTGGAGTTTGCGGTGACAGTGCTGAAGGTGAAGCACATCGTGGTGCTCGGCCACGCCCAATGCGGCGGCATCCGTGCCTTCATCGACAAGATCGAGCCGCTCACGCCCGGCGATTTCATCGGCCGCTGGATGCAGATGTTCATCAAGCCGGGCGAGGTTGTGGAGCAGCGCGAGCACGAGACCATGGCGCAATTCGTCGAGCGCATCGAGAAGGCCGCCGTGTTCCGCAGCCTGGAAAACCTGATGACCTTCCCGTTCGTCCGCAAGGCCGTGGAGAGCGGCCGGATGCAGACCCACGGCGCCTATTTCGGCGTGGCGGAGGGGTCGCTGTTCGTGCTGGACAAGGCGACCAAGGAATTCAGGAACGCACGCGAGGGATAATCCTGCCCACCCTGCGAAATGCGGGGCTATCGCATATGATTTGTGGCAGCGGGCGTGCGCACGCCTCGTCCTTCGAGACGGCGCTTACGCGCCTCCTCAGGATGAGGCTAGTCAGCGTCAGTGCTCCTTGAAACTGTTGCCGCGCACTCCGCCCTCATCCTGAGGAGCCCGCCCCAGCGGGCGTCTCGAAGGATGGCCGCAGGGAAAAACTCTCAAATGCGATAGCCCTCCTTGCGCAATAGGGCATATCGGAAGTGCAAATCCTGCCTGACGAATGGCGGAGAGGCGCCTGGTTCGCTAGAGTGTTCTCCATTCGCCACTCGCCATTTGCTCCATCATGCTGATCCTTGCCATCGATACTGCGCTTGAAGCCTGCGCGGCCGCCGTTCTCGACACCGACGCCGGCGAGCTCCTCGCACGGGAATCGCAGCTGATGAAGCGCGGCCATGCCGAGGCGCTGATGCCGATGATCGCGCGCGTGATGCAATCGGCCGGCCTTTCCTTCACCTCGCTCGACCGCATCGCCGTCACCGTCGGGCCCGGCAGCTTCACCGGCCTGCGCGTCGGCATCTCGGCGGCGCGGGGCCTTGCGCTTGCGGCGAAACGGCCGGCGGTCGGGCTGACGACGCTGTCGGCCTATGCCGCTGGGGTCGTCGCCAAGAGCGGAACGGCGCCGGTGATCTCTGCGATCGATGCGCGGCACGATCACGTCTATTTCCAGATCGTCGCCGGCGACGGCAGCCAGCTGGTGCGGCCGGCTGTCGCCTCCATCGACGCGGCGATCGCGGCCTCGCAATTCAGTGCGCCGCATCTGGTCGGCAATGCCGCCGGGATCCTCGCAGGTCGCTGGCCGAAGGACGGACCGCAACCCGTCGCGGTCGACGCGCAGCCCGCGCCCGACATCAGCTGGGTCGCCTGGCTCGGCGCGGCGGCCAATCCCGATACCAATCCGGCGCGGCCGTTCTATCTGAAAGCGCCCGACGCCAAGCCGGCGGCATCGACGCCGCTCGCAGCACAAGCCGCGACCTCATGATGGGATGGCTGTCGGAGTGGTGGCGCGGCGGCACCGCCGCCGTCGAGCCCACGACCATGCGCGATGCCGCGCGCCTCGCGCAGCTGCACGGCGCCTCCTTCGCGCACGGCTGGGGCGAAGGCGAGTTCGAGAGCATGATGAGCGAGCGCAACACGCTGGTGCATCGCTTGCGGCTCGGCCGCAAGACGATCGGCTTTGCGGTGTCGCGGATCGGCGCGGACGAAGCGGAGATTCTCTCGATCGCGGTGGACGGGGCTTATCGCGGCCGCGGCCTCTCCCGCACGCTGCTGATGACCCATCTCGGCCACCTCGCCGGGCGCGGCGTACGCACCATATTTCTGGAAGTGGAGGAGAACAACCAGCCGGCGCGGCGGCTTTACGATCGAGCCGGATTCGTGGTGGTCGGACGCCGCGATCGCTACTATAAGCAGCCCAACGGGGAACAATTGAACGCCCTTCTGATGCGGCGTGACTTGTCGTAACATCGGCGGCAGAAAGCGCCCGCCCAGGCAGACAACGCTATGACCACACTGAAACATTCTTCTGCGTCCAAGACATCCGAGATCGAGGCGCGCTGCGCCGCAACGGGCATGCGCATGACCGAGCAGCGCCGCGTCATCGCCCGCGTGCTGGCCGAAGCGATCGATCATCCCGATGTCGAGGAACTGTACCGGCGCTGCGTTGCGGTCGACGACAAGATCTCGATCTCGACGGTCTATCGCACCGTGAAGCTGTTCGAGGACGCCGGCATCATCGAACGCCACGATTTCCGCGAGGGCCGGGCGCGTTACGAGCAGATGCGCGACAGCCATCACGACCACCTCATCAATCTGCGCGACGGCAAGGTGATCGAGTTCACCTCCGAGGAGATCGAGAAGCTGCAGGCCGAGATCGCCCGCAAGCTCGGCTATCGCCTGGTCGATCACCGGCTCGAGCTCTATTGCGTCCCGCTCGACGACGACAAGCCGACGAATTGAGTTTAGTGCCCATCGATCTCATCATCTTCGATTGCGACGGCGTGCTCGTGGACAGCGAGGTGATCTCCTGCCGGGCGCATGCGGACGTGCTGACGCGCCACGGCTATCCGATCACGTCGGAGCAGGTGTTCGCGCGCTTCCTCGGCCGCTCGACAAAGCAGGCCAATCTCGAGATCGAGACCGAGCTCGGCCACAAGCTGCCCGAGGCCTATCACGGCGATCTCCAGGACGAGCTGTTTCGCGCATTCGAAGCCGACCTCGAAGCGATCCGCGGCATCCACGACGTGCTGGATGTCGTCACGCAAGCCGTCTGCGTCGCCTCGAGCGGCTCGCATCAGCGGATGCGCGTGAGCCTCGGGAGCACCGGGCTCTACGAGCGCCTCGCGCCAAACATCTTCTCGGCCTCGCAGGTGAAGAACGGCAAGCCGGCGCCAGACCTGTTCCTGTTCGCGGCGAGCCAAATGGGCGTGCCGCCCGAGCGCTGCGTCGTGATCGAGGACAGTCTGGCCGGCATCGCCGGCGCCCGCGCCGCCGGCATGACGGTTTTCGGCTTTTACGGGGGCAGCCATTGCCGCGACGGCTATGCCGAAACTTTGCGCCTGGCCGGCGCCGACCTGCTCTTTGCCGACATGCATCAGCTGCCCGAGCTGGTCCGGCGGGTCGCGGCGGACGCTCTGGCGGGCTGATGTTGCCTCGAACCGTCATTCCGGGGCACGCGCGACGCGCGTGAACCCGGAATCTCGCAGTAAAACTCTGGATTCCGGGTTCGCAACTGCGTCGCGCCCCGGAATGACAGGCGGAAATGGCTCCATTCGCTGGATTTTCGGCCCTGCAGCCTATATCTGAAGGCCGTCCTCCAGCTCCATTTCGGGTTCCATGACGCCGCCGCGCAAGCTGCACATCAAATCATATGGCTGCCAGATGAACGTCTACGATGCCCAGCGCATAGTGGACACGCTGGCCCCGGAAGGATTCGTGGAGACGGCGAGCGCGGAGGATGCCGACCTCGTCATCCTCAACACCTGCCATATCCGCGAGAAGGCCTCGGAGAAGGTCTATTCCGAGCTCGGCCGGCTACGCGTCGCCAAGGACGAGGCCGCGCGTGCAGGCCGCGCGATGCAGATCGCGGTGGCGGGCTGCGTGGCACAGGCCGAGGGCGAGGAGATCGTGCGCCGGGCACCTGTCGTCGACGTCGTGGTGGGACCGCAGAGCTATCATCATCTGCCGGAGCTGTTGAAGCGCGCCGAGGGCGAAGGCCGCGCGATCGAGACCGAATTTCCCGCCGCGGACAAGTTCGGCTTCCTGGCCCAGCCGAAGCCGGACGCGATCCGCGCGCGCGGCATTTCCGCCTTCGTCACGGTGCAGGAAGGCTGCGACAAGTTCTGCACCTTCTGCGTCGTGCCCTATACGCGCGGCGCCGAAGTCTCGCGCCCGGTGGCGAAGATCGTCGAGGACGTGACGCGGCTCGCCGACAACGGCGTGCGCGAGCTCACGCTGATCGGGCAGAACGTCAACGCCTATCACGGCGAGGGGCCGGATGGAAAAACCTGGCCGCTCGGCCGGCTGCTCGAACATCTGGCGACGATTCCCGGCATCGCGCGGCTGCGCTATTCGACCAGCCACCCCCGCGATGTCGACGACAGCCTGATCGCGGCCCATCGCGACCTCGGTGCCCTGATGCCGTTCGTGCACCTGCCGGTGCAGTCGGGCTCGGACCGCATTTTGGCGGCCATGAACCGCAAACATACCGCCGATGATTACCGGCGGGTCATCGACCGTTTTCGTACCGCACGCCAAGACATTGCTTTTTCATCGGATTTCATCGTCGGCTTCCCCGGCGAGAGCGAGCAAGATTTTCTCGCCACCCTCGCGCTTGTCACGCAAATCGGCTACGCTGCGGCCTATTCGTTCAAATACTCCGCCCGGCCGGGAACGCCGGCCGCGGACATGCAGGAGACGGTGTCCCCCGCCGAGATGGACCAGCGATTGGAGCGGCTCCAGGAACTGATCGACAGCCAGCAATCGGCCTTCAACAAGGCCGCGATTGGCTCAACGGTCGACGTGCTGTTCGAGCGTCCGGCGCGCAAGGAGGGCCAGATCGTGGGCCGCACCGCCTACCTCCAGCCCGCCCACGTAATGGCCGCGCCCGACATCATCGGACAGATCCTGCCTGTCAGAATCGACAGCCTCGAGCGCTACAGTTTTCTCGGCGAGCTCGTGATGCCGCGCAAGGCGCGCGAGCCCGCTTTATCGCAAGCCAGTGGAGCCTGAACCCTTGCCCAAAAGCGCATCGGATTCGTCTTCGTTCGCTCCCAGCCGCAAATTTGACCGCGACATGCAAGTTCCGCCCGAGACCCAGGTCGTCATCGACTTCGACGACAACCGCGCCGCTTCCGCGCTGGTCGGCCCCTACGGCCAGCACCTGGCGCAGATCGAGCGGCGGCTCGGCGTCATCGTCGATTCCAAGGGCAACCACATCACAATCGGCGGCACCCGCGACGGCTGCGACGCTGCGCGCCGCGTGCTGGAGATGCTCTACGCGCAGGCCGCGAAGGGGCACGATCTCGACCAGGGCGAGGTCGAGGGCGCGATCCGCGCCGTGATCGCGCAGGGCTCGCTGTTCGAGTTCGACGCCAAATCGGCCAAATCGACCTTCGACAGCATCAACTTGCGCAAGCGTCCGGTGCGGGCACGCACGGCGGCGCAGGATTCCTACATCCGCGCGCTGAAGCGGCACGAACTGGTGTTCGGCATCGGCCCCGCCGGCACCGGCAAGACCTGGCTCGCCGTCGCGCATGCCGCGCAGCTGTTCGAGCGCAAGGAGGTCGACAAGATCATCCTGTCGCGCCCGGCGGTGGAAGCCGGCGAGCGGCTCGGCTTTCTGCCCGGCGATCTCCGCGAGAAGGTCGATCCTTATCTGCGGCCGATCTATGATGCGCTCTACGACCTCATGGATGCGCGCATCGTCGAGCGCGCGCTGCAGACCGGCGAGATCGAGATCGCGCCGCTCGCCTTCATGCGCGGCCGCACCCTGACCAACGCCGCCATCATCCTGGACGAGGCCCAGAACACCACGTCGATGCAGATGAAGATGTTCCTGACGCGTCTCGGCGAGAACAGCCGCATGATCGTGACGGGCGATCCCTCCCAGATCGACCTGCCGAACGGCCAGACCTCGGGCCTGGCCGAGGCGACCCGCCTCCTGAGCGGCGTCGAGGGCATCGCCCAGGTTCATTTCAAGGCGGAGGACGTGATCCGCCACGAGCTCGTGGCGCGGATCGTCGCCGCCTATGAAGGGCCGCCGCAGCGGCCGGCCACCGGTCAATCCTGACGAGGCAGCACCGGACCAAAGAGGGTGCGAGCACCGCGCCCTTCGTCCGAGACAACACAATGTCCCATTCCAACCTTCCCATGACCGAGGTCCTCGTCGTCGCCGATTGCTGGCAGCGCGAGCCCGATTCCGAAGCCGTGATCCAGCGCGCACTGGCGGCGGCCGCGGAGAGCGTCGACGAAGATGTTGCCGACGCCGAAGTGGCCGTGATGCTGACCGATGATGCCGGCATCCGCACGCTCAACAGCAACTGGCGCGGCATCGACAAGCCGACCAACGTGCTGTCGTTCCCGGCGCTGCAGCCGGAGGGCGCGTGGAAGCCGGGCGATGCTCCGCGCATGCTCGGCGATATCGCGATCGCCTACGAGACCATGCGGCGCGAGGCGGACGAGGAGCACAAGCCGTTCGACCATCATCTGAGCCACCTCGCCGTGCACGGCTTCCTGCACCTGATCGGCTACGACCACGAGAACGAGGGCGACGCCGAGGAGATGGAAGCGCTCGAAACCGAGATCCTCGCCCATCTCGGCATCCCCGATCCGTATGCCGACCGCCCGGGGACGCACTGAGATGCCGGATTCCGAGCCTACCCACGACAATCCCCGCACCACGGCCAATCTGCCGGTTGTGGTGACGCCGGGCGAGGTGCTGCGCCCGAGCGCCGAAAGCTGGCTGCTGCGCGCCATCCGCACGCTGTTCGGCTGGAAGGCGGGGTCGGTGCGCGACGACCTCCAGGTCGTGCTCGACGCCTCGACGCCCGACGACACCGGCTTCTCCGCGGTCGAGCGCACCATGCTGCGCAACATCCTCAGCCTGCACGAGCGCCGCATCGCCGACGTCATGGTGCATCGCGCCGACATCGTCGCGGTGAAGCGCGACATTCCGCTCGGGGAATTGATGGACCGCTTCGAGAGCGCCGGCCATTCGCGCCTCGTCGTCTTCAACGAGACGCTCGACGATCCCGTCGGCATCGTCCACATCCGCGATTTGCTCGCCTTCATGACCGCGCGCGCCCGCGTGTCGGAAGCCACCAAGACCAAGCGCAAGAAGCCGCTGCCGGCCGGGCTCGATTTGCGCGCGGTCGATCTCGCGCTGCCGCTTCACGAGGCACACATCATCCGCAAGCTGCTCTACGTGCCGCCGTCGATGCGGGCGATCGACCTGCTCGCGCAGATGCAGGCCTCGCGCATCCATCTGGCGCTGGTGGTCGACGAATATGGCGGCAGCGACGGGCTGGTCTCGATCGAGGACATCGTCGAGCAGATCGTCGGCGAGATCGACGACGAGCACGATAGCGACGAGCCGCCCTCGATCGTGCGCCTGCCCGACAACGCCTTCATTGCCGACGCCCGCGCCAGCCTCGACGACGTCCGCTCTGTGATCGGCGAGGATTTCGTCACCGGCGAGGCCGGCGAGGAGGTGGAGACGCTGGGCGGCTATCTCGTCAGCTTCGTCGGGCGCCTGCCGGTGCGCGGCGAGGTGATCTCGGGCCCCGGCAATTACGAGGTCGAGGTGCTCGATGCCGATCCGCGCCGCGTCAAGCGGCTGCGCATCGCGACGCGGAAGGAACGCCCGGCGCCCCGCACCCAGCGCGAGAGCCGGCGGCGTGAAGCCACGCCGGAGAGCGGACAAGCGCCGGCCAGCGACACGCCGACATCGCCGCCGCGCGACGGGGCCGCCTCGCAGTGAGCCCATCGCAGCGCCTTCGGCAAATTGCGCTCGCCATCATCCTCACCTGGGGATGGCAGCGCGCAGTCGTCGCCATGGCGGCCGGAGCGCTGTCGGTGCTGGCGCTGGCACCGTTCAACCTCTTTCCGGTGCTGTTCGTCACCTTCCCGGTGCTGGTCTGGCTGATCGACGGCGCCGGGGCCGGCCGCTATGGCGGCGTGCCCGCCGCCGCCCTGACCGGCTATTGGTTCGGGCTCGGCTATTTCGTGCCCGGCCTCTACTGGATCGGCTACGCCTTCTTCGTCGAAGCCGACACATTCGCCTGGCTGACGCCGTTCGCGGTGCTGGGCCTGCCGGCCTATCTTTCGATCTTCACGGCGATCGGCTTTGCGCTGGCGCGCCTGCTCTGGAGCAAGAACGCCACGCGCGTGCTGGCGCTCGCAGCGAGCCTCACCATCAGCGAATGGCTGCGCGGCCATGCGCTGACCGGCTTCCCCTGGAACACGTTCGGCTATGCGCTGTCCGAGCCATTGCCGCTGGCGCAGACGGCCTCGCTGATCGGCCTGTGGGGCATGACGTTCCTGACGATTGCGATCTTCGCGAGCCCGGCGACGCTGATCGACCGCACGCCGGATCGGCGCCTGCAATGGCGGGTGCCGGCCGCGGCCGTCGCGCTCCTGCTCGTCATGAGCATCTTTGGCGCAATCCGCCTGTCGCTGCATCCGACCACGATCGTATCCGGCGCCAAGCTGCGCCTGATGCAGCCCAACCTGCAGCAGGACGAGAAATTCAACTATGCCGCCAAGCCGGAGGTGATGAAGAAGTACCTTGCGCTGTCGGACCGCGCCTCCGGCCCGCAATCGACCGGCGTGCGCGATGCCACCATCCTGATCTGGCCGGAATCCGCCTTTCCGTTCTTCCTGACCCGCGAAGCCGACGCGATGGCGCAAATCGCCGATCTGTTACCGAAGGGCACGGTGCTGGTCACGGGATCGGTCCGCGCGCCCGATGTGCCGCGGGGCACGCCGATCACGCGCGCCTACAACTCGATCTACGTGATCGACCACGACGGCAGCGTGCTCGCCGTCTACGACAAGCTGCATCTGGTACCGTTCGGAGAATTTCTTCCGTACCAGTCGTTGATGGAGAAGCTCGGTTTCGAGCAACTGACGCGTGTGCGCGGCGGCTTCATTCCAGGCACCGTGCGGCATGCGCTCCCCGTTGCCGGCGCGCCGCCCGCGTTGCCGCTGATCTGCTACGAGGCGATCTTTCCCGACGAAGTGGCTGCACGCAACGAACGTCCGGGCTGGATCGTGAACCTGACCAATGACGGCTGGTTCGGCATCTCGACCGGTCCCTACCAGCACCTGGAGCAGTCGCGGATGCGCGCGATCGAGCTCGGATTGCCGCTGGTCCGCTCGGCCAATACCGGCATCTCCGCAGTGATCGATCCGGTCGGCCGCACGGTCGCGAGCCTCGGTCTCGGCCTCGAAGGCATTTTGGACGCAAACCTGCCGGCCGCGATCCCACCGACCGTTTATGCACGGGTGGGTGATGTGCCCGCAATCATGCTCGTCGCGGTGGCCGTGCTGCTGGCGGTCCGCCGACGAATAGGCAAACGCCAGCCCTGATCGCACCGCCGCCGCAGCGGCCGGAATCCTTTGACAACCGTAGTCCCACGGTTGACAGACTGCACGCGGGCTCCCCATTCTGCACCGGCTGCGAAAGATGGCGGTGCATTGCTAAATTTCTCCGCAATGTTTCCCAATAACAGGGTTTGATTTTGACGGTGCTGCACCCGAGGCATGCTTGATCATTGCGCCGAAGGTGGTGTTTGGAGGGCTGAGGAAATGTCGAAAGCGCCCAACCCTGTTGACAAATATGTCGGCAGTCGCGTGCGCATGCGCCGCATCATGTTGGGCATGAGCCAGGAGAAGCTCGGTGAAGCTTTGGGCCTGACTTTCCAGCAGATTCAGAAGTACGAGAAGGGCACCAACCGGGTCGGCGCAAGCCGCATCCAGCAGATCGCGGAGATTCTGCAGGTGCCGGTGTCCTTCCTGTTCGAGGGCGGCCCGAGCGGCGTGCCGGGTCCGGATGGCTTCAGCGAAGGCGCCTCGCCCTCTTACGTCTCGGACTTTCTCGCCACCTCCGAAGGGCTCGCTTTGACCAAGGCGTTCACGCGAATCACTGATTCGAAGATGCGCCGCTCGATCGTCGATCTCGTCGAGCAGATTGCGGCCCGCGAAGGTCCGGACAAGCGTTGAAGCTCATGTCCCCCGCGATTTGAGACTGCATCAAATCTGGCCTATGTCGTCATTTACGACCGCGCTTTGATGCGCGTCCGCTTCGATGATGCGATTCAAAGGCACAGATGCGTCCATGACCGGCTCCAATTGGTTCGATTCACAAACTATTCTCGATGGCATCCGCCGCTGGGTGGAGATCGAGACGCCGACGGAAGCACCTGAACAGGTCAACAAGCTGGTCTCCGTGGTCGCGGAGCAATACGGCGACCTGCCCGTCACGCTCGAGCGCATCGCCGGCACGGACGGCTGCGGCGATCATCTCGTGGCGCGCACGAATTGGGGGCAGGATCAGCCGGGCATCCTGGTGCTGAGCCATCTCGATACCGTCCATCCCATCGGCTTCATCGAGCGCCTGCCGTTCAAGGTCGAAGGCGACGTCGCGTTCGGTCCGGGCATCTACGACATGAAGGGCGGCGCCTACATCGCCCACCACGCCTTCCGCGCGCTTTGCGCGACGGGCGATCGCTCGCCGCTCGGCATCACGCATCTGTTCACCTCCGACGAGGAGATCGGCAGCCCGACCTCGCGTGCGCTGATCGAGCAGGAAGGGCGCAACGCCAAATACGTGCTGGTGACCGAGCCGGCGCGCGACGGCGGCAAGATCGTCACCGGGCGCAAGGGCGTCGGACGCTTCCGGGTATTCATCAAGGGCGTGCCCGCGCATGCCGGCTCGCGGCCCGAAGACGGCCGCAGCGCCGTTCGCGAACTCGGCAACGTCATCCTGGCGCTGGAAGGAATGAACGATGTTGCGCGCGGCGTGACCGTCAATGTCGGCGTGGTGCGCGGCGGCACGCGCCCCAACGTCACGCCCGAGGAGGCCTATGCCGAAGTCGATCTGCGCGTCGTGAGCCTCAAGGACGCGGACGAGTTCGTCGGCAAGATTCTCTCTTTGACCTCGAAGACCGATGGCGTCACCGTCACGGTCACGGGCGAGCTCAACCGGCCGCCTTACGAGAAGAGCAATGCGGGAGCTTCGCTGTACGAGCATGCCAAGACGCTCGCCGGCGAGATCGGCTTCGAGCTGATCGACACCCACACCGGCGGCGGCTCGGACGGCAATTTCACCGCTCCCTTCACCGCAACGCTCGACGGGCTCGGCGTCGACGGCAAGGGTGCACACACCCATTATGAGCAGCTCTATGTCTCCTCGCTGGCCCCACGCGCGCGGCTGCTCCATCGGCTTTATCAGACGCTGCGATGAGCGAACGTAAATCAAGCCCCGACCGCGACGACAGCGAGCGCGCCTTCTTCGGGCGCCGCAAGGGCCACAAGCTGAGGCAACACCAGGCCGGCTTGATCGAGCAGCTGCTGCCGCATCTTGCCCTCGATATCGACGGTGAGGCGCCGGCGGACGCCCGCGACATCTTCGATCCCGCAGCCGACGACGTCAGGCTCGAGATCGGCTTCGGCGGCGGCGAGCATCTCGCGGCCGAGGCACAAAACTTTCCTGCCACCGGCTTCATCGGCTGCGAGCCCTATGTCAACGGCATGGCCAAGATCCTCGCGCAGATCGAGGCGGCCAACATCGGCAACATCCGCCTGTTCGCGGGCGATGCCGCCGAGCTCTTGGCCTGGCTGCCCAAGGAGTCGCTGTCGCGGATCGACCTGATCCATCCCGATCCCTGGCCGAAGCGGCGACACTGGAAGCGGCGCTTCGTCCAGGACCGCACCATCGCGGCGATGGCGCGCGTGCTCAAGCGAGGCGGCGAATTCCGCTTCGTCTGCGACATCGACGATTACTGCGCCTGGACACTGTCGCATCTTGCGCGCTCGCAGGACTTCGTCTGGCTGGCCGAACGCGCCGACGATTTCCGGCTTCCATGGCCGGGCTACACCATGACGCGCTACGGCCGAAAGGCCGCGCGCGAGGGACGCAAGGCGGCTTATCTGCGGTTCAGGCGGGTGGGTTAGCCATCATTGCGAGGAGCCCGCGACAAATTGCAAGGCAATTTGCGCTGGCGACGAAGCAATCCAGAGCGTTTTCGCGGAACGAGTTCTGGATTGCTTCGCTTCGCTCGCAATGACGGAGTGGGACGCTAGATCGTCTGCCGGTTGCGCCAGAAATTCACGACGCGTTCGGCGGTGGCCGGCATCAGGCGTGTGAAGTTCAGACGCGCGGCCTCGATATCGGCATCGGCCGGCGTGCGGTTCGAGCCGTACCAGAGCAGGATGAGCGCGCGCACCGTGGGCCAGCCGAGGCTCAGCACGCGGCCGAGGATCAGAAGCGGATCGTAGCGGTCGCCTGCGATCAGGCGGTCGAGGACCTGGAGGCGAACGCCCGACATCGCCGACAGCGCGGCGACCGATTCCTCGTATTTGTGCGCCTTGGCGAAGCCGAGCAGCGCGCTCTCGCCGAGATGGCCCTCGCGCCGCAAGGTCAGCACGGTGTGCTGTGCCGCGGAGTAGTCGCGGCGCGGACCCGGCGGCAATGCGGCCTCCTCGATCGCCGCCATCGCGCGCTTGATCTCGACCTGGCGCGCGGGATTGACCACGGTGGAGAGGCGGCGGCGGATGACGTCGAGCGTGCCATCGAGCAGCTGCTTCAGGTGCTCGCCGGAAAGGTCGTTGCGCTGGCCGATCTTCAGCGTCAGCACGCCGTCCTGCGCCGCGCGCTTGATCATCTCGGAATAGCTGCCCGGCGAGAACACCGCACCGGCATTGGCGGCGGCACGGCGCACCACGTCGCGATCGCCGCGCTCGACCAGCACGTCGGTGACGGCGGGAGACAAAGCTGGACGCTCAGTCATCGCCAACAGATGACCCTGGCCCTTCAACCGCGCGATCTCGACCAGAGCCGCGTCGTCGAGCACTGGCGAGCGGCGCAGCACGGGGCCGGCGACCGCGATCTCGTTTTCGCGCGCGAGCTGATTGACGAGGTGCGGCGGCGCGTTGTTCAGGCGCGAGAAACGCTCGGCCAGATCGGCGCGCGAGGCCAGCTCGGCATGCGGGACGAGATCGACCAGGAGATTGTCGAAGAGATCGATCAGTTCAGGGCGGAGCTTTTCCGCGTCCTGGAAGAACAGCTGGGAAATGGCGCGCGCGATCTCGCCACGACGCCTCGGGTCGCCGCGCTTGACGATATCGTCCAGTCCAGGAATGAGCGACGTGGCAACGGTCATGAAAACGCAACTCGAACGGGGCACGCCGCGGGTGCGCCCTTGGTCCAAGCCGCCCCACAATCGGGGAATCTAGGCCTGCTTGATGAAGGAAGCGTTGCGCAGGGTCCGACGGGCGCAAAAAGGCCCCGTTCCCGCTGCAATGGGCCTTGTCCGGGGGTTAAGAAAGCGCTATATCAGCGCCAATTCATCTTCTCATACGATCCGCGTAGTGAGAGTGGGCCCGCAAGGACCCGCTCTTTTTTATTACCTGAACGCGGCTCGGCGGGAGATGCGCCCGACGCGTCGTCGGGAAAGTTCCGAAGCGGGCTTTGACATCGTAACCAAGCCTTAACCATCGAGCGCTCTGACCCTGGACATGACCGAACCGAACCCTGGTTCCACGGATGCCGAATTGCTGGCCGAGCCGCGGCTCGTGGTCGAGCCCGGCGTCGCGGCACGGGTGTCCGCGGTGGCAGCTCCCGTGCTGCAGGGCATGGGCTACCGCCTGGTCCGGATCCGCATTTCCGGCGAGGCCGGCTGCACCGTGCAGATCATGGCCGAGCGGCCGGACGGCTCGATGCAGATCGAGGATTGCGAGGCGATCTCGCGGGCGCTGTCGCCCGTGCTCGACGTCGCCGATCCCATCGACCGCGCCTATCGGCTCGAGATCTCCTCGCCGGGAATCGACCGCCCGCTGGTGCGCCGCTCCGATTTCGAGCGCTATTCCGGGCACCTGGTGAAGATCGAGATGGCGGTCGCGCATGAGGGGCGCAAGCGCTTCCGCGGCACGCTCGGCGCCGTCGAGGGCGACCGCGTGCATCTGCATCGCGACGATGCCAAGGCTGGCGACGATGCCGACGTTCTCCTGACCATGGAGGATATCGGCGATGCCCGGCTGGTGCTGACCGACGAGCTGATCGCCGAATCCATGCGCCGCGGCAAGGCCGAGGCGCGCGAGATGCGGCGCAATCTCGGTCTCGAGCCGCCGCAGGCGCCGCACGCCAGGATCAGCGAGAAGACCACCAAGAACACCAAGCCGAAGAAGAAGCCGGCCCCGACCAACACGAAGAAACATCGCCTTGCCGCCGAACGCGCGCGGCGCGGCGAGATCGAGCCTGACCAAGGAGACTAGCCATGGCAGTCAGCGCCAACCGACTCGAATTGCTTCAGATCGCCGACGCCGTCGCACGCGAAAAGTCGATCGACCGCGGCATCGTCATCGCGGCGATGGAGGACGCCATCGCCAAGGCGGCGCGCGCACGTTACGGCAGCGAGACTGACGTTCATGCCGAGATCGACCCGAAGAAGGGCGAGCTGCGGCTGTCGCGCCACATGCTGGTGGTCGACAAGGTCGAGAATCACTCCAACCAGATCTCGCTGGTGGACGCGCAGCGCGCCAATCCCGGCGCCCAGGTCGGCGACACCATCGCCGACACCCTGCCGCCGCTGGAATATGGCCGCATCGCCGCGCAATCGGCCAAGCAGGTCATCGTGCAGAAGGTGCGCGAGGCCGAGCGCGACCGGCAGTACCAGGAATTCAAGGACCGCATCGGCGACATCGTCAATGGCGTCGTCAAGCGCGTCGAATATGGCAGCGTGATCGTCGATCTCGGCCGCGGCGAAGCCATCATCCGCCGCGACGAGATGCTGCCGCGCGAGGTGTTCCGCAACGGCGACCGCGTTCGCGCCTACATCTTCGACGTCCGCCGCGAGACGAGAGGCCCGCAGATCTTCCTCTCCCGCACCCATCCCCAGTTCATGGCGAAGCTGTTCGCGCAGGAAGTGCCGGAGATCTATGACGGCATCGTCGAGATCAAGGCGGTGGCCCGCGATCCGGGCTCGCGCGCGAAAATCGGCGTGATTTCCCGCGATTCCTCGGTCGATCCGGTCGGCGCCTGCGTCGGCATGCGCGGCTCGCGCGTGCAGGCCGTGGTCAACGAGCTGCAGGGCGAGAAGATCGACATCATTCCATGGTCGCCCGACATCGCGACCTTCGTGGTCAACGCGCTGGCGCCGGCGGAAGTCTCCAAGGTCGTGATCGACGAGGACCGCGAGCGCATCGAGGTCGTGGTGCCCGACACCAACAACCAGCTCTCGCTCGCGATCGGCCGCCGCGGCCAGAACGTGCGCCTGGCCTCGCAGCTCACCGGCTGGGATATCGACATCCTGACCGAGCAGGAGGAATCGGAGCGCCGCCAGGCCGACTTCGAGAACTCGACCCGGGTCTTCATGGAATCGCTTAACGTCGACGAAGTGGTCGGCCAGCTGCTGGCGTCCGAGGGCTTCACCTCGGTCGAGGAGCTCGCGATGGTGGACGTCAAGGAGCTCGCCGGCATCGAGGGCTTCGACGAGGAGACCGCGCAGGAGCTGCAGAATCGCGCCCGCGAATATCTGGAGCAGCAGGAAGCCGAGCTCGAGGCGAGGCGCAAGGAGCTCGGCGTCGAGGACGCGCTCAAGGACGTGCCCGGCGTGACCTCGAAGATGCTGGTGAAGTTCGGCGAGAACGACATCAAGAGCGTCGAGGACCTCGCCGGCTGCGCCACCGACGATCTGGTCGGCTGGACCGAGCGCAAGGAAGGCAGCGAGCCGACCAAGCACGCCGGCGCGCTCGACGGCATCGACATCTCCCGTGACGACGCCGAAGCGATGATCATGCAGGCCCGCGTCAAGGCCGGCTGGATCACCGAAGCCGATCTCGCCAAGCCCACCGAGGAGGCCGAGGCGACCGAAGATCAACCGGCTTAAGGGCAAAGGAGAATGTCGCCCGGATGCTTGCAGATTCCGACCTCGAACTTGACCATGGCCCGCGGACCGAAAGGTCCGCGACCATGCGCATGTGCGCGGTCAGCCGCGAGGTCCGGCCGATCGACGAGCTGATCCGCTTCGTTGCATCGCCTGACGGACAAATAGTTCCCGATCTCAAGCGCAAGCTGCCCGGACGCGGGATGTGGCTCACCGCCTCCCGCAAGACGGTTGCGGAAGCGGTGCGGCGTCACCAATTTAGCAAGGCCTTCAAGCGCGAGCTGCGCATCCCTCAGACGCTTCCCACCGACATCGAGGCGCTCCTGGTCCGGAGCGTGACCGAAGCCCTTGGGATCGCCGCCAAGGCGGGTCAGGTCGTGGCCGGCTTCGGCAAGGTCGAGAGCGCCCTCCGGGAAGGAACGGTCGAGGTCCTGATCCATGCCAGCGACGGGGCCGCGGACGGAATCCGCAAATTGGACATGCTGGCGCGTCAGAATGCCGGGAATCGCGGTGCTAAGGCGCAGATTCCCGTCGTCACCGCTCTGAAATCGGTAGAATTGGATTTGGCACTGACCCGGTCAAATGTGATACATGCTGCCCTGCTCGCGGGCCCGGCGAGCAAGTCATTCCTGTCACGTAGCCAGATCCTGGTCCGATACCGGATGGCGGACGACGACAAGACTGCCGAAAAACCCGGCCAGGATTTCTGAGAGACAACGACGACCCGATTGGATGGTGCGGCAACGCACAACACTGATAAATCAGGATTAGGACTGCTGAATGGTTGATACCAAGACCCCTGGCGACAAGAAGCTGAGCGTTCCGAGCAAGACGCTATCGCTCAAGCCGCGCGTCGAAACGGGCACCGTGCGCCAGAGCTTCAGCCATGGCCGCAGCAAGCAGGTCGTGGTCGAGAAGCGCGGCAAGCGCCGCATTGGCGATGGACCCGAGCCGCACGCGCCCGAGGTGACGGCAAAGCCGGCGCCGGCCGCACCCGCCGCGCCGCCGCGTCCGGCTCCGCCCCCGCCGCGCAACGCCGGTTCCGGCGTGGTGCTTCGCACCCTCACCGAGGATGAGCGTTCGGCCCGTGCCAGTGCGCTGGCCGATGCCAAGCTGCGCGAGGTCGAGGAACGCCGCCAGGCCGAGGAAGAGGCCCAGCGCCGCGCCGCCCGTGAGGCTGCCGAGCGCGCCGAGCGCGAAGCCGCCGAATCCCGCCGCAAGGCCGAGGAAGAGCGCCACCGTCACGAGGACGAAGCCAAGCGGAAGGCCGAGACCGAGGCCAAGAAGCGTTTTGGCGAAGGCGAGCAGCCGTCCGCACCGCGTCCCGCCGCCGCGGTACCGGCCGCCTCCGCACCGCGCCCCGGTGCGCCTGCGTCCCGGCCTGGAACCACCACCACAGCGCGTCCTGGAACCACGACGGCGCGCCCTGCAACCACGACCGCGCAGCGTCCGGGTGGACCGGCTGGCCGCGGCCCCGCCGTTGCGGCCGAAGCTGACGACGACGAGGCGCCGCGCCAGATCCGCCGCGGTCCCGGCGGCGCCGCGCGTCCCGTGGTGGCCCCCAAGCCCACCCACAAGCCCGGCCCGCAGAAGGAGCGCGGCCGCCTGACCGTCGTCACCGCGCTCAATGCCGATGAGGTGCGCGAGCGCTCGATCGCCTCGTTCCGCCGCCGCACCCAGCGCCTGAAGGGCCACGCTTCGAACGAGCCCAAGGAAAAGCTCATCCGCGAAGTGGTCATTCCGGAAGCGATCACCATCCAGGAACTCGCCAACCGCATGTCCGAGCGCGCGGTCGACGTCATCCGCATGCTGATGAAGCAGGGCGCGATGCACAAGATCACCGACGTGATCGACGCCGACACCGCGCAGCTGATTGCCGAAGAGCTCGGCCACACCGTCAAGCGCGTTGCCGCCTCCGACGTTGAAGAAGGTCTGTTCGACGCTACCGACGATTCGACCGACACCGAGACCCGTTCGCCCGTGGTGACCGTCATGGGTCACGTCGACCACGGCAAGACCTCGCTGCTCGACGCGCTCCGTCACGCCAACGTGGTCTCCGGCGAAGCCGGCGGCATCACCCAGCACATCGGCGCCTATCAGGTGACATCGCCTGAAACCGGCAAGAAGATCACCTTCATCGACACGCCCGGCCACGCAGCGTTCACCGCGATGCGCGCCCGCGGCGCCAAGGTGACCGACATCGTCGTGCTGGTGGTCGCGGCCGATGACGGCGTGATGCCGCAGACGGTCGAAGCCATCAATCACGCCAAGGCGGCCGGCGTGCCGATCATCGTTGCCATCAACAAGATCGACAAGCCCGATGCCAAGCCCGAGCGCGTGCGCACCGAGCTGCTCCAGCACGAGGTGCAGGTGGAATCTTTCGGCGGCGAAGTCGTCGACGTCGAGGTGTCCGCCAAGAACAAGACCAATCTCGACAAGCTGCTCGAGATGATCGCGCTGCAGGCCGAAATCCTCGACCTCAAGACCAATTCGGAGCGTCCGGCCGAAGGCACCGTGATCGAGGCCAAGCTCGATCGCGGCCGTGGTCCGGTCGCGACCGTGCTGGTCCAGCGCGGCACTCTTCGCGTCGGCGACATCATCGTCGCCGGTGCCGAAATGGGCCGCGTCCGCGCGCTGATCTCCGATCAGGGCGAGACCGTGCAGGAGGCCGGCCCCTCGGTGCCGGTCGAGGTGCTCGGCTTCAACGGCCCGCCTGAGGCCGGCGATCGTCTCGCGGTGGTCGAGAACGAAGCCCGCGCCCGCCAGGTCACCAGCTACCGCGCGCACCAGAAGCGCGAGAACGCGGCAGCCTCGATCTCCGGCATGCGCGGCTCGCTCGAGCAGATGATGTCGCAATTGAAGACGGCGGGCCGCAAGGAATTCCCGCTGATCGTCAAGGCCGACGTGCAGGGCTCGCTGGAAGCCATCCTCGGCTCGCTGGAGAAGCTCGGCACCGACGAGGTCGCCGCCCGCATCCTGCATGCCGGCGTCGGCGGCATCTCGGAATCCGACGTGACGCTGGCCGAAGGCTTCAACGCCGCGATCATCGGCTTCTCGGTTCGCGCCAACAAGGAGGCCGCTGCGGCCGCCAAGCGCAACGGCATCGAGATCCGCTACTACAACATCATCTACGACCTCGTGGACGACGTGAAGAAGGCGATGAGCGGTCTGCTCGCGCCGACCTTGCGCGAAACCATGCTGGGCAATGCCGAGATCCTGGAGATCTTCAACATCTCCAAGGTCGGCAAGGTCGCCGGCTGCCGCGTCACCGACGGCACCGTGGAACGCGGCGCCAATGTGCGCCTGATCCGCGACAACGTCGTCGTGCACGAAGGCAAGCTGTCGACGCTGAAGCGCTTCAAGGACGAAGTGAAGGAAGTCCAATCCGGCCAGGAATGCGGCATGGCCTTCGAGAACTACCACGACATGCGTGCCGGTGACGTGATCGAGTGTTATCGCGTGGAGACGATCCAGCGCTCCCTGTAAGTCCAAATCTTACCGAAGCGTTCGGATCTTTTTGAACTGAGATTGCGGGAGTGCGATGGCCGGTTTTTTCCGGCCATCCACCCCCTCTTCGTTTCAACAGGACAAATGACAATGCCCGTGTCCCAGATGCGGGCATGACGAGGTGATTTTCGAAAAAATGCCACGGCATCATCAGAAGAAGAGTTCCGCGCCCGGCGGCTCGCAGCGTCAGCTGCGCGTCGGCGAGCAGGTTCGCCACGCGATGGCCGATATTCTGGCGCAAGGCAATGTGCATGATGCCGACCTCGAAGGTCACATCATCACCGTGCCGGAGGTGCGGATGTCGCCCGACCTGAAGCTCGCGACGGTCTACGTGATGCCGCTCGGTGGCCGCGACACCGAGATCGTCATCGCTGCGCTCGAGCGCAACAAGAAGTTCTTGCGCGGCGAGGTCGCGCGGCGCGTTAACCTGAAATTTGCACCTGACATTCGCTTCCGCGTCGACGAACGATTCGACGAAGCGGAACGGATCGAGAAGCTTTTGCGAACGCCTGCGGTGCAGAAGGATTTGGAACAGGATCCGCATTCGGATCGGGAAGAAGAGCAATGACCATGGACCCCGCTCACGGCACGATCGGCGGCAACGACACCGATCAGCGCGACGCGCAGACCAACGATTTCGCGGAGATGGGCGGCAATTCGCAGCCGCATCAGGAGCCGCGCCGCGTCAACAACGATCCGCGGGCCAAGCAGCAGAAGGGCAACCAGGTCCGCCGCGACCGCCGCGACGTCCATGGCTGGGTCGTGCTCGACAAGCCGATCGGCATGACCTCGACGCAGGCGGTCGCCGTGCTCAAGCGCCTGTTCAACGCCAAGCGCGCCGGACACGCCGGCACGCTCGATCCGCTCGCCTCGGGGGGCTTGCCGATCGCGCTCGGGGAAGCCACCAAGACCGTCCCCTTCGTGATGGACGGCCGCAAGCGCTACCGCTTCACGGTCTGCTGGGGCGAGGAGCGCGACACCGACGACATCGAGGGCCGAGTGACCGCGACCTCGGACCAGCGCCCGAGCCGGGAGGCCATCCTGGCTTTGCTGCCCCGCTTCACCGGGGTGATCGAGCAGATCCCGCCGCGCTATTCGGCGATCAAGGTCCAGGGCGAGCGCGCCTATGACCTCGCCCGCGACGGCGAGATCGTGGAACTGGCGCCCCGCCCGGTCGAGATTCACCATTTAACCCTTGTCGATCAACCAGATAACGACCGGGCCGTGTTCGAGGCCGAGTGCGGCAAGGGCACCTATGTGCGGGCGCTCGCCCGCGATATGGGCCGGATTCTCGGCACTTACGGCCATATCTGCGCGCTGAGGCGGACCCTGGTCGGCCCATTTGGCGAAAACGACATGATTCCGCTGGATCAGTTGGAGTCTTTGTGCGATAGAGCCGCGTCCGGCGAGGGCAGCCTCGCCGACGCGCTTTTGCCCGTTGAGACCGCGCTGGACGACATCCCGGCACTGGCCGTCACTCGGGCTGATGCGGCAAGGCTCCATCGGGGCCAGGCCGTTTTGTTGCGCGGACGGGATGCGCCCACTTGTAGCGGCACAGTCTATGTCACGGTGGCAGGCCGTCTTTTGGCGCTTGCCGAAGTTGGCAATGGCGAAATCATCCCCAAGCGTGTGTTCAACCTGACCGGCCTGACTGCCAGCCCCGGTCGCAACGAGAGAAATTGACGATGTCGATTGCCGCAGAACGCAAAGCGGAAGTCATCAAGACGAATGCCACCAAGGCCGGCGACACCGGCTCGCCCGAGGTTCAGGTCGCGATCCTGTCGGAACGCATCAACAACCTCACCAACCATTTCAAGACCCACGTGAAGGACAACCATTCGCGTCGTGGCCTCTTGAAGCTGGTCTCGACCCGCCGCTCGCTCCTCGACTACCTCAAGAAGAAGGACGAGGCGCGGTACAAGGCGCTGCTCGAGAAGCACAATATTCGTCGTTAAGAGTTCCTGCGCGCGCCACCGGCGCGCGTTTTCGCGCGTGGTTTCGAACGAAAGCGCTTGTTTTAAGCTTTTTGATCGAGGTTGCGCGCACGTCGGATGCAGGTCGTTGGCGGCCGGCATCCGGGCATGAACGGCGAAGACCGCGGTTCGGTGTTCGCAGTCGTGCCGACTGACAGTCCAGCAGCAATCCGGCGGCTGGGCACAACGGGCAAGGCGCCCGTATGACCCGAAAGGATGGACGCCATCCGACATCCAAAAACCATGGCAGGATCGCAGGACGCTGATCATCCGCTCCGATCAGCGTCCCGCAATCTTGCGCATGGTTTTTGTTTTTCGAGAGCCGTCCCTTCTTTCGAGAACCCATGAAAGAAGACCTCTATGTTCAATAAGCATTCAGTCGAAATCGACTGGGGCGGACGCCCACTCAAGCTCGAAACCGGCAAGATCGCCCGCCAGGCCGACGGCGCCGTCGTCGCCACCTATGGCGAGACCGTGGTGCTCGCCACCGTCGTCGCGGCGAAGGCGCCGCGCGAGGGCGTCGACTTCCTGCCGCTGACCGTCGATTACCAGGAAAAGGCCTACGCTGCGGGCCGCATTCCCGGCGGCTATTTCAAGCGCGAGGGCCGTCCGACCGAGAAGGAGACGCTGGTCTCCCGCCTGATCGACCGACCGATCCGCCCGCTGTTCGTCGACGGCTGGCGTAACGAGACCCAGGTGATCGTCACCGTGCTGTCGCACGACATGGAGAACGATCCCGACGTCGTGGCGATGGTCGCGGCCTCCGCGGCGCTGACGCTGTCCGGCGTGCCGTTCAAGGGCCCGATCGGCGCGGCCCGCGTCGGCTTCGCCAACGACGAGTTCATTCTCAATCCGACGCTCGACGAGATGGTCGACACCCAGCTCGACCTCGTCGTCGCCGGCACTGCCGACGCCGTGCTGATGGTGGAATCGGAAGCCAAGGAACTGAACGAAGACATCATGCTCGGCGCGGTGATGTTTGGTCACCGCCACTTCCAGCCTGTCATCAACGCGATCATCGAGCTCGCCGAGAAGGCCGCCAAGGAGCCGCGCGAAGTCACCGTCATCGACAACGCCGCGCTCGAGAAGGAGATGCTCGGCCTGGTCGAGCAGGAGCTGCGCGCCGCCTATGCGATTCCGATCAAGCAGGAGCGTTATGCCGCCGTCGGCGTCGCCAAGGAAAAGGTGATGGCCCACTACTTCCCGGAGGGCCAGGAGCCGAAATACGACAAGCTCCGTGTCGCCGGCGTGTTCAAGGAGCTCGAGGCCAAGATCGTTCGCTGGAATATTCTCGACACCGGCAAGCGCATCGACGGCCGCGACAGCAAGACGGTGCGCAACATCGTCGCCGAGGTCGGCGTGCTGCCCCGCGCCCACGGCTCGGCGCTGTTCACCCGCGGCGAGACCCAGGCGATGGTCGTGACCACGCTCGGCACCGGCGAGGACGAGCAGTACATCGACGCGCTGTCCGGAACCTACAAGGAAACGTTCCTGCTGCACTACAACTTCCCGCCCTATTCGGTCGGCGAGACCGGCCGCCTCGGCGGCACCAAGCGCCGCGAGATCGGCCACGGCAAGCTGGCCTGGCGCGCGATTCGTCCGGTGCTGCCGCCGCACCATGAATTCCCCTACACCACGCGCGTGGTCTCGGAGATCACCGAGTCCAACGGCTCGTCCTCGATGGCTTCGGTCTGCGGCGCCTCGCTGGCGCTAATGGATGCGGGCGTGCCGCTGAAGCGGCCGACCGCGGGCATCGCGATGGGCCTGATCCTCGAAGACAAGCGCTTTGCGGTTCTCTCGGACATCCTCGGCGACGAGGACCATCTCGGCGACATGGACTTCAAGGTCGCCGGCACGGAAGCGGGCATCACCTCGCTCCAGATGGACATCAAGATCGAGGGCATCACCGAAGAGATCATGAAGGTCGCGCTGGCTCAGGCCAAGGACGGCCGCATCCATATCCTCGGCGAGATGGCCAAGGCCCTCACCGCGGCCCGCGCCGAGCTCGGCGAATATGCGCCGCGCATCGAGACCTTCAAGATCGCCACCGACAAGATCCGCGAGGTGATCGGCACCGGCGGCAAGGTGATCCGCGAGATCGTCGAGAAGACCGGCGCCAAGGTCAACATCGAGGATGACGGCACCGTGAAGGTCGCCTCCAGCGACGGCGAGGCGATGAAGGCGGCGATCAAGTGGATCAAGTCGATCGCGTCCGATCCGGAAGTCGGCCAGATCTATGACGGCACTGTCGTCAAGGTGATGGAGTTCGGCGCCTTCGTGAACTTCTTCGGTTCCAAGGATGGTCTCGTCCACATCAGCCAGCTCGCGGCCAACCGCGTGCAGAAGACCTCCGACGTCGTCAAGGAAGGCGACAAGGTCAAGGTCAAGCTGCTCGGCTTCGACGATCGCGGCAAGACCCGCCTGTCGATGAAGGTGGTCGACCAGACCACGGGCGAAGACCTCGAAGGCAAGGACAAGGGCGGCGAGGGCGAGAAGGCCCCGCGCGAAGCCGCCGGCGAGTAAGGCCTCGCGACAGTCCGGAAACGCGAAGGGCGGCCGAGAGGCCGCCCTTTTTCTTTGCCATGCCGCCTGCATCATCGCGGGCCATGCGCGCTTCCGCCGCAGCGTCGGAGTGACCGCGATCGAAACCCGGAATGGTTGGTCTTGCGTAGCTATCGGACCGCCGTACGCTTCATCAGCGGATCGTCCCAAGACAGGAGAACCAAATGACGTCCATATCCCGGCGCCGCCTCATGTTCACTGCAACCGGCCTCGTCGCGGCTGCCGCTGCCCCGCGCATGGCGTTTGCGCAAGCCGGCGCGGCGGCCACAGGGCCGTTCAAGCTCGATCCTTTGGCCTATCCGGCGAATGCGCTGGAACCGCATATCGATGCCAAGACGATGGAAATCCACCACGACCGCCATCATCAGGCGTTCATCACCAACCTGAACAATTTCGCCAAGGACAATCCGCAGATCGCGGGAAAGCCGGTCGGCGAGGTGCTGGGCAATCTCGGGGCCATTCCCGACGCGATCCGCACCGGCGTCCGCAACAACATGGGCGGCCACGCCAACCACACGATGTTCTGGCAGATCATGGGACCGAACGGCGGCAAGCCGGAAGGTGCCCTGCTCGCCGCGATCGACAGCGACCTCGGGGGCATGGAAAAGTTTCAGGCCGACTTCAACGCTGCCGGCGGGCGCGTATTCGGCTCGGGCTGGGTGTTCGTGACCGTCAGCAAGGACGGCAAGCTCGCAATCGAGACGAGGCCCAATCAGGACAATCCGATGATGGACGGCAAGCGGGCCCTGCTCGGCAACGACGTCTGGGAGCACGCCTACTATCTGAACTACCAGAACCGGCGCGCCGATTATCTCAAGGCATGGTGGAATACGGTGAACTGGAAGGCGGTGGGCGAGCGCTACGCTGCCGCGAAGGCCGGCACACTCGACGTGTAACGCCGATCCGGGATGATGAAAAAAGGGCGGCCTCTCGGCCGCCCTTTTGTTTGCGGGCCCCCGATCAGGATCGCGCCGCGATGTCGTAGCGGTCGAGGTTCATCACCTTGGTCCAGGCTTTCGCAAAGTCCTTCACGAACTTCTCCTTGGAGTCCGAGGTGGCATAGACCTCGGCGAAGGCGCGAAGCTGCGAGTGCGAGCCGAAGATCAGATCGACGCGCGTTGCGGTCCACTTGACGGTGTTGGTCTTGCGGTCGCGGCCTTCGTAGACGCCGTCCGCACCGGGCGGTGCCCACTGCGTGCTCATGTCGAGCAGGTTGACGAAATAGTCGTTGCTTAGCGTTCCCACCTTCGAGGTGAAGACGCCGTGCTTCAACCCGCCGGCATTGGCGCCGAGCACACGCAGGCCACCGACCAGCACCGTCATCTCCGGACCGGTCAGCCGCAGCAGCTGGGCGCGGTCGACGAGGGCCTCTTCGGGCTGCATGAACTGATGCCGCTTGCCGATGTAGTTGCGGAAGCCATCGGCTCGCGGCTCCAGCGGGGCGAAGGAGGCCGCATCGGTCTGCTCCTGCGAAGCATCCATGCGGCCCGGCGTGAAGCCGACCTTGACGTCGACGCCGGCATCCTTGGCAGCCTTCTCGACGGCGGCGGTGCCGCCGAGCACGATCAGGTCGGCGAGCGAGACCTTCTTGGCGCCGGATGAGGCGTTGAAGTCCTTCTGGATCGCTTCGAGCTTGCCGAGCACCTTGGCGAGCTGAGCCGGCTCGTTGACCTCCCAGTCCTTCTGCGGAGCAAGGCGGATGCGCGCACCGTTGGCGCCGCCGCGCTTGTCCGAGCCGCGGAACGTCGAGGCCGAGGCCCAGGCCGTCGAGACCAACTCCGGCACCGTCAGGCCCGAGGCCAGGATCTTCGACTTGAGGGCCGCGATGTCCTGCTCACTGACCAGCTCGTGGTTCACGGCCGGGATCGGATCCTGCCAGATCAGCGTCTCCTTCGGCACCAGCGGGCCGAGATAGCGCTGGATCGGACCCATGTCGCGATGGGTGAGCTTGAACCAGGCACGGGCGAAGGCGTCCGCGAACTGATCCGGGTTCTCCAGGAAGCGACGCGAGATCTTCTCATATGCGGGATCGAAGCGCAGCGAGAGGTCGGTCGTCAGCATGGTCGGCCGATGCTTCTTCGACGGATCGAACGCGTCCGGAATGATCGCTTCGGCGTTCTTGGCGGTCCATTGCTGAGCGCCGGCCGGGCTCTTCGTCAGCTCCCATTCGAAGTTGAAGAGATTTTCGAAGAAGTTGTTGCTCCACTTCGTCGGCGTCTTCGTCCAGGTCACTTCCAGACCGCTGGTGATGGAGTCGGCGGAGTGGCCCGCCCCATGCTTGCTCTTCCAGCCGAGGCCCTGGTCTTCAAGCGCACCGGCTTCCGGTTCTGGACCGACCAGCGAGGGATCGCCGGCGCCATGGGTCTTGCCGAAGCTGTGGCCGCCAGCGATCAGCGCGACGGTCTCCTCGTCGTTCATCGCCATGCGGGCGAAGGTCTCGCGGATGTCCTTGGCCGCGGCGACCGGATCCGGCTTGCCGTTCGGGCCTTCCGGATTGACGTAGATGAGGCCCATCTGCACCGCGCCGAGCGGCTCGGCGAGCTGGCGCTCGCCGCTGTAGCGCTCATCACCGAGCCAGGTGCCTTCCGGCCCCCAATAGAGCTCTTCCGGCTCCCAGACGTCGACGCGACCGCCGGCGAAACCAAAGGTCTTGAAGCCCATCGATTCGAGCGCGACGTTGCCGGCGAGCACCATCAGGTCGGCCCAGGAAATCTTCTGGCCGTATTTCTGCTTGATCGGCCAGAGCAGACGGCGCGCCTTGTCGAGATTGGCGTTGTCGGGCCAGCTGTTGAGCGGGGCGAAACGCTGCTGACCGGCGCCGGCGCCGCCGCGGCCGTCGGTGGTGCGATAGGTGCCGGCGCTGTGCCAGGCCATGCGGATCATGAGGCCGCCATAGTGGCCGAAGTCGGCCGGCCACCATTCCTGAGAATCCGTCATCAACGCGGTCAGGTCCTTGATGACCGCGTTCAGGTCGAGCGACTTGAACTCCTTGGCGTAATCGAAGTCCTTGTCCATCGGATCGGACTTGTCGGAATTCTTGTGCAGCACCTCGATGTTGAGCTGCGTCGGCCACCAATCGCGGTTTGAGCGCGTGGGTTTTCCGCCCGAAAACGGGCACTTCGAAGTGTCGTCCATGAATACCTCCTCTGGCGGCGTCGAACTCGCGCCCTTGGCCAGGTAGAACCACTCTAAGCGTCGCGTCCTATCAGGGGAAGTTGACTTTAATGATCGCTGCGATAGGATTTTCTGATGATCAATCTGACGCTGCGCCAGCTCCGGTATTTCGATGCGCTGGCGCGCCACGGCCATTTCGGCCGTGCCGCCGAGGCCTGCTCGATCTCGCAGCCGGCGCTGTCGATGCAGATCAAGGAACTGGAGGAGACGCTCGGCGGCCTGTTGCTGGAGCGCAGCGCGCGCCAGGTCGCGCTGACCCGGTTCGGCGAGGAGCTGGCGCAACGGGTCCGCGACATCCTGCGCTCGGTCGACGAGCTCGGCGATTTCGCGCGCGCTTCGCAGGACCGCTTCGCCGGCCGCCTGCGCATCGGCATGATCCCGACCATCGCGCCCTATTTGCTGCCCAAGATCACCAAGAACCTCACGCGCATGCACCCGGAGCTCGACATCCGCGTGCGCGAGACCATGACGCCGCGGCTGATCCAGGAACTGGTGGAGGGACGGCTCGACACCGCCATCGTGGCGCTGCCGGTGTCGGAGCCATCGCTCACCGAGGTCGCGCTGTTCGAGGAGAAATTTCTGCTGGTGCGGCCGGGCGCCGATGAAGGCACACCGGTGCCGTCACGCGAGATGATGCGCGAGATGCGGCTTCTGCTGCTCGAGGAGGGGCACTGCTTCCGCGACCAGGCACTCTCCTTCTGCAACATGCAGGCCGCGCCGCCGCGCGAGATGCTGGATGCGAACTCCCTGTCGACGCTGGTGCAGATGGTCAGCGCCGGCATCGGCGTGACCCTGATCCCGGAGATGGCGGTGCCGGTGGAGACGCGCTCCGCCTCGGTCTCGCTGGCGCGCTTCCGCGACCCCGAGCCGTCGCGCACCATCGGCATGGTCTGGCGCAAGACCAGCCCGCTGGCGCGGCAGCTGCTGCAGATTTCCGAGGTGGTGTGTCTGTCCGCGGGCAAGGTCCGCGTGCGGCAATCCGTGCGCAGCCAGAAAGCCTGACCGGATGTCGCATCCGATCATCCGCCCCGCCCGCGCGGTTGAATATGACGAGATCGGGCGCGTCTGGATGGAGAGCTGGGTCTCGACCGGGCTCGCCGAAGCCAGCGACTTCCTGCTGGCGAACCTGCGGGCGCGCATCCGGCGCGAGATCGAGAACGGCTGGAGCCTGTTCGTCGCCGACGACCGCGGCACGCTCGCGGCGATGCTGGCGCTGCATCTGCCAAAGCTCTATCTCGACATGCTGTTCGTCGCGCCCGCCTATCAGGGGCAATCGCTCGGGCGGAAGCTGCTCGCCTTCACGCGCACGCAAATACCCGACGAGATGTATCTGCGCTGCGTCCGCGAGAACGAAAAGGCCTGGCGCTGGTACGAGCGCGAAGGCTTTGTGCTCGAGAGGGAAGAGATCGAGCCATCGAACGGGTTCGTGATGAAGTGTTATCGGTGGAAGCGATAGTAGGAGCCGTACGCAGCTTGCTTGGGAGCCGCGCTGGCAACCTGCCGCGTTGACCAACATGTCGTTCGCGCAGCCGGCTCCTTGCCCAGACGTAGTGCGTTGCGAATGCGCTACAAACGCGTCATGAATCGCGCTGTTCGCTTCTCGTCGATGGAAGGTTCCACGCCATGATCAAGCTCTATTGGTCGCCCCGCTCGCGCTCGTTCACGACGCTCTGGCTGATGGAGGAGAGCGGCCTGCCCTATGAGCGCGTGCTGACCGACATCTCGACCGGCGCGCAGAAGGCGCCGGACTATCTGAAGATCAATCCGATGGGCAAGGTGCCGGCGCTGACCGACGGCGATGCCGCGCTCGCCGAAGCCGCCGCGATCTGCGCCTACATCGCCGACCGCTATCCCGAAACCAGGCTCGCGCCAGCCGTGACCGATCCGCGCCGGGCGCGCTACCTGCAATGGCTGTTCTTCTCGCCGGGCTGCATCGAGCCCGCCATTATCCAGATCTTCACCAAGATCGAGATCCCGACCTCGACCGCGGCCTGGGGCAGCGCGACGCAGGTGTTCGACGTGCTGGAGGCCGCGCTCGAGAAGGGCCCGTGGATTCTCGGCGAGGAATTTTCCGCAGCCGACGTCGTCATCGGCTCCGGCCTGAATTTCGCGGTGCGCCTGTTCAAGATGGTGCCGTCGCGCCCGGCGTTCGACGCCTATCTCGCGCGCTGCACGGCGCGGCCGGCCTTCCAGCGCGCGGAGAAGATCGCGGCGGGTTAAGCAAGCTCTCGTAGGGTAGGCAAAGCGAAGTAGCTGCAGTAGCCCGGATGGAGCGCAGCGCAATCCGGGGCAATCGCATCCGCGGATGAGCCTGTCCCGGATTTCGCTGCGCTCCATCCAGGCTACGAAGCTATTCCGATGACTTCAGATCATCCGGCCGCGGCATCAGGATGACGTTGTAGCCGGAATCCACATAATGGACTTCGCCGGTCACCCCGCCGGAGAGATCCGACAACAGATATAGCGCCGAGCCGCCGAGGTCGTCGAGCGTGACGCCGCGGCGCAGCGGCGAATGCTTCTGCATGAAGGCGAACATCGCCCGCGCCTCGCCGATGCCGGAGCCGGCGAGCGTGCGGATGGGGCCGGCGGAGATCGCGTTGACGCGGATGCCGCGCGGTCCGAAATCGGCGGCGAGATAGCGCACGGAGGCCTCCAGCGCCGCCTTGGCCACGCCCATCACGTTGTAGTTCGGCATCGCGCGCTCTGAGGCGCCGAAGGTCAGCGTGATCATGCTGCCCCCCTCCGTCATCAGCTCGGCGGCGCGCTTTGCGACCTCCGTGAACGAGAAGCAGGAGATCACCATGGTGCGCGAGAAATTCTCGCGGCTGGTGTCGGCATAGCGGCCCTTCAGCTCGTTCTTGTCGGCAAAGCCGATCGCGTGGATCACGAAGTCGAGCTTGCCCCACTTTTCGCGGAGCACCGCGAAGGTGGCATCGACGCTGGCGATGTCCTCGACGTCGCAAGGCAGCACCAGATCGACGCCGAGGTGCTCCGCCAGCGGCTTGACGCGCTTGCCGAGCGCCTCGCCCTGGAAGGTGAAGGCAAGCTCGGCGCCATGGGCATGAAGCGTCCGCGCCATGCCCCAGGCGATGGAATGATCATTGGCGATGCCCATGATCAGACCGCGCTTGCCTTTCATCAAACCTTCCATACCGCCATCGCTCCTATTTTCGACGTCATCGCCCGCGCAGGCGGGCGATCCAGTATTCCAGAGACCGTCGTGATAAATAGAGAAGCCGCGGCGTACTGGATGCCCCGCCTTCGCGGGGCATGACAAAGTCAGAGATCACGCATCCAGCCGGCTGAACACCAGCGTGGCGTTGGTGCCGCCGAAGCCGAAGGAGTTCGACAGCACGGTGCCGATCTTGGCGTTGTCGATGCGCTTGCGCACGATCGGCATGTCGGCGAACACGGGGTCGAGCTCCTGGATGTGCGCGCTCTCGCAGATGAAGCCGTTGTTCATCATCAGCAGCGAATAGATCGCTTCCTGCACGCCGGTGGCGCCGAGCGAATGGCCGGTCAGCGCCTTGGTCGCCGAGATCGGCGGGCACTTCTCGCCGACGCCGAACACTTTGCGGATCGCCTCGATCTCCGGCGGGTCCCCGGCCGGCGTCGAGGTCGCGTGCGGGTTGATGTAGTCGACCTTGGTTTTCACCGTCGACATCGCCATGCGCATGCAGCGCTCGGCGCCTTCGCCCGACGGCGCCACCATGTCGTGGCCATCAGAGGTCGCGCCATAGCCGACCACCTCGCCATAGATGCGCGCGCCGCGCGCCTTGGCATGCTCGAGCTCTTCCAGCACCAACACGCCGGCGCCGCCGGCGATGACGAAGCCGTCGCGATTGAGATCGTAGGGACGCGAGGCCGTGGCCGGCGTGTCGTTGTACTTCGAGGACATCGCGCCCATGGCGTCGAACAGCACCGACAGTGACCAGTCCAGCTCCTCGCAGCCGCCGGCGAAGATGACGTCCTGCTTGCCGATCTGGATGGTCTCATAGGCATTGCCGACGCAATGGTTCGAGGTCGCGCAGGCCGATGAGATCGAATAGTTCACGCCCTTGATCTTGAACCAGGTCGCGAGCGTCGCGGATGCCGTGGAGGACATCGCCTTCGGCACCGCAAACGGGCCGACGCGCTTCGGTCCCTTGGAGCGGGTGATGTCGGCGGCTTCGACGATGGTGCGCGCCGAGGGGCCGCCGGAGCCCATGATGATGCCGGTGCGGATGTTGGAGACTTCGTCGGGCGACAGGCCGGAATCCTGGATCGCCTGCTCCATCGCGATGTGATTCCACGCCGCGCCCTGGCCGAGGAAGCGCATCGCGCGGCGGTCGACCACCGTCGACGGATCGAGCGACGGCTCGCCTTGCACCTGCGAACGGAAGCCGAGCTCGGCATATTTCTCAGCCCGCGAAATGCCCGACTTCGCCTCGTGAAGGCTCGCAAGCACTTCCTGGGTGTTGTTTCCGATCGACGAGACGATGCCCATCCCGGTGACCACAACCCGCCTCATGACAGCCTCGCCTCAATCGTTGTCTTCTTAGTGATGCGCTCAGCCCAGGCTCGTGCCCTGCTTGAACAGGCCGACCTTCAGATCCTTGGCGCGATAGATAATCTGGTCATCGACCGAAAGCCACCCGTCGGCGATGCCGAGCACGAGCTTCGAACGCATCACGCGCTTGATATCGACGTTGTACACAACCTTGCGGGCGTCGGTCAGCACCTGGCCGCCGAACTTCAGCTCGCTCAGGCCAAGCGCCCGGCCGCGGCCTTCCCCCCCGCTCCAGCCGAGGTAGAAGCCGACCATCTGCCACAGCGCATCGAGTCCGAGGCAGCCGGGCATGACCGGATCGTTCTTGAAATGGCAGCCGAAGAACCAGAGGTCGGGCTTCACGTCGAGCTCGGCGCGCACCAGACCCTTGCCGAACTCACCGCCATTGTCGTTGATGTCGGTGATGCGGTCGAACATCAGCATCGGCGGCAGCGGCAGCTGGGCGTTGCCTGGGCCGAACATCTCGCCGCGGGCACAGGCCAGCAGATCTTCATAGTCGTAACCGTTGCGCCTGTTCAGCATTCACGAGCCTCTGTTCAAATCCCGATTGAGCGGCGTTCCTGGCGAAAATGGGCCCGTCTCGATCGGACCGCCAATCGCCACCGCCGGCCGCGACTTGCGCAAGCTTCGCATGGATTGCCAACCGGGCCTCCATGCCCGGCTGCGCCAAAATCGGCTAAGCGGAACCGCGCGCTCTCTAACACAGGCCATTTCGGGTAGCAAAGCGCAGAGATGAAGGTAAAATGACGGGCTCCCCCAACCGGTTCCGAGCCTAATTAGAACGTCTCTAGTTGCGAGAAACTTGCATCTGCATCTTTCTCTTCTTATGTTACAGGGAGATATTGTTCACGCGTGCCCGAAATCTTGGAAATGAACGAGAATACCGCGTCCCAACACGACGACGACCATGCCGCGGCCCTCCTGTCCGGCCGCCAGCCGGCCCTGACCGGGTGTCCCTGGCACGACGTCAACGAAATGCTGCAGTCCGCGGGGTTGCGGCCGACGCGCCAGCGCATGGCGCTGGGCTGGCTGCTGTTCGGCAAGGGCGCACGCCACCTCACGGCTGAAATGCTCTACGAGGAAGCCACCCTCGCCAAGGTCCCGGTGTCGCTGGCGACCGTCTACAACACGCTGAACCAGCTCACCGATGCCGGCCTGCTGCGCCAGGTCAGCGTCGACGGCACGAAGACCTATTTCGACACCAACGTCACCACCCACCACCACTATTATCTCGAGAACAGCCACGAGCTGGTCGACATCGAGGATCCGCATCTGGCGCTGTCCAAGATGCCGGAGGTGCCCGAGGGCTACGAGATCTCCCGCATCGACATGGTCGTGCGCCTGCGCAAGAAGCGCTGAGCTAATCCTGCATCACTGATTTGGTCGTCATGGCCGGGCATAGCCGTCCAAAGGGACGGCGTCGCTTGCGCTCGCCTATGTCCCGGCCATCCACGTTTTGGGACTAGTCAGAAGAGCGTGGATGCCCGGGACAAGCCCGGGCATGACGTTGGGGCGGCAGATTGCTCCGCCGCCCGACGGCGTCAATTGACCTGCTCGTCCGAATAGACGCCCCAGAGGCGCTCCTGCTGGATCCAGCCGTCGAAGCCATTGCCGATGACGCGGCACCAGCCTGCGGCGCATTTCTTGACCTGGGTGACGACGCCGGCCTGGAGCTTGGCCGCAACCGCGCTGTCGGGATCGGGCCGGTCATAGATCGGGGCGAGGTCGTCCTTGTGCTTCATGGTGACGACCGCGGTGCGGCGGCCCGACAGCAGCGAATGATAGACCCAGCCCTCGGCGCCTTCGGAATCGCGCACCCGGCGCCAATTCTCGAACTCGGCGGTAATTTCGACCGGCAGGCCGGCACGGGTGTAGACCCAGGCGACGTCATTGTCCTTGGTCGGGCCGGCGCGGACGTTCACGTGATCCGATTTGAGGCTGACATAGCGCGGCACCGGCAAGCCGCTGGTGGTCTGCGGGGTATTGTCCTTCGCCGCATGCGAGGGCCCGACCGAGGCGCTCAACCAAGTGCAAACGAGCGCCATCACCCAACAAAAACGCCCCAACGCCATCAACCCGTCTCCTTCGAAGACCCGGCACACCGGGCCCTCACCCCAAATTCCAAAACCCTGCCGCGCCTGCCCTTCTCCCCGCCCCACGCGGGTTCCAAGCCTTGAGCCGTGGTTCTTGTCTTGGCCCGGCCTTCTGCTAGAGAGAACGGGCACTTGAGCAACCAATTGGCCCCGATTTTCCGGCCGGAAATGTCGGGTGAGCTTGGAGGAAACGCCGGGGACGGACACGGCAAGGGCAGTGTCGAACAACCGGGTTAATGAGGCCTCAACGACCGGCCTTTGGCGACAGAGGCGGCCTGCGATGTCTCATGAGAGCAGGACATGTCGGTGAAGAAAAAGCCCCTCGTCGTGGTGACGCGCAAGCTGCCGGATTCGATCGAGACGCGGATGCGCGAGCTGTTCGACGCGCGGATCAATCTCGACGACACGCCGATGTCGCCCGAGCAGATCGCGGAAGCCGCCCGCACCGCCGACGTGCTGGTTCCGACCGTGACCGATCACATCAGCGCCGAGGTCGTCAACCAGCCCGACTGCAAGCTCCGCCTGATCGCCAATTTCGGCAATGGCGTCGACAATATCGACGTCGCAGCCGCCCATGCCCGCGGCATCACCGTCACCAACACGCCGAAGGTGCTGACCGAAGACACCGCCGACATGACCATGGCGCTGATCCTCGCGGTGCCCAGGCGCATGATCGAAGGCGCCTCGATCCTGACCGAAGGCAAGCCCTGGGCCGGCTGGTCGCCGACCTGGATGCTCGGTCACCGCATCGGAGGCAAACGCCTCGGCATCATCGGCATGGGCCGCATCGGCCAGGCGGTGGCGCGCCGCGCCCGCGCCTTCGGCCTGCAGATCCACTATCACAATCGCCGTCCCGTCGCCCCCGTGATCGCCGAGGAGCTAGGGGCGACCTATTGGGAAAGCCTCGACCAGATGCTGGCGCGGATGGACATCATCTCGGTGAACTGCCCGCACACGCCGGCGACCTATCACTTGCTCTCGGCGCGGCGGCTGAAGCTGATCCGCAAAGACGCCTATATCGTCAACACCGCGCGCGGCGAGGTCACCGACGAGGACACGCTGATCAAGCTGATCGAAGGCGGCGAGATCGGCGGCGCCGGCCTCGACGTCTACGAGCACGAGCCCGCGGTCAATCCGAAGCTGGTGCGGCTCGCCAGAGCCGGCAAGGTGACGCTGCTGCCGCATATGGGCTCGGCCACGATCGAAGGCCGCGTCGAGATGGGCGAGAAGGTGATCATCAACATCCGCACCTTCCTCGACGCCCACAAGCCGCCGGACCGCGTGCTGCCGAGCATGCTTTGAGGTTTACTTCCCGCGCCCTTCGCGCTTGCGCCAATCCGCAACGAAATCGATGAACGCGCGCAGCGCTGGCGGCGTCTGGCGCCGGCTCGGATAATACAGGAACGGGCCTGGAAACGGCTCGCACCATTCTTCCATCAGGCTGATCAGATCGCCCGACTTCACGGCATCGCCAACATAGCCGTCGAGCGTGGCCCAGATGCCGACGCCGTCGAGCGCGGCGCGCATCGCAAGATTCATATTGGTCGAGATCAGCTTCGCCGGCGGATCGACCTTCACCACCTGCCCGGCTCTCTCGAATTCCAGATCGTGCATGACGCCGCTCGAATAGCGTGCGCGGATGCAATCATGGTCGAGCAGGTCCTTCGGATGCTTCGGCCTGCCGCGCCGCGCGATGTAACCGGGCGAAGCGACCACGACGTAGCTCTGTGGGCCGCTCAGCGGGATCGCCACCATGTCCTGCGCGAGATGCTCGCCATAGCGCACGCCGGCGTCATAGCCCCCGCTCACGATGTCGACGAAGCCGCTTTCGCTGACGATGTCGAGATCGACCTGCGGATGGGCACTCAGGAACGGCCCGGCCAGCGGCGCCAGCACCAGATCGACCGCGGGCGGCGGCGCATTGATGCGCAGGCGGCCCGAGGCGACCCCGCGCAGGTCCCGGACCTGCTCCAGGGCATCGCCGACATCGCGTAGCGCCGGTGCGACGCGCGACAACAGCAGCTCGCCCGCCTCGGTCAGCGCGACGCTGCGGGTCGTGCGGTTCATCAGGCGCACGCCGAGACGTTCCTCCAGGTCCCGCAGCCGTTGGCTAAGGCTCGATACGGACACGCGAATTTCGACCGCCGCGCGCCGGAAATTCCGGGTGCGGGCAACCGCCACGAAGACATCGAGATCGCGCAAATCGGGCTCGGCCATTGTTCGTCAATGTGAACAAGTCGTTCTGGATTGTCCAGCTTATCAGCGCAATCGCTCTGGCTCATATCTGGCCTCGTGACGCGGCGCAGCCGCCTTTTCGAGGATGATCATCATGGAACAGCGCAAACTCGGTTCAACCGGCCCGACCGTCTCCACATTCGGCCTCGGCTGCATGGGCATGTCGGAGGTCTACGGCGCCGCCGATCGCGGCGAGGCCATCGCCACGGTGCACGCGGCGCTCGACGGCGGCATCACCCTGCTCGACACCGGCGATTTCTACGCCATGGGGCACAACGAGATGCTGTTGCGGGACGCGCTGAAGGACGTGCCGCGCGACAAAGTGCAGCTCAGCGTCAAGTACGGCGCGCTGCGCGGCCCCGCCGGTGAATTCGCGGGAATGGACACGAGGCCGGCGGCGACAAAGAACTTCCTCGCCTATTCGCTGCAGCGCCTCGGCACCGACTATGTCGACATCTACCGTCCCGCGCGTCTCGATCCCAATGTGCCGATCGAGGAGACCATCGGCGGTCTCGCCGATCTCGTGAAGGCCGGTTATGTCAGGCATATCGGCCTGTCCGAGGTCGGCTCCGACACCATCCGCCGCGCGCATGCGGTGCATCCGATCGCCGATCTCCAGATCGAATATTCGCTGATCGAGCGCAGCATCGAACGCGATATCCTGAAGACCTGCCGCGAGCTCGGCATTGGCATCACCGCTTACGGCGTGCTCGCGCGCGGCCTGATCAGCGGTCACTGGTCGAAGGACTCAGGCAGGGCCGGCCGTGACTACCGGCTGATGACGCCGCGCTTCCAGGGTGCGAACCTCGATACCAATCTCGCGCTGGTGGAGCAGCTGCGCGCAATCGCGAACGAGATCGGCGCAACGCCGGCACAGGTTGCGATCGCCTGGGTCGCTGCACAGAACAACGCGATCGTGCCGCTGGTTGGCGCCCGCACCCGCAACCGCCTCAGCGAAGCGCTTGGCACAACGAAGGTGACGCTGACGCCGGTGCATGTCGCGGCGCTGGCCAAGGCGTTTCCACCCAATATCGCGGCCGGCACGCGCTACCCGGCCGAGCATATGGCGCATCTCGACAGCGAGAAGCCGGCGACGGCGTAACCGCGGCGATCAGGTGCGATGGACGCTGAGATCCTCGAACACGGGCCCGTCGCCGTTGAGCGGATTGGCGGGATCGCGTGAATAGCGCAGCGTCTCGAAGCGCATCGCGCGCGCATCGATCATCAGGAGGCGGCCGACGAGGCCGTCGCCGAAGCCGACGATCTCGCGGATGGCCTCCAGCGCCATCATCGAGCCGAGCACGCCCGCGAGCGCGCCCATGACGCCGGCCTCTGCACAGGCCGGCACCGTGCCGGGCGGCGGCGCTTCCGGAAACAGGCAGCGGTAGGTCGGATTGAACTCGCCCTGCTCGTTCGTCTCATGCGCGCGGATGGTGGTCAGCGAGCCGTCGAAGGTGCCGAGCGCCGCTGATATCAGCGGCCGCTTGGCGAAGAAGCAGGCATCGGAAACGAGATAGCGCGTCGAGAAATTGTCGGAGCCGTCGAGCACCAGGTCGTAATCGCCGATCAGGCCGAGCGCGTTATCCGCGTTGAGCCAGGTGGCGTGACCGATGAAGCGGACATGTGGGTTGAGCGCCGCGATCCGCTCGGCGGCACTCTCGACCTTGTGCCGCCCGATATCGGGCGTCGTATGGATCACCTGACGCTGCAGGTTGGACAGCGACACCACGTCGTCGTCGACCACGCCGAGCGTGCCAACGCCGGCGGCGGCCAGATACATCAGCGCGGGCGCGCCGAGCCCGCCGGCGCCGATCACCAGCACCGAGGCCCGCTTCAGCGCCGCCTGGCCGGGGCCGCCGACGTCGCGCAACACGATGTGGCGGGCATAGCGTTCGAGTTCGTCCGGGCTCAGCATCGTCGTACGCCTCTCCTACCAAGCCGCCGCTCTCAACCCTCATGGTGAGGAGGCGCAAAGCGCCGTCTCGAACCATGCAGGTCCCGATTTCGCCGCGGCCATCCTTCGAGACGCGGCCTCGAGGCCGCTCCTCAGGATGAGGATCTCAGCTCGCGGCCTCTACGCCACTGAACCACCGCAACATTGTTCGCGACCAACGAGATGTGCTTCAATCGCATGCTTTTCAATGTTTTGGCGTTCAACGGGCTGGCTGGATTTGTCATGAGATCGATGCTTGCGGCAACACTGATGTTGGCGGCTGCCACGGGCGCGCACGCCCAGATGACGACGCCCCAAGTGCCAGGCGCCACCCCGAAGACGGTCCAGACCGTTCCGGTCAAGCCCCCTGCGATGCAGACGCCGTCCGCGACGGCCGATGCCATGGCCAAAGCCGAGCGGCTGGCGCTCCAGTCCGACCTCGCCTGGGTCGGACAATATAACGGCGCCATCACCGGCGACGTCAGCGAGCGCATGGTCAACGCCATCAAGGAGTACCAGAAGGCCACGGGCGGCAAGCCGACCGGCGTGCTCAATCCGCAGGAGCGCACCGCGCTCACTGAGGCGGCACGCAAGAAGCAGGAGAGCGTCGGCTGGAAGATCGTGACGGAGCCGACCAGCGGCGCCCGGCTCGGCATTCCCGGCAAGCTGGTGCCGCAGCAGGCAAGCGACGCCAACGGCTCGAAATGGACCTCGCCGACAGGGACGGTGCAGGTGGTTCTCAGCCGCCGCAAGGAAGTGAGCCCGACCTCGGCCAAGCTCGCCGATCTCGAGAAGGAGCCGTCCGGCCGCAAGGTCGATTACACCGTGGTGAAGCCGGATTTCTTCGTGCTGTCGGGCTTGCAGGGCCAGAAGAAGTTCTACGTCCGCGGCACCTTCAAGGGTGACGAGGTCCGCACCATGACGATCCTCTACGACCAGGCGACAGAGAATACGGTCGAGCCGGTCGTGATCGCGATGTCGAGCGCGTTCAACGCGTTTCCGTCGGGACCGCCGGCCGGGCCGCCGCCGCGCAAGACCGTTGAATACGGCACCGGCATCGTCGTCAGCGAGGACGGCGCGATCGTCACCGACCGCCTCGTCACCGACGGCTGCCTTGCGATCACGATCGCCGGCCATGGCAGCGCCGACCGTCTCGCCGAGGACAAGGAGCACGATCTCGCGCTGCTGCGCATCTACGGCGCGCGCGACCTGAGGCCGCTCAGCCTCGCCGGAGGGGCCGCGAAGACCAATGTCGATGTCGTCGGCATCGCCGATCCGCAAAGCCAGGGCGGCGCCGCCGCCGTGTCGAACCTCAAGGCCGCGTTGACGCCGGCGATGAGCAGCAATTCCGCGCTCTCGCCGCCGCCAGCGGTCGGCTTCTCCGGCAGCCCAGCCGTCGACGGCGACGGCAAGTTCGCCGGCATCGCGCTGCTGAAGCCGGCGGTGGTCGCGGGACCCGCGACGTCGGTGCCGGCATCACAGGCGATGATGGTCTCTGCCGAGGCGGTGCGCGGGTTTCTCAAGGCGAAGGGCGTCAGCCCGAATGGCACGTCGACCGACGCCAAAGCCGCCGTCGTGCGCGTGATCTGCGTGCGCAAGTAGGTCTCGTGCCCCTGGACGCGTTGCAGCGCTTGCGCTGCCGCGCAGAGCCGGGGCACGGCCGTGAGGGCCACCTTACGTACGATTACGGAGCCGGTAATGGTACGGATTCGCTGGTATTCGCGATTCCGCCATCATCGTTACCGTTGATTCGGACCTCCGCGATCCCCTTTGGATCGGGCCGGCACGTCCTGAGCGAGAAGCGCTCAGCATCCAGAAGCGATGCACGTTCGCGTGGCGTATCCCTGACCCAGCACTCCAAAGGATTGACCTTCAATGCACACGATCGTACTGGCCACCCAAAAGGGCGGCAGCGGCAAGAGCACGCTCGCCGTCGGCCTCGCCTTGGCCGCCAAGCAGGCCGGCTTCACCGTCCGCCTGATCGAGACCGACCCGCAGGGCACCCTCTCCAACTGGCAGCGCCGCCGCTCTAGCGACGATCTCGTCGTCGAGCCGATCTATCACGCCGCCGATATCGCGCCGCGTCTCAAGATGCTCGCCGACAGCGGCCTCCAGCTCGCGATCGTCGACACCGCCGCCGGCCTCAGCGCCGCCACCACCGCCGCGATCCGCCATTCCGACCTCTGCCTGATCCCGGCCCGTCCCAGCGTCGCCGACATCGAGGCGACCGTCTCGACGCTCAGCGTCGCCCGCGCCTGGAAGCGGCCTTACAGCTTCGTGCTCAACCAGACGCCGATCCGCGGACAGCGCATCGACAACGCCGCGACCGCGCTCGCCGAGGAAGCCGCGCTCGATCTTGCCGAGGTGCTCGCGCGTCCGCTGATCGTGATGCGCAACGATCACCAGGACGCGCTTGCGAGCGGCCTTGCCGTGAGTGAATTCGCGCCGAACGGCAAATCGGCGGACGAGATCCGCGGCCTCTGGCGCTGGATCGAGACCCGGCTCGAGCTCGAAGCCACCACCAATGTCCTGATCGACCAGGTCATCTCGGCTGCGCACGGCATGCTGCAGATCGCTGCGGAACAGGCGGCGGACGAGACCACGGCACTGGCGTCCTGAGCGGGGCGATCGCTCGGACGACAGTCGGGCTCTTCGCCATCCGGTGAACGGGCCCAAGCGACGAAGCAGTTCGGCCACCAGCCCGGCCGGATTGCTTCGCCTCGTGCGTTGTAGCGAGGGCTCCCGTAGCCTGGATGAAGCGAAGCGCAATCCAGGAAGGTCTCTCCGCGGAGAGGCCGGCCCCGGATTACGCTGCGCTCCATCCGGGCTACGACGCTGCGGCAATCCCGACGGTCACTTTTGACATTTCGCGCACCAGAACGTCGAACGACCGTTCTGCACGAACCGCTTGATCGTGCCGCCGCAGCGCGGCGTCGTGCATTTTTCGCCTTCGCGGTCATAGACCCTGAACGAATGCTGGAAATAGCCGAGCTCGCCCGAGGTCTGGCGATGGTCGCGCAAGCTGGAGCCGCCGGCCTTGATGGCATCGTTCAGCACGGTGTGGATCGCGCCGACCAAGCGCTGCGCATGATCCGTCGGCTCGCCCTTCCTGGTGGATAGCGTCGCAGCAATGCGCCGCGGCGACAGATGCGAGCGGTGCAGCGCCTCGCAGACATAGATGTTGCCGAGCCCGGCCACCACGCGCTGGTCGAGCAGCGCGGCCTTCAGGCTCGTGGTCTTGCCTTGGCAGGAGCGCGCCAGCATCGCGGCGTCGAATTCGTTGCCGAGCGGCTCGGGGCCGAGCCCGCGCAGCAGCGGCTCGTCTTCGAGCGCGCCACGCGCAATAACTTTCATGTATCCGAAGCGGCGCGGATCGTTGAAGACGATGTCGGCGCCTGAGGACATCCGAAACAGCACGTGATCGTGCGCGGAATCCTTGGCCTTCGGATAATGAAACTCGCCTGGCTGAGCCTCGTTGTCCGGCTTGATGACGCGGAACGAGCCCGACATGCCCAGATGCATCAAGAGCACGTCGCCGGAGGCGAGATCGGCCATGAGATATTTTGCACGGCGCCCGAGGCCCGTGACGACTTGCCCCTTGAGCCGGGCCACGAAGTCGGGCTGGAACGGAAAGCGCAAATCCGGCCGGCGGGCCTCCGCATCGAGGATTTTCGCGCCCTCCATCACAGGCTGAAGGCCGCGGCGGACGGTCTCGACTTCGGGCAATTCAGGCATGGTCGGGCATTCACCTTATGAAGGCGGTGTGATAGCGCCATTGCGGCGGGCGGGCTATGGTCCGCCGAGTGGAGTAGAGTAATGGATCGGCCGGGCGAAACCACGCATTTTGGCTTCAGGGACGTTCCCCTCGGGGACAAGCAGACGCTGGTGAACGATGTGTTTCGCAGCGTGGCGTCGCGCTATGACCTGATGAACGATTTGATGTCCGGTGGCCTGCACCGGGTCTGGAAGGACATCCTGATCACCGCGCTGGATCCGCCGAGGGGCGACCGGCCGTTCGCGCTGCTTGACGTCGCCGGCGGCACCGGCGACATCTCGTTCCGCGCCGCCAAGGCCGCCGGCCCCGGCTTCCACGCCACGGTGTGCGACATCAATGCGGACATGCTGGCCGTGGGGCGCGAACGCGCCGCCAAGCGTCATCTGGACACCCAGGTCGATTTCGTCGAAGGCAATGCCGAATCGCTCGGCTTCGCCGATCGCAGCTTCGATGCCTATACGATCGCTTTCGGCATCCGCAACGTGCCCCGGATCGACCTTGCGCTGCGCGAGGCCTATCGCGTGCTGAGACCCGGCAGCCGCTTCCTGTGCCTGGAATTCTCCACTGTCGAGATGCCCGGCCTCGACAAGCTCTATGATCTGTTCTCGTTCAAGGTGATCCCCCCGCTCGGGCGCATGGTCACGGGCGACGCCGAATCGTACCAGTATCTCGTCGAGTCCATCCGCAAATTTCCGAAGCCCGCCGCCTTCGCCGACATGATCCGCGAGGCCGGCTTTGCCCGCGTCAGCTGGCAGACACTCTCCGGCGGCATCGTCGCATTGCATTCGGGCTGGCGTTTGTGATCTCTGCCGTCACCCACATTGCGCGCCTGATCCGCGCCGCGTTCGTGTTTGCGCACGAAGGCGTGTTCGGCGCGGTCGATCCGAGCCTGGTGCCGCCGCCGGGACAGCTCGCGCTGAAGCTGGCGCGCATCATCGAGCGCCGTGGCGCCAAGCAGGGACCGCGGATCTCGCGCGCGCTGACGCGGATGGGCCCGGCCTATCTCAAGCTCGGCCAGTTCCTGGCCACGCGCCCCGACGTGGTCGGCGTCATCATGGCGCGCGACCTCGAAAGCCTGCAGGACCGCCTGCCGCCGTTTCCGCAGCAGGAAGCCGAGGCCACGATCGCGACCTCGCTGGAACGGCCGCTGACGGACATCTTTGTGAGCTTCGGCCCGCCGGTCGCGGCGGCTTCGATCGCGCAAGTGCATCGCGGCGAGGTGGTGCGCGACGGCATCCGCAAGTCCGTCGCGATCAAGGTGCTGAGACCCAACGTCGCCGCGCGCTTCCGCCGCGATCTCTCCGATTTCTTCTACGTCGCGCACAAGGCTGAGGCCTATTCGGCCGAGGCGCGGCGCCTGCGCCTGATCGAGGTCATCAACACCATGTCGCGCTCGGTCGCGATGGAGATGGACCTACGGTTAGAGGCTGCCGCGCTGTCGGAGATGGCGGAGAACACGCGCGACGATCCCGATTTCCGCGTGCCCGCCGTCGACTGGGACCGCACCACGCACAACGTGCTGACGATGGAATGGATCGACGGCATCGCGCTGAACGATCACAAGCGCCTCGCCGAGGCGCGGGTCGACCTGCCCGATCTCGGCCGCAAGGTGATCCAGAGCTTCCTGCGCCACGCGCTGCGCGACGGCTTCTTCCACGCCGACATGCATCCGGGCAATCTGTTCCTGGATGACGCCGGCCGCCTCGTCGCGGTCGATTTCGGCATCATGGGCCGGCTCGGCATGAAGGAGCGGCGCTTCCTCGCCGAGATCCTGCTCGGCTTCATCACCCGCGATTATCGCCGCGTGGCCGAGGTGCATTTCGAGGCCGGCTATGTGCCCGCGCATCATTCGGTCGAGAATTTTGCCCAAGCCATCCGCGCCATCGGCGAGCCGATCCACAACCGCACGGCGGAAGAGATCTCGATGGCGCGGCTGCTCACGCTGCTGCTCGAGGTCACCGGCCTGTTCGATATGACGACGCGGCCCGAGCTGATCCTGCTGCAGAAGACCATGGTGGTGGTCGAGGGCGTGGCGCGCGGCTTCGATCCCAAGCTCGACATCTGGCGAATCGCCGACCCCGTGGTGCGCGAATGGATCGAGCGCAACCTCGGACCGATCGGCCGCATCGAGGGCGCCCTCACAGGGACCGGGGACATCGCGCGGGTCTTGATGCGCCTGCCTGAGATCGCCGAGCGGTCGGTGAAGGTGCTCGAGCAGCTCGAGACCATGACGCGGGAGGGCATCAGGCTGTCGCCGGAGAGCATCGCGGCGATGGGACGCAGCGAGGGCCGCAAGAACCGCTGGCGCACCGTGGCGCTCTGGATCATCGCCGCGACCTTCATCGGGATTCTGATCGCCGTCCGGAATCTGTGATTGCATTGCAATCACTGGAGTGATAGCATCGCTATCATTCCGTGCCGGAGGGCGTCATGGCAAGCCTGACAATCCGCAAGCTCGACGACGCCGTCAAAACCTATTTGCGGCTGCGCTCGGCCAAGAACCACAGGTCGGTCGAAGAGGAGGTCCGGGTCATCCTGCGGGAGCTGATCGAGGGCCGCGAGGAGCCGCTGACGCCGTTTGCGGTGCCCTCCGCCGCCCCGACGCCGCAGCGAGGCGGCGCCGTTCCCGAGGTCAGCGTCACCCTGATCATCGGCGGCGGGATCGCGGCCTATAAGTCGCTCGACCTGATCCGCAGGCTGAAGGAGCGCCGCATCGAGGTCCGCTGCGTGCTGACCAAGGCGGCGCAGCAATTCGTGACGCCGCTGGCCGCGAGCGCCCTGTCGCATGAGCGCGTCTATACCGACCTGTTCGACCCGCAGAGCGAGTTCGATGCCGGCCATATTCGCCTCGCGCGCGATTGCGACCTGATCGTGGTGGCGCCGGCCACGGCCGACCTGATGGCGAAGATGGCGAACGGTCATGCCGACGATCTCGCCAGCGCCATCCTGCTTGCGACCAACCGCAAGGTGCTGCTGGCACCGGCGATGAATCCGCTGATGTGGAGCAACGCGGCGACGCGCCGCAACGTCGCCCAGCTCCAGCGCGACGGCGTTGTGCTGATCGGCCCGAATGCGGGCGAGATGGCCGAGGCCGGCGAAGCCGGAACGGGCCGCATGTCGGAAGCCATCGAGATCGCCAATGCCGCCGAGCGCCTGCTGCGGCCGCCGACGCCGAAGCCGCTCGCGGGCACGCGCGTGCTGATCACCGCCGGTCCCACCCATGAGGCGATCGACCCGGTGCGCTATATCGCCAACCGCTCCTCCGGCAAGCAGGGCTTTGCCATTGCCGCCGCTGCACAGGCCGCGGGCGCCGAGGTTACTCTGGTGAGCGGTCCGGTCGACCTCGACGATCCCCCGGGCGTGACGGTGAAGCATGTCGAATCGGCGCGGCAGATGCTGGAGCAGGTCAAGGCCGCGCTTCCCACCGACGTCGCGATCTTCGCCGCCGCAGTCGCCGACTGGCGCGTCGCCAATGAAGGCGAGCAGAAGCTGAAGAAAACCGCGGCCGGCATGCCGCCGCTGCAATTGGTCGAGAACCCCGACATTCTCGCCACCATCTCCAAGCTCGCCGACAAGCGCCCGAGGCTCGTGATCGGCTTTGCCGCCGAGACCGAGCACCTCATCGACAACGCCAAAGCAAAATTCGCGCGCAAGGGCTGCGACTGGATCGTCGCCAACGACGTCTCGCCCGCCACCGGCGTGATGGGCGGCGACCGCAACACGGTCCACCTGCTCAGCCGCAAGACCGGTGCGCCGGACGGCGAGATTGCAGTTGATTCCTGGCCGCCGATGACCAAGGAACAGGTCGCCGTCGAACTGGTCGCGCAGATCGCGAAAAGCGTGAGCGGCAAATCCCTGGAGTCCGCATCTTGAGCACGAAGGTGACCGTCGAGCTGCAACGCCTCGCCCACGCTGAGGGCCTGCCGCTGCCGGCCTATCAGACCAGCGAGGCCGCCGGCCTCGATCTGATGGCCGCGGTGCCGGACAACGAGCCCATGACGCTCGCACCAGGCCAATACGCGCTGGTGCCGACGGGCCTTGCCATCGCCTTGCCGCCGGGACACGAGGCGCAGGTGCGGCCGCGTTCGGGGCTGGCGGCCAAGCACGGCGTCACCGTGCTGAATTCGCCAGGCACGATCGATGCGGACTACCGCGGCGAGATCAAGGTGATCCTGATCAATCACGGCACCGCGTCGTTCGTGATCAAGCGCGGCGAGCGCATCGCCCAGATGGTGATCGCGCCGGTGCTGCAGGCCGCGCTGGTTCCCGTCGCCACATTGTCGTCGACCGACCGCGGCGCCGGCGGTTTTGGTTCTACCGGGCGCTAACCCAAGACAACTCCAGCCGAATCATCCGCAGAATCACGCGCCTTGGAACCGCGCGGCCCGCATTTTTTTGGGGCCGCCTTTGCGTTCACGATCTGGACTCTTACCGGCGGAGTCGCGGTGAGGGTATTGTCTTTTGATTCGCGCGCGACGGGGGTCGCCGCGCGCAGATTCGTGCGGTCTTGAATTTCCGCGTCTTGGGGCAACTATGTCAGGCGTGATCGTGTCGATGCGTCGGACGCTGTTGTCGTGCACATCGCTGGCGCGCAACGGCTTGGTGGGAGGCGCTCTCGCAGCGCTGCTGCCGGCTGCGCCGGCCAAGGCCGCCGACCTCATCGACACCCTCGCCCTCGTGATGGATCTCAACCGGCAGGAACTCGCGGTGCTCGCCACTGCGCTGGCCCTGCTCGGCTTCTCGGTGATGGCCGCGATCCTGTTGATGCGGACGCGGGTGCGCACGGCGAAGAACGAGGCGCGGCTTCGCGCGCGGATCGGGGAACTTCAGCTCCAGGCCGACCGCTTCGGCGCACTGTTGTTCGCCGAGCCGCAGATCCTGATCTCATGGCCGGCGGGCGACAACCGCGCGCAGATTTCCGGCGATATCGCGCTGGTGCTGCCGCGCGATTCCTCGCCGCAGCGCGTGCTGGCGTTCGGAACCTGGCTGCCGCCGGAACCGGCGCTGCGGATGGACCATGCGGTCGATGCGCTGCGCGAGCGCGGCGACGGGTTCCAGCTGACGCTGACCACCGCGCACGGCCATATGCTGGAAGCGATCGGGCGCGCCATCGGCGGCCAGGCCATCGTCCGCATTCGCGAGCTCTCGGGCCTGCGCCGTGATCTGGCCGAAACCAATCTGCGCTACAAGGCGCTCTCCGACGAGACCGAGATGCTTCGCGGCTTTGCCGCGGCCGCACCGTGGCCGATCTGGGCGAAGGGCGAGAACGGCGCGCTGACCTACGCCAACCCGGCCTATGTGCGCGCCACTGAGGCGACCAGCGCCATCGATGCCCAGGAACGCAAGCTCGAGCTGCTCGACAGCGACGACCGCAATGCGATGGAGCGGGGGCTGAAGGACGCCGCCAATTTCACCTCGCGGCTGCCGATCGTGGTCGGCGGCGAACGGCGCATCTACGACGTGCGCGCCGTCAATGTCGGCAGCGGCAGCGTCGGCGTCGCCATCGATGCCAGCGAGGCGGATGCGCTGAGCTCGGCGCTGGTGCGCATGGCGGAGGCGCACCGCCGCACGCTCGACCAGCTCTCCTCCGGCGTTGCCGTGTTCGACGGCCAGCGGCGCCTTGCCTTCTACAACGATTCCTATCGCCGGCTGTGGGATCTCGATCGCAACTTCCTCGACGCCCATCCGGACGATTCCAGCGTGCTCGACCAGCTCCGCGCCGCGCGCAAATTACCGGAGCAGCCGGATTTCCGCGCCTGGAAGGCCAAGCTGCACGAGGCCTATCGCGCGGTCGAGACCGCCAAGGACACCTGGTTCCTGCCTGACGGACGCGCGCTTTCGGTCGTCACCACGCCGAACCCGGAAGGAGGCGTCACCTATCTGTTCGACGATGTCACTGAAAGCCTCGACCTCGCCCGCCGCTTCGACGGCCTGATCCGCGTCCAGCGCGAGACGCTGGACAGCCTCGCCGAGGGGGTCGCGGTGTTCGGCAGCAACGGCAAGGCGCAGCTGTTCAATCCGGCCTTCGTGCGGATGTGGAAGCTGTCGAGCGATGCCATGCGCGACGAGCCGCATATCCAGACCGTCGAAGGCTGGTGCCATCAGCTGTTCGACGATCCGCAAGTCTGGCGCCAGATCCGCGAGGCCATCACCGCGATCGAGAACCGCGCCGACCTGCCGCTGAAGCTGGAGCGCAAGGACGGCAGCGTACTCGATGGCATGATCCGGCCGCTGCCGGACGGCGCCACCATGCTGACCTTCCAGGACATCACCGACACCGAGAATGTCGAGCGCGCGCTGCGCGAGCGCAACGAGGCGCTGGAGGCGGCCGACCAGATGAAGGTGGATTTCGTCCACCACGTCTCCTACGAGCTGCGCTCGCCGCTCACCACCATCATCGGCTTCGCGCATTTCCTCAGCGATCCCTCGACCGGACCGCTGACGCCGAAGCAGGCCGAATATCTCGACTACGTCACCAAATCGACCAACGCTCTGCTCGCGCTCACCAACAACATCCTGGATCTCGCCACCATCGACGCCGGCGCGATGAAGCTGGAACTCGGGCAGGTCGACGTCAGCAAGGCCATCGAGCTTGCCGCCGAGGGCATCCAGGACCGGCTCGCCACCGACCGCATCCGCCTCAAGGTCGAGATCGCGCCCGACGTCGGCAGCTTCGTCGGCGACGAGAAGCGCGTGGTGCAGGTGCTCTATAACCTCCTCGCCAACGCGGTCGGGTTTTCTCCACAGGATTCCACCGTCGGCATCAGCGCGCGGCGCACGGACCGCAGCGTGGTCTTCACCGTGACAGATTCGGGCCCTGGAATACCTGCCGACATGAAAGACAAGGTGTTCAACTGGTTCGAAAGCCGCTCGCAGGGCTCGCGTCACCGCGGCGCCGGGCTCGGCCTGTCGCTGGTGCGCTCCTTCGTCGAGCTGCATGGCGGCAAGGTGCGGGTGGATTCGATCGTCGGCCGCGGCACGGTCGTGATCTGCGATTTCCCGACCGACCAGGCGGCGCATCGCGACGCCGCCGAATGACGGAAACAACCACATTCTCCGTCGCGCTTCACAACGAGACGGCCACGGCGCAATTAATGGCCGACCTCGCGCTGCTGGTCGGTCCCGGTGACGTCATTACGCTGACCGGCGATCTCGGCGCCGGCAAGACCGCGGCGGCGCGCAGCCTGATCCGCTATCTCGCCGGTGACGATGCGCTGGAAGTGCCGAGCCCGACCTTCACGCTGGTGCAGGGCTACGAGCTGCCGCCCTTCCCGGTGCTGCATGCCGATCTCTACCGTGTCGAGGAGGAGAGCGAGCTCGAGGAGATCGGGCTGTCGCCGCTGCCCGATGCCACGCTGGTGCTGATCGAATGGCCGGAGCGCGCCCCGTCGGCGATGCCCGAGAACCGCATCGACATCGCGCTGACGCATCGGCCGGCGCTGGGCGCGAGCGCACGTGCCGCCGACATCACAGGCCATGGCAAGAGCGCAGCTATAGTTGCGCGGCTGAAGGCGCTGCGCGACTTCCTCGACGCATCCGGTTACATCGATGCGACGCGCAAGCGCATGCCGGGCGACGCCTCGACACGCTCCTACGCGCGGCTGGTGCGCGATGAGGACATCGTCATCCTCATGAACTTCCCACAGCGGCCCGACGGCGCGGCGCTCTACAACGGAAAATCCTACAGCGCCGCGGTGCATCTGGCCGAGAACGTAAAACCCTTCGTCGCCATCGACGAAGGCCTCCGGGCGCAGGGGATCTCCGCGCCTGCGATCCATCATTTCGATCTCGACCAGGGCTTTCTGATCTCCGAGGATTTCGGCAGCGAGGGCGTGATCGAGGGCGATCCGCCGCGGCCGATTCTCGGGCGCTACGAAGCCGCCACCGACGTGCTGGCGATGCTGCACGGCAAGACGCTACCGGAGACGCTGCCGCTGGACGGGCAGACCTACGCGATCCCCGTCTTCGACGTCGAGGCGCTGCTGATCGAGATCGGGTTGATGCCGGAATGGTATTTGCCCGATCGCAACGCGCCGCTGAGCGATGAGGCGCGCGCGGAATTTTTTGCGATGTGGCGCGAATTGCTGAAGAGACCGCTGGCGGCGCCGAGGACGTGGATCATCCGCGACTATCACTCGCCCAATCTGATCTGGCTCGGCGAGCGCAACGGTGTCGAACGCGTCGGCGTGATCGATTTCCAGGACGCCGTGCTGGGGCCGCAATCCTACGACGTGGTGTCGCTGCTGCAGGATGCCCGCATCGACGTACCCGAGACTATCGAGCTGACGCTGCTGTCGCGCTACATCAAGGCGCGGCGGGCGCAGGACACGAGCTTCGACGCCGCCGGCTTCGCCGAGCTCTACGCGATCATGTCGGCGCAGCGGAACACGCGCCTGCTCGGCACCTTCGCCCGGCTCAACCGCCGCGATGGCAAGCCGCATTACCTGCGCCATCAGCCGCGGATCTGGACCTATCTCCAGCGCTCGCTGGCGCATCCCGCGCTCGCCCATCTGCGCGACTGGTATCTCGCCAACGTCCCGCCGCCGGGCTGATTCAGGACCGATTTACCGGCCGTTAGCCAAGATGTCGCTATTCTGGCGCCGAGGGAGCCGGAACATTGCGGGGCTGGAGCGGGGCAGATGGCAGCGAAAGCGGATCAGCGCGGAAATAGCCGGGTCATTTTCGAGCGCGGGTTTTCGGCCCAGATGATGGGAATCGACGGCACCTGGCGGCGCGACTGCACCATGGAGGACGTCTCCGAGACCGGCGCCAAGCTGACCATCGACGGCTCGGTCGAAGGTCTGCATCTGAAGGAATTCTTTCTCCTGCTGTCCTCCACGGGGCTCGCCTACCGGCGTTGCGAGCTGGCCTGGGTCAATGGCGACCAGATCGGCGTCAATTTCCTGAAAGTGGGCGACAAGAAGAAGAAGGTACGTTCCACAGCCGTTGGGGCGTGACGGCAACACCCGTCGTACAACCGTCACGGCGGGTGGTTAAGGCGGTCGAGATGCGGTGCGGCAGATCGAGCCTCGTGTTAGGATTGCGACGCGAAAAGGTCTGAGAAGGGGAAGGATGTCCGTCAAGCCGACCAAAGCCATGGTGCTCGCCGCAGGGTTTGGCCTGCGCATGCGCCCCCTGACGGACAAGATGCCGAAGCCGATGGTGCCGGTCGCAGGCCAGCCGTTGCTCGACCACGTGCTCGACAAGCTCGGCCAGGCCGGCGTGACCGAGGCGGTGGTCAACGTGCACTACCTGCCGGACCAGATCATCGACCACGTCGCATCACGCCAGCTTCCGCGCGTGACGATCTCCGACGAGCGCAACCAGGTGCTCGGCACTGGTGGCGGCGTCGTCAAGGCGCTGCCGCTGCTCGGCGATGCGCCGTTCTTCCATGTCAATTCCGACACGCTGTGGATCGACGGTGTGCGCTCGAACCTGACGCGGCTCGCGGAAAATTTCGACCCTGATCGCATGGACATCCTGCTCCTGATGGCGCCGACTGCGACCAGCATCGGCTATGGCGGTCGCGGCGATTACGGCATGCTGCCCGACGGCGCCTTGCGCAAGCGCAAGGAGAAGGAGGTCGTTCCGTTCGTCTATGCCGGCGCGGCGATCATGTCGCCCGCGATCTTCGTGGACGCACCCAAGGGCGAATTCTCGCTGACGAAGATGTTCGATCGCGCGGGCGAGCAGGAACGGCTGTTCGGCCTGCGCCTCGATGGCGTCTGGATGCATGTCGGCACGCCCGACGCCGTGCACGCCGCGGAAGAGGCGTTCTTGGAGAGCGTGGCTTAGGGGCTGCCTCGAAGAGGCCGTAGCCCGGATGGAGCGTAGCGTAATCCGGGCCCTCTCGCCGCGGAGCAGCATCCCGGATTGCGCTGCGCTCCATCCGGGCTACGAACCTCGGCGAACAGCGGGGACGACTCCTCCGCCACCCATGACCAATTGACCCCGCCTCCCTATATTGCCTGATCCTTCGAATCAGGCAGCTCATGCGCGTATTCAGCGTTCCCATCTCAGTTCCGTTCCTGCGCACGGTCGTCACCGCCCTGCTCGATGGGCGGCTGGTGGAGGGATTCGAGGCGCGCAAGGAACCGGCGCGGCTGGCGGACGCGACGCTGTATCTGCCGACGCGGCGCGCCATGCGGATCGTGCGCGAGATTTTCCTCGATGAAATGAAGGCGGATGCCGTCGTGCTGCCGCGCATCGTCGCGCTCGGCGACATCGACGAGGACGAGCTCGCTTTCGCGGGCGAGAGCGAACAGTTTTCCGGGACCGCGCCGCTCGACATTCCGCCGCGCCTGGGCGAGCTCGAACGGCGCCTGACGCTGGCGCAGCTCGTCGCCGCCTGGGCCAAGGGCCCGGTGCTGGCGCCGCTGGTGGTGGGCGGCCCCGCCTCGACGCTGGCGCTGGCGTCCGATCTCGCGCGCCTGATCGACGACATGGTGACGCGCGGCGTCGACTGGAGCGCCCTTGATGGGCTGGTACCCGACAACCTCGACCGCTATTGGCAGCACTCGCTCGAATTCCTGCGCATCGCCCGCATCGCCTGGCCCAATCATCTCGCCGAGATCAACCGGATCGAACCGGCCGCGCGGCGCGATCTTCTGATCGCCGCGGAGGCGAGGCGCTTGACCGCGCATCCAAATGGACCCGTGGTTGCGGCGGGCTCGACCGGCTCGATGCCGGCCACCGCAAAATTCCTCCATGCGGTCGCATTGCTGCCACACGGCGCCGTGGTGTTGCCCGGCCTCGACACCGATCTCGACGAGGACGCCTGGCGCAGCATCGGCGGCGTGCGCGATTCGCTCGGCAAGTTCGCGGAACATCCGGCCTCGAACCATCCGCAATATGCCATGCATGCGCTGCTGGATCGCTTCGGCATCAAGCGCAGCGACGTCGAGATTTTGCAGCCGCCAGCGGAAGACGGCCGCGACCTGCTCGCGTCGGAATCGATGCGGCCGTCCGCCAAGACCGAGGTCTGGCACGACCGGCTGAAGCAGCCCGATGTTGCCGCGAAGATCGCGGGCGGCATGAAGAACCTCGCGGTGGTCGAAGCGCCCAATCCTGAAATGGAAGCGCTCGCCATCGCCATCGCCATGCGCGAGGCCAGACACCTGGACAAATCCGCGGCGCTGGTCACGCCCGACCGCGCCCTGGCGCGGCGGGTGATGGCGGCGCTGACCCGATGGGATCTCGCCTTCGATGATTCCGGCGGCGACGTCTTGATGGAGACATCCGCCGGCACGTTTGCGCGCCTCGCGGCGGAGGCGGCGACCAAGGGCCTGGAGCCGCCGACGCTGCTGGCGATGCTGAAGCATCCGCTGTGCCGGCTCGGCCGCGCGCCGGGCGCGTGGAAGATGGCAATCGAGAGCCTGGAGCTTGCGCTGCTGCGCGGCACGCGCCCGCCGGCAGGCACGGCCGGCCTCCTGCGCGAGTTCAACCGCTTCCGCGAGGAGCTGGCAAAGCTGTGGCGCAGCGAGGTCTCCGCACTGCATCGCGCCGAGCCGCGGGCGCGTCTCAAGGCCGAGGATCTCGATCGCATCCAGGCTCTGATCGACGCCCTGCAAAAGGCATTGGCGTCGATCGAGAGCCTGCCGCCGGCGAAGCCGTATGATTTCGCGGAGCTTGCGCATCGGCATCGCGAGATCATGATCGAGCTGTCGCGCGACGATCAGGGCATTCCGCTCGCCTTCGAGGATCGCGATGGACTCGCGCTCGCCGGCGCCTTCGACGATCTCTTGCGCGGCGGCACGACCAGCGGATTGCTGGTGCAGCTAGCGGACTACGCGGGCGTGTTCCAGACCGCCTTCGGGGACCGCGCGGTGCGGCGGCGCGACAGGCCGGGCGCACGGTTGCAAATCTACGGCCCGCTGGAATCGCGCCTGATGCAGGCCGACCGCATCATCATTGGCGGCCTGATCGAAGGCGTCTGGCCACCGGCGCCGCGCATCGATCCCTGGCTCAGCCGGCCGATGCGGCACGAGCTCGGGCTCGATCTGCCGGAGCGCCGCATCGGCCTGTCCGCCCATGACTTCGCGCAATTGCTCGGCGGCGACGAGGTCATTCTCACTCACTCGGCCAAGGCCGGCGGCGCGCCGGCGGTGGCCTCGCGCTTCCTTCATCGGCTGGAGGCGGTGGCCGGCGATGAGCTCTGGCAGGCGGCGGTTCGCGCCGGCGAGACATATGTGCAGTTCGCTTCGGCGCTCGACCAGCCCGACGAGGTCAAGCCGATCAAGCAGCCGGAACCACGGCCGCCGCGCGCGACACGCCCGCTCAAAATGTCCGTCACCGAGATCGAAGACTGGCTGCGCGACCCCTACACGATCTACGCCAAACGCATCTTGCGGCTCGATGCGCTCGATCCCGTCGACATGCCGCTCTCGGCCGCCGACCGCGGATCGGCGATTCACGATGCCATCGGCGAATTCACGGAAAGCTATGCGGCGCGCCTGCCCGACGATCCCGCGCGGGTGCTGCGCGCGATCGGCGAGAAGCACTTTGCACCGCTGATGGAGCGGCCCGAAGCACGGGCGCTGTGGTGGCCGCGCTTCCAGCGCATCGCGCGCTGGTTCGGCGAATGGGAGACGGCGCGGCGCGAGGCGATCGCGGCGATCGTCGCGGAGACCCGTGGCGAGATCTCGTTCATGCTCGATCCTCAGCGCAGCTTCCGCCTTTCCGCGCGCGCCGACCGCATCGAACGCCGCCAGGGCGGCGGCTACGCCATCCTCGACTACAAGACCGGCCAGCCGCCGACCGGCAAGCAGGTCCGCATGGGCCTGTCGCCGCAGCTGACGTTGGAAGCCGCGATCCTGCGCGAGGGCGGTTTTCCCGACATCGACGCCGGCGCCTCCGTGAGCCAGCTCGTCTATGTCCGCCTCAGCGGCAACAATCCACCCGGCGAGGAGCGCATCCTCGAGCTCAAGTACAAGCCCGGCGACGAGCCGCAGCCGCCGGACACCGCGGCCGCCGAGGCGAGGGCAAAGCTGGAAGCGCTGATCCGCGCCTTCGAGGACGAGAACCAGGCCTATACATCGCTGAACCTGCCGATGTGGGCGAATCGCTACGGCACCTATGACGACCTTGCCCGGATCAAGGAATGGTCCGCGGCCGGCGGGTTGGGGATCGAGGAATGGTGAAGGCGCCGCGTCCCATCCCTGACGAGGTGCGAGCGCGGCAGGCGCGCGCCTCCGATCCGACTGCATCGGCCTTCGTCTCGGCCAATGCCGGCTCGGGCAAGACCCATGTGCTGGTGCAGCGCGTGATCCGCCTGCTGCTCTCGGGCGTGCCACCGGAGAAGATCCTCTGCATCACCTTCACAAAAGCTGCCGCCGCCAACATGGCCGAGCGCGTGTTCACCACGCTCGGCCATTGGGTGATGCTGGACGATGATGCGCTCGACGCGGCGATCCGCGCGGTCGGCATCCCGCATCCCGGCGCAAAGCTGCGCCGCGACGCGAGAAAACTGTTCGCCTGCGCGCTGGAGACGCCGGGCGGGCTGAAGGTGCAGACCATCCACGCACTGTGTACCCGCCTGCTCCAGCAATTTCCGTTCGAGGCCAACGTTCCCGCACGCTTCGCCGTGATCGACGAGCGCGACCAGACCGACATGATGGAACGCGCCAATTTGAAGGTGCTGCTGGAAGCCGCACGCGATCCGGAGAGCGTCACCGGCCGCGCGCTGCTGACGGCGATGGCGAGCGCCGCGGATGTCACCTTCAAGGAGGTCGTGCGCGAGGCGTGCCTCAGCCGCGATCATTTCATGGCCTGGACCGACCAGGCCGGCGATGCGGAAGCCGCAGCGGCGCAGATGGCTGCGGTGCTGGGCGTTGACATCGGCGACCGTATCGAAGCCGTCGAGACGGAGATTCTCGACGGCCCGTTCCTGCCGCGCGCGCGCTGGGACGACATTGCCTTCGCGCTGGAGGACGGCAGCAAATCCGACAATGACCAGGCAGGGCGGCTGCGCGCGGCAAAGGTGTTTTCCGGCAGCGATCAGGTCGACGCCTATCTGTCCGTCTTCCTCACCGACGACAAGCTGCCGCGCAAGGCAGTGCTGACCAAGAAGTTCTGCGATCACAATCCGTCCGTGGCCCGCCTGTTCGAAGCCGAGGCGCAGCGCCTTGCAGGGCTGATCGAAAAGCGCCGCGCCGTGACGGTTCGGGACCGCACCGCGGCCCTGCTGCATATCGCGACAGCGGCCGCCGCGAATTACCGCCGCGAGAAGCAGGAGCGCGGCCTGCTCGACTACGACGACCTCATCGACAAGACGCTGGCGATGCTGGACCGCATCGCCTCGGGCTGGGTGCATTACAAGCTCGACCGCGGCGTCGATCACGTATTGATCGACGAGGCGCAGGATACCAGCCCGCGGCAATGGGACATCATCGCGCACATCATCTCCGAGTTCACCGCCGGCGAAGGTGCGCGCGAGGGGCTGAACCGCACCATCTTCGCTGTCGGCGACGAGAAGCAGTCGATCTTCTCGTTCCAGGGCGCAGCTCCCCACGAGTTCGACGCGCGCAGGCGCGAGCTGCATCGCAAGTTCACCGCCGCCGGCCTGAAATTCGATCCGGTCGCCTTCACCTATTCGTTCCGCTCGGGCGCGACGATCCTGCATTCGGTCGACCACGTCTTCCGCGATCCCGCGATCTACAAGAGCATCCATTCGGTCGAGATCGGCCATCCCCTGCACAATTCGCTGAGCGATGCCGGCCCGAGCGTGATCGAGCTGTGGGATCTCGCCGAGGCCGACGATCGGCAGGACATCGAGGGCTGGCGTGCGCCATTCGACGGCGTCGCCGTCACCAGCCCCGAGGTCAAGCTTTCCCGACGCATCCAGGCCGAGATCAAGCGGCTGGTCGAGAGCGGCACGCTGACCGGGCACGAGGGCGAGCGTCGTCCTCTTCGCTATGGCGACATGCTGATTCTGGTGCGCCGGCGCGGCAACGCATTCGACGCCGTGATCCAGGCGCTGAAGCACGCTGGTATCCCGGTCGCCGGCGCCGACCGCCTCAAGCTGACCGAGCACATCGCCATCATCGACCTGATGAACCTGGCCGACGCGCTGCTGCTGCCGCAGGACGATCTCGCGCTCGCGGTGGCGCTGAAGTGCCCGCTATTCGGGCTCGATGACGACGATTTGTTCCAGCTTGCGTGGGACCGCAAGGGATCGCTGCGCCGCGCGCTGGGCGACCATGCGGCCACAAGCGAGAAATTCACCACGGCGTTGCGACGCCTAGAAGCCTGCGAGATCCGCGCCCGCGAGGAGACGCCGTTCGCGTTCTACGCCTGGCTGCTGGGCGGCGATGGCGGGCGTGCGCGCATCCTGCGCCGGCTCGGCCACGAGGCCAATGACGCGCTCGACGAATTCCTGGAGCTCGCGCTGAACTACGAGCGCAAGGCGCCGGCTTCGCTGCAGGGCTTCATGGCCTGGCTCCGCTCGGCCGACACCGAAGTGAAGCGCGACATGGAGATCTCGCGCGACGAGGTGCGGGTCATGACCGTACACGGCGCCAAGGGCCTGGAGGCCTCGGTCGTGTTCATGGTCGACACCACGTCTTCGCCCGCGGACTCGCAGCGGCTGCGGCTGATCCAGGTACCGCGCGGCAATGGCGGCGAGGTCGTGGTCTGGGCCGGCCGCAAGGCCGACGATCCCAGGCCTGTCGCCGAGGCGCGCAAGGCGATGCTGGAGGAGACCGAGGACGAATATCGCCGCCTGCTCTACGTCGCGATGACGCGCGCGGCCGATCGGCTGATCGTCGGCGGCTGCATGCCCGGCAACGTGAAGACGGTGCGCAAGCTGAGCTGGTACGACCTCGTCGACACCGGGCTCAAAGGCTCGGGCCTCGACAAGCAGGTGATCGAGACGCCGCTCGGCAAGGTCACCCGGTTCGCCCGTCCTGAGGACGTCGCGGCGCTGGGCGCGCCGGCGGCCTCCGTGCACCAGACCATCGCGCTGGCGGAGTGGCTGCGGACACCGGCCCCGCGCGAGACCATCGACGAGGATCCCGTGCGCCCCTCGGGCCAGCCTGCCGAGGAGGGCCGCAGCGTCCGATCGGGCGAATCGGTGCAGTCGCGCGCGCTGGCGTTGCAACGCGGCACGCTGGTGCATCGCCTGTTGCAATCGCTGCCCGAGATCGCCGGCGAGCGCCGGCGCGAGGCCGCGCTCGGCTTCATGGCGCGCAACGCCGCGGACTGGCCGGAGGCCGATCGCATCGCACTGGCCGACAAGGTGCTCGCCCTGATCACGGAGCCGCGTTTCGCGCCCGTCTTTGCCGCCGGCAGCCGGGCGGAGGTCGCCATCGCCGGGCGGCTGGAGCGGCCGGGCCGCACGCCGGCCCTGGTATCGGGACAGATCGACCGGCTGGTCGTGCGCCCAGAGGAAGTCCTGATCGTCGACTTCAAGACCAACCAGGCAGCGCCCAAAAGCGCGGCCGAGGCGCCGGCGGCCTATGTCCGGCAGCTTGCGCTATACCGGGCGGTGCTGTCGCGGCTTTATCCCCAAAGGTCCGTCAGGGCCGTCCTGCTCTGGACCGAGGCCCTTGAATATATGGAGATTTCGGCCCCCGCGCTGGACGCGGCGCTGGCATCCCTTCATCTCGGTGTGAGCGTCCTTGACCCGGCAAGGGGCCGTTCATAGGTTCACCCCATGATCCCGGGCGCGATTCCAGGTCGCGCCGATTCTCTTTCAACCGAGTGAGGTACTCCCAATGGCCGTTAGCAAGGTTTCCGACGCCGATTTCGAAGCCGAAGTGCTCAAGGCGAACGGCCCCGTGGTCGTCGATTTCTGGGCCGAATGGTGCGGCCCCTGCCGCATGATCGCACCCGCGCTCGACGAGATCGCCGGCGCGATGGGCGACAAGGTCAAGATCGTGAAGCTCAATGTCGACGAGAGCCCGAAGACCGCCTCGAAGTATGGCGTGATGTCGATCCCGACTCTGATGATCTTCAAGGGCGGCGAAATGGCCTCGCGCCAGGTTGGCGCCGCGCCGAAGGCGAAGCTGCAGCAGTGGATCACCTCCGCGGTCTGATCAACTGGCCAGGATTATTGGCGCAAGATTATTTTCGACAACGGCCGGCGAAAGCCGGCCGTTTGGCGTTGATGGGGCGTATTCAGCGTATGACGAGTCCTGCCCTTGCCTGCTCCTCCCCGAAAGCGCGATCGCAAGCCCACCGCTCTCGCCGCAATGGAGGCGCGCTCGGTCGACGCGATCCCGCGCGGCGGTGAATGGCAATATGAACCCAAGTGGGACGGCTTCCGCTGCCTGCTGGCGCGCAACGGCAGCAACGTCGACCTGCGCTCCAAATCCGGCGAGGACCTCGCGCGCTATTTCCCGGAAGTCGTCACTGCGGCCTTGGCGCTGAAGGCCGACCGCTTCACGCTCGACGGCGAGATCGTCGTGCCGCAGGGCAAGAGCTTTTCCTTCGACGCGCTGCTGCAACGAATCCATCCGGCGGCCAGCCGCGTGAAGAAGCTCTCAGTGGAGACCCCGGCGCTCTACCTCGTCTTCGATCTGCTCGCGACATCCGGACAGAAGGGCCTGGCTGAGAAGACGCTGCGCGAGCGCCGGCCGGCGCTGGAAGCCTTCGCGAAAGCCAACATCAAGGGCAGCCTGTTCCGCCTCTCACCGGCGACCACGAGCTACGCCACGGCCAAGAAATGGCTGGCGCGATCCGGCGGCGGCTCGGACGGCGTCATCGCCAAGCGGATCGATCTGCCCTACCAGGCGGGCAATCGCGACGGTATGCAGAAGATCAAGAAATTCCGCAGCGCCGATTGCGTGGTCGGCGGCTTCCGCTACGCCACCAACAAGATCGCCGGCCGGAACGTCGTCGGCTCGCTGCTGCTCGGGCTCTACGACGATGATGGCCTGCTGCATCACGTCGGCTTCACCTCGGCGATCAAGGCGGAGGCGAAGCCTGGTATGACCGATCGGCTCGAAGCACTGATCGGCGAGCCCGGCTTCACCGGCAACGCGCCGGGCGGGCCGAGCCGCTGGTCGACCGAGCGTTCCGCAAAGTGGTGTCCGCTCAAGCCGAAGCTGGTGATCGAGGTCTGCTACGACCATTTCAGCGGCGAACGCTTCCGTCACGGCACCTCAATCCTGCGCTGGCGCCCGGACAAGGCGCCGCGGCAATGCACGTTCGAGCAGCTGAAGCAGAAGGCGGCCGATCCGATGAAGCTGTTGAAGTAGCCCGTAGCCCGGATGGAGCGGAGCGTAATCCGGGAATCATGCCCCAAGCAACGATGGCCCCGGATTGCGCTCCGCTCCCTCCGGGCTACGCAGCAACACCTACTTGATCCACCCCGTCGCCAGCGCGTTCGCAAGCTCCGGCTGACCATTGCGGCGCGCCAGCGCGGCCATGGCCCCGTGATCGTAGGCGACGTGGCGGAACGTCACCTGCCAGGCAGCATCGGCACGTTCGAGGATCGCATAGCGCGCGTGCGGCGTGCCGGCCTCGACCACATGCGCGTACGGATGCTTGTCGCGAAAACCAGGGCTACCGACGCTGCCGGGATTGACGATCAGCCGGCCGTCGCGCAGGCGCACCGCGCGGGCGAGGTGGGTGTGGGCGCACAGGATCAGCGATTGCGTGATGCCGTCCGCGAGCTGCTCGATGCGGTCGAGCGGCGACAGCGCCACCGTGCCGTCGGGATGAACGGTGTCGAGCCAGTACACCTCATCGCTGCCGGGCGTCGCGTGGCAGACGAACACCTGCTCACGGAAGACACGCGTCATCGGCTGCGCGCGCAGCCAATCGAGGTGGGCGGCATCGAGCTGTTCGTAGGCGGGACGATCCCACGACCCCATCTTCTCCGGCGGACGGTCGAGCAGATAGCGGTCGTGATTGCCGAGGACGTGCACGGCATCGAGCGGCATCAGGATCTCGATGGTGCGGCGCGCATCGAGCGGGCCACTCAGCATGTCGCCGAGATTGACGATGTCGGCAATACCGAGCGCGCGGATGTCGGCGAGCACGGCCTCCAGCGCGAGATAGTTTCCGTGGACATCGGCAATCGCGGCGAAGCGCATTGGCATTTCCTGTAGCCCGGATGGAGCGCAGCGTAATCCGGGACCTTCCTTGCTTGTGGCACGATCCCGGATTGCGCTTCGCTCCATCCGGGCTACGGCAACCTCTATGCAGGCGGCGTGCCGTTGATGGCCAGCACGTGGCCGGCGAGATACAGCGAGCCGGTGATCAGGATCCGCGGCGGCAACTCGTAGGCGAGCTGCGCCAGCGCGCGCAGGGCGGCCTCGACGCCGGGGGCGGGCTCGACGCGCATGCCGAGGCTGCGCGCGGCATCGGCGAGACGGTCGACCGGCATCGCATTCTCCGTGTCGGGAATCGGCACTGCGATGATGTGACGGGTGAGGCCGGCGAAATTGGCGAGGAAGGCGTGCGCATCCTTGTTGGCCATCATGCCGGCGATGATCACCAGCGGCCGCGACACCCGCTCCTCGAGGTCGCCGAGCGCGGCCGCCGCAACGCGCCCGCCCTCGGCATTGTGGCCGCCGTCGAGCCAGATCTCCGAGCCCTGCGGACCCCAGGACAGCAACTCGCCCGAGGTGAGGCGCTGCATCCGCGCCGGCCAGTCGGCACCGACGATGCCGGCCTCGAACGCGGCGTGATTGACCTTGATGGTCGGCAGCGCGCGTAGCGTCGCGATCGCGAGCCCGGCATTGGCGAACTGGTGGCGCCCGAACAGACGCGGCGCCGGCAGGTCCATCAAGCCGCGATCGTCGGAATAGACCAGACGTCCGCGCTCGACATTGACGTGCCAGCTCTCGCCTGCGGCGAACAGCGGCGCACGCATGCGCCTCGCCTGCGCTTCGATCACGGCCATCGCCTCCGGCATCTGCTCGGCGCAAATCACGGGCACGCCGCGCTTGATGATCGCGGCCTTCTCGCCGGCAATCGACGCCAACGTATCGCCGAGGAAATCCGTGTGATCCATGCTGACGGGCGTGATCACAGAGGCCGCCGGCTGATCGACCACGTTGGTCGAATCCAGCCGGCCGCCGAGGCCGACTTCGAGCAGCACGATGTCGGCCGGGTTCTGCGCGAACAGCAAGAAGGCAGCCGCCGTCTTCAGTTCGAACAATGTCGCGGCCTCGCCGGCATTGACGCGCTCGACCTCTTCCAACGCCGCGCGCAGTTCGTCGTCGCCGACGAGCACGCCGCCACTGAGGCGGCCAAGCCGGAAACATTCGTTGATGCGGACGAGATAAGGGGACGTATAGGCGTGGACGCGAAGACCTGAGGCCTCCAGCGTCGCGCGCAGATAAGCGAGCGTCGAGCCCTTGCCGTTGGTGCCGGCAATGTGGATCACCGGCGGCAGCTTGCGCTCGGGGTGGCCGAGCCGCTCGAGCAGACGGTGCATCCGCTCCAGCCCGAGATCGATGCGCTTCTGATGCAGGGTCGACAGCCGCCCGATCAACTCGTCGAGCGGTCTCTTTGCACTGTCAGGGGAGGCGTTCACGCGTGCGGCGCAGCCGGCGCCGTCTCGGCGGCCGATACGATCTGCGCCGGGCTGGCGACCGGCTCCACGGGCTTCGATGCGCCTTCCTGCGCCGGCGCCTTGGTCAAGAGGCGGCAGAGCCGCGCCAGCGTCGGCCGCAGCTCGTGGCGATGCACGACCATGTCGACCATGCCGTGCTCCTTGAGGTACTCGGCGCGCTGGAAACCTTCAGGCAGCTTCTCGCGGATGGTCTGCTCGATCACGCGCGCACCGGCAAAGCCGATCAGCGCGCCGGGCTCGGCGATCTGGACGTCGCCGAGCATCGCATAGGACGCGGTGACGCCGCCGGTGGTCGGATTGGTCAGCACGACGATGTAGGGCAGCTTTGCCTCGCGCAGCATCTGCACGGCTACGGTGGTGCGCGGCATCTGCATCAGGGACAAAATGCCTTCCTGCATGCGGGCGCCGCCGCTGGCCGCGAACACGATGAACGGCGACTTCTTCTCGACCGCGAGCTCCATCCCGCGCACGATGGCTTCGCCCGCGGCCATGCCGAGCGAGCCGCCCATGAAGTCGAAATCCTGCACGGCGACGACGACGGCGGAGCCTTCGAGCTTGCCGTAGCCGACCTTGACCGCATCATTCAGATTGGTCCGCGCCCGAGCATCCTTGACGCGGTCGACATATTTCTTCTCGTCGCGGAACTTGAGCGGGTCAGGGGTGACTTCGGGCAGCGCCACGTCGAACCAGGTCTCGTTGTCGAAGATCGACTTGAGCCGCGCGACCGCGCCCATGCGCATGTGATAGTTCGAGCCGGGAATGACGAACTGGTTGGCCTCGACGTCCTTGTAGAACACGAGCTGTCCGGAATCCGGGCACTTGATCCACAGGTTCTCCGGCGTCTCCCGCCGCAGCATGTTGCGGATCTTCGGCCGGACCACGTTGGTAAGCCAGTTCATGGTTTGCTCCGATGTGCGATCCCGCCGGGAATCGCCTGAAGGATATATGGCGGCCGGACATCTGCCCGGCAAGCCGCCGTGTCGCCCGCGTTAGAGCATGATCCGGAAAAGTGTGAAGCGGTTTTCCGACCAGATCATGCTCAAACTAAAGAGCTACAGCGGAATTATGGCCTATTCCGCCGCCTGCTGCGCGCCCTTGACGCCCTGGGCCAGAGCGGCCGTCAATTCGGCGACGGCGTTAACGGTCTTGGCGGTCGCCCGTCCCTCGGCATCGAGGCTGTTCTTGAGGGCGTCGACCAGCGCGGTGCCGACCACCGAACCATCGGCCTTCTCGGCAATGGCGCGCGCCGCCTCCGGCGTGCGGATGCCGAAACCGACGCAGATCGGCAGCCTGGTATGCCGCTTGATGCGCGCGACAGCTTCGCCGACGGCATTGGCGTCCGCCGCCGCTGCACCGGTGATGCCGGCGATCGAGACGTAATAGACAAAGCCTGATGTGTTCGCGAGCACCGCAGGCAGGCGCTTGTCGTCAGTAGTCGGCGTCGCCAGGCGAATGAAGTTGAGCCCCGCCTTCAGCGCAGGAATGCAGAGCTCGTCGTCTTCCTCCGGCGGCAAATCGACGATGATCAGGCCGTCGACGCCGGCCGTCTTGGCATCAGCCAAGAACTTGTCGACGCCGTAGATGTAGATCGGATTGTAATAGCCCATCAGCACCAGCGGCGTGACATTGTCGTCCTTGCGGAAGTCGCGCACCAGCTCCAGCGTCCTCTTCAAGGTCATGCCGATCTTGAGCGCACGCAGGCCTGCAGCCTGGATCGAGGGACCATCCGCCATCGGATCGGTGAAGGGAATGCCGAGTTCGATGACGTCGGCGCCGGACTTCGGCAGCGCCTTGACGATCTCGAGCGAGGTCGCGGGATCGGGATCGCCGGCCATCACATAGGTGACAAAGGCCGCGCGGCCTTGGCTTTTCAGCTCGGCAAAACGGGTATCGATACGCGTGGTCACTTCTTGCCCCTCAGGATGTCGCCGACCTGCGGGACGTCCTTGTCGCCGCGGCCGGAGAGATTGACGACCATCAGGTGGTCCCGCGGCCGCTTCGGCGCGAGCTCCATCACCTTGGCGATGGCATGCGCGGGCTCGAGCGCGGGGATGATGCCTTCGAGCTTTGACAGCAGCTGGAACGCGGCGAGCGCCTCGTCATCGGTCGCGGAGAGATAATTGACGCGGCCGACCTCGTGCAGCCAGGAATGCTCAGGGCCGATGCCGGGATAATCGAGACCGGCCGAGATCGAATGCGCGTCCTGGATCTGGCCGTCGGCATCCATCAAGAGATAGGTGCGGTTGCCGTGAAGCACGCCGGGGCGGCCGCCCGCGATCGAGGCCGCATGCAGCTGCGTCAGGCCATGGCCGGCGGCTTCGACGCCGAAGATCTCCACGGAGGAATCATCGAGGAACGGATGGAACAAGCCCATCGCGTTGGAGCCGCCGCCGATGCAGGCCACCAGCGAATCCGGCAGGCGCCCCTCGATCTCCTGCATCTGCGCCTTGGTCTCGTCGCCGATGACCGACTGGAAATCGCGCACCAAGGTCGGATAGGGATGCGGACCGGCCACCGTGCCGATGCAATAGAAGGTGTTATGCACGTTGGTGACCCAGTCGCGCAGCGCCTCGTTCATGGCATCCTTCAGCGTGCGCGTGCCCGACTGCACCGGCATCACCTTGGCGCCCAGCATCTCCATGCGGATGACGTTGGGCTGCTGCCGCTCGACGTCGACGGCGCCCATATAGACCACGCATTCGAGGCCAAAGCGCGCGCACAGCGTCGCGGTGGCAACGCCGTGCTGGCCCGCGCCGGTCTCGGCGATGATGCGCTTCTTGCCCATGCGCCGTGCCAGCATGATCTGGCCGAGCACGTTGTTCACCTTGTGCGAGCCGGTGTGGTTGAGCTCTTCACGCTTGAGGTAGATCTTGGCGCCGCGGAGATGCTCGGTCAGGCGCTCGGCGAAATAGAGCGGCGAGGGCCGGCCGACATAGTTCTTGAGGTAGCCGTTCATCTCGGCCTGAAACGCCGGATCGGCCTTGGCCGCGGTGTAGGCCTTCTCCAGGTCGAGGATCAGCGGCATCAAGGTTTCGGCGACGAAGCGCCCGCCGAAAATGCCGAAATGGCCGCGCTCGTCGGGGCCGCTGCGGTAGGAATTTGGCTTGGCAATGTTCATCGGACGCTCAACTCTTGACTGGCATCTTTGCTGGCGCGCGCGGCGCGGATGAAGGCCTTGATCATCTCTGGGTCTTTCACGCCGGGAGCGCTCTCGACACCGGAGGACACGTCGACGCCGCTGGCGCGGGTGACACGAAGGGCCTCGGCGAGATTCTCGGCGTGCAGCCCCCCCGAAACCATATAGGGCAGTTTCAGATCGAGCTTTTCGAGCAGGTGCCAGTCGAAGGGCTCCCCGAGGCCGCCGGGCCGCGTCGCGTCCTTCGGCGCGCGCGCATCGAACAGGATGCGATCGGCGACCGCGGCGTAGCCGGGCAGCACCGCGAGATCGGCCGCTGTCGCGACCGGGACCGCCTTCATCACCGGGCGGCCGAAGCGTTGCTTGAGGTCGCGCAGCCGCGCCACGCTCTCCCCGCCGTGGAGCTGGAAGATGTCCGGCGACAGCGCGTCCATGATGTTGTCGAGCGTTGCGTCATCGGCATCGACCGTGAGCGCCACCTTGAGCGCGCGCCGCTTGACCTGACGGCCGAGGTCACGGCCGAGTTCCAGGGACAGGTGCCGGGGCGACGGCGGAAAGAACACGAACCCGACCATGTCGGCGCCCGCCTCGAGCGCCGTTTCGAGCGTCTCGGGCGTGGACAGGCCGCAGATCTTGACGAGCAGGGACATGGTCTCAAAGCGGGTAGAGGCCGCGGGTCCGCGGCCGGAAAACGGGGCTTTTCGGTCGGGGCCGCTTCTACAACGTCGCGCGCTGCTTGTCTCGCCCGACGGGCCCGTACAGGCCCATCCCGGAGGGAACGGGAAGGCGCTGGGACTCCGCCTTCGCTGCCGTCGCCTGGGCCCGCAGATCGGCCAGTTCGGCCCTGACGGCCCGGGCCTCCGCGTCATTCCGGCGCGCCGCGCGCCGCCAGCGCCGCTGGCCGAGCCAGACGGCGGAGCCGCCCGCGACAACGCCCAGGGCCGCCGCCAGGATCAGCAACAGGAACAGCGGCAGGGTGATCGACAGCGAGGGGTCGTCGGCAATGAAGGGGTCGAAGGAGACCGTGACGAAATGCCTGTTGGCGACGGCGAACGCCACCAGGATCAGGCCCAGCGGAAGTACGATCAGCGCGGTCAGGAACTTTCGCATCTGGCTTCGCTCGCCTTGAATCAAGCTTGCGGCCGCATCCTGTGCGACCGCGAAAAACCCCAAAGCGCGCTCACATCGCGCTCTAGTCTACGCCGCCGGGATCCGGATGGTCGCGGTTCAGCCGCTCGCGCATTTCCTTGCCGGTCTTGAAGAACGGAACGCTCTTCTGATCGACGGGCACATGGGCGCCGGTGCGTGGATTGCGCCCTGCGCGCGCAGGGCGATGCTTGACCGAGAAGGCACCGAAGCCGCGCAGCTCGACGCGGTCACCGCGTGCAAGCGCCGCTACGATCTCTTCGAGAATCGCATTCACAATGTTCTCGACATCCCGCTGGTACAGATGCGGGTTGTGCTCGGCGATACGCTGAACAAGTTCGGATTTGATCATCGAGAGATAGGACCCGGGAGCGTGCGGATGACCATTTCCGTGAAAATACCGTGATCTGTCAAGACGCTAAATCAAGGATGGGCGTCGTGAAAATGCGTGACAAATGCCGAAAAAGCAGGCTGCGCCAGCACGCGTCAGACGCGAAAAAGCTCTGAAACTCGCCTGCCGACGGTCAGTTGGACGCAGCCGGCTGCCACAAGGCCAGCATTCCATCCATTCCGAGCCGATCCACCGCCTGCGCGACGCCGGTTTGCCCGATCTGGTGCGCGATCGAGCCCAAACCGAGCGCTTCCAGCGTCAATGCGGCCGCCGTCTTCAGGAACGGCAGGTCGCCGAAGCGCGGCTGGAGCTTGTAGTCGCGCACCGGTAGCCCCTTCTTGACGCCCTTCTGCTCGACCAGCCAGGTCACGGCCGTCTTCTCGTCGCCGATCTGGTCGATCAGCTTGAGATCGATCGCCTGGCGCCCGGTGAAGACGCGGCCGTCGGCGACTTTTTCGAGCTGCGTGTCATCCATGCCACGCCGCTCCTTCACCATCCCCTTGAACCAGGCATAGGAATCCTTCACCAGCGCATCGAGCGCGGCGCGCGCCTCGGGACTGGTCGGCTCAAAACCGTTGGGCGCCGCCTTCAGCGGCGAGGACTTCACCTCCTCGACCTTGACGCCGATCGTCTTCATGAGCTCGGAGAGGTTGGGGTACTGGAACAGCACGCCGATGGAGCCGACCAGGGAGCTTTGCTGGGCGACGATGTGGTCGCTCGCAATCGCGGTGATGTAGCCCCCGGAGGCGGCCAGCCCCTCCACCACCACCACCAGCGGCTTTTTCGCCTTGAGACGGACCAGCGAGTCATAGAGCTGCTCGGAGCCGGCGGTGGTGCCGCCGGGCGAGTTGATGTGAACGATGACGGCGGCGGCCTGCGAATTCTCGAGCCGCTCCAGCGCCTGCGTGCGGTCGGAATCGCTGCGGATCAATCCCTCGATCTGGACGCGCGCGATCGAGCCGGCGGATGCGAGGGTGCCGCGTGCACCGGGCGTCGCAATCAGCGCGAAGCTTGCAATCGCCGCGATCGCGATCAGCGCCGCCATCACCCGCCAGAACGTCAGCTTGCGGCGGATCCTGCGGCGATCGACGATGATGTCCGAATCGAGCGACATCGGAATATCTCCAAATGAAAGATCAGGCGCGTTGTGCCGTCACGGCGTGACCATTGGCCTATCTCGATACATCAATTGCGGCGCAATTTGAAGAAAACAAGGCCTCGTGTGGGGCAAGCAAGTCGTCGCAGACTCGGTCGTCATCCCCGCCTAGTGCGCAATTGCGCACGGGGGCGGGGATCCATAACCCCAAGGAGGAGTCGTCGAGCGAGCTGGCAACTCCGAGTCTTCGTCAAACTCCTCCCTGGGGTTATGGGTCCCGGATCGGCGCTCCGCTTCGCGTCGCTTGTCCGGGACGACAGCGGAGTTCGTGGAGACAGCAACAAAAAAGCCCCGGCTTGCGCCGGGGCCTTGATGTCGCAAAACGGACGTTTCGCTTACTTGCTGTCGCGGTTCTTCAGCGCGGTGCCGAGGATGTCGCCCAGCGTCGCACCCGAATCCGAGGAGCCGTACTGCGCGATGGCTTCCTTCTCTTCGGCGACTTCGAGCGCCTTGATCGACACCTGGACCTTGCGGGCCTTCTTGTCGAACTGGATGACGCGGGCATCGACCTTCTCGCCGACGGCGAAGCGTTCGGCGCGCTGGTCGTTGCGGTCACGGGCGAGCTCGGAGCGCTTGATGAAGGTGGTGAAGTCGGTACCGGCGATCTTAACCTCGATACCGCTTTCCTTCACTTCGAGCACTTCGCAGGTCACGACCGCACCCTTCTTGACATCGCCCGGCTCGGCGAAGGGATCGCCTTCGAGCTGCTTGATGCCGAGCGAGATGCGCTCCTTCTCGACGTCCACATCGAGCACCACGGCCTTCACCATGTCGCCCTTCTTGTAGTTGTCGATCACCTGCTCGCCCGGAAGCTTCCAGTCGAGATCGGAGAGGTGGACCATGCCGTCGACGTCGCCCTCGAGGCCCAGGAACAGACCGAACTCGGTCTTGTTCTTGACCTCGCCCTCGACCACCGAACCGGTCGGGTGCTTCTCGACGAAGACCTCCCAGGGGTTGCGCATGGTCTGCTTGAGGCCGAGCGAGATGCGGCGCTTGACGGAATCCACTTCCAGCACCTGCACGTCGACTTCCTGCGAGGTCGACACGATCTTGCCAGGGTGCATGTTCTTCTTGGTCCACGACATCTCGGAGACGTGGATCAGGCCTTCGATGCCCGGCTCGAGCTCGACGAACGCACCGTAGTCGGTGATGTTGGTGACGCGGCCGGTGAAGCGGGCACCCAGCGGGTACTTGGCTTCGATGCCCTGCCACGGATCGTCCAGCAGCTGCTTCATGCCCAGCGAGATGCGGTGCGTCTCGTGGTTGATCTTGATGATCTTGACCTTCACGGTCTGGCCGATCGAGAGCACCTCGGTCGGGTGGTTGACGCGGCGCCAGGCGATGTCGGTGACGTGCAGGAGGCCGTCGATGCCGCCGAGGTCGACGAACGCACCGTAATCGGTGATGTTCTTGACCACGCCGTCGATGACCTGACCCTCTTCGAGGTTCTGCACCAGCTCCTGGCGCTGCTCGGCGCGGGTCTCTTCCAACACCGTGCGGCGGGACACGACGATGTTGCCGCGGCGGCGGTCCATCTTCAGGATCTGGAACGGCTGCGAGTTGTTCATCAGCGGCGCAACGTCGCGGATCGGACGGATGTCGACCTGCGAGCGCGGCAGGAAGGCCACGGCACCGTCGAGGTCGACGGTGAAGCCGCCCTTGACCTGGTTGAAGATGACGCCGTTGACCTTCTCGTTGTTCTGAAACGCCTTCTCCAGCTTGCCCCAGCTCTCTTCGCGGCGCGCCTTGTCGCGCGACAGCACGGCTTCGCCGAGGGCGTTTTCAATGCGATCGAGGAACACTTCCACCTCGTCGCCGACCTTGAGGTCGCTCTCACGGCCGGGGCCGGAAAATTCGCGCAGCGCGACGCGGCCCTCGGTCTTCAGGCCGACGTCGATGACGGCCATGTCCTTTTCAATTGCAACCACCTTGCCCTTGACGACGGAGCTTTCCTGCAGGTTGCCACCTGCGAAGGACTCGTCGAGCATCGCGGCGAAATCGTCGCGCGACGGGCTATAGGTATCAGCAGAAGTCGAAGCCATTTGTTCTCCAGTTGCGGATGTCTGCCGGCCGTTGGGTTCATGGGCGCATCGCGCGCGCAGTGTCGGAAGGTCCGCAAGACCTTCGAGCGACCGCTCGTTGCCCCGATCTAGCGACCAGAACAGCGGAAGCGGGCCGGCTGAGGCCCGCGCGTTCGATACGTTGAAAGCTTTGTCCGGAACCTGGATCGCGCCGGTCCCAAAACCGGGACGAAGCGTATCGACCTCAAAGAGCGGGAGCGGGCACTTCCTCCAATGACGGCGGCGGCTTAACCCCGCGACCGGCCCGCTCGGACAGCCTCGATAATGTCGATGGCGGCCCGGACGCCGCCTTCTATATCCAGTTGGGAGTTATCTAGCAAGTAAGCATCCGGGGCCGGTTTCAGAGGCGCAATCGGCCGATTCTTGTCACGTTCGTCACGCTGGAGGATGTCGGCGAGCACGGCCGCCTCGTCCGCCTCCTCGCCCCGCGCTTTGGCCTCCATGGTGCGGCGCCGCGCGCGGACCTTGGGGTCGGCGACCACGAAGATCTTCACGTCGGCATGGGGGCAGATCACGGTTCCAATATCGCGGCCGTCGAGCACGGCGCCGGGCGGATCAGCGGCGAACTGGCGCTGGAAATTGACCAGGACCTCGCGAACCCGAGGGATTGCCGACACGATCGAGGCTCCCTCGCCGGCCTTCTGGGTCTTCAGCGCAGGATTGCCGAACTTTTCGGGATCGAGCTCCAACGCGGCCTGCACCGCAGCCGCCTCGTCGTTGAGATCGTGCCCCGACTGCATCAGGGCATAGGCGACCGCGCGATAGATCACGCCGGTATCGAGATGACGATAGCCGTAATGGTGGGCGAGACGCTTGCCGAGCGTGCCCTTGCCCGAAGCCGCGGGCCCGTCGATGGCGATGATCATGAAAACTCGGCCCCTAGCGAACGCATCATCGGAATGAAATCCGGAAAGCTGGTGGCGATGAAGGCGGTGTCGTCGACGGTCACGGGCTGATCGGAGGCGCAGCCCATCACCAGCGCGGACATCGCGATGCGATGGTCCATATGGGTGGCGACAGTGCCGCCGCCCGGGACGTGGCCGCGACCCTCCACGATCAGATCGTCGCCGGAGACCACGACCTTGACGCCGTTGACGCGCAGCATGGCGGCGGTGGCTTCAAGCCGGTCGGATTCCTTGACGCGCAGCTCCTGCAGGCCGCGCATGATCGTGGTGCCTTCGGCGAACGACGCCGCCACCGCCAGCACCAGATATTCGTCGATCATCGACGGCGCGCGCTCCGGCGGCACCTCGACGCCGCGCAGCTTCGACGCCCGCACGCGCAAGCGCGCCATCGGCTCGCCGGCATCGCCGCGCACTTCGCTCTCCTCGATGGAGGCGCCCATTTCGCACAGCGTGGTGAACAGCCCGGTGCGCAGCGGATTGGTCATGACGTCGGACAGCACGACATCGGAGCCCTCCACGATCAGCGCCGCGACGATCGGGAAGGCGGCCGAAGAGGGATCGGCGGGCACCACGACATTGGCGCCATGCAGCTCGGGCTGGCCCACCAGCGTGATGCGGCGGCCGTGCCGGCCTTCCTGGACCGAGGTGATGTCGGCGCCGAAATGCTTCAGCATCAGCTCGGTGTGGTCGCGGCTGGCCTCGGTCTCGATGACCGTGGTGGTGCCGGGAGCGGCGAGGCCCGCCAGCAGCACGGCCGATTTGATCTGGGCCGAGGCGACCGGGGTCTTGTAGACGATCGGCAGGGGGTCGCGCGCGCCCTGGAGGGTCAGCGGCAGGCGCCCGCCCTCGCCGCCGGCGGTGACTCTGGCACCCATCTTTTCCAGGGGATCGAGGATCCGGCGCATCGGACGGCTGCGCAGCGAGGCGTCGCCGTCGAACACCGCCGAAATCGGGCAGCCGGCGACGGCGCCCATGACCAGCCGGCAGCCGGTGCCGGAATTGCCGAAATCCAGTGCTGCCTTGGGCTGGGCGAAGCCTCCGACCCCGACGCCGTTGACGGTCCAGGCGAAATCGCCGGTGCGCTCGACGCTGGCGCCCAGCGCCTGCATCGATTTGGCGGTGTTGAGGACGTCCTCGCCCTCGAGCAGGCCCGAAATCCTGGTTTCGCCGACCGCGAGCGCGCCCAGGATGAGGGCGCGGTGGGAGATCGACTTGTCGCCGGGCACCCGTACTTTCCCGGTCAGGGGACCGCTGGCGCGAGACTGGAGCGGCCTCGGTTGGTCGGAATGGGTCAAGATTGTGTCCTTGAATAGGCCCGGTGGGCTGGCGCGCAGGTACCACATGGTCCGCGCCCCGTCACGGGCATGTCGTTCTCCCGTAATGCGCTATTGACAGCGGGCCGCCAACTAGCCAAGTGAAGCACCGCTTTTCAGACATTCCCAGGATTCCTGCCGTGGCCAAGTCCGAACTCGGAACCAAACGTATTTGCCCGACCACGGGCAAGAAGTTCTATGACCTCAACAAGAATCCGGTGATCTCGCCCTATACCGGCGAAGTGGTGCCGATCGCACCGGTCGCTCCTGCCCGCGGCCCCCGTGCGGCCGAGGCCCGTAACATGGCCCAGGACAACGCGCCGGAGCCGGCGGAGGCCGAGGAATTGGTGTCGCTCGAGGAGGCCGATGCCGAGGAGAACACCGGCAAGGTCAAGGCGGTCGTGCCCGAATCGGAGGACGATATCGAGGTCGACGAGACCCTCGACGACGATGATGACGACGATTCGACCTTCATTGCCGACGAGGAAGAGGGCGATGAGGACGTCACCGACATCATTGGTGATGTTGGCGGTGATGAAGAGACTTGAGATCAGCCCTGATCTGTGAAAAAGGGTGCTCCGCGCGAGTCGCCTAGAGCGCTCGCCGGCCGGGACGGGTCCCCCAGGATCCTCCCATCTGGACTAAGGGGCCATAGCTCAGCTGGGAGAGCGCTTGCATGGCATGCAAGAGGTCGGCGGTTCGATCCCGCCTGGCTCCACCAGCCTTCGCTGGCTTCGCCAGCTACGGCTCGGCAAGCCAGCTCCGCTCCCTCGTGGCGAAGCTAGCGAAGGCTGCCGCGGCGGAGCCCAAAGGGCGAAGCCGGGCTTCAGCAGAGCAACGGCGGGTGTAAACTCTCTTCGACAACCGGGGGGAGTGCGATGAAGTACGTCTACATCTTGGAGAGCCTCGATTCCCTCCATTTCTACGTCGGGATCACCGACGACCTCCGCGCCCGACTGGCAAAGCACAATGCTGGCGAGGTGCCCCACACTTCGAAATACGGACCTTGGGGGCTCAAGACTTACGTCGCATTCAGCGATGAGAAGCAGGCCGTCGCATTCGAAAAGTACTTGAAGTCAGCATCAGGCCGCGCCTTCGCCAAGAAGCGGCTTTAGTCCCCTACTCCCCGATCACCGCATTCAGCCGATCCCTTAGCGCGACGATCTCGTCTTTCATCGCGACCAGCTCCGACACCGAGCAGTCCGATGCCGCCAGGATCGATTGCGGCACGCTGCGGGCCTTTTCCTTCAGCGCATGGCCCTGCGGCGTCAGGGCGATCAGAACCTGGCGCTCGTCCTCACGCGAGCGGGTGCGCCTGACGAGATGGGCGGCCTCGAGGCGCTTGAGCAGCGGCGTCAGCGTGCCCGAATCCAGGAACAGCTTCTCGCCGATCTCCTTGACCGGCACGTCGTCGCGCTCCCACAGCACCAGCATGACCAGATATTGCGGATAGGTCAGGCCGAGCCGATCGAGCAGCGGCTTGTAGACGCGGTTAAAGGCGTGCGTAGCGGAATAGACCGCGAAGCAGATCTGGTTGTCGAGACGAAGCGGGTCTACCGCCGTTGATTTCCGGGCCATGAAGAATCCTGCGCGTTTCTCCCATTCTGGGCCCGGCCGGCGCCAGATTCAATTGCGAACAATTAAATGTGAGGCGCGACGAATTAGATTGCGCGCAATCTAATTGTCTGCGATAAAGCTTACACCCCAACCCGGAAAGACCCGAGGAGACGACAATGTCTGTGAACGTCCTCTACAAGACCAGCGCCAAGGCCACCGGCGGCCGCGACGGCCATGCTGCGACCCTCGACGGCGCGCTCGACGTCAAGCTCACCACGCCGAAGGAGCTCGGCGGTGGCGGCGGCGCTGGCAACAATCCCGAGCAGCTGTTTGCGGCCGGCTATGCCGCCTGCTTCATCGGCGCGATGAAGTTCGTGGCCTCGCAGGGCGGCCCGAAGGTGCCTGCCGACGCCTCGGTCACCTCGACCGTCGGCATCGGCCCGCGCTCCGAGGGCGGCTTCGGCCTCGATATCGACCTCGCGGTCTCGCTGCCGGGCCTTGCCCGCGCAGACGCCGAGGCGCTGGTGGCGAAGGCGCATCAGGTGTGCCCGTACTCCAATGCCACGCGCGGCAATGTCGACGTTCGCCTGACGGTGGTCTGATCGGCAGCGCGGATTGGCTGGCCCGGGAATCCCCCCTCGGGCCGGCCGCATCCGAGGGAATTTGCCACCCCGCGGCATGGCTGCACGCCGGCGCATGCGGCTCCACGCTCGGCGCCATTGCTGGCGCAAACAAACCTCGCTAGGCCTGTGAGCCAATGATCGACACAGGGAAGCGAAGGCATGACTGAAGCAGCAACGGGCGCCATGAGCGGATTGCGCGTCATCGATCTCACGCGCGTGCTCGGCGGTCCCTACTGCACCCAGATCCTCGCCGACCACGGCGCCGACGTGATCAAGGTTGAGCCGCCCGCGGGCGACGAGGTGCGCGAATGGGGCCCTCCGTTCCACGAGGAGGATGCGGCCTATTTCGTCGGCATCAACCGCAACAAGCGCTCGATCGGCCTCGACCTCGCCTCCGAGGGCGGCCGAATCGTGCTGCTCAAGATGCTGGAGACCGCCGACGTCCTGATCGAGAATTTCAAGCCGGGCACGCTGGAGAAATGGGGCATCGGCAACGAAATCCTCAGCAAGAAATATCCCCGCCTCGTGCATTGCCGGATCTGCGGCTTCGGCGCCGACGGCCCGCGCGGCGGCAACCCCGGCTATGACGCCATCATCCAGGCCATGACCGGCATGATCGCAGCGACCGGCTCGCCCGAGAGCGGGCCGATGCGGATCGGCGTGCCGCTGGTCGACATCACCACCGGACTTTATGCGGCGATCGGCATATTGATGGCGCTGTCGGAGCGGCAGCGGTCGGGCAAGGGCCAGTTCCTGGAGACGACGCTGTACGAGACCGGCCTTGCCATCATGCATCCGCACACCGCGAATTATTTCATGCATGGCAAGCCGCCGGGTCTCACCGGCAACGAGCATCCGAACCTCGTGCCTTACGCGATCTTCCCGACCAAGACCGACAACATCTTCATCGGCGTCGGCAATGACGGCACCTTCCGCAAGCTGGCGAAGGAGATCGGCAAGCCCGAGCTCGGCACCGATCCGCGCTTTGCCCGCAACAAGGACCGCATCGCCAATCGCGAGGCACTGCGCGCCGAGCTTGCCGCCGTGTTCAGCCAGCACGAGGCCGAGCCGCTGTGCAACCGCCTGCTCGCGGCCGGCCTGCCTGCAGGTCCCGTGCAGAAGATCGACCAGGCGTTGACCAATCCGCACACGATCGCGCGTGGCGATATTATCGAGAAGGACTGGTACAAGGGCGTTGCCTCGCCGATCCGGCTCGATCGCAGCAAGCCGAGCCTGCGCCGCGTGCCGCCGAAATTCAGCCAGCATGCGGCCGAGGTGCTGGGCGAGTTCGGCTACTCCAAAGCCGAGATCGACGCGATGGTCGAAAAAGGCACGGTCTGCGGTCCCGAGCGGAAACGCTGAGCTAAGGCGAGCGTCAACGGTGGTGCGCTCCCTCTCCCGCTTGCAAGTGGGAGAGGTTCGGAGCCCGCGGCACGATAGTGCCTCATCTCAATGCCGCACTGCGGCGCGCGCACGCATGTGCAGCGCGAACGAGTTGGCTGACGGCTCCGTCTTGGCCTATTTGACAACTTCCCATTTGGCCGCGCTTGCTGCTTTCGTTTCTCCCGCTTACACAGTCATGTGAACGTCATATGGCGCTGCTAGCGCAAGCGCTTCTTTAGTGACGGGCAAGGGAGGTTCTTGATGGCTCTTCGACATTTTGGCACGGCGGCGGCCGTCGCACTCACAATTGGTCTCGGCGCGTCGCCGGCGCTTGCCGTGACCGAAATCCAGTGGTGGCACGCGATGACCGGCGCCAACAACGACGTCATCGTCAGGCTCGCCAACGATTTCAACACCACGCAGAGCGACTACAAGGTGATCCCGACCTACAAGGGCAACTACGCCGACACGATGAACGCCGGCATCGCCGCGTTCCGCGCCGGCAACGCGCCGCACATCATGCAGGTGTTCGAGGTCGGCACCGCCACCATGATGGCAGCGACCGGCGCCGTGAAGCCGGTCTACAAGCTGATGGCCGAGACCGGCGAGAAGTTCGATCCGAAGGCCTATCTGCCTGCGATCACCGGCTATTACTCGACCTCGAAGGGCGAGATGCTGTCCTTCCCGTTCAACTCGTCCTCGACCGTGATGTGGGTCAACCTCGACGCACTGAAGAAAGCGAATGTCGAGGTGCCGAAGACCTGGCCCGAAGTGTTCGACGCCGCCAAGAAGCTGAAGGCGGCCGGCCACGCCACCTGCGGCTTCTCCAACTCCTGGGTCACCTGGGTCAATCTCGAGCAGCTCTCCGCCTGGCACAACGTGCCGCTCGCCAGCAAGGCCAACGGCCTCGACGGTTTCGACACCGTGCTGTCCTTCAACGGTCCGCTCCAGGTCAAGCATCTCGAAAATCTGGTCGAGCTCCAGAAGGACAAGACCTACGACTATGCCGGCCGCACCAACACCGGCGAAGGCCGCTTCACGTCGGGCGAATGCCCGCTCTACCTGACCTCGTCCGCGTTCTTCGGCAACGTCAAGGCGCAGGCCAAGTTCGCCTTCACCGCGGTGCCGATGCCCTATTACCCGGACGCCAAGGGCGCGCCGCAGAACTCGATCATCGGCGGTGCCTCGCTCTGGGTAATGGGCGGCAAACCGGCGGACGATTACAAGGGCGTCGCCAAATTCTTCTCTTTCCTCTCGGACACCGATCGCCAAGTCTACATCCACAAGGCCTCGGGCTATCTGCCGATCACCAAGGCGGCCTATGAGAAGGCCAAGGCGGATGGCTTCTACAAGGATCAGCCCTATCTGGAGACGCCGCTGCTCGAGCTGACCAACAAGGAGCCGACCGAGAATTCGCGCGGCCTGCGCCTCGGCAACATGGTGCAGCTCCGTGACGTCTGGGCTGAGGAGATCGAGCAGGCGCTGGCCGGCAAGAAGACCGCCAAGCAGGCGCTGGACGCGGCCGTCGAGCGCGGCAACACCATGCTGCGCCAGTTCGAAAAGACCGCCGTGAAGTAAGGCGACAAGCGGCAGGCCGGTCCCCCGGCCTGCCGCGCTGGGGCATCATGCAAAAGCAAGCCATTTTCCAATCGAAGCTGTTGCCCTATGCGCTGGTTGCGCCGCAACTCGCGATCGTCCTGATTTTCTTCTACTGGCCGGCCTTGCAGGCGATGATCCAGTCGTTCCTGCTGCAGGACGCCTTCGGCCTGTCGACCAGCTTCGTCTGGTTCGAGAACTATATCGAGCTGTTCAAGGAGCCCGCCTATTTCGAGGCGATCCTGCGCACCTTCTTCTTCTCGTTCGCGATCGCGGTGTCGTCGCTGTCGTTCGCGCTGCTGCTGGCCGTGATGGCAGACAAGCCGCTGCGCGGCTCGATGCTCTACCGCACGCTGCTGATCTGGCCCTATGCGGTGGCGCCGCCGGTCGTCGGCGTGCTCTGGATCTTCATGCTGCATCCCTCGCTCGGCGTGCTCTCGCGCTACCTGCGGGCGCTGGGCATCGACTGGAATCCACTGCTCGACGGCGACCAGGCCGCAGCGCTGATCATCCTGGCCGCCGCCTGGAAGCAGATCTCCTACAACTTCCTGTTCTTCCTCGCCGGCCTGCAGAGCATCCCCAGAAGCGTGATCGAGGCGGCTGCGATCGACGGCGCCCGCCCGATGCGCAGGTTCTGGACCGTGATCTTCCCGCTGCTGTCGCCGACCATCTTCTTCCTCCTGGTCGTCAACATCGTCTACGCCTTCTTCGACACGTTCGGCATCATCGACACGATGACCCGCGGCGGTCCGGGCAAGTCGACGGAGACGCTGGTCTACAAGGTCTATACCGACGGCCTGCTCGGCGGAAACCTCGGCAGCTCCGCGGCGCAATCGGTGATCCTGATGATCATGGTGATCGTGCTGACGGGCATCCAGTTCCGCTTCGTCGAACGCAAGGTGACCTACTGATGGTCGAGGAAGAAGGCTTTCGGCGCTACATTGCCCATATCATCCTCTGGATCGGGATCGCGATCGTCGCCTTCCCGGTCTATCTCGCCTTCGTGGCGTCCACCCAGGACAACGCGGTGATCGCCAACGGGCAGATGTCGTTGCTGCCCGGGGGTCATTTCTTCCAGACCTACTACCAGACCATCTTCGTCGGCACGAGCGGCTCGACCCGCGAGCCGGTCGGCAACATGATGCTGAACTCGCTGGTGATGGCGCTGCTGATCGCGCTGGGCAAGATCGCGGTCTCGATCATCTCGGCCTATGCGATCGTGTATTTCCGCTTCCCGTTCCGGATGGCGCTGTTCTGGCTGATCTTCATCACGCTGATGCTGCCGGTCGAAGTCCGCATCTATCCGACCTACAAGATCGTCGCCGACCTGCACATGCTCGACAGCTATGCCGGCCTGTCGCTGCCGCTGATCGCATCGGCCACCGCGACGCTGCTGTTCCGCCAGTTCTTCATGACCGTGCCGGACGAGCTGCTGGAGGCCTCGCGCATTGACGGCGCCGGCCCCTTCCGCTTCTTCTGGGATACGCTCTTGCCGCTGTCGCGCACCAACATGGCGGCGCTGTTCGTGATCCTGTTCATCCTCGGTTGGAATCAATATCTCTGGCCGCTCTTGATCACCACGCGCGACGACATGCAGACCATCCAGATCGGCATCCGCAAGATGATCACCACCACCGACGCGCTGACCGAATGGCCGATCGTGATGGCAACCGCCGTGCTGGCCATGCTGCCGCCGGTGTTCGTCGTCGTCGCCATGCAGAAATTGTTCGTGCGCGGCCTGGTCGAGACGGAAAAGTGAAGATGGCGAATAGTGAATGGCGAGTGGCGAATGGGGTCGCTGCGTCCGCCTTGCGTGCTAACAAGTCCCCATTCGCCATTCCCTACTCGCTACTCGCCGGTGCAACCCATGGCTAACGTCACCCTGCGCAGCGTCCGCAAGACCTATCCCGGCGGCTTCGAGGCCATCAAGGGCGTCGACGTCGATGTCGGCGACGGACAGTTCTGCGTGCTGGTCGGCCCCTCCGGCTGCGGCAAGTCCACGCTGCTGCGCATGGTCGCGGGGCTGGAGACGGTCACCGGCGGCGAGATCGACATCGGCGGCCGCGTCGTCAACGGAGTAGAGCCCGCCGATCGCGACATCGCGATGGTGTTCCAGAACTACGCGCTCTATCCGCATATGAGCGTCTACAACAACATGGCCTATGGCCTGCGCAACCGCGGCATGGCCGAGGCCGAGATCAAGACCCGCGTCGAGGAAGCCGCGCGCGTGCTCGAGCTCTCCGCCATGCTAGAGCGCAAGCCGCGCCAGCTCTCCGGCGGCCAGCGCCAGCGCGTCGCCATGGGCCGCGCCATCGTGCGCCAGCCGAAGGTGTTTTTGTTCGACGAGCCGCTGTCCAACCTCGACGCCAAGCTGCGCATCGCGATGCGGGTCGAGATCCGCAAATTGCAGCGCCGGCTCAACACGACGTCGATCTACGTCACCCATGACCAGCTCGAGGCGATGACGCTGGCCGACATCCTCGTGGTGATGAATGGCGGCCAGGTCGAGCAGGTCGGCAATCCGCTTGATATCTACGAGAAGCCGGCCACGACCTTCGTCGCCTCCTTCATCGGCGCGCCGCCGATGAACTTGATGTCGACGCGGCCCGAGGAGATCCGGTCGCAGCTCGCCGGCAGCGCCGCGGCCGATGCCGGCATCGTCGGAATCCGCCCGGAGGATTTCGTCATCACCGACGAGACGCCGGCCGGCGGCCTCGTCCTGCCGCTCACCGTCGAAGCCATCGAGCGCGTCGGCGCCGAGACCTTCGTCTACGGCTCCCGCGAGCAGGAGGACCAGCGCGTCGCCGCCACGCCCGGCGAGCTGCCGCCCGGCGAGGTCATCGTCCGCATTCCCGGAACCCAAGCGCCCGCCATCGGCGCGAGAATCCGTGTCGCGGCGGTGCGGGCGAAGCTGCATCTGTTCAGTGACGACGGGCGGACGCGGCTCAAGGGCTGAGCGGCTCCGGGGCCCGACGACAAAAGTGCGAAAACAACCCCATGCACAGTAGAAGGGGGTTTGTTTTTGTTGGGATAAATCGCCTCGCGCGACGCGTCATGCCAACCACGACGAACCAGGCATTCGGGCGATGGCAGAAAGTGGCCCGTCCACAGCTCCCCCGCTACCTGCTTGAACCCACAGGGGAACATGCCCATATTGCTGATCAAGGGGCGCCGCTCGCGGGCCCTGATGCACCAAAGTCGCTTCGAGAGGACTTTGTAAACTATGTCTCGTGTTCCAACGCTCTCCAGTCCCTTCCTGCTGGGCTTTGACGAGATCGAGCGCGTGCTCGATCGGGTCGTCAAAGGCGCCGACGGTTATCCTCCCTACAATATCGAGAGGTGCGACCGCACGGACGGCCAGCCCGAGCGTTTGCGCATCACGCTGGCGGTCGCCGGATTTACGCGCGACCAACTCGATGTAACCATTGAGGAAAACCAGCTCGTGATCCGCGGGCGGCAGCAGGACGACAAGACCCGGCAATACATCCATCGCGGCATCGCCGCGCGCCACTTCCAGCGCACCTTCGTGCTGGCGGAGGGGATGCTGGTGCTGGGTGCGGATCTGAAGAACGGGTTGTTGTCGATCGATCTGGCCCGGCCTGAACCGGAGCGGATCGTTAAGACAATCGCTATCAATGAGCACGAATAATGGAACGAGTAGCGGACTCGACCGCTTAGTGTTCCAGAGGAGTCGAGACCATGAGTGAAGGTCACGTTGCGTTCGAATACGAAGCCAAGAACGTCTCTCCGGAGACGCTGGCAACCCTGGGCGAAGGCCATATCGCCTATGTGAAGCAGATCCGCTCCGAGGACGTGCCGGGCCTGTTCCCCGAGGCGCCCAAGATCGCGCCGGGCCTCAAGCTTTTCGCGCTCCACGCCGCCGACGGCACGCCGATCATGCTGACCGACAGCCGCGAAGCTGCGATCGCCAACGCCTGGAGCAACGAGCTGCAAGCGGTGAGCGTGCACTAAGCACGCGCGTCGCACGAATAGGGTTTCAAACGGGCATGCCTTCGCAAGAAGGCGTGCCCGCTTTCATTTGAGCGGCGAGGTATTCGCGTCGCCATCGCCAGCCGAAGGGAATTCGGCGATGTTCCCGCCCGCGCGGGGCGGCCTTGGCTCTTCCGCGCACGAGACCGTCATCAATCCGTGATTTGACATTTCGTTCGCGTTTGTCAAATCTGACAAAATGCAGGCCAAGGCCCCTCCCCAGGACCGGATCCTCGACGCTGCCTTGCGCGTGTTCCGGCGCCACGGCTTCCGCCGCTCCTCGATCGAGCTGGCGGCGGAGGAAGCCGGACTGACGCGGCAGGCGCTCTATCATCACTTCGCCTCCAAGGAGGCGCTGTTTCGCGCCGTGCTCGAGCGGATCTACGCGCAGGGGCTCGCTGCCGAAATCGCGGCCGCGAAGGCGGCGGAAGAAGCGGGCCTCGAGCTTGCCGACATCCTGGTCGCCGAGATCGGCGCGCGAATGCAGTCGCTGCTCGCTTCGCTGAAGGACTCGCCCCATACCGAGGAGCTGTTTTCCGAGCACCTCGCGCAGGCGCGCGACCTCTACCAGAGCTATTCCAACCGTTTCGCCGACGAGATCGCAACCACGATCGCGCGGGTGTGCCGCAAGCGAAAGCTTAACCTCGAAAGCGGCGTCAGCGTGCGCGAGCTGGCGCGCTGCGTCGAGATGGCGATCCACGGTACCAAATCCGCTTTCCCTGCCATGCAGCCGGTCGACGCGTTCCTGAAACAGCTCGAGACCATGCTGCGCATGCTGATCGCCGGCGCGATGGCGCCGTCCGCAAAGAAGTCCCAACGCAAAACGGGAGTTCGAAGATGACCAGCACGACCATCAATGGACGGCCTCTGGCGCTGCCCGACGATCCGGATGCGCTCTTGATCGACGTGATCCGCGATGGCGGCCTCACCGGCACCAAACTCGTCTGCGGCTCCGGCGTCTGCGGTGCCTGCACCGTGCTGCTCGACGGCACGCCCGTCGTGAGCTGCCTGTTGCCGGCGCAGGCAGCCGCCGACAAATCGCTGACGACCGTCGAGGGCGTCGGAGCCACCGGATTGCATCCGGTGCAGAAGGCGTTCATGGCGCACGACGCCCTGCAATGCGGCTTCTGCACACCCGGCTTCGTCGTCGAAGCCGCCGCCTTCCATGACGGCTGGCGCGCGACCAAGGGCGCGGCGACACCCTCGCGCGAGGAGATCGCCGCCGCGCTATCGGGACATCTCTGCCGCTGCGGCGCCTATGAAGGCATCTATCGCGCCGTCGCCGAAGCATGCTCGGGCCGCTTCGACGGCAACGAGCCCATCGCGCCGCGGCTGGAAGCCCGCGACAAGGTGACGGGACTGGCCCGCTACACGGTCGACATCCACCATGACGGCCAGCTCGAAGGCGTCATCCTGCGCGCGCCCGTCGCGCATGCGAGGATCACCGGGCTTGATCTGGCGCCGGCGCGCGCCATTGCCGGCGTTGCCGCGGTCGTTCCGCTGCTAGACGATGACAACATGGTCCGCTTCGTCGGCGCGCCGATTGCAGCCGTCGCGGCCAAGGATCGCCGCACCGCACTGCAGGCCATCGCCGCGATCAGCTTCAAGCCCGAGCCTTTGCCCGCTGTGATCGGGCTCGATGCAGCGCGACGCGACGATGCACCCGTCGTGTTCGAAAAGAAGGACCGCAAGCGTGCCGGCAACGTGTCCGAGGGCGCAGGCGGCGCTCCGGTGTCGTGGAAGGGCAATGTGCGCGGGCCCTCGGCGCCGTTCTCGCAGAAAGCCAAGCGCGCCAAGAGCTGGCTTGACGAGGCGCGCCAGCAACGCAATCCGCTGCTGGTCGAGGAGACCTTTCGCGTCTCGACGCAACAGCACGCAAGCCTCGAACCACATGCCGCCGTGGCCAGGTTCGATGGCGATCAGCTCATTGTGCACATCTCGACCCAGGCCATCCACGAGAGCATGGAGAAGCTCGCCAAGCGTTATGGCCTTCCGCACGACAAGGTGCGTGTGATCGCCGATCACGTCGGCGGCGGATTCGGCTCCAAGGGCAGCGTTGGGCTGGAGACCATCGCCGCGATCGAGCTTGCGCGCGCCGCGAAGGCGCCGGTGCGCGTCGCCTTCGATCGTGAAGAGGAGCTTTCCGTCACCGGCTACCGTCCGGCCGCCGAGCTGAAGCTGTCCTTGCTGCCTTCTGCGGAAGGCCGCCTCAAGGCGCTGTCGCTCACCGCCCATGCCGATACCGGCGCCGCCGTGAACTCGCTGATCGCGGGCCTGGCGCGGCTGATCTATCCGGCCGAAGCAAAGGAGCTCGTCGACTTCGACGTGCTCAGCAATTTGCCGCCCGGCGCGCCGTTCCGCGGCCCTGGCGGTCCGCCGATGTCGTTTGCGCTGGAGCAGGCGGTCGACGAAGCCGCACTGCGCATGAAGATGGATCCGATTCAGCTGCGCAAGCTCTGGGACCCCGATCCCAACCGCCAGCGACTGTACGACTGGGCTGCCGGCCTCGACGTCTGGAAGAGCCGCAAGCCAGCCGCATCGCAGACCGGCCGCTACCGGCGCGGCGTCGGCGTCGCCACCGGTTACTGGCTCTATCTCTGGCAGACCGGCTCCTCGGTCGAACTCGCGATCAAGGGCGGCCGCATCGTCGCAAGCTGCGCGGTACAGGATATCGGCACGGGCACACGCAGCGTGATCGCGAACACCGTCGCGAAGGCGTTCGATCTCGAACCGCATGATGTGGACGTTCGCATCGGCCGCTCCAGCCTGCCGCGCGGACCGGGCTCCGGCGGCAGCCGCGTCACCGCCTCGGTGGTGCCGCCGACCTTGCTCGCCATCGACAAGCTGAAAGCGGAAATCAGGCGCACCGCCTCTCGCACACCTGCTCCGGGCTCGAACGCGCCCTGGCGCGAGATGATCGCGGCCTCCCCTGATATCGCCGTGTCGGCCAAGCGCCAGGAGGACGGCAAGCCGCCGCCCGGCGTCAGGCCCGCGCTGCACGAGGCGGGCATCATGGGCCGGGTGTTCGGTTGGGTGCTGCGTCTGATGAACCACATGGTGGTCGGCGCCGGCGTGCCGAGCTCGGTGCAGGTGATGGAAGTCGAGGTCGACACCTGGCTCGGCCATGTGCGCGTGCTCAACGCCTATACGGGCCTCGCAGTCGGCAAGCTCGCCGCGCCGGCATTGGCACGAAGCCAGGCCGCGGGCGCGGTGATCCAGGGCATCGGCTACGCACTCTATGAGTCGCGGGAGGCCGATCCTTCGAGCGGCCACATCCTGAGCGGCAGCATGGAGGATTACCGCATTCCGGGCATTGCCGACATGCCGAAACTGGACGTGCATTTCGACGAGGCCGGTTTCGAGCATGTGCCGGGCGGCAGCGTCGGCATCGGCGAAGTCGCCACCGTGCCGACCTCGCCCGCGATCGCCAACGCCATTCGCGATGCGATCGGCGTGAGACTGACCGAAATTCCGTTCCGGCCCGATCGTCTTGTGGCCGCGCTGAAAGGGAGGGATGCAGCATGAGTGTCGCCGTCATCACCGCCAATCCCACGCCTGAATTCCGCGCCGGAGGCACCGACTTCAGCGAACGCCGCCGCAGCGGCGTGTCGCAAGGAATGCTGATCGATATCTCGACCAGCGGCGACAAGACGATCAGCTGGGGAGCCGATGGAGCGGCCCGGATCGGCGCGCTCGCCACCATCGCCACGATCGCGACCGACGCTCGCATCCTCGCCGCTTATCCCGGCATTGCGGCGAGCGCGCAAGGGCTCGCCACGCCACAGGTGCGCAACGTTGCCACGCTCGGCGGCAATCTCGCGCAGCGTTCACGCTGCTGGTATTTCCGCCGGGCCGACATCAATTGCCTGAAGAAAGGCGGCAGCACCTGCCCTGCCCGTTCCGGCAATCATCTCTATGGCGTTGCCTTCGATCTCGGACCGTGCATCGCGCCGCATCCCTCGACCATGGCGGCGGCTCTGCTCGCCTATGATGCGACCATCACCACGGACCGGCGCAGCGGATTGACGATTAGCGGTCTCCTCGGCGACGGCTCGGTCGCGCACGCCGATCATACACTCGCAGCAGGCGAGATGATCAAGAACATTGCGCTTCCTGCTCCGCATCAAGGCGAGCGCGCTTCCTACAAGCGGGCGATCAGCCGGACCTATGCGGAATGGCCGCTGGTGGAACTCTGCGCCCGCGTCGTGATCGCCGGCGGCAAGTTCCAGCTGGTGCGTCTCGCTGCCGGCGGCGTCGCGCCCGTGCCGCTTCGCCTCACCGCCGTGGAAGTCCAGCTCAGCGGCAAGCTTGCCAATGCGGCATCGATCGCAGAAGCGGCGAAAGCGGCGAGCACGGGTGCCAAACCATTGCCGATGACGGCCTACAAGCTCGATCTCCTGCAAGGGCTGGTGCGCGACGTGCTGGAGCGGCTTTCGGGCTGAAGCGCGATGAGATGTGGCTTGATCACGCAACGCCGGAGGTGCGCTCCCTCTCCCGCTTGCGGGAGAGGGTTGGGGAGAGGGTGCTTCCGCAATGGGACAATCCCCAAGAGGAGAAAGCCCTCACCCGCGCCTTCGGCGCGACCTCTCCCGCAAGCGGGAGAGGTGAACAAGCCGCGACAATCGATTCAACCTAAAGCCATTTCGCTCTAACTAACCGCCTGAGCGATCTGCCAGCCGCGCGCGGATATCCGGCTTCAGCACCTTGCCGACCTTGGAGCGCGGCAGATCGTCCCAGACTTCGATCTGCTTCGGTGTCTTGACGCTGCCGATCCGCTGCTTGACGAAGGCCGCCAGCGCCGTCGCATCGACGCTCTGGCCGGCACGGGGCTGCACCACGGCGACGATACGCTCACCCCATTTCTCGTCCGCGAGGCCGATCACGGCGCAATCCTGTACCGCCTCATGCGCCCGCAGCGCGTTCTCGACCTCGATCGAATAGACGTTGAACCCGCCGGTGATGATCATGTCCTTGGCGCGATCGACGATGTAGAGGTAGCCATCGTCGTCGATGTAGCCGATGTCGCCGGTGTGGTGCCAGCCATGCGCGGAGGCCTCCGCCGTGGCTTCGGGATTTTTGTAGTAGCCTTCCATCACCAGCGAGCCGCGAACCACGATCTCGCCGCGTGAGCCGGTCGGCAGCAAATTGCCGTCGCCATCCATGATGCCGGCCTGCACCAACGGGCTGATCCGCCCCGCCGAGGCGAGGCGCTCCATCGCGATCGTGCCATCGGCATTGTAATGCTCATCCGGTGCCATCATCGAGATCATCATCGGCGCTTCAGTCTGACCGAACAACTGCGCCATGGGCCCGATGCGCCGGAGCGCCTCCGCAAGCCGTGCGGCCGAGATCGGTGCCGCGCCGTACCAGAAGCATTGCAGAGACCCGAGCTTCGCCGAGTCGAGCTTGGGATGATCGAGCAGCATGTAGATCAATGTCGGCGGCAGGAAGGTGTGCGTGACATGGTAGCGCTCGATCAATTCGAGGAATTCGGCGATGTCGAGGTGATGCATGATCACGATGCGGCCGCCGAGCGCCATGATCGGGAAACACAGCACACCGGCCGCATGGGTCAACGGCGCGAGCGCGAGATAGACCGGACGACCCTTGAAGGGATAGCCCATCAGCGTCAGTGCCGTCATGGCCTCGATGTTGCGACCCGACAGCATGACTCCCTTCGGCTTTCCGGTGGTGCCGCCGGTGCCGGGAAGCATCGCGAGATCGTCGACCGTCTCGCGTTGATATTGGTCGGCGGACAGGCCCGCGAGCCAGCCGTCGAACGAGGGCGCGAAGGGCAACTCGGCATCGAGGCAGACGAGGACACGCAGCTTCGGCAGCTCTGCACGCACCGCCTCGACCATCGGCGCGAAGCTCGAGTGAAACAGCAGCAGGCTGCAGTCGAATTGGTCGAGGATGAGCCGGTTCTCGGCCGCCTCGTTGCGCGGATTGATCGGGCACCAAACCGAGCCCGCGCGGGAAATCCCGAACACGCATGCAAACGCGGCCGGATCGTTGCCGGAAAGGATTGCGACCTTCTCGCCGGCAGCAATACCCGATCGCGCGAGCCCGCGCGCGACGCGATAGCTCAGCAACTGCACCTCGCGGTAGCTGAGATCGCGCCCGTCCATGGTCAGGCACGGCGCATCGGGGCCGAGCGAGGCACCTTTGTCGAGGTAATCGATGAAGCGCATGATCAATCCCGGAAGCAGCTGGCGGGTGGCGCGCGGCCGCGCCACCCGTGATCTTGCTCAGTCGTGCACGGTGAGGATCGGTCTGCTGACCAGCCCGAAGCTGCGCAGCTGGCCGAGCAGCTCGTGATGACCGAACGCCTGGCAACCGGAGGCGAAACCCACGCGCTTGGGCGGCTGCTGCAGCAGATGCGCCGCGGCATAGGACTGCAACAAGCCGGTCTGCTTGTAATTGCTGTTGCCGTTGATGACGCAGTGCGCGCGCCCGAGCGGGCCAGAGGCATGCACCGAATCCAGCGACTTGTTGACGCGCGGGTTCTCGCGCGGCGGCATGGTGTTCATCACGCCGGCGGCGGTCTGCGCCAAAGCAGTGTAGCGGTCGTCGGGGTTCATGTTCTTGGTCGCGTCCAGCGCGGCGGCGACGATCTGCGGCACGCCCAGCATCAGCGCGCGGTTGAACACGCCGCCCAGCACCTTCACGTTGGCCACGCGCGGATCGCGCTTGAACCACACCGGGTGCGAGGTGCCGCCCCAGGGCAGCGCCAGGGCGAGCTCATGCTGGCCGGGGATGGCGAGGTTGTAGAGGCCGGCATCCGCCTGATGCTCGACATACTTGTTCTGCTCCAGATAGTAGGCCTTGGCCATCGCGGCGTTGACCAGGATGGTCTGCGTCGAGGCGATGGTCGGGCTGCCGCCCCAGAACACGGCGATGTCGAGCGTGTCGAGGCCGGGCGTCTCCAGGCACAGCTGCGCGGCGATCTCGCCGGTGGTGTACATCTGCGCGATGCCCGGCGCGAGCAGCAGGCCGGCATTGGCGAACTTGGTGCCCCATTCCTGCTCGAGCGTGATCAGCCAGTCCTGCTCGCCTGTCGTGTCGGTGTAGTGGCATCGGGACGCCCAGCAAGCCTGCACCACCTCGGCACCGAACCTGGCGAAGGGGCCCACGGTGTTGAGCACCACCGAGGCGCCGTTGAACAGCTCCGTCAGTGCGCTCACGGTGTGCGGCACTTCCACCACCTCGTAGTCGGCGGTCTCGATACCGGCCACGTTCGCTTTCATTGCGGCGTTGAGCTTCTCCGCGCTGCGCCCCGCGGCGATGAAGGGGATGTTGTACTCGCGTAAGTATTCGCAGACCAGGCGGCCGGTGTAGCCGGACGCGCCATAGACGATGACGGGCTTCTTCGCGCTCATTCTCGTTCCTCCGAAATGTTCGTTGTCGGGTTTGCAGCTCACATTCCCATGCCGCCATCGACCGGCAGTCCGATGCCGGTGATGAAGCGGGCTTCGTTCGAGCACAGGAACACCGCAGCATTGGCGATGTCGCCGACCTCCGCGAGCTTGCCGAGAGGCGTCTGCTCCACCACCGAGCCGACCGCGGCGTTGACGTCGGGCGCGAGACCGATCTTGACGATGTCGTTGGCGAGCTGCAGGCCCATGTCGGTCGGGATCAAGCCAGGATAGATGCAGTTGACGCGGACGCCATAACCGAGCTTGCCGGCCTCCATCGCCGCGACCCGCGTCATGCGATCGACCGCAGATTTCGTGCCGGAATAGACCGCGATGCTCGGGAAGGCGATCGTCGCCGCGACAGACGCGATATTGACGATCGCGCCACCTTTGCCCGCCGCTCCGCCCGGCCGCATCGCGCGGAAGGCGTGCTTCATGCCGAGCACGGTGCCGACGATGTTGACGTCGCACATCCGCCGCGCATCCTCGGCCCTGATCTCGCTGACCAGCGACGTGATCTCGATGCCGGCATTGTTGATGAGGATGTCGTAGCCGCCGAGGGTGGCGACCGTCGCAGCAGTCGCTTTCTCCCACTGCGCATCGTCGGCGACATCGAGATGCACGAAGCCGGTCTTCACTCCGAGCCTGGCGATCTTGCCGGCGCTATCCTTGCCGGCGTCATCGAGAATGTCGCCGATCATGACCGCCGCACCGGAGCGCGCCAGTGCTTCTGCAATAGCCGCTCCTATCCCGCGGGCTCCGCCGGTGACCAGGGCTTTGCGGCCATCAAGACTCTTCTCACTCATCGCACGTCCTCCCTTTGCTTGGACTGATCTGTTGGACTGATCTGTTCGCTGATGATCGGTGCGTGCTGGGTTGGCAGCACGGTGCCGGCGCGGTTGCGCAACGGCATGCGAGTCCGTTCCGGCGGCGCGGCGCCGGCGGGTGCATTTCCTCCATTTGCTGATGTCTTGACGACTGTCCAAATTTCTTGGCGCGCACACTCCTCCCGGAACTTGACAGTTGTCAAGGAAAAAATTTGACAGTTGTCAAAGAGGATGGTCTGTAGACGATGACCGACGACGTGATCGTGGTGACCAAGAGACGGGAGACAGCGCGAGGATGGCGCGGCAAGCGACAGGAGCGGCGAAGCGAGAGGCCGTGGCGGAGATCGTGCGGGACGACAAGTTCAACGCGCGACGCATCGAGCTTGCCGAGGCCGCGCTCGAAACGCTTGGAGAGCTCGGCTTCGCCCGGACCAGCCTGCGGGAGATCGCGCAGAACTCGGCGTTCACGCACGGCGTGTTCCACTATTATTTCAGCGACAAGCTCGACCTGATCTGCTGCTGCGTTCGCCACTACAAGGCCAAGTGCGTGACGCGCTATGACGAGGTCGTCGCGACAGCGACGAGCCGCGACGAATTGACGGAGGGCTTCCTCGCCAAGCTCGCAGCAACGCTGCAGAACGAAGCCCGCATGCACCGGCTTTGGTACGATTTGCGCTCGCAGGCGATGTTCGAGGCGGCGTTTCGCAAGGATGTCCTCGAGATCGACAAGAGCCTGGAAGCGATGATCTGGCGCATTGCCTCGCGCTATGCCGAGCTCGGCGGCAAGCGGCCGGCGTCGTCGCCAGGCGCGCTCTACGCGCTGTTCGACGGTCTGTTCCAGAGTGCGCTGCTCAAGCACCTCGCGGGTGACAAGAGGGCGGTCCCCGAACTGCTCGACGAAGTCCGGCGCCTGCTGCCGACGGTCTGCTGAAGCGCGGAAGCGGCGCCCACGAAGGCGTCGCCGCACGAGACCTGCACGTTAGCGCCATCCAAATTGATCGTCCGTCTCGAAACTGCTTAGATGCGGCATGCCGCCGAAAGTCGAACGTCTGCCCAAGCAGCAATTGTGGTTTCCGGCCGGGCGCTATTTTCTGCGCACCATCAAGCGCGATGACGCCTCGCAGCGCTGGGCGGACTGGTTGTCCGATCCCTGGACGGTGCATGTCCTCAACACGTCACCGCGCGCGATGACCAAGGCGGAGATCGCCGACTACATCAAATCCTTCGATCAGCGCGAACGGCTCCTGCTCGGGATATTCGAGCGTGGCAGCCGCATCCATGTCGGCTTCATCCGCCTCGACATCAACGCGGCGGCGAGCGAGGCGCTCGTCAGCGCCGTGATCGGAGAAAAGGAGCACCGCAATGCCGGAGCGACGGTGAACACCTTCATTCCGCTGCTCAGGTTCGTGTTCGACGATCTCAAGCTGAGCCGCATCCGCGCGTTCGTGCTGGAGCGCAATCAGACGACCATTCAATATCTGTCCAAGCTCGGATGGACGCTCGAGCCCGAACCCGAAAAACCGGTGCGATCGCATACGGATGGATCGCTTCTGGTATTGCGTCGGATGATCTGGGACCGGCCCGGTTTCCAGGCCTGGTTGAAGAGCCCGATCGGGCAGCGGATCGTGAATCGCATGGAAGCGGCGCGAGGTTGAGCCCCGGCCGCTCCCTTTGTCTGCTTAAGCGATCAATCAGTACTTCGCGACGACGGGTGACCCGCCGAACCGATAGTTGATACCTACCTTCACGATATCGATGTCCTGACGAATATCGATCAACGCGGTGGTGGCGGCGGCTGGATTGGCGAATCCCACGCGCTTGCTGTCGAAGCCGTAGTGAGTGTACTCGACCAAGGCCGACCAGTTCGGGGCGAAGGCCCACTCGACACCGGCACCTGCCACCCAGCCGACACGATCGGTGCTGGCGCTTGAATTGCAGGGCTCAAAAACGAGGAATCCCACACCGGGACAAAAGAAGCCGCCAATCGACGAGAAATTGTTCAGATTGTATCGGTCATGCGCAAACCCGACGCCGCCCTTGCCATAAACGAGCAAGCGATCCCATGTGTAGCCGACCCGACCCGTGACGCTGGCGACCCAGTCGGTGCGGCTCGATAGAGTGGCGGGCGCGCCGGTCTTTCCGGCGAAGAAGGGATCGTTGGCGGTGCCGTGAAGATCGGTGGCCGTGAAATCGCCGGCAATCCCGAGCACCCAATTGCTGGCAAATTGGTAGTCGCAACCTACCTGAACGCCTCCTACAATTCCGACGTCTCCGTTCACCCCAATGCGATCACCAGGCACACTGCCTATAGTCATTGCAGGCGAGATGACCGCCCCCGTTCCGATGCCGGGATCCGTGAAGCCCGTTCGGCTCGCACCGCCGCCGACATGACCCCCGACATAGCAGCCGGTCCAACTGAAAGGCACGGCCGCCGCAACCGGCGCTTTCGTGTAGGGACGAGCTCCCAGATCGGCACCTTGAGCGGAGCCTGCGACAATCAGAGCCGACGTCGCCAGCAGCAGTCGTTTCATTCGTCACCCCGAAGCAATCAGCGATAGAAATCTCCGGTAAGGTACATCGGCCGGCCTCCGCGCGCTGTATTCGAGGAGCAACACTCCGATACATTTGGTACTTCGATACTGTTTGATCACAACGCGCCGCAACACGGCGCCTTAAGCCTGATGACGGCGCTCCAGGCTGAACTATCCGATCGTCGGATGGCTTCGCACCGGCGCGGCCGAGTTCAGGTCACGCCCCTGCCTCACCGCCCCGCCGGAATCAGCGCCCGCATGATCTCCGGCTTCCAGCTTTGACGCGCGCTGTCGAAGGCTGCGAAATCATGATCGAATTGCCAATAGGCCCAGGCCCAGCCGAGCCGCTCCGCGCTTCGCGCCACGAACGACAGATATCTCGTCCGTGCTTCGGCTGGCGCGGCCTCGTATACGCCGAACTCACCGAGATAGATCGGACGCTTCTCCCGTTCGGACCAGGACCGGATCTTGTCGAAATCGGCGCGCGCCTTCCGTTCGTCCTCCGGCGTGCCCCAATCAAGCGGGCCTATTTGCGAGAACGTCGGCGACCACGGTGCGCCCTGATGGGTGAAACGGATCGGCGCGTAATAGTGGAACGTGACGATGATGTTTCGGTCATCTGACGGCAGGACCAGGTCCTCGACGGGAAGCTCGTCGACGTTGAGAACCGCGGCGATCACCGGCCGCCGGGGGTTGGTGGAGCGGATGATGCCGAGACATTCGTTCAGAAGGGCGTTCCAGGCGGCGGACGTCATCTGCCCGCCCGGCTCATTGAGCACCTCGAAGACGAGCCTCGGATATTTTCCGGCATAGCGCGCGGCGATTTGCGTCCAGAACGCTTTCAGCTTCCCGGCGCACTCGGAGACGTCGCGCTGACAGATATGGGTATCGTGCTCATCCAGGATGGGGATGAGATTTCGGGCAAGCACCTCCTCGATCACCGCATCGAGCCGCCTCAAGACGATCTCATCCAGCGCATTCTCCGGGTCCATGAACTTGAAGCCGAAGAAATTGATCCGGACGTGCGAGAACCCGGCGCGCCTGATCGTGGTGAGGTTGTCCAGACGAAATGGCGCGTTCCGGCCTCCCTCCCAAATGCCGTCATAGCCGAGGATGTTGATGCCGCGCCCCAGTTTTGGGGGCGCGGACGCGGCCTGTCCGGCTGCTTCTGCCGGGGAGCAGATTGCAAGCACGGATAGCGTCATTGCGAGACCGAAAGTTACAGCCCAGCGGACGCAGATGGCATTCATCCCGCCTGCCCCATCATTGCTGCAGGCCCTGCTGCGGCACCGGCCGGCACACTGCGAAGAAGAATGCGACGAGCAGCACCGAGGTGAACATGGTCGAGCGAAGGAACATCGTCTCCGTGAAATTCGATTGAAAGCTGAGGACGACGAATCCGATGATGAGAGCGCAGTGGCGACGATCGATCGACCGCGTGTCGATCAGGTACAGGACCTTTTCCGAGAACAGATAGACGCTCGCCACGAACAGCACGTATCCCAGGAATCCGGTTTCCATTGCCACCGCGATATAGCCGCTATGATAATTGTCCAGCACCCAGCCGTGGTTCTGGTTGAAATAGTCGTAAATCGCAGGGCGCGTCCAGAACCCGTTGATGCCGAAGCCCAGCAGCGGCGCATCGTCGAAATGGCCGATGGCGTACTGCCAGATGAAGGTTCGCTCAGTCAGATTGATGGTCGATTCGCCGAGATGGATGGAATCGTAGCCCGTGACGTAGAAATACAGGATCAGGAGCGCAGCCAGGATGCACATGACGACCGGCAGCACCGCGTAAATCCTCATGCAGCGGATCGACCATAGGGAGGTCATGAGCAGTGCACCGGCGGCAATTGCAACGGCACCGGCACCACGCGATTCCGAGGCGATGACGCATGTCGATGCCAGGAGAAACGTAAGCAGAAAAACTGTCCAGCCCTGGCCCGTCATCTTCTGATAGCAGGCAAAGAACATCAGATAGGCGCTGATGAAGCCGAGAGTCTGCTTCGATTCGTAGATTCCCTGCCACTGGCCGTTGTGCATCCAGCTCTGATCGACGCCGATCTCGGGCACGAAAACCGCACACAGGGCCGAGGCGGCGACCAAGATGAAGAGCCCCAGCGCCGTCGCTCCGACGATCTCGTCAATGTCGATCCGCGTGATCAGGCAGTACGCACCGAAAGTCGTCATCACGAGGGCCGCGCTCTTCATGATCGCCGCGGTGGCGAGGCCGGTCCAGAGCACGGAGACAGCGGCGAGAGCATAGAATGCGACCAGCGCGATGAAATCGGGATTGGGCTGCACGCGCAGGCAGGGTCGCACGAAGGCACTGGCATAGATCAGGATGACCCACATCAGGAGCGCAACGGCCTGTTGCACGAAGCTCCATTCTGCGGGAAGCAGCGCGGGGTTGAAGACACCCATCGACGCGATCACATTGACGGTGATCGAGCCACGCATCACGATTCTGGCGAGCTTTTCCACGCCGACGCCGGGCGCTTGCCAGATCGCGCTGTCGTCCTCCTCGGAATCGTGCAGGCTGGTCATGAGCTGACCGCCTGACGCGCGGCAAATCTTGCCTCACCGCGCACCACGGGCGCCTTCGCACGCGCGCCTGCCGTGGGCATCGGCCGGTCGAGGCCTGATTCCCAGCGCCGTTCTCCCGCCGCGGCCGCGAGGCGCAACGGCGTCATTCCATTCCCAGTCACGTCCGCTCAGTCCACGGCTTCGAACGGCTCTCAGCGGATGTTGGCGCCGCCCAATGTGCCGTGCGTCTCAAGCGGGAAGATTGTCCTACCTTCTACCTTTGAGATCAAGGTGGCATGACGGGACGCTGCCCTCACAATCAGGTGCGAGGGACGATCGGGCCCTTGCCGGGCGGGAAAGACGGAAGGTTACGCCGCCGTTGCCGGCGGCAGCGCGAGCACCGAATAGATCGCCTGCGCATCGCGCGAGGCGCGGAGCTTCTTGGCGATGTCCTGGTCGCGCAGCAGGCGGGCGATGCGGGCGAGCGCCTTGAGGTGATCGGCGCCGGCGCCTTCGGGGGCCAGCAGCAGGAAGACGAGATCGACCGGCTGGCCGTCCATCGCCTCGAAGTCGATCGGACGATCGAGCCGCGCGAACAGGCCGAAGATCTTCTCCAGCTTGGGCAGCTTGCCGTGCGGAATGGCGACGCCATAGCCGACCGCGGTGGTGCCGAGCTTCTCCCGCTGCAGCAGCACCTCGAACACCGAGCGCTCGTTCTGCCCGGTCAGCTCGGCGGCCTTGGCCGCCAGCTCCTGCAGCGCCTGCTTCTTGCTGTTGACTTTCAATGCCGGGAGAATCGCCTCGGGTGCGACCAGATCGGTAATCGGCATGGAAGCTTTCCGAGGTGAATTAAACCGTCAGGTTCCGATTTGGCCAGCTTGATAGACCAAGCTCGGCCGGCGTCAATAACATGAAGCAGGAGGCGGACTTAGCCCCGATCCAGATGTGGGGGGCTTCTACTCCAACGCAATCCCGGTGCCAACTCCCGCGTGCGGCTTTGCCCCCGTCATTGTTAAGGGCCGGGGATGGTACGGGCGCCGGCTGGCGGGCCTAGCCACCGCCCTGGCCGTCCACCTTGGCTCCCGGCGGGTCGATCCAACCCACATTGCCGTCCGCCCTGCGGTAAATGATGTTCACCCGGCCGGACGAGCCATGCTGGAATACCAGGCAGGGTGCCCCGCTGAGGTCGAGTTCCATGACGGCTTCGCTGACCGAGAGCCGCTTCAGCGACGTGGTTTGCTCGGCGATGATGACGGGGCTGTAGCCGGCGACTTCCTCTTCGCCCTCTCCGGGCGCTTCCAGCACATAGCTGGTGGCGTCGAGCGCAGCCATCGCCTCGGAGGCGGCATGGGCCTTGCGCGCGGAGCGGTCCTTGAGCCGGTTCTTGTAGCGCCGCAGCCGCTTCTCGATCATCACCAGCGCCTGGTCGGCACTGGCATAGGCATCCGGTGCGTTCGAATCGGCTTCCAGCGTGATTCCCGAATCGAGATGCAGGGCGCAATCGGTGCGAAAGCCGAAGCCGTCCTTGCTCAGCGTGATGTGGCCGGAATAATTGCCGTCGAAATATTTGCGCAGCACCTCGTCGGTGCGGTCGGCAACGCGGCCGCGCAGCGCCTCGCCGACGCTGATGCTCTTTCCCGAGATTCTGAGAGTCATGTGATGCCTCGCTTGGTTGGTGCCCAGCTTGGATCGGTCTCGATGGGGCATCGAGAGTAGCGCGATTTGGCGCCAGCGCAATCAGGCCGGTTCGGGATTGCGGGAGCGATCGGACAAGGCGGTAGAGAGGACGTTACCAAGAGCGCTCTGCTTGTCGCGGCGGCGTTGCACCGAGGAAGGTATGCGCATGGCTTCGCGGTACTTCGCGACCGTGCGGCGGGCAATATCAATGCCCGAGGCGCGCAAGCGTTCCACGATGGTGTCGTCCGACAGGATCGCGGAGGGCTCCTCCGAATCGATCAGCTGCTTGATGTGGTGACGCACCGCTTCCGCCGAATGCGCTTCGCCCCCGTCGGCCGAGGCGATCGAGGCCGTGAAGAAATATTTCAGCTCGAACGTGCCGCGGTTGGTCGCCATGTATTTGTTGGCGGTGACACGCGACACCGTGGATTCGTGCATCTGGATGGCGTCGGCGACGGCCTTCAGATTGAGCGGGCGCAAATGGGCGACACCGTGGGTGAAGAACCCGTCCTGCTGGCGCACGATCTCGGTCGCCACTTTCAGGATGGTGCGGGCGCGCTGGTCGAGCGCGCGCACGAGCCAGGTCGCGTTCTGCAACGCATCCGTGAAATAGGACTTGTCGCCGTCCTTGCCGATCTTCTTCGACAGCTCGGAATAATAGGTCTGGTTGACCAGCACGCGCGGCAAGGTGTCGCTGTTGAGCTCGACATGCCAGCCGCCGTCGGGACCCGGGCGGACATAGACGTCGGGCACCATGGTCTGCAGGCGCGCCGAGCCGAACTTCATGCCGGGCTTGGGATTGAGGCGGCGGATCTCGCCGATCATGTCGGCGATGTCCTCGTCGTCGACGCCGCAGATCTTGCGAAGAGCCGCGATGTCGCGCTTGGCGAGCAGATCGAGATGCTCGACCAGCGCCTGCATCGCGGGGTCGTAGCGGTCGAGCTCGCGCAGCTGGATCGCCAGGCATTCGCTTAAGGAACGCGCGCAGACCCCGGGCGGATCGAATTTTTGCAGCACGGCGAGGACGCTTTCGACCTCGGCTTGCGACGCGCCGAGACGCTCGGCGGCTTGGCCGAGATCGGGCGGCAGATAGCCGGCCTCGTCGACGAGGTCGATCAGGTACTGGCCGATCATGCGTTGCGCGGGCGCGGTGAAGGCAACCGAGAGCTGCTCGGCGAGATGGCCTGACAACGTCGTCTCGGCCGCGACAAAAGCTTCGAGATTGTAGTCTTCGTCACCGGAGGCGCCGCCGCCCCATTCGGTATAGGTGGTCGGCGCGGCATCCTGAGCGTTGCGCGCGGCCGCCTCGGCCGGCTCCTCGGAGAAGACATTGTCGAGGCCGGTGTCCAGGGTCTGCTCGATCTCGGCGCGGGTGCCGAGATCCTTGCTCATCCATTCTTCCTGGCCCGGCTCGAAGCCTTCCGCGCTGCCGCCGAAGCCGTCCTCGCCCGGACCGTCGTTCTGGCCGTCGGAATCGCCGTAATTGGCCGCCTCGGCCGGAGCTTCGCCCGCGGGCGCGTCGTCACTGGCCCGTTCCAGCAGCGGGTTTCGCTCGAGCTCCTCTTCCACGAAGGTCGTGAGATCGAGATTGGACAATTGCAGCAGCTTGATCGCCTGCATCAGCTGCGGCGTCATGACCAGCGACTGCGATTGCCGGAACTCTAATCTCTGCGTAAGCGCCATGAAGCAAGAACCGATCCCAAAAGTTGGTCCGATTTTTGCTTATCCTAGTCTCAGCCCGATGTACACGGCTTGACGAATTGGAAAAAAGGGCTAGAGGCGGAATTCCTCGCCAAGGTAAAGGCGGCGCACGTCCGGATCGGCAACGATCTCATCCGGGGTTCCCTCGGTCAAGATTTCCCCGGCATAGACGATATAGGCACGGTCGGTCAGGCCGAGCGTCTCGCGGACATTGTGGTCGGTAATCAGCACGCCGATGCCGCGATTGGTGAGATGGCGGACGAGGTCCTGGATGTCGCCGACCGCGATCGGGTCGATGCCGGCGAAGGGCTCGTCGAGCAGCATGTAGTTCGGCCGCGTCGCCAGCGCGCGCGCGATTTCGACGCGGCGACGCTCGCCGCCGGACAGCGCGATCGACGGTGATTTCCGTAGCCGCGTGATGTTGAACTCGTCGAGCAGCGAGTCGAGCTGCTGCTCGCGCTTCTTGCGCGAGGGCTCGACCACTTCGAGCACGGCGCGGATGTTCTGCTCGACGGTGAGGCCGCGGAAGATCGAGGCTTCCTGCGGCAGATAGCCGATGCCGAGCCGCGCGCGCTGATACATCGGCAGCTTGGTGACGTCGTGGCCGTCGAGCTCGATCGCGCCGCGATCGGCCTTGATCAGGCCGGTAATCATGTAGAACACGGTGGTCTTGCCGGCGCCGTTCGGGCCGAGCAGGCCGACGGCCTCGCCGCGGCGCACATAGATGCTGACGCCGCGCACCACCTGGCGGCTGCCAAAGGCCTTTTCCACACTATGCACAGCCAGGAAGCCGGGCCGCTTCAACAGCTGCGGCGCGCCGGCACCGTTGGACCTGGCGGCCGTTCGGACGGGATGAACCGCCTGCGGACGCGGCTCGGCCTGATAGTCGGCCTCGTAGTCGCCCGTGTAGTCACCTTGGAACTGGTCGGGCCCGCGGGGCTGGTCGCGGGCAATCGGCGTGTCCCTGACGGGACTGGGCACGAGGCCGCCGACGCTGTCCCCGAGCGCAGTGATGTCCTGACGCGCAAATCCTGGCCGGCCGCGCTTGGCGGGGCGCCGACGGAACATGCTGAAGAGATCGACCATCCCCGCCTTCTAGCCTTTGGCGTCGTCTTGCGCGAAATCCGCGCGATCTGTCGCGCCAGCCTGAGCGATTGGCCGACGCAGCATGGGTGAAGGAATGTCTCATGCCCAGTGAAACACGCCCGAAAAGCGGCGGACCCCGCTTCGAAAGCCCTGCGCGCTAGATACAGGCTCGCCGGGCAGGCTTCAACCCTCGGTTCGGCCGCATCCGAACCAAGCCGTTGAATTCATTTTGGTTTACTTGCACCGGGTAACTGCAAAGGCGGCGCGCCGCCGGGCTTGCCCGAACCGCAATCGTTGCTGGAGCCCTGCGGCAGCAGGACCTGAACCCGGCCGCTGTCGGATTCCACACGTGACACGCCGGTCGTCATATCGACAGTCAGCCGATCGCCCCGCATGACGTTCTTGCACTGGGTCATGACGACTTGGCCCGAGCCCCCGCCGAACATGGTGATCAGGTTGGTCTTGGTGTCGAACACGGCGGTCTCCCCCGTCACCACCTGGTCCTTCTGGGTGACCACGACATTCCCGCGCGCCTCGAGCCGCTTGATCGAGGAGCTGCCGCCCGGACCCGGCTGCGCCGACTGCATCGGCGCGCTCTTGGTCGCTTTCGCCGCAGGCTGCGGCGCGGCCGGCTTGTCGCCGCCGCCCGAATCGTAAAACACCACCAGCGTCTTCGAGGTCATGGTGGTGTCGCCCTGCACGACCTTCACATTGCCGGAGAAGGTCGCCTCCTTCTTCTTGTCGCGCATCTCGAGCGAGGCCGCTTCGATCTGAATTGGCTGATCGCGGTTTTGCGTAAAGCCCTGCAGCGCGTTGTTGGGCGCAGTCGCCGAACTCTGCGTGCGGCCTTCACCGGATGCGATCAAGACACCAAAGGCAAGCGCGGCTGCGCTGACGATCGCGCTGCGCCTGTTGTCGTTGCGCGAGAAGAACTTCATCATGAAAATCACTTCGAATTGGCAGACTTGTTCTGAGGCGTGCGCGTCTTCGTCGGCGCAGGCTCGGTTGGTCCAGGCTGAGCAGCGGCGGGTTCATCCAGCTTGTCCAGATGCATCACCACATTGCCCTCGAAGCGGATGACGTCGCCGCCTTCGGTAATTCGCAGGCGATCCGCACTCAGCGTGCCGTTGGTCAGCTTGACGTCGACGCGCTCGTCCGAGGAGACCGTGCCCTTGCCCATGTCGACGAAGGCGGAATTGAGCCGCGCCTCATAGCCGGTCGAGGTGCGCAGGAAGATGTCCTTGCGCAGATCGAGCTGCTGCTGCTTGTTGTCGAAGCGGCCGGTGCGGGCATCAAGGAACAGGGTCGACTTGTCCTCCATCAGCACTTTCGCACGCAGGTCATTGAGATCGACATGATCGGGATCGGTGATGTCCTGCGTCGCGGTCTTGGCCCAGAGCTCATAGGGCCGCTGGTCCGGCGTGTATCCGGCGAGGTGCGGCGATTCCATCGTGATCCTGGTGCCCGACACCACCAGATTTCCGGAGTCGAGCGGCAGCTTCGGCATCAGCATGCGGAACGGATTGAAGATCGAGACGCCGATGATGACAGCCATGGACAGCACTACAGCACCCGGGACCGCGATACGCAGAATCCGCACCAGGCGGCTGTGGCGCGCCGCGCTGGCAAACTTCGCCGCAAGCGCGGCGTCGTAGGTGGGGTTCTGGGCCGAATTCACCGGGGTTCCTGCTTACCTGTCTCCTGACGTATCGCTCGCCTTGTCCGGTCGAGGGGGCGCACCCCATTCTATCCGGCGCCGCCCAAATATGCAGCCGGCGACAGGCCGTTACGAAAGTGTCCGAAACGGGGCGGCAATCCCGGGCCAACCGCCACGGGGGGCCTTCAGGAGTGCGCGAAAATGTCCTCTTCCGCCCAGCCCTGGAGGTCCAGCAGGGCGCGGGTCGGCAGGAAGTCGAAACAGGCCTGCGCCAGCTGGCTGCGGCCTTCCCGCACCAGCATGGCGTCCAGTCGGTCGCGCAAGGCATGCAGATGCAGCACGTCGGAGGCGGCGTAGGCGAGCTGCGGCTCGCTCAGGCTGTCGGAACCCCAGTCGCTGGACTGCTGCTGCTTGGAGAGGTCGATGTTGAGCACCTCGCGGACGAGGTCCTTGAGGCCGTGGCGGTCGGTGTAGGTGCGGGTCAGGCGGGACGCAATCTTGGTGCAATAAATCGGCCCGGTCATGACGCCGAAGGTCTGGTACAGCACCGCGACGTCGAACCGCGCGAAGTGGAATATCTTCGTGACCGCCGGATTGGCGAGCAGCGCCTTCAGGTTCGGCGCGTCGGTGTGGCCCTTGGGGATCTGCACCACGTCGGCGCTGCCGTCGCCCGGCGAGAGCTGCACCACGCAGAGCCGGTCGCGGTGCGGGTTCAGCCCCATAGTCTCGGTGTCGATCGCCACCGCTCCGGTGTAGCGGGACAGGTCGGGCAGGTCGCCGCGGTGCAGGCGTACGGTCATGAAACCCTCGGGTCGAATCGGTGCGTCGATATCATAGGCTAGAGCATGATCCGGAAAAGTGTGCAGCGGTTTTCCGAAAAGATCATGCTCAATCAATAACCTAAAGCGCGATGACGATTCATCTTAATCGCATCGCGCTTTAGTCGAATGGATCGCGATGTAGCCAGTCGCGACAGGTCACGCAAGCGGCCGTGACCTTACGGCCGTCAGATCGCAGCGAGCATAATGCAGATCATCGCCGCGACTGCGGTGCGGCTGGGGCCGTCCCGGAACGCGTACAGGATCGGATCGTCCGGCATCTCGCGGCGATGCGCCATCATCAGAGCACGGCCGAACCAGTACAGCAGCAGCGGTGTGAGCAGCCACAGCATCCAGGGGCGGCTGTAGAGCGGCGTCACCGCCGAGGACGAGACGTAGAGCGAGAACACGGTCACCGCGTTCATGGCGCTTGCCGCCGCCATCGCGGCGATGACGTTAAGGTCGGTGACGCGATAGTCGCGGTTGGAGGGATCGGCGAGGCCCACGCTCTCGCGCATGCTGAGCTCGCTGAAGCGCTTGATCAGGGCGAGCGAGGTGAACACGAACAGCGAGAAGATCAACAGCCATTCCGACAGCACCACGCCGACGCCGACTGCGCCGGCGACGATGCGAAGCGTGTAGAGGCCGGCGAGCGTGACGATGTCGACCAGCATCTTGCGCTTGAGCACGAGCGAATAGGCGATCGTGGTGGCGAGATAGAGGCCGAGCACGCCGAGAAACAGCGGCGAGATACAGAGGCTGGCGGCAAGCGCGAACAACCACAATGCAGGAATGGCCGACAGCGCCGACGAGATCGGCAAATCGCCGGCTGCGAGCGCGCGGTGGCGCTTGCTCGGATGCTGCCGGTCGGCGGCGAGATCGAGCAGATCGTTCATCAGATAGGCGCCCGAGGCGCAGGCCGAGAACGCCAGGAATGCGAGCAGCGCGTAGCCGAGGGTCGAAAGGTTCAGCTGATGCGCCGTGAGCGCAGGCACGAACACCAGCGTGTTCTTGGCGTATTGATGAACCCGCAGCGCTTTCACCCAGGTGGCGAGGCCGGCTCTGCGGACCTCGCCATTTTCGATGCGCGTGATGGAGGCACAATCGAACGGCACGCGCCCCGCCGCGAGATCGGCGTGCGTGACGACGCCATCGAAGCCGAGATGCGCTGAGATCGCCGCGGCATGAGCGGCGAGCCGATCCGCGACGAGATAGATCTTCTCGCCGCGCGCCCGTGCCGCCAGCGCCCGGTTCATCACATCGGAATCATAGGGCAGATGGGCGTAGTCGATTTCGCCTCGCGCCAGGATCGCCGTGAGCGCCGCCATCCCCGCCCGTCCGCCCGCACCGAAGCGCGCCAGCATGCGGCCGGGGCTGGAGAACAGCGCCTCCATCAGCAGTTCGGAACGCAGCAGCGCGCCTTCGAGGTCGATGACGAGGGTCCGGGCCGGCGACGGCTCGGACACGCGAGGATCATACTGGGAGGCACGCTGCTCCATCCGAAAACGCTCTGACTTGCCGTGACATGACCGGCATTCGGCCGGGGGAGCAGGAAATTGGACGGCCAACCCTATGGGAACATTCACTAAAGGCGGCTTAATTCACCTGGAGAGATGGGGGCGGCTTCCGCCCGAGGCGCTGTTGCCCGGATCCCACAATCCGGCGCGAGCTTCCTGTACCGTCAGAACTTTTGCTTCGCGCGCCGTGGATATCGTCCCGGCCCACCCTATCTGCCAATTTCCCTCCCCGGGGGCCCACCCTGGATCAGGTGCCATGACCGAACCAACGCTCGCTGCGCCGATCGACGACCAGCGTCCGCGCGGATTTTCGCGCTACCAGGCGCTCCTCATCGCGCTGCTGGCGCTGACGCAGTTCACGATCATCCTCGATTTCATCATCATGTCGCCGCTCGGCGCTATCCTGATGCCCGCGCTCGGCATCACGGCGGGGCAGTTCGGCGTCGCCGTATCGGCCTACGCGTTCAGTGCGGGACTATCGGGCATCCTCGCCGCCGGCTTTGCCGATCGTTTCGATCGCAAGCGCCTCCTGCTGTTCTTCTATGTCGGCTTCACGCTCGGCACGCTGTTGTGCGCGGTGGCGCCGAACTACCATGTGCTGCTGATCGGCCGGATCGTGACCGGATTGTTCGGCGGCGTGATCGGCGCGGTCGTGCTCGCCATCATCACCGACCTGTTCTCGTTGCAGATGCGCGGCCGCGTGATGGGAATCATCCAGACGGCGTTCGCCGCCAGCCAGGTGCTCGGCATTCCCGCCGGCCTGTTTCTCGCCAATTACTGGAGCTGGCATGTCTGCTTCATCGCCATCGTGGTGCTGTCGATCGTGACGATCGCCATCATCGCCTTTGCCATGGAGCCGGTCGACGCGCATCTGAAGCTGAAGCAGGACAGAAACCCGTTCCGCCATCTGGTCGCGACGGTCGGTGAGCCGCGCTACACGCTCGCCTTCGCCGTCACGACGCTGCTGGCGACCGGCGGCTACATGCTGATGCCGTTCTCCAGCGCCTACACCGTGCACAATCTCGGCATCGACATCACGCATCTGCCGACGATCTATCTCGTCTCCGGCCTGTTCAGCATCGTCACGGGACCGCTGGTCGGCCGCGCCAGCGACGCGTTCGGCAAATATCCGACCTTCGTGTTCGGCTGCGCCATGACCGTCCTCATGGTGCTGATCTACACCCATCTCGGCCACGTCTCGCTCGCGACCGCAATCATCGTCAACGTGCTGATGTTCGTCGGCATCTTCTCGCGCATGATCCCCTCGCAGGCGCTGATGTCGGCGATCCCGGAGCCCGGCCAGCGCGGCTCGTTCAGCGCGGTCAGCGCCTCGCTCCAGCAACTGTCCGGCGGGCTCGGCTCGGTGCTCGCCAGCGCGATCATCGCCCAAGGCGCGGACGGCGCGCTACTCCATTTCGACCGGATCGGCTACGTCGTCGTGACCACGACGATCATCACGCTGGTGATGATGTACTTCGTGCAGAAGGCGGTGGCGGAGCGGACGGGGAAGCGGGTGGTGTGAGGGGGAGAGGAGCCGCCGTGCGAATTCGTTTTCCGCGCGATGGAAGTCACCTGCTTTGTGGTGGACACAGTGCCACACGTCACGCAGCCACGTTCTTCGCTAGTTTTATCCGATCGGTCCTCGCGACTCGACAAGAAACAAGACCAAGGGCGGGAAATGAGAAAGCTGACACGACGAACATTCGTGATGGGTTCGGCCGTCGCGTTGTGCGCGCCGGCTGTAAGGACCGAGGCGCAATCCGCGTGGCCGTCCAAATCGATCAGGATCATCGTGCCCTATCCACCGGGCGGCCAGACCGATGGCATCGCGCGCGCGTTCGGCGACTTCCTGGCGCGGCAGGTGGGCAAGCCGGTCATCGTCGAGAACAAGGGCGGCGCCGGCGGCGTCATCGGCGTGGCAGAAGCGAAACGCGCCGATCCGGACGGCACCACCATCCTGTGCACGATCTCGTCGTCGCTGATCCAGAACCGCGTCACGGTAAGAGACCTGCCCTACGATCCCGAAAATGATTTTACCTATCTGACGATGGTCATCGGCGCTGGCGGTCCGGTCGTGGCGGCGAAGAAGACCGGTGCGACCAACCTGCGCGAGTTCATCGAATACTGCAAGAAAGTCGGCAGCGTGAACTGGGGATCCTACGGCGTGGGCTCGACGCCGCACGTCCTGATCGAGACGATCGCCAAGCAATACGGCATAAAGGTTCAGGTCATCCAGTATCGCGGCGAGGCGCCGATGTGGAATGACGTCGCCGGACAGACGCTTGATGGCGCCGCCGGGAGCTATGCCGCAGCCGCGCCCGTCATCCAGGCCGGCACCGGCAACCTGATCGGCGTGGTCGGCACCCGTCTGCCGCCCCATCCGGACACGCCGACCATGACCGAGCAAGGCGCCGTCGGCGACTTCTACAATCTGCGTCCCTTCACCACGTTTGCGGTGCCGTCCGGCACGCCGCGGGATATCGTCGATCGCCTCTCGCCGCTGCTGATCCAAGCCGGAACCGATCCGAAAGTTCAGCAGATGCTGAACAACTTCATCCTGTCATCGCCGGCCGATTTCGAAACGACGAATCGGATCTTCAAGCGCGACAGCGACGTGATGCTCCGCATCCTGGGCGATCTCGGCGTCAAGCCGTCGGATTAGCCGCGTCGCGGCCTAGTAGCCCAGCCCGCTTTGCTCGTCGTGGCTCTCCGTATTCGGCGCCCAGCCGACATTGAGCGGATCATGGCGACACTCCGGGCGTCTGCCGGCGTGTCAAATGCACGGTCGTCGTTGCGGAGCCACCAGATGGTTTCCAGATATGACGTGCAGAAGGCGGTGGCGGAGCGGACCGGGAAGAAGGTGGTGTGAGGAACGGCTCCTGCTCCACATTCGGGTGAACCCACGCCGGGCCTCCGGTGACCAAGGTTGCATCGATGCGCCGAACGGAGATCTCCCGTGAAATTCAAGCTTGCCGCCGCGATTCTCGCCGCAGGCCTCCCGCTGGCATCGATGGCTTTCGCCCAAGACACCGCCCAGAGCACCGCGCCAGCCGACCTTGCCGTGATCGATGCCTGCCTGAAGAAGGTGGAGAAAACCGGCGGTTTCGGCAGCGCCTGCGTCGGGCTCGTCGCCGACCCCTGCATCAAGGCGGCAGAGGGCGCGAATGACGATGTCGCCAGATGGAAGGCCTGCGCGGCGCGCGAACTCGCCGTCTGGACGCAGAAAACCAGTGGGGCGCTGAAGAAGGTTCAGGCCGGCGGGTTCGCCGACGCGATCAAGGCCGTCAATGACTCGCAGAAAGTTTTCGCCGCCTCGGGTGATCGCCTCTGCGCGGTCTTCGACAACGTCGACCCCGGCATGTACCGGGGCGGCGCGAGCTACTGCCGCCTGCGCGAGACCGCGAACCGCTCGCTGAGCCTGATCAAGCTGGGCGCTGCGGTCAACGAGCACTGAGGCTTCCTAGGGGGGCTCGGGTCACCGGCCTTGCCGGCACCTTCCGACGTGGCGACGACGGCCATTCGGCGCCATGAGCGCCGTGCTTCGGTGTCGCGGACCGGTCAGCAGCTCGATGTCCTGCGGATGAGCGATTTCAATCGCTTGAGCAGGGGATGGTGCCCAGGAAAGGACTCGAACCTTCACGGCCGTTAAGCCACTGGCACCTGAAGCCAGCGCGTCTACCAATTCCACCACCTGGGCATGCCGTTTGGGGCACGGAGGCGGTTACTACGGTTCGGTGACGCCGTTGTCAATTCATGCGTGAGGCCGGGGTCGGGATGCCGATTGCGCATCGCAAACCGGCCCGATACAAGCCTGACAAGACGCACTCTTTTCCGCAGGAATGGCTCCCATGGCATCGAATCTGGACACGCTGGTCACGGTTTTCGGCGGATCTGGGTTTTTGGGCCGCAGCGTCGTCCGCGCCCTGTGCAAGCGGGATTACCGGGTTCGGGTTGCGGTGCGGCGGCCGGAACTCGCCGGATACCTGCAGCCGCTCGGCCGGGTCGGGCAGATTCACACCGTGCAGGCGAATCTGCGCTATCCGGCCTCGGTCAAGGCGGCGCTGCGTGATTCGCATGTCGTGATCAATCTGGTCGGCGTGCTCACCGAGAGCGGCGGGCAGACGTTTGACGCCGTCCAGGCCAGGGGCGCCGAGACCGTCGCCAAGGCGGCGGCCGCCGCAGGTAGCGCGCTGGTGCATGTCTCGGCGATCGGGGCCGATGCGCAGTCGCCCTCACGCTATGCCAGGGCCAAGGCGGCCGGCGAAGCCGCGGTCCTGGCCGCGGTTCCCTCCGCCACGATCTTCCGCCCCTCCGTGATGTTCGGCCCCGAGGACCAGTTCACCAACCGCTTTGCCGCGCTGGCCCGGATGTCGCCGGTGCTGCCACTGATCGGTGGCGAGACCAAGATGCAGCCGGTCTATGTCGGCGACGTCGCCAGCGCGATCGCGGATGCGGCCGACGGCAAGGCCAAGGCGGGCGCCACTTACGAGCTCGGCGGGCCGGAAGTGCTGACCATGCGCGAGATCATCGAGGCGATCCTCGAAATCACCGACCGCAAGCGCATGCTGGTGCCGCTGACATTCGGCCTCGCCCGCTTCCAGGCCAACTTCCTGCAATTCGCGCCGGGCGCGTTCAAGCTGACGCCGGACCAGGTCACGCTGCTCGAGCGCGACAATATCGTGTCGGACGCGGCGAAGGCGGCCGGGCTGACGCTGGAAGGCCTCGGCATCCAGGCCGACTCGCTGGAAGCGATCGCCCCGCAATATCTCTGGCGCTTCCGCCCGCAGGGCCAGTTCCAGCGCATGAGCGTGTGAGGGATCTTCTTTACCTCGCCCCGCTTGCGGGGAGAGGTCGGATTGCGCAGCAATCCGGGTGAGGGGTACAGGTCTCTCGAAGACCGCTCGTGCGGAGAGAGACCCCTCACCCCAACCCTCTCCCCGTAAGAACGGGGCGAGGGGGTGCACTGTCGCTGGAACGAAGACTGGCCTGTTACACGACTTTCAAAACTTCAGCTTCTTGAACACCGCTTCCGGCAGCGTCTTGATGATCAGCATCACGAGACGCCATCTGCCGCTGACATAGACGATGTCGGTCTTGCTCTCGACGGCGCGAAGGATCTCAGCGCCGACGACGGGGGCTTCGACGGTGAGCGGGCCGATCAGCTTCATGCCTTCGGTCATCCTGGTGCGGACGAAGCCGGGCTTGACCGTGACGACGTGCACGCCGCCACGGCTGGCGCGGGCGCGCAGGCCGGACAGGAAGGCGGAGAAGCCGGCCTTGGCCGAGCCATAGACATAGTTGGAGGCGCGGCCGCGATCGCCGGCGACCGAGGACACGCCGACCAGCGTGCCGCTGCCGCGGCCCAAGAACTTCTCCGCGAACAGGCCGAGGATCAGCGCCGGACCTTCGTAGTTGGAGCGCATGATCGCGGTGGCCTGGGCGAGATCGCTCTGCGCGCTCTCTTGCACACCAAGCAGGCCGACGATCGAGATGACGACATCGGGCAGCGCGGCCAGGCCGGCGACGAAGCCCTCGAATGAGGCGGTGTCGAGCACGTCGAATGTGTGAACACCGACCTCGACATCGTAGCGCGCGCGAAGATCGGCGGCGTCAGGCTCCAGCGCGCCGACGTCGCGGCCGGCGAGCCCCACATCGTATCCCGCTTTGGCAAAGGCGCGCGCCGTGGCGCGGCCGATGTCGGATGAGCCGCCCAGCACCAGTACAGACTTGCGCGACGTCACGGCCTAGACCTCATCGAACAGACGTTGTGAAAGCTTGGAGCGGATGTTGCCGGCAGGGTCGAGCGCTTTGCGGATCGCGTTGAAGCGCGGCAGGGCGGGATAGCCGGCTTCGAGCGTCTCGCGCGACTGGCGCGCATCCTTGGCAAGATAGAGCCGGCCACCGGCCGCGACAACGAGACGGTCGATCTCGTCGAGAAAATTCAGGATGTCGCCGCGCACAGGGAAATCCAGCGCCAGCGTGTAGCCGGGCAGCGGAAACGACAGGATGCCCTCGCCCTCGCCGAGCTTCTTCAGCACCGCGAGGAAGGAGGCATCGCCGCGCCGCGCGACGCGACCCAGAATCTCGCCGAGCACGTCGCGCGCGCCGTTCTCGGGTATCACGCATTGATGCTGCAGAAAGCCGCGCTTGCCGTAGATGCGATTCCAGTCGGCAAGGCTGTCGAGCGGGAAGAAATAGGGATAGAGCGAGACCACATGGCTGCCGCCGGCGCGGCGCGCGCCCATGCGATAATACAGCTCGTTGAAAACGCGGATGCTGAAGCGGTTCAGCGTCATCGAGGGCAAATCGATGGGCACGCCAAGACCGGGATGCTTGCCGGCGGGAAACGCCGCGGCGCCGGCAGGAAGCTCGTCCTTGCCGGCGTGCTCGCCGAGATAGATCAGCGAGCGGCCGAGATCCTTGCCGCGGGCGGCGCAATCGATCCAGGCCACCGAATAGGTCGCGGCATCGCCTGCATCGAGCGCGCGCATCGCGGCATCGAGGTCGGATGCCGAGATCACGCGCTCGCGGATCCACCCCGTTTCGACCTTGCGCAGCCGCAAGGTCGCTTCGAGGATGACCCCGGTCAGGCCCATGCCGCCGATCGTCGCAAAGAATGCGTCGGAGTTCTGCTCGCGCGAGGCTTCGATCAATTCGCCCTCGCCCGTGCGCAGCAGGATGCTGTCGACATAGCGGCCGAAGCCGCCTTCACAATGGTGATTCTTGCCGTGCACGTCGGCGGCGATGGCGCCGCCGACCGACACGAAACGCGTGCCGGGCAGTACGAAGGGCAGGAAGCCGCGCGGGCCGAAGGTCTCGATCAGGTCCGAGAGCAGCACGCCGGCCTCGAGGCGGATTCGGCCGGTCGCCGGATCGAACCACCTGATGCGGTCGAAGCCCGTCATCGTCAACGTCGTGACGGTCCCGATCGCGGCATCGCCATAGGCACGGCCATTGCCGCGCGCCACGGTGCCGGACACGATGGCGTCGGCTACCGACGCGAACGCGCGCGGACGCAGCATCTCGGTATCGACGACCGGGAAGCGCCCCCAGCCGCTGACGAGGGTCATGGGCTCAGCTCCTGCGCCGGGCGCGCCGCCCGGCATTGCGAAACTGAGTACCGATCAAAAGCTTATATTGCGTTGAAAGCGTAGCCCGGATGGAGCGCAGCGTATTCCGGGATCGTGCCCCAAGTGATGACGGACCGGGATGCGCTGCGCTCCATCCGGGCTACGGACCAAGGGCCTACCGTCCCAGCGCCAGCGCGATCAGGCCGAGGGTGCCGACGATGACGCGCCACCAGGCGAACAGCAGGAAACCGTGCCGGGTGACATAGGTCAAAAACGTCTTCACCACGATGATCGCGGTGATGAACGACACCACGAAGCCGATCGCGACGATGTTGATGTGGTCCATCGTCATCTCGGCGCGGCTCTTGTAGAAGTCGTAGGCGAACGCGCCGATCATGGTGGGGATCGCCAGAAAGAACGAGAATTCCGCCGCCGCGCGCTTGTCGGCTCCGAGCAACATCGCGGCGACGATGCTGGCGCCGGAGCGCGACACGCCCGGGATCATGGCCACGCACTGCGCGATGCCGATATAGAGATACATCAAGAGCGGAAATCTGGTGGCATCATACTCGCGCGGCTTGAGCTCGAGCTTGTCGACCCAGAGCAGGACGGCGCCGCCGACGATCAGTGTGAAGCAGATGACCCACGGATTGAACAGCAGGAGCTTGATGTACTTACCGGCGATGAGGCCGACGATGACAGCGGGCAGGAATGCGACCAGCACGCCGATCACGAAGCGGCGAGCATAGGCATCGCCCGTGAACAGGCCGATCACGACGTCCCACAGCTTGCGGAAGTACAGCCCCACGATCGCGAGAATCGCGCCCAGCTGGATCAGAACCGTAAACGAATCCCAGAACGCGCCTTCTCCGAGATGAAAGAAGCGCTCGGCGATCAGGAGGTGACCGGTCGAGGATACGGGAAGGAACTCGGTCACGCCCTCGATGATGCCGAGGATCACTGCCCGTATAGCGTCTGACATATTTACGGTCCATTTCGGCTGGAAAAGCGGGGCTCTTCTCGCCTATTCGACCCCATGCCGCAATCGCAAAATGCCGAATCACGCCCTTGCTTCGAGGTTTTGAAGGACTAGTGTGGCGCCGCACAAACATTGATGGATTCTTAAGCACCATCACATAGTCAAAGGCTTCATGTTTACGCTGTTTCATCATCCGTTCTGTCCGCATTCGCGCTTCATTCGCCTGATCGCGGGTGAATACGGGCTCGACCTGAAGCTGATCGAGGAGCGCAGCTGGGAGCGGCGCGAGGCGTTTCTGCTGCTCAATGCGGCCGGCACCACGCCCGTGCTGGTGGACGACGAGCAGCCGCCGATTCCGGGCGCGGCCATCATCGCCGAATATGTCGATGAGGCCTATGGGGCCGGGATGGGCCCCAAGCGCCTGATGCCGGAGACGCTTGCCGAGCGTGTCGAGGTGCGCCGGCTGATGGCCTGGTTCAACGAAAAGTTCTTCGAGGAAGTCTCGCATCCACTCGTCACCGAGCGCATCTACAAGCGCTTCATGAGCGAGGAGAACGGCGGCGGGCCGCCTTCGGCCGACGTGATGCGCGCAGCGAAGGCCAATGTGCGCTATCATCTGGCCTATATCGGCTGGCTGGCGCAGACCCGCAACTTCCTCGCCGGCGACCGGCTCACCTACGCGGATCTCGCCGCCGCGGCGCACCTTTCGGCGATCGACTATCTGGGCGACGTGCCATGGAGCGAGGACGACGCAGCAAAGGCGTGGTACGCGCGGGTGAAATCCCGCCCGTCGTTCCGTCCGCTCCTCAGCGAATGGCTGGCCGGCGTGCCGGCGTCGCGGACCTATGTGGACCTGGATTTCTGAGCTGCGACCCGACTGAACTGAAGGCGGCGCTGGCGCGCGAAGCGCACGCGCTCGGCTTCGACTGCATCGGCGTCACCGCGCCGGGCTCGATCGATGCGGCCGGACAATACTTCCTCGAATTCATCGCCTCGGGCGGCCATGGCGACATGGATTGGCTTGCGAACCAGCCGGAGCGCCGCGTCGACCCGCGCGGGCTGTGGGCCGATGTGCGCAGCGTGATCATGCTCGGCGTCAATTACGGTCCCGACTCCGATCCGCTCGCGATCCTGAAGCAGCGCGCGCGCGCGGCGATCTCGGTCTATGCGCAAGGCGACGACTATCACGACCTCATCAAGAAGCGGCTGAAGGCGCTGGCGCGCTGGCTGGTCGCGACCGCGCCGAGCGAGGTGAAGGTGTTCGTCGACACCGCGGCAGTGATGGAGAAGCCGCTGGCGCAGGCCGCGCATCTGGGCTGGCAGGGCAAGCACACCAATCTCGTCTCGCGCGAGTTCGGCTCGTGGCTGTTTCTCGGCGCTATCTACACCACGCTGGAGCTGCCGCGCGACGAACCCGAGATCGATCATTGCGGCTCGTGCCGAGCCTGCCTCGACATCTGCCCGACCGCGGCGTTTCCAGCGCCCTACAAGCTAGATGCGCGGCGCTGCATCTCGTATCTGACCATCGAGAACAAGGGCCCGATCCCGCACGAGTTTCGCAAGAGCATCGGCAACCGCATCTATGGCTGCGATGATTGCCTTGCCGCCTGCCCCTGGAACAAGTTTGCGCAAGAGGGGCGTGAGGCAAAACTCGCCGCGCGCGACGAGTTGCGCGCGCCCTCGCTCGCTGAGCTGGCACGGCTGGACGACGCGGCATTCCGTGCGCTGTTCACGAAATCGCCGGTGAAGCGCATCGGCCGCGACCGGTTCGTGCGCAATGTGCTGATTGCGATCGGCAACTCAGGCGAGGTGGCGCTGGCTGAGGCGGCGCGGCGATTGTTGGATGACGCAAGTCCGCTGGTGCGCGGCGCGGCGGTGTGGGCGCTGGGCCAGTTGCTGGCGCGCGAAGAGTTTGAGGCGATGAAGGGTGCTGCGATCAGTAACGAGCACGACGAGAGTGTGCGCAAGGAGTGGCGCGCCGCTTCCTAGCTCACCGTAGTCATTCCCCGCGAAGGCGGGGAATCCAGTGCGCCGCGGCCTATCGATTCAATCACAACTGCCGCGGAGTACTGGATCGCCCGGTCAAGCCGGGCGATGACACTCATGTTGTGGCTGGCACATGCTCTCACCACCCTTGATTTCCCCGCCCATTCCCGCAATCTCGCGCGTCATGACAAGCATGCCTTTCTTCACCCGCGACGGCGATACATTCCATCCGACGGAAGTCGCCAACGGTCCATGGGATCCGAAATCGCTGCACGGACGCGTCATCGTCGGACTGCTCGGCTTCGTCATCGAGGAGCGCCATTCCGGGCCCGAATTCGTGCCGGCGCGGCTCACGGTCGACATGTTCCGGCTGCCGACTATCGACAAGCCGATCGAAGTGACGACGCGGCTGGTGCGCGACGGCATGCGCATCCGCGTGGTGGAAGCGGAGTTCTTTTCCGGCGGGGTCAGCATGGCGCGCGCCTCGTGCCAGCTGCTGCGCAAGACGCAAAATCCCGATGGCAATGTCTGGTCGCCGCCGAACTGGGACGCACCGAAGCCGGCCGAGATCCCCAAGCCGACCGATCCCAGGCTCGGCATGAACGGCAAATGGGCGACACGCCCGATCGTCGGCCATATGGGCTCGCTCGGCCCGCGCAGATTGTGGATGAGCGAGGTGCGTGAGCTCGTCGCGGGCACCCCGATGACGCCGTTCGTCCGCGTCGCCACCGGCGCCGATTTTGCGAGCCCGTTTGCCAATGCCGGCGACCAGGGGCTCGGCTACATCAACAGCGATGTCACGATCTATCTGCACCGCCTGCCGGCGACGGAGTGGATCGGCTTCGAGGTGGTGAACCACCACGCCACCGACGGTGTCGCGATCGGCGAATGCTGGCTCTATGACGAACAGGGTCCGATCGGCACCGCGACGGTGGCCGCGCTGGCGCAGCGCAAGCCGATGGTGAATCCGTCGAAGCGGTAGGAGCGCGCGCCTCTCTCCGGTCGTCATTCCGGGATGCGCCGTCAGGCGCAGACCCGGAATCCATCGGGCCGCAGGCCAAGAGTTGAAATGGATTCCGGGTTCGCGCTTCGCGCGCCCCGGAATGACGACCTAGTCCAAATGCCGCTGCATCTCCGGCCGCGCCTTCAGTTCGGCACCCTGCTTGGCGACGATCTTCGCGATCCGCTCCGGGGCGAAGTTCAAATCGACGAACGCCGGCGCGGTGTTGGCGACCTCGTGATAGCTCGCGATCCTGCCGCCCTTCAGCGTCATGATCGCAACGCCCTCGAACATCGCCCGCGCGCCGTTTGCTTCCGGCAGGGTCGATCTATAGCTGAAGGTGTAGCGCGCATAGAGCGTGGTGCCGTCGGTGACGGGATCATGCATGTCCCAGCGGAAATCGGTCGCCGTGCGGTAGAACCAGTCGTCGATCATCGCGGCGATCTTCGCGCGGCCGGCGAAGGCGCCGTAGAAGACATCGTGATAGACGCCGTCCTCGGTGAACAGCTGGGCGAAGGCTTCGCCGTTGCGCTGCTCGACGGCATCGCAGAAGGCGCGCAGCATGGCGGTGGTGGTCATTGGCGTTGCCTCCCAGTTGTTATGCCCTCTCCCCTTGCGGGAGAGGCCAGCTCCGCTCGTTGACGCGCATTTCGTTCGGGTGAGGGGTTGCTTCCGCGAGTCCAACTCTCATTCGGGCCCGTGGAGAGAACCCCTCATCCGACTTCGCTTCGCGAAGCCACCTTCTCCCGCAAGGGGAGAAGGAAGATGACACATCACCCGATCTCAGCCACCGCCGCAAGAAGGCGCGCGATGTCCTGCGGGCGGGACAGGCGGTGATCGCCGTCCTGGATCATGGTCAGCACGACGTCGTCGGCCGGCAGGCGATGAGTCAGCGCAAACGCGTGCTGCCAGGGCACATCAGGGTCCTTCGCGCCTTGCAGGATGCGGACGGGGCAGCCGAGATCGATGGCGCTGCCCAGCACGAGGTGATTGCGTCCCTCCTCGATCAGGTTCCGCGTGATCGGATAGGGCGAGCCGTCGCCATATTCCGATGGGCGCAGCCAGAAGCCCTTGGTCTCGATCTCCTTCTTCACTGCGGGCGAAAAATTCTTCCACATCAGCTCTTCGGTGAAATCGGGCGCCGGCGCGATCAGGACGAGCCCTGCGAGCGACGCTTTGCCGGCACGCTTCTTGATCTCGCGCGCGAGCAGCAGCGCCATCCAGCCGCCCATCGACGAGCCGATCAGGATTTGCGGGCCGTCGCAGAAGCGTTCGAACACCGCAACACTGTCCTCGAGCCAGCTGCCGATGGTCCCCATGGCGAAATCGCCGCTGGATTCGCCGTGGCCGGAATAGTCGAAGCGAACGATTGCGCGGCCGCGCTCGTGGGCCCAGGCATCCAGCGCCACGGCCTTGCCGCCCTGCATGTCCGACTTGAATCCGCCGAGCCAGACCAGGCCGGGGCCTTTCCCAGGACGGCGGCGCACCGCGATCCTGCGGGCGGACGGCCCTTCGCCCACATCGATGAATTCAAGCGCGGCATCGGGAATTGCGTCGGTCATGGAACGTTTACTCTGATTGTGCGGTTTGAGCTGTCCGGACCTGTTCCGAAAGCACGACCGGCATCGGTATTGGTCCTTTGGGACGCTTGCGGAACAGAGGCAAGGTGTCTATGTCGGTCAGCGTGCCGAGGGCCGTGACCAAAATGCATCGCATTTGAGGGTTTTTCGCGCCTCGCACCAGCGACTTGCTTGCCGGCAAACGCATCTTCCTTCAAAATAGCCGCTTCTTTCACAACTTTGGAGAACCACCCATTCGCCGTCCTAATAAAGCTCCGCCCGCTGCCAGCAAAGACGGGCCGCGCATCAATGATGATATCCGCAATGCGCAGATCCAGCTGATCGACCAGACCGGTGACAACAAAGGCACGGTCGAGACCGTCGTCGCCATCCGCATGGCGCAGGAAGTCGGGATGGACCTGGTCGAGATTTCGCCGAATACCAGCCCTCCCGTCTGCAAGATCATGGATTACGGGAAGTACAAGTATTCCGCTCAGAAGAAAGCCGCGGAAGCCCGCAAACGGCAGAAGACCGTCGAGATCAAGGAGATCAAGCTCCGTCCGATGATCGACGACCACGATTACGACGTGAAGATGCGCGCGATGCAGCGCTTCTTCGAAGAGGGTGACAAGGTCAAGATCACGCTGCGCTATCGCGGCCGCGAAATGGCGCACCAGGAGATCGGCACCAAGTTGCTCGACAAGATCAAGACCGACGTCGCCGAGCTCGCCAAGGTCGAGCAGGACGCGCGGTTCGAAGGTCGCCAGGTCGTAATGGTGCTGGCGCCGCGCTGACGCGCAACGCTTTAGGACCTCGAGAATTTCAACGGCCCGTCCGGATCCCCGGCGGGCCGTTTTGTGTGTCAGGTCCTCGTCGCCTGCCAGGTTCCGCTGCACTGGTCGCCGGAGATAATTCCCTTCCACGACCCGGCGCCGTTCACGCCGGCGAGCCGGCCGCCGCCACTGGCGTGGGAGGCGCCGACCGAGACCTGCACGGCGACAGCGCCGGAACGGTTGACCCGGCCCGAGACCCGGCCGCCGCCGGCGGAGGAGACGCGGGTGCCGGTCACGGTGAAGGGAACGCTGTAGCCCGAGCTGCAATTGCCGCGGGTGGTGGCGAAGGTGACGTTCCAGATGCCGTCATAGCCGCCGGCGCGGGCGTCAGCCGCCTGTGGCAGCGCAGCCGCGGCGAGCACGGCGAACAGCGCCAGAGGGCGCGGGCGGGCGAATGAAATCAGAAGTTGCGGGAAATGAGCCATTTTGGACCTGCTTCAGGCGAGAAGGCTTGGACATGAGGGGTGGCAGCGTTCAATAGTCGGCGGGCAGGTTGCGGCGGTTCATCGTTGCCAATTGGCCTGTCCTCTGTCATAAGCCCAGCCTTCACCGCCCGGCTGATTTACGGGCTGCCGTGGCGGTGTCTCGTGCGGGTTTCGCGCCTGTTCGCAAAACTTGAGCACAATCAACGCTCTAACGAGCATTTTTGACGGTCCAGCCGCCTTCGCGGGCGGATCTCTGTGGCCATTAGGAGAGCCAAATGCCCAAGCTGAAGACCAAATCGGGCGCTAAAAAGCGCTTCAAGGTGACTGCCACCGGCAAAGTGATGCACGCCCAGCGCGGCAAGCGTCACGGCATGATCAAGCGGACGAAGAAGCAGATCCGTCAGCTCCGCGGCACCCGCGTGCTGTTCAAGACCGACGGCGACAACGTCAAGAAGTACTTCTTGCCGAACGCCTGATCGGGTCCACGATCATTGCCACCTCTGCCGCGCATCCCGCGGCGATCCGATAACCAAGTCATCTCTGAAGGATCTCGTCATGTCTCGCGTCAAACGCGGTGTGACCGCCCACGCCAAGCACAAGAAAGTCTACAAGGCCGCCAAGGGCTTCTATGGCCGCCGCAAGAACACCATCCGCGCCGCCAAGCCGGCCGTGGAGAAGGCCCAGCAATACGCCTTCCGCGACCGCAAGCGTCGCAAGCGCACCTTCCGCGCGCTCTGGATCCAGCGCCTCAACGCCGCGGTCCGTCCGTTCGGCCTGACCTACAGCCGATTTATCGACGGCCTTGCCAAGTCGGGCATCACCGTGGACCGCAAGGTGCTGTCGGATCTCGCGATCCGCGAGCCCGCCGCGTTCCAAGCGATCGCCGAGAAGGCCAAAGCCGCGCTGGCGGCGTAAGCCGCCCCACTGCGCGACTTGCGCAGCGTTCAGCTTGTGATGGCCCGGGCAGAGGCGCGTGTCGCGCGTTCATCGCCCCGGCCGTCATCTCTCGCGCATACACTTCTCCGACGTGGATGCCCGGCGAATCTAACGCGAAGATGCGCTTCGCGCTTTTGGCCGGGCGTGACGGGCTAGGATCATCGGCTCAGCATCCTGGCCAAAAGGGATTGCCATGACCGATCTTGCCCAGCTCCAAGCCCAGATCATCGCCGACATCGCCGCCGCTGCCGACGAGGCCGCGCTCGAGGCCGTGCGTGTTGCAGCCCTCGGCAAGAAGGGCTCGATCTCGGCGCTGCTCGCCACGCTCGGCAAGATGTCGCCGGACGAGCGCAAGACGCAAGGCGCGGCGATCAACCAGGCCAAGGACGAAGTCAGCCAGGCGCTTGCTGCGCGGCGCGACGTGCTGAAGTCGGCGGCGCTCGATGCGCGGCTGGCGTCCGAGACCGTCGACGTGACCCTGCCGCTGCGCGATGCGCCGGCTGAGGCCGGCCGCATCCATCCGCTGAGCCAGGTCTGGGACGAGCTCACCACCATCTTCGCCGACATGGGATTCTCGGTGGCCGAAGGCCCCGACATCGAGACCGACGATTACAACTTCACCAAGCTGAATTTCCCGGAAGGCCATCCGGCGCGCGAGATGCACGACACGTTCTTCTTCCATCCGAAGCAGGACGGCTCGCGCATGCTGCTGCGGACCCACACCTCGCCGGTGCAGGTGCGCACCATGCTGAGCCAGAAGCCGCCGATCCGCGTGATCTGCCCGGGCCGCACCTATCGCATCGATTCGGACGCGACCCACACGCCGCAATTCCACCAGGTCGAGGGCCTCGTCATCGACAAGAGCTCGCATCTCGGCCATCTCAAATGGATCCTGCACGAGTTCTGCAAGGCGTTCTTCGAGGTCGACCACATCAACATGCGCTTCCGGCCCTCGTTCTTCCCGTTCACCGAGCCTTCGCTCGAAGTCGACATCCAGTGCCGCCGCGACAAGGGCGAGATCCGCTTCGGCGAGGGCGAGGATTGGCTCGAGATTCTCGGCTGCGGCATGGTGCATCCCAACGTGCTGCGCGCCTGCGGCATCGATCCCGACGAGCACCAGGGCTTCGCCTGGGGCATGGGCATCGACCGCATCGCCATGCTGAAATACGGCATCGCCGATTTGCGCCAGCTGTTCGACAGCGACGTCCGCTGGCTGAGCCACTATGGCTTCAAGCCGCTCGAAGTGCCAACGCTTGCCGGAGGGCTCAGCACGTGAAATTCACCCTCTCCTGGCTGAAGGATCATCTCGAGACCGACGAGCCGCTCGAAAAACTCGCCGACAAGCTCACCATGATCGGGCTCGAGGTCGAGAACATCGAGGACAAGGCGAAGGCGCTGAAGCCGTTCACCATTGCGAAGGTGATCTCGGCCGAGCAGCATCCGAATGCGGATCGCCTGCGCGTCTGCATGGTCGACACCGGCGACGGTGGTGCGCCGGTGCAGGTGGTGTGCGGCGCGCCGAATGCGCGCGCCGGGCTCGTCAGCGTGTTCTCGCCGCCCGGCACCTACATTCCCGGCAAGGATATCACGCTCGGTGTCGGCACCATCCGCGGCGTCGAGAGCCGCGGCATGCTGTGCTCGGCGGCCGAGCTGCAGATCTCCAACGATCATGACGGCATCATGGAATTGCCGGCGGACGCGCCAATCGGTGCTGCCTATGCCGAATGGGCCGGCCTCGGAGATCCCGTCATCGAGATCAATCTGACGCCGAACCGGCAGGACTGCACCGGCGTGCACGGCATCGCGCGCGATCTCGCCGCCGCCGACATGGGCAAGTTCAAGGATCCCACCATCAAGCCGGTCAAGGGCGAATTCCCCTGTCCCGTGAAGGTGACGGTCGAGGATGCCACGCTGTGCCCGGGCTTTGCGCTCCGTCTCGTGCGCGGGGTCAAGAACGGGCCGTCACCGGAATGGCTGCAGAAGCGGCTGACCGCGATCGGCCTGCGTCCGATCAACGCGCTGGTCGACATCACCAATTTTGTGACCTACGACCGCGCACGCCCGCTGCACGTGTTCGACGCCAAGAAGGTGAAGGGCAATCTCGTCGTGCGCCGCGCGCGCGAGGGCGAGAGCCTGCTGGCGCTCGACGGCCGCACCTACAATCTCGATCCCGCCATTTGCGTGATCGCGGACGAGCACGGCGTCGAATCGCTCGCCGGCATCATGGGCGGCGAAGCATCGGGCTGCGACGAGAACACCACAGACGTGCTGATCGAATCGGCGCTGTGGAACGAGATCAACATCGCCCAGACCGGCCGCAAGCTCGGCATCAATTCGGACGCGCGCTACCGCTTCGAACGCGGCGTCGATCCAGCCTTCATGGTGCCCGGCATCGAGCTCGCGACCAAGCTGGTGATGGAGATGTGCGGCGGCGCGCCCTCTGAAACCGTCCTGGTCGGCAAGACCTTTGGCGACGACCGCCTGATCGAATTCCCGATCACCGAAGTCAAGCGCCTGTCTGGCATTGAGGTGCCGCAGGTTGAGATGAAGCGCATCCTGACCCATCTCGGCTTCATGATGGCGGGTCCCGGCCCGGTGGTGAAGGTCGCGGTGCCGTCCTGGCGCTCCGACGTGCACGGCAAGGCCGACATCGTCGAGGAGATCGTCCGCATCTTCGGCGTCGACAAGGTGCCGATGACGCCGTTCGAGCGCGGCGACGAGCCGCGCAAGCCGGTGCTGACGCCGCTGCAGCTGCGCAACCGCCGCGCGCGGCGCGCGCTCGCGAGCCGCGGCATGGTCGAAGCCGTGACCTGGTCGTTCATCGCAAAATCTGCGGCCGAATTGTTCGGCGGCGGACAGCGCGAGCTCGAGGTTGCCAACCCGATCGCCTCGGATCTCTCCGACATGCGCCCGACCCTGCTGGCCGGCCTGATCGCGGCGGCGCAGGCCAATGCCGATCGCGGCTTCGGCGATGTCGCGCTGTTCGAGGTCGGCCAGGTGTTCAAGGGCGATCTCCCGCAGGACCAGTTCATGGCGGCGAGTGGCGTGCGCCGCGGCCTTGCTTCGTCCGAAGGGCTCGGCCGGCACTGGACCGGCTCGGCGCAGGCCGACGTGTTCGACGCCAAGGCCGATGCGCTGGCGGTGCTGGCGGTGGCCGGCGCGCCGATGCAGGCGCTGCAGATCGTGGCGGGTGGTCCCGGCTGGCTGCATCCGGGTCGCTCCGGCACGATCCAGATCGGGCCGCAGAACGTGCTCGGATATTTCGGCGAAGTGCACCCGAGAGCCCTCGAGGCGCTCGGCGCCGACGGGCCGCTTGTCGTCTTTGAGGTGATCCTCGACCGCATCCCCGAGGCGAAGAAGAAGCCGACGCGCGCCAAGCCCTTGATCGAGCTCTCGGCGTTCCAGCCGGTGTCGCGTGACTTCGCTTTCATTGTCGACCGCGCCGTCAAGGCCGGCGACATCGTTCGCGCGGCGCAAGGCGTCGACAAGAAGCTGATCACCGGCGTCAATGTCTTCGATATCTACGAAGGCAAGGGCATCGATGACGGCAAGAAGTCGATCGCGATCGCGATCACGCTGCAGCCGCGCGAGAAAACCCTGACCGATCAGGAGATCGAGGCCGTCGCCACGAAGATCGTGGCCGAGGTCACCAAGAAGACCGGCGGCACGTTGCGCGGATGAGTCCTGCTGACTTCCTTCCGAAGGACGTCAGCCTCACGATCGCGGCGGCGCTCTGCGCCGTCGCTTTCGTTTCGGGCACAGCGCGCGGCTTCTCCGGCTTCGGTTCGGCGCTGATCTTCATGCCGCTGGCGAGCAGCATCGCGGCACCGCGGCTCGTTGCTGCCCTGCTTCTCGTCATCGATTTCGTCGCAGCCGCGCCGCTGCTGCCGGATGCATGGCGGAAGGCCGATCGCAAGGCCACGGCCGTGATAGTGCTGGGCGCGCTGATCGGCGTACCCATCGGCACCTATTTCCTCAGCGTGCTCGAACCCGTTACCACGCGCTGGATCATCTCCTGCTTCGTAGCGGCGCTGCTCCTTCTGCTGCTGTCGGGCTGGCGCTATCGCGGCAAGGACCATGCCTGGCTGTCGGTGGGCATCGGCGGCCTCTCCGGCTTCTGCAGCGGGCTCGCGCAAACCGGCGGCCCGCCGATCGTCGGCTACTGGCTCGGCCGCCCGATCGCGCCGATGGTCGCGCGCGCCAACATCGTGCTGTTCTTCGGCGCCTCGGATTTCTTCTCGATGATCAGCTACGCGGCGACCGGCCTGATCAGCCGCGAATCGCTGGTGCTGTCGCTGATCGTCGGCCCGGTCTATGCGGTTGGCGTTGCGTTCGGCAGCTCATTGTTCGGCCGCGCCAGCGAGAAGGTGTTTCGCGGCATCTGCTACGCGCTGATTGCGATGGCGGTGATCTTTGGATTGCCGGTGCTGGATGGCGTGCTGCGATAACATCTCCGCTGTCGTCCCGGGGCGCGCGTAGCGCGAGCCCGGGACCCATAACCCCGGGGAGTGGTTATGGGGCAAGGTGGCAACTCCGAGTCTTCGCCAAACCACTCCCTGTGAGTATGGGTCCCGAATCTGCGCTCCGCTTCGCTGCGCCTGTCCGGACGACAGTGGAATTTATCGCGGCTTGATCGTCTTACTGCTTCGGCACGCGCCGCTTCTTCGTCGACTGCGTCGGCACGTCGGCCGGCTCGTCCTTCAGCGCGCCGATCTTGCGCAAGGCGGCGTCCGCGGCGCGTTCGCCGCTTTCCCAGGCGCCGTCGACGGTGCCCCAGAGCGTCTCGTGCGTGGCTTCGCCGGCGAGGAACACATTGCCGATCGGCTCGGCCAGGGTCCTTCGCGACAGCTGGCCGCCCGGCGAGGCTGCCGACATCGCGCCCATGACGTAGGGCGAGGCGTTCCAGCGCGTGGCGCTGGTCTTCTGCACCACGGAAGCGGCCTCGCTGCCGAACAGCTTCGTGATCCATTCCCTGGCGAAAGCCACCATCGCCTTCTCGCCCTGCTCGGCGAGATCGCGGCCGAACGAGCCGCCGACATCGATCGAGCACAGCGAGGAGCCGCCGATATTGGCTAACATCAGCGCCGTGCGGGTCGAGTTGCTCTGCTCGATGAGGATGTCGTCGCGCGACAGGCCGAGGGGATTGCCCGGCAGCTGCAGCACGATACGATCGTAGCTGCCGAGGCTAAGCTTCGATGCCGCATCCAGCGTCCGCTTGGGAATGTCGGGCGCGAATTTGATCGCGCCCGATGTCAGCACATTGGTCGAGACCGTGACGATGGCGGCGCGCGCGGCGATCTTGCCGGCTTGCGTCTCGACGCTGACGTCGCGGTTGCTCCAGGCGATGCGGCTCGCTGGTGTGGACAGCGCCACCGGCGCCTGCTCGCCGAGCTTGGCGATTAGCGTGCCCAGGCCCTGGCGGCAGGCGATCGCCGCGTTGCGGTCCTGCGCGCGTCCCTTGTCGATGGCAGACAGCTCCTTCAGGTCCTTGCCGGCAAAGCTCGCGCCCAGCATGAACTCGGCCGCGCCGGCCCAGTCGCCGAGATCCTTCGGCAGCACCGATGCGCAGGAGGTGTCGAGCTTGCCCCGTCCGGCCTCGTCGATGGCGCGGTTGACGCGCACCAGGGCGGCCAGGAATTGCTCGGTCTCGCCCGCGCGCGCGTTGCGGCGGCCAATGCGCATCTTCTGGCCCGAGGGCGCCGGCAGCACGTCCAGCCCGGCACTGCGCGCCAGCCGGATCATCGGGTTGGTGTCGGGATTGTACATCCAGCGCGCGCCCCGGTCGAACGGCGTGTCGAAGGTGGTGCTGTCGGTGATGCAGCGGCCGCCGACCTGCGCGGCCGCTTCCACCACGATGACCTTGCGGCCCGTTGCCAAGATACGCCGCGCCGCGGCAATTCCCGCCGCCCCCGCACCGATCACGACGATATCAGCCTCGCGCGGCAGGGGCGCGGCCGATGCGCGCAGCACCGGCATCGCCGCAAGGGCCGCCGACGCCGAAAGAAAGCCGCGGCGCGTGATTGTCATGTCATGGTTTCCGGGGACTTGCGGCGAACGTGAACAGCCCGCGAACCTTGCCGTATCCGATGTTGCGCAGCAACCAGGATGGTGAATCAACCATGCTTGATCTCACAGAGTGATGAACCGAATTGCAACACGTTTCGACCATGATAGAGAAGGGAAAAAGACGGCCGGAAAAGGCCGTGGGGGGTTGAGATGGGGACGGTCCTGGATTCTGTCGGCAAGGTGATTGCCGCGTACCTCTCAAAGGAGGTGCCGGGCTATGAGCCGTTCACGCCGAGCGACCCCGAGCATCTGCGCGGCATCATCGAGCCCGGCGACGTGCTGCTGGTCGAGGGCAACAACCGCATCTCCGGCATCATCAAATACTTGACGCAGTCGACCTGGTCGCACGCCGCGCTCTATGTCGGTCCGATCGATGGGGCAGAGGAGTCCAATGGCGAGCCGCATGTTCTGATCGAGGCCAATATCGGCGAGGGCGTCACCTCGGCGCCGCTGTCGAAATATTTCCCCTATCACACCCGCGTCTGCCGCCCGGTCGGGCTGTCCTATGAGGATCGCACCACGGTGTGCCGCTATGCGATCAACCGCATCGGCTTCGGCTACGACACCAAGAACATCGTCGACCTCATGCGCTATCTGTTCCCGCTGCCGATACCGCAGCGCTGGCGCCGACGCATGATCGCGATCGGCTCGGGCGACCCGACCAAGATCATCTGCTCGGCGCTGATCGCGCAGGCCTTCGACGCCGTGCGCTACCCGATCCTGCCGAAGATCACCAAGGCCGGCAGCCGCGCCGCACGGCGCGAGATACTGCACATCCGCGATTCCTCGCTCTACATGCCCCGCGACTTCGACATCTCGCCCTATTTCGAAGTCGTCAAACCCACCATCGTGCACGGGTTCGACTACACCGCCTTGCACTGGGCCGACAAGCAGAAGCCGCTCGAGGAGGTGGCGGGCTCATTCAGTGTGTTTCCAGAAGCGCTCGTGGCGCCGCCGCTCGCTCCTGAAGCGGCTGACGAAGCGACGTCGGGTGAAATTCCGGCTCAAGAAGTGAGCGCGCCGCCTGCGCGAGCCAGTGTGGCTTTCTCCGAGCATTTCGTGCAGCTGAGCGAGCTCGCGATGTATCGCGCGCGGGCGCGGGAGAAGACGGCTTAGGTTCGCACGGTCTCGTAGGGTGGGCAAAGGCGCGAAGCGCCGTGCCCACGTTCGGGCGCGATCACTGACCGACGGTGGGCACGCTCCGCTTTGCCCACCCTACGAGACTTCGCCACGAGCGCAGCGAAGCAACGGCGGTGGAGAGAGCGCGCGCTACCGATCCGCCCGTCCGATCACCGCCATCAGCTCCGCGATCTTGGCGCGCTGGTCGGCCTTGTCGCCGCTCGCGATGGCGTGCTCGACGCAATGGGCGACGTGATCCTTCAAAACCTCTTCCTCGACCCGGCGCAGCGCGGCGCGCACCGCCGCGATTTGCGTCACGATGTCGATGCAGTAGCGGTCTTCCTCTACCATTCTCGAGAGGCCACGAACCTGGCCCTCGATTCGGCCGAGACGTTTTCCGACGGATGCCTTGATGTCCTTGCGCATGGGGTCTATATACCCCTACCGGGTATAGGTTTCAAGACCAAGCGCAAAGGCCGGAACATGGCAATGAACAACAACGAGCACGAGCATCGTCACAGCGCGGGAACGCATTCCGGATGCGGCTGTTCCACGAAAGCTGCAGCGCCGGCGGCGAAGCCCGAGGCTACCTCGTGCTGCGGCGGCCACGGCGATCATGCCGGCCACGACCATCATCACGGCGACGCCGCAACCAAGGTCAAAGATCCCGTCTGCGGCATGATGGTCGATCCCGCGACCTCGAAGCATCGCATCACACATCACGGCGAGACCTTCCATTTCTGCTCGTCCGGCTGCCGCACCAAGTTCGCCGCCGATCCCGCCAAGTATCTTGCCAAGGACAAGGCGCCCGAACCGGAGATGCCCGCGGGCACGATCTACACCTGTCCGATGCACCCGCAGATCCGCCAAGTCGGTCCGGGCACGTGCCCGATCTGCGGCATGGCGCTGGAGCCTGAGGTCGCAAGCCTTGAGACCGGCCCAAATCCCGAGCTCGCCGACATGACGCGACGGTTCTGGATCGGCGGCGTGCTGTCGCTGCCGCCGATCGCGCTGGAGATGGGCGGCCACCTCGCGGGCCCCCACAGCTGGATCGATCCGACCGTGTCGAATTGGATCCAGCTCGTCTTTGCAACGCCCGTGGTGCTGTGGGCCGGCTGGCCGTTCTTCGTTCGCGGCTGGCAATCGCTGCTGACGCGCAATCTCAACATGTTCACGCTGATCGCGATGGGTACGGGCGTTGCCTATGTCTACAGCGTGCTCGGCACGGTCACGCCGCAGATCTTCCCCGCCACCTTCCGCGGCCATGAGGGCGCGGTCGCAGTCTATTTCGAGGCGGCCGCCGTCATCACCGTCCTGGTGCTGCTCGGCCAGGTGCTGGAGCTGCGCGCCCGCGATGCGACCTCGGGCGCGATCAAGGCGCTGCTGCAGCTCGCGCCGAAGACCGCGCGCCGCGTCGACGCCGACGGCAGCGAGCACGAGGTCGAGATCGACACGCTGCACGCCGGCGATCGCCTGCGCGTCCGTCCCGGCGAGAAGGTGCCGGTCGACGGCGTCATCCTCGAAGGCCGCTCGTCGCTAGATGAATCACTCGTGACAGGCGAATCCATGCCGGTCACCAAGGAGACTGGCGCCAAGGTCATTGCCGGCACGCTGAACCAGTCCGGCAGCTTCATCATGCGTGCCGACAAGGTCGGGCGCGAGACGATGCTGTCGCAGATCGTGCAAATGGTCGCGGATGCGCAGCGCTCGCGCGCGCCGATCCAGCGCCTGGCCGACCAAGTCTCCGGCTGGTTCGTGCCGGCCGTGATCGTCGTTGCCCTCGCCGCCTTCGGTGCCTGGGCCTGGTTCGGACCGGAGCCGCGGCTGGCCTTCGGCCTGGTCGCGGCTGTCAGCGTGCTGATCATCGCATGTCCCTGCGCGCTCGGCCTCGCGACGCCGATGTCGATCATGGTCGGCGTCGGCCGCGGCGCGCAAGGCGGTGTGCTCATCAAGAACGCCGAGGCGCTGGAGCGTATGGAGAAGATCGACACGCTCGTGGTCGACAAAACAGGCACGCTGACCGAAGGCAAGCCCAAGGTGGTGACGATCGCGCCGGCGTCCGGCTTCGCGGAAGAAGACATCCTCCGGCTGGCGGCCACCGTCGAGCGCGCCAGCGAGCATCCGCTGGCCGACGCCATCGTGCGCGCGGCCAAGGAAAAGCAGCTCACCCTCGGCCAGGTCGAGCAGTTCGACTCGCCGACGGGCAAGGGCGCGACGGGCAAGGTCGACGGCAAGACCATCGTGCTCGGCAATGCCAGATATCTGTCGTCGCTCGGCGTCGACACCCATTCGCTCGCCGCCGAAGCCGAGCGGCTGCGCGGTGACGGCGCCACCGTGATCAACATGGCCGTCGACGGCCGGCTTGCCGGCCTGTTTGCGATCGCAGATCCGGTCAAGGCCTCGACGCCGGAGGCGCTGAAGGCGCTCGCGGCGGAAGGCATCAAGGTGATCATGCTGACCGGAGACAACCGCACCACGGCCGAGGCCGTGGCGCGCCGGCTCGGCATCGCCGAGGTCGAGGCCGAAGTGCTGCCGGACCAGAAGAGCGCGGTAGTGACCAAGCTGCAGAAGGCCGGCCGCAGCGTCGCCATGGCCGGCGACGGCGTCAACGACGCGCCGGCGCTGGCGGCGGCCGAGGTCGGCATCGCCATGGGCACCGGCACCGACGTTGCGATGGAGAGCGCCGGCGTGACGCTGCTCAAGGGCGACCTCGTCGGCATCGTCCGCGCGCGAAAACTGTCGCAGGCGACGATGAGCAACATCCGGCAGAACCTGTTCTTCGCCTTCATCTACAACGCCGCCGGGATTCCGATCGCCGCCGGCGTTCTCTATCCGGCGTTCGGTCTGCTGCTCTCCCCGATCATCGCCGCGGCGGCGATGGCGCTGTCCTCGGTCAGCGTCGTCGGCAACGCGCTGCGGCTGCGTGCGACGCGGCTGTAAGGACGCTGTGTAGCCCGGATGGAGCGTAAGCGAAATCCGGGGGTCCTGCCTCATATTGCACCGTCCCGGATTGCGCTTCGCTCCATCCGGGCTACGGTTCAGAGGACATAAGCGGGAGCATCTGATGCAGCGGATTACCATCACGATCGAGGACGATCTCCTGGCGGAGATCGACGCCGCGGCCGAAGCGCGCGGTTACCAGAACCGCTCCGAGATCATCCGCGACCTCGCGCGCGCCGGCCTGCAGCAGAGCGCCGAGGACACCGCGCAAACTGGCCAATGCGTCGCCGGCCTCGTCTACGTCTATGACCACGCGGCGCGCGATCTGTCGAAACGGCTGGTGCAGGAATTCCACGGCCACCACGACCTCGCGCTGGCGACGCTGCATGTTCACCTCGACGACAACAATTGCATGGAGATGACGGCGTTGCGCGGCGCTGCCTCCGAAGTCAGACATTTCGCCGACCACATCATCGCCGAACGCGGCGTGCGCTACGGCCGCGTGGTGATGATCCCGACCGGGGATGGCAAGCCGGCGAAGGCGCGCAAGCACGGGCATAGACACGACTAGGCTGAATCTTACCCTCCAGGGGAGGGTAAAGAAGAAATCGCGCCACCTTCACCGACAAGGGGAGACGGCCCACCGCCCTTGCCGAAGCCGCATTGGGTGTCTACCTCTCGCGCAGTGTTTACCTCAGAGGGTCCCCCATGCTGGATGCCGCCATTAAGGCGCTGTCGCAATTGATCTCGCCGCCGATGCGCTCGATCCTGTGGCGGTCGATCGGGCTTGCGCTGGTGCTGATCACCGTGCTGGCGATCGGCTTGCAGCGGCTGCTCAGCTGGTTTGCGACCTCCGGCGAGGTGTGGCTGGAAGGCCTGCTCGGGCCGGGCTGGCATTCATCGATCGAGGTTCTGTCCTGGATCGTCTCGATCGCGACGGGTCTCGGCGTCGTGTTCGGCGGCATCTTCCTGATGCCGGCGATCACCTCGCTGGTGGCGAGCCTGTTCGTCGACGACGTCGCCGACATCGTCGAGCGCGAGCATTATCCGGCCGAGCGGCCGGGCGCGGCACTGCCGTTCAGCCGGGCGATGCTCGAGGGCATCAAGACCGCGCTCGTGGCCATCCTGGTCTATCTCGCCGCTCTGCCGCTGGTGCTGTTCGCCGGCGCCGGTTTCCTGATCTTCTTCCTCGCCGCCGCCTGGCTGCTGGGCCGCGAATATTTCGAGCTCGCCGCGATGCGCTTCCGCCCGCCGGAGGAAGCCAAGGCGATGCGGCGCGACAATGCCGCGACCATCTTCACCGCCGGCCTGTTCATCGCCGCCTTCGTCTCGATCCCGATCGTCAATCTGGCGACGCCGATCTTCGGCATGGCCTTCATGGTCCACATGCACAAGCGCCTGTCGGGCCCGCGGCCCGAGCTGATCGAACCGGCGCGGCAGGTGCGATAGGGGCGCCCGGGGCGGCGCTGCCTCACACCGTCTTCTCCGGCCAGCGACAGAGATCGTTGACCAGGCAGACCTCGCAGCGCGGCTTGCGCGCGAGGCACGTATAGCGGCCGTGCAGGATCAGCCAATGATGCGCGTGCAGCATGAACTCGGCCGGGATCACCTTTTCCAGGCCAAGCTCGACCTCGAGCGGCGTCTTGCCGGGCGCTAGGCCCGTGCGATTGCCGACGCGGAAGACGTGGGTGTCGACTGCCATCGTGTGCTCGCCGAAGGCCATGTTGAGCACGACGTTGGCGGTCTTGCGGCCTGCGCCGGGCAACGACTCGATCTCGGCCCGCGTGCGCGGCACCTCGCCGCCGAATTCACTGAGCAGCTTGGCCGACAGCGCGATCACGTTCCTGGCCTTGGTGCGGTAGAGGCCGATCGTCTTGATGTAGTCGCGCAAGCGCTCCTCGCCGAGATCGAGCATCTTCTGCGGGGTGTCGGCAACCTCGAACAGCGCACGCGTCGCCTTGTTGACGCCGGCGTCGGTCGCCTGTGCCGACAGCACCACCGCGACCAGCAGCGTGAACGGGTTGACGTGCTCGAGCTCGCCCTTGGGCTCCGGATTGGCCTTGCGGAAGCGGCTGAAGACCTCGTGGACCTCGGCCGGCGTCCACGGCTTTGTGGTTTTGAGTGATTTCTTCGCGGGTGCTCTCGGCTTGGTCGCGACCGGTCTTGCCGTTTTCTTCGGCACCGCCGCTTTGCGCGGGACCGGCTTGCGGGTGATTTTCGCCATGATCGGGATATACTGATGGACGATGAGCACTGGCAACGAAATTGCGCGGACGCGATCCGAGAGCGAGGACGAGCCTCAGATCTTCTCCGCGCTGCTGACGCCGCACCGCTCGCTGAACCGCACCGGCTTTCTCGCCGTGATGCTGTTCCTGAGCGCCGTCGGCTTCGTCACGGGCCTTGCTTTCCTGATGATGGGCGCCTGGCCGGTGCTCGGCTTCTTCGGTCTCGACGTGCTCGTGATCTGGTGGGCCTTCAAGGTCAATTTTCGCGCCGCACGGGCCAGCGAGGAAATCGTGGTGACGCCGTCGGAATTGCGGGTGCGACGCGTCAGCCATCGTGGCCAGGTTGCCGAATGGACCTTCAATCCGCTCTGGGTCCGGCTCGACCAGGAGGTCGATGAGGAATACGGCATCGAGCACCTTTATCTGATCTCCCGCGGCCGCCGCCTGCTTATCGCGGGCTTTCTCGGGCCGGCAGAAAAGGCCAGCTTTTACAATGCCTTGGTGGGGGCTCTCAACGCCGCGCGGCGCGGCCCGACCTATCATCCGGCGACCTGAGCACAGTCGGAAATCGGGTGGTTTCGCGCCAGCGCCTCCCCTACATTTCCGGTCATGATGACCCTTGCGATACATGACCAGCGCCTGGCCAGGCCGGGCACCCAGAACGCCGCGTTGCGCGACTATGATTCGGTGCGGCGGGCGATCGCCTTCATCTCGGCGAACTGGCGCGCGCAACCGACCATCGAGGCGATGGCGGATGCCGCTGGCGTCACGCCGGATGAGCTGCACCATCTGTTCCGCCGCTGGGCTTCGATCACGCCGAAGGCTTTCATGCAGGCGCTCACCCTCGACCACGCCAAGAACCTGCTCAGGGATTCCGCCAGCATCCTTGACGCGGCGCTCGACTCCGGCCTGTCCGGGCCGGGCCGGCTGCACGACCTCTTCGTCACCCATGAAGCGATGTCGCCGGGCGAATGGAAGAACGGCGGTGCCGGCCTCACCCTGCGCTACGGCTTCCATTCCTCGCCGTTCGGCACCGCGATCGTGATCGCCACCGATCGCGGCCTGTCGGGCCTCGCCTTCGCCGATCACGGCGAGGAGAAGATCGCGCTCGCCGACATGACGCGGCGCTGGCCGAACGCCACCTATGTGGAAGATCACGAAGGCACCGCGCCGCTCGCCGCGCGCATCTTCGATCCAAAATTGTGGCGGCCGGATCAGCCGCTGCGCGTGGTGCTGATCGGCACCGATTTCGAAGTGCGGGTGTGGGAGACGCTCTTGAAGATTCCGATGGGCCGCGCAGTGTCCTATTCCGACATCGCCTGCAACATCAGGAATCCCAAGGCTTCACGCGCCGTCGGTGCCGCCGTCGGCAAGAACCCGGTCTCCTTCGTCGTGCCCTGCCACCGCGCACTCGGCAAGAGCGGCACGCTCACCGGCTATCATTGGGGCATCACCCGCAAGCAGGCGATGCTGGGCTGGGAGGCCGGGCAGCTTGGGCTGCAGTAGGCAAGATGCAGTAGGATTTCGTAGGGTGGGTTAGCGCAGCGTAACCCACCTCTCTGGTTTCCGCAGAACAGAAGTGGTGGGTTACGCCAGCGACTGCGCTTTGCGCAGTCGCCGTCTAACCCACCCTACGGCACCGCGCTTGCGGCAAAGTCTACCCCGCCAGATCCAGCTTCGAGGCCACGGTCGAATCCGCGTTGAGGCGGTAGATGATCGGCACGCCGGTGGCGAGCTCGCGCTTCAAAATGCCTTCGGGCGAGAGCTTCTCCAGCACCATGATCAGCGCGCGCAGCGAGTTGCCGTGGGCGGCAACCAGCGTGCGCTTGCCGTTGAGCACACCGGGCAGGATCTCCTGCACGTAGTACGGCAACGCGCGCGCGAGCGTGTCCTTCAGGCTTTCGCCGCCGGGCGGCGGCACGTCGTAGGAGCGGCGCCAGATCAGCACCTGCTCCTCGCCCCATTTCTTGCGGGCGTCGTCCTTGTTGAGACCGGAGAGATCGCCGTAGTCGCGCTCGTTGAGCGCGAGGTCCTTCGAAGTCGGCAGACCCTCCTGGCCGAGCTCAGCGAGGATGAGATCGAGCGTGTGCTGCGCGCGCGTCAGCACCGAGGTGTAGGCGACGTCGAACACCAGGCCCTGTGCCTTCAGCTTGCGGCCGGCTTCTTTGGCTTCCTTCACGCCGAGCTCGGTGAGGTCAGGGTCCTTCCAGCCCGTGAACAGGTTCTTCAGATTCCATTCGCTCTGGCCGTGGCGCACGAGCACGAGAAGGCGTTCGCTCATTGACTGCTTTCCGTTGCTTGATTGGATCAGATATCGTCGAGGCCGAGCACGTCGGCCATGGTGTAGTGCCCCGGCTTCTTGCCGTGCGCCCACAGCGCCGCCTTGAGCGCACCATGGGCGAACAGCATGCGGTCCTCGGCCTGATGCGACAGCGTCAGGCGCTCGAACGGGCCAAGGAAGGTGACGCTATGGTCGCCGGCCACGGTGCCGCCGCGCAAGGAGGCGAAGCCGATATTGCCCGGCCGGCGCGCGCCGGTGATGCCGTCCCGGCCACGCTCGGAATGGTCATCGAGGGTGACGCCGCGGCCGCTCGCTGCGGCCTGCCCCAGCATCAGCGCGGTGCCCGAGGGTGCATCGACCTTCATGCGGTGATGGGTCTCGACGATCTCGATATCAAAACTCTGGTCGAGCGCTTTCGCAACGCGCTTGACCACGGCGGCGAGCAGATTGACGCCGAGACTCATATTGCCCGACTGCACCACCACGGCGCGATTGGTGACGCTCTTGATCACGGCATTGTCCGAGCCGGACAGGCCGGTCGTGCCGATGACGTGCACGAGGCCGCGTTCGGCGCCGATCGCGACATTGGCGATGGTCGCCGCAGGCACTGTGAAATCGAGGATGCCGTCGGCCTCCTTGCACATCGCCCAGAGATCGGCGGAGAGCTTGATGCCGTTGGCGGGCAGGCCGGCGAGCACGCCGGCATCCTTGCCGAGCAGCTGGGAGCCCGGCGCCTCCAGCGCGCCGGCCAGCACGGCGCCCTCGCTTTCAGCAATCGCCCGCACCAGCGCCCGGCCCATCCGGCCGCCGGCTCCCGCAACAATCAAGCGCATGTCGGACATGGTGTGATCCTCTTCGAGGCCGTTGTAGCGGGGGGAGGCAGTTCCGGCAACCGAGGGGCGATCGGGGGGCGCAGGCGCTCTTACTTTTTCCCTGGAGGGGCCCGGGACGAGCGTAGCTCGCCCGTGGGTCGGCACGCGATCGAGCAAAGCGAGATTGCGTGACGGGGTGGGGTGACGGTCTCTCCGCGACGAACAGTGCCCGGTGGAGAGATCACCCCGCCCCGCTCGCGCTGCGCGCGATCGACCCTTCCCCTCCAGGCCCCTCCAGGGAGGGTAAGACGGGATCGAGCCTCAGCCGTCCTGCGGCTGCGGGCCGTCGTAGCCTTCGATGACGATGAGGTCGGCGATCGAGTGCGGCTGGCGCACCTTGATGTTGGCCTGGTATTCCGGCGAGTTGTAGCAGGCGAGCGCGGTCTCGTAGTCAGGGAATTCGATCACGACGTTGCGGTTGCGGCTGGCGCCTTCGACGGCGGTGAACTTGCCGGCGCGGACGACGAAGCGGCCGCCCCATTTCTTGAAGATCGGGCCGTTGGCGATGGCGTAGGGCTTATAGCCCTCGTCATTGCTGACGTCGACACGCCCGATCCAGTAGCCTTTTGCCATTGTTCTTCTCCCTGTTGTTTAGTGGGTTAGCCGAGCGCTTGCGCGATCTCGGCGTGGATGGTGTCCGCGACCGCCTTGGGATCGGCGGCTTCCACAACCGGGCGCCCGACGACCAGATAATCCGCGCCGGCGGCGATCGCACGGCTAGGCGTCATGATGCGCTTCTGGTCGCCGCTGGCGGCGCCCGCCGGACGAATGCCGGGGGTGACGAGGCTCATCTGGTGGCCGACGATCTTGCGCAGGCTACCCACCTCCTCCGGCGAGGACACGAGGCCATCGACACCGAGCACCTGCGCCTGCTGCGCACGCGCCTCGACCAGCTCCGACACGCTGAGCCGATAACCGGCCGCATGCAAATCGTCGTCGTCGTAGGACGTCAGCACCGTCACGGCGAGGATCTTCAGGCTGGCCCTGCCGCGGCCTTCGACGGCGCCCTTCATGGTCTGCGGATAGGCGTGCACGGTGACGAAGGTCGCGCCCAGCTTGGCGACGCTCTCCACGCCGCGCGTCACGGTGTTGCCGATATCGTGCATCTTGAGATCGGCGAACACCTTCTTGCCCGCATCAGCGAGCTTGCCGATCAGCGGCAGGCCGCCGGCATAAGCGAGTTGATAGCCGATCTTGTAGAACGTGACGCTGTCGCCGAGCTTCGCGATCATCGCCTCCGCGGCATCAACGCTCGGCAGATCGAGCGCAACGATCAGGCGGTCCTTCGGGGCGATCTCGGCTGGCGTCATGTCACCTCACATCATGCGTTGGGAAACGTCGATCAACTGCGTCACCAGCTCCTTCAGCGCGGCGATATCGCTCTCGTTCTTCAGCCTGTCCCTGTCGTCATAGGCCTGGTCGGCAAAGGCGAGCGTGAGCTGGCTGGCAATCACGTTGGCGTGGCAGGCGGAGAGGATCAGCCGCAGCGCCTGCAGCGCGCGGGCGGCACCTAACCGGCTCTGGGACGCGCCGGCAAGCGCGAAGACCCGGTTGCGGAACACCTCTCCGCGCGCCTCGTGCAGCTCGTGCACGCGGCTGACCCAGTCGATCGCGTTCTTCAGGAGCGGCGGCACCGAGGCGTTGTATTCGGGCGAGACGATGAGGACACCGTGATGCGCGCCGATCATGCGCTTCAGATTGATCGCGTGCTTGGGCACGCCCGATTTGGCCTGGAGATCGCCGTCATAGATCGGCAGCGGAAAATCGGCGAGCGAGATGCGGGTGACGTCGACGCCGGCCTGGACGAATTCGTAAGCAGCGACAGCCGCCAGCTTCGCATTGTGCGAGCCGGTGCGCAGCGAGCCGGGAATGATCAGGATCTTGGGGGCTGGCATCCAATCTCATGCATTCGGCGAAACGAGCCCGCCGCGCAAAGAGGAGCCGGCGGATTTAATGCTTGCGATACACCCAGACGCGGGCCGGCGGAAGGTTCATCCAGATCCGTTCCGAGGCCTCTGTGGACACGCCGGATAGCGATTTCGGGATCGGCGGCACCACCGCATAGGTGAACTGGATGAAGGGCGCACCGGGCGCGAGCGCGGTGAAGGCATCGCGAATGAGCCGCAGCCGCGTCAGCATCGGTTTGGTGACGAGCGGCAGGCCGGACACGACCGCGCTGGCCGGCGCGCTCAAGACATTCCAGAGCGTGTCGCGCAGGCGGTAGGCATCGCCCTGCACCACCTTGGCTTGCGGGTAGCGGTCGCGCAGCAGCGCGCAGAAGCCGGGATTGTATTCGACGAGAACGAGACGTTTCTGGTCGACCCCGCGCTCGATCAGCGCGGACGTGATGGCGCCGGTGCCGGGTCCGAGCTCGACCACCGGTGCGTCGGAATCGGGATCGACATAATGAGCCATGGTCCGCGCCAGCAGCTTGCCGGACGGCATCACCGCGCCCATGTGCAAGGGCTTTTCGATCCACGACCTGAGAAAGCGCACCTCGTCATCGAGACGAGGCTTCTTCAACGCACGCGCGGACGATGGCAATGGCATGTCGGGACCGGACGGAACCGCAGGACCGCGGCGTGTCAGAAAATGGTCATAAAGACGTATAGGCCGGAGGCGATACGGTCAAGACGCGTCAGTTCGCCCGATTGCCGAAGAAATCCTTGACCTTGGCGAAGAAACCCTCGGCTTCCGGCTGGGTGTTGCCGGAGGAGAGCTTCTCGAACTCGGCCAGCAATTCCTGCTGCTTTTTGGTCAGGTTCTGCGGGGTCTCGACCATGACCTGAACGTACATGTCGCCCATCTGGCGCGACCGCAGCACCGGCATGCCCTTTGATGCAATGCGGAAACGACGGCCCGACTGGGTGCCGGCGGGCACCTTCACCTTGGTCTTGCCCTTCTCGATGGTCGGCACCTCGAATTCGCCGCCGAGCGCGGCGGTCACCATCGAGATCGGCACGCGGCAATGCAGATCCGCGCCGTCACGCTGGAAGAACTGGTGCTGGGCCAGCGAGAGGAAAATGTAGAGGTCGCCGGGCGGTCCGCCGCGGACCCCCGCCTCGCCCTCGCCGGCGAGCCTGATCCGTGTGCCGTCCTCGACGCCTTGGGGAATGTTGACCGAGAGCGTCCGCTCCCGGGTGACCCGCCCTTGTCCCGCGCAGGACGGGCAGGCGTCTTCGATCATCTGGCCGCGGCCCTGACAGCCCGGGCAGGTCCGCTCCAGCGTGAAGAAGCCCTGCGACTGCCGCACGCGGCCGGCGCCGCCGCAGGTCGAGCAGGTCTTCGGCTTGGTGCCGGCCTTGGCACCGATGCCCGAGCAGGCCTCGCAGGTGACCGAGACCGGAATCTCGATCTGCGCGGTCTTGCCGCCAAAGGCTTCCTCGAGGGTGATTTCCATATTGTAGCGCAGATCGGCGCCGCGCTCGCGGCCGCCGCGGCCGCGCTGTCCGGCCATGCCGAACAGATCCTCGAAGATGTCGGAGAAAGAGGAGGCGAAGCCGGCACCGAAACCGGCGCCACCGCCGAAGCCACCGCCCTGCTCGAACGCGGCGTGGCCGTAACGATCATAGGCGGCGCGCTTGTCCTTGTCCTTCAGGACCTCGTAAGCCTCATTGATTTCCTTGAACTTGACTTCGCTGGTCTCATCCCCGGGATTGCGGTCGGGATGGAATTTCATCGCCAGCTTGCGGAACGACGATTTCAGCTTGCCTTCGTCGGCGTCGCGTTCGACTTCGAGGGTCTCGTAATAGCAGCGCTTGGTGGACGTGGACATGATGAGCTCGGTCTATCCAATCGCGATTCAAGTTGGCGCGGAACAACGCTGACATGCGGCGGAATGAGCGCCCTTCGACCTTGCGGCAGAGGGCAGCCTGGCAGCGCTGAGAATAACGGCTGGGAATTGATCGATCGTAACGGGGCCGACTTTGAAGGAGCCTTGAAAGGAGTCCTGGCCCGTCCGTCCCGACACGACGGCCTCCCCCGCGAGGGAGGAGGCCGGTAGCGTGTGTGGGGTCCAAGCCGTCCGCATCGTCACCCTCTCGGGGCTTAAGCGGACTTCTTGTTGTTCTTGTCGTCGTCGACCTCGGTGAATTCCGCGTCGACGACGTCGTCCTTGGCCGCATCCTTCTTGGCGTCGGCCTCGGCCTGCTGCTTGTACATGGCCTCGCCGAGCTTCATCGAAGCCTGCGCCAGCGTCTGGGTCTTGGCCTTGATCGCCTCGGCATCGTCGCCCTTCAGCGCTTCCTTGAGGTCGCTGACGGCATCCTCGATGGCGCGGCGCTCGCTCTCGGCAACCTTCGAGCCGTGCTCGGCCAAAGCCTTCTCGGTCGAATGCACCAGGCCATCCGCCTCGTTCTTGGCGGTGACGGCCTCGCGGCGCTTCTTGTCCGCCTCGGCATTGGCCTCGGCGTCCTTGACCATCTTCTCGATGTCGGCTTCCGACAGACCGCCGGAGGCCTGGATGCGGATCTGCTGCTCCTTGCCCGTGGCCTTGTCCTTGGCCGAGACGTTGACGATGCCGTTGGCGTCGATGTCGAAGGTCACCTCGATCTGCGGCATGCCGCGCGGCGCCGGCGGAATGCCCATCAGGTCGAACTGGCCAAGCATCTTGTTGTCGGCTGCCATTTCACGCTCGCCCTGGAAGACGCGGATGGTGACGGCATTCTGGTTGTCTTCAGCCGTCGAGAACACCTGGCTCTTCTTGGTCGGGATCGTGGTGTTGCGGTCGATGATGCGGGTGAACACGCCGCCCAGCGTCTCGATACCCAGCGACAGCGGGGTGACGTCGAGCAGCAGCACGTCCTTGACGTCGCCCTGGAGCACGCCGGCCTGGATCGCAGCGCCGATCGCCACGACTTCGTCCGGGTTGACACCCTTGTGCGGCTCCTTGCCGAACAGCTGCTTCACGACTTCCTGGACCTTCGGCATGCGCGACATGCCGCCGACCAGCACGACCTCGCCGATCTCACCGGCGGTGACGCCGGCGTCCTTCAGCGCCTTGCGGCAGGGCTCGACGGTCTTCTGGATGAGGTCGTCGACCAGCGCCTCGAACTTGGCGCGGGTGAGCTTCATCGTCAGATGCTTCGGGCCGGTCTGGTCCGCGGTGATGAAGGGCAGGTTGATCTCGGTCTGCGTCGTCGAGGACAGCTCGATCTTGGCCTTTTCAGCGGCTTCCTTCAGGCGCTGCAGCGCGAGCTTGTCGTTGCGCAGGTTGATGCCCTGCTCCTTCTGGAACTCGTCGGCGAGATAACCCACGAGGCGCATGTCGAAGTCTTCACCGCCGAGGAAGGTATCGCCGTTGGTCGACTTCACCTCGAACACGCCGTCGCCAATTTCGAGAATGGAGATATCGAACGTACCGCCGCCGAGGTCATATACCGCGATGGTGCCGGCCTTGGTCTTGTCGAGGCCATAGGCGAGCGCGGCCGCGGTCGGCTCGTTGATGATGCGCAACACTTCGAGGCCCGCGATCTTGCCGGCGTCCTTGGTCGCCTGGCGCTGGGCGTCGTTGAAGTAGGCAGGAACGGTGATGACGGCCTGCTCGACCTTCTGGCCGAGATGGGCTTCCGCGGTCTCCTTCATCTTCTGCAGGATGAAAGCCGAGACCTGCGAGGGCGAGTAGGTCTGGCCGTCGGCCTCGACCCAGGCGTCGCCGTTGGAAGCCTTCACGATCTTGTAGGGAACGAGCTTCTTGTCCTTCTCGACCATCGGGTCGTCGTAGCGGCGGCCGATGAGGCGCTTCACTGCGAAGAAGGTGCGCTCGGGATTGGTGACGGCCTGGCGCTTGGCCGGCTGGCCGACGAGGCGCTCACCGTCATCCGTGACGGCGACGATCGAAGGCGTCGTGCGCATGCCTTCGGAATTCTCGATGACTTTGGCGTTCTTGCCATCCATCACGGCGACGCACGAATTCGTGGTGCCGAGGTCGATCCCAATGACCTTTCCCATGGTCCTGATATCCTTCTTTTTGCGGCAGGTTGGCTGGGCCCAAGAGGCACCCGAACCGAAACCCCCTAAGATCAAACATCCGCGATATTGCGATGATTGAGGCTCATATAGGAGGGGGGGAGGGGCCCGCAAGGACCGAAGCTAGGTTTCTGCCGCTAAAACATCGGGTTTTGGAAGGTGATATCCGGGCTCAACCGCCCTTGCGGGTGAGGAATTATTAACAGGTCCGGGCGTCGGCAAGCC
>NZ_JADYVW010000015.1:0-159533 GCF_020194135.1 Bradyrhizobium sp. BRP23 | reverse complement strand
CGCCCGCCCTGTTGCGGCGAGGCCAAACCGGCTAAAAGGCGGACCGACCGCACAGCCGGCGCAGCTGCTTCGCGCGACAAAGCGGCCCGGTGGCCGACCATCGAACGGCCTCAATGTGAACCAATCAGAGTGGCCATGAAGCTGATCCGCCCCCTCGCCGCGCTCGCCCTCCTCGCCGTAACAGCGCTTCCGGCCTTCGCCGCCGACGTCGTTTTCCCACCCGGCTTGCGTCTCGGCATGGTGCCGCTGATCGGCCTCAGCACGGCCAAGACCTTTCCGGGCTTCGAGAGCGAGGACGGCAACGTCAAGGTGCTGGTCACCGAGCTGCCGCCGGCCGCCTATGGCGAGGTCGTGAGCGCCTTCAATTCCAATCCCGGCGGGACCGGCGGCGTCAAGCAGGACAAGGTCGAGACCCCCGCAGGTCTTGCCTATTTCACCACCGAAAGCGGCAAGGCCGGGGATACGCCGGTGAAGCGGTATTCGATGATCGTGCCCGGCGCCGGCTTCTCCGGCTATGTCGCGGTGCAGATCCCGGAGAATGCGACCAAGATCTACACGGACGAGGCGGTGCGGCAGATGTTCGCGAGCGCCACCACCCGCAGGCAGGTCTCGGCCGAAGAGCAGATCGCGCTACTGCCGTTCAAGATCACCGATCTCGCCGACTTCAAGGACATCAAGACCCTGGCACCGGGCTCGAGCATCATCCTGGCCGACGGCGATGAGAGCGTGGGCTACGAGGCGAGGCCGTTCATGATCCTCGGCCTGATCGGCGCCACTCCGCAAGCCGCCGACGACCGCGCCCGCTTCGCCCGGGAGGCGGCGCTCCAGATTCCCGGCGTGCGCGAGTCGCGCATCACCATGTCCGAGCCGATCCGCATCAACGGCCAGCAAGGCTTCGAGACCCGGATCGACGGCGTCAGCGGCAAGGACAAGGTCCCGGTGACGGTGGTGCAGTGGATCCGCTTCTCGAGCGGCGGCGCATCATTGCGCATCATCGCCAGCGCCCCGCGCGACCAATGGCAAGCCGCCTTCACCCGCTTCCGCACCGTACGCGACGGGATTCAGCCGAAGGGGTAGGATCCGAGGCGGGGATCCATACCGCGCGATCTCACGGTTGCAGGCGGATGCAGCGCCGACGAAGAGTTGTCGCCACACTCCTTCCTGTGGTTATGGATCCCGGGCTCGCGCTTTGCGCGCCCCGGGATGACGATAATGTTGGGGCCGAGAGCCCAACCGCTCATCAAGCCCGGCTGCATTTTCAGGCTTCTGTTCGTATACGAACGGAACTAGGCTTCCTTCCGTTGGATCATCCTGGAGGGGAGGTAGACATGCTGGTTCGGCGACAGGTCTTGGCAATGCTTGGAACGACGGCGCTGGCTACGCTCGCGCCAATCGCGCTGTTCGCGGCCGCACCGATCAAGCCGGACGAAGCGTCCGCGTTGCTCGTGATCGACGTGCAGAACTGCTTCCTGCCCGGCGGCAGCCTCGCGGTGAAGGAAGGCGAGCAGGTGGTGCCGGTCATCAACAAGATCTCGAAGGCATTCGCGAACGTGGTGCTGACGCAGGACTGGCACACGCCGGGCCACGTTTCGTTTGCGTCGGTCCATTCCGGCAAGAAGCCGTTCGAGACCGTCGATCTGCCCTACGGCAAGCAGGTGCTGTGGCCGGACCATTGCGTGCAGGGCACCGAAGGCGCGGCGCTGTCGAAGGACCTGTCGATCCCGCACGCCGAGCTCATCATCCGCAAGGGATTTCACAAGAACGTCGACAGCTATTCGGCCTTCCTCGAGGCCGATGGCAAGACTTCGACCGGACTCGCCGGCTACTTGAGGGGCCGCAAGATCAAGCGCGTCTTCGTCGCTGGTCTTGCGACAGACTTCTGCGTCGCCTGGACCGCGCTCGACGGGCGCAAGGCCGGCTTCGAGGTCTATGTGGTGGAAGACGCCTGCCGCGGCATCGACACGCAGGGCTCGCTCGCCAAGGCCTGGGCCGACATGGCCAAGGCGGGCGTGAAGCGGATTCAGTCCGCGGATATCGCGGTGAGCGCGTAGGCGGGGCGACATCTTCCGTCATTCCGGGGCGCGCTTCAGCGCGGCTATGGTGCGCAATTTGCGCACCTGAGAATCCATTGTGCGGTTGTCCTGTTGTTCAATGGATTCCGGGTTCTCGACTTCGTCGAGCCCCGGAATGACGCCAACACTCAGTTCGCCGCGCTGCTCGATTCGTTGTTGTTCGCCGCGGGCGCAGTCTTCGCGCCGCCCTTGGCGACGCCGACCAGCGCCGGGCGCAGCACGCGGTCACCGATGGTGTAGCCGGCCTGCATGATCTGCACCACGGTGCCCGACGGCACCGACGCGTCAGGCACTTCGTACATTGCCTGGTGGAAGTTCGGGTCGAACTTCTGGCCCTGAGGATCCAGCTTCTTCACGCCGTGTTTTTCCAGCGCGTTGAGCAGCGCGCGCTCCGTGAGCTCGACGCCCTCGATCAACGAGACCAGGCCGGGATCGGCCGCAGCACGCGCCTCCGCCGGAACGGCATCGAGTGCGCGCTGGAGATTGTCGGCGATGTCGAGCACGTCGCGCGCGAAGCCGGTGATGCCGTAGAGGCGGGCGTCGGCGACTTCCTTGGCGGTGCGCTTGCGCAAATTCTCCATCTCGGCCAGCGTCCGCAGCATGCGGTCGCGCGCTTCAGCCGCTTCCTTTTGCAGGGTTTCGACCGAACCCGGCTCGGGATCGTCGGGCATGATGTAGGGTTTCGACACCACGGGCTCGCCGGTCGCTGCAGTCGTGTCTTGGGGTTGCCGGTCTTGCTCGGTCATCGGCTCTGATCTCGAACTCGTTTCAGGGATGTTGGCCCGGATATCGTGCTTAAGCCCGCGAAAATCAAGCGCCCGTGATCGGCAGAAAGGCCGGTCAGCCCCCCAACAGGCGGCTGACGATGCGGGCGGCGTAGTCCACGGTCGGGATCACGCGGGCATAATTCAGCCGCGTCGGGCCGATCACGCCGAGAACGCCGACGATGTGGCCGGCGGCATCCCGATAGGGCGAGATGATGGTGGACGACCCCGACAGCGAGAACAGCTTGTTCTCACTGCCGATGAAGATGCGCACGCCTTCGGCGGTCTCGGCCCGGCCGAGCAGATCGATCACGCCGCGCTTGGTCTCGAGGTCGTCGAACAACAGGCGAACCCGCTCCAGATCCTCCAGCGCGTGCAGATCTTCGAGCAGATTGGCGTGGCCGCGGACGATGAGCTGACGGTCCTCGCTCTCGCCGCCGGACCAGCTGGCGATGCCGGCCGAGATCACTTTCTGTGTCAGCTGATCGAGCTCGGCACGGGCCTCGCCGAGTGCGGTCTCGAGCTCGAGCCGCGCTTCGGCCAAGGTCCGGCCCCGGATCCGCGCATTGAGGAAATTGCCGGCCTCTGTCAGCGCCGAAGAGGGAACTCCGGGCGGCAGCGTCAACACGCGGTTTTCAACCTGGCCGTCTTCGCCGACCAGGATAACCAGCGCTTTTTCCGGTTCCAGGCGGACGAATTCGATGTGCTTCAGCCGCGCGTTGGATTTCGGCGTCAGCACGACGGCGGCGGCCCGGGTCAGGCCGGAGAGCCGCATCAAGGCCTGGTCCAGCGCCGCCTCGACCGATTGCGCCTCGCCGACGGACGAGAGCTGGCTCTGGATCGCCTGCCGCTCGGCCTCGTTGAGGTCGCCGACCTGCATCAGGGCATCGACGAAGAAGCGCAGGCCCAGTTCCGTCGGCAGCCGGCCGGCGGAGGTGTGCGGGGCATAGATCAGGCCGAGCTGTTCCAGATCGGCCATGACGTTGCGCACAGATGCCGGCGACAGCGGCATCGCAATCAGGCGGGAAATGTTGCGCGAGCCGACCGGCTCACCGGTCGCGAGATAGCTTTCGACAATTTGACGAAAGATGTCGCGGGAACGCTCGTTGAGCTGGGCAAGGCCTGCGCGCGGCGCGATCAGATGGATCGGATCGTGATGGGCCACAGACGGTAACTCCTCTCGGATCCTTATAATTTGTCCATCCGGGCCGCGTCTGACAAGCGTTGCGTTTGCAGGCCGACGGTCAGGGGGTGAATAAGCCCTTGCCGCCCACCCCCGCCCCACCTACAAGCACCGCGAACAGCCTATTCCCGTGAGTTTTGGAGATTTCCCATGCGGCCAAGCCGCCGTGCGCCCGACGAATTGCGCCCCGTGACGCTGGAGCGCGGCGTGGTCAAATATGCGGAAGGCTCGTGCCTCGTTAAATTCGGCGACACCCATGTGCTGGTCACCGCCACACTGGAGGATCGCCTGCCGCCGTGGCTGAAGGGGCAGGGCCGCGGCTGGGTCACCGCCGAATACGGCATGCTGCCGCGCGCGACCTCCGAACGCACCCGCCGCGAGGCCTCCGCCGGCAAGCAGAGCGGCCGCACCGTCGAGATCCAGCGCCTGATCGGCCGCTCGCTTCGCACCATCGTCGATCTCGAAGCTCTTGGCGAGCGCCAGATCACGGTCGATTGCGACGTGCTCCAGGCCGACGGCGGCACGCGCACGGCCTCGATCACTGGCGCCTGGGTCGCGCTTGCCGATTGCCTCAACTGGATGAAGGCGCGCAACATGGTGAAGGCCAACGTGATGCGCGACAACGTCGCCGCGATCTCCTGCGGCATCTACAACGGCACGCCGGTGCTCGATCTCGACTATGCCGAGGATTCGGAAGCCGAGACCGACGCCAATTTCGTCATGACCGGCGATGGCCGCATCATCGAGGTGCAGGGCACCGCGGAAGGCGAGCCGTTCACGCAGGACGAGTTCCTGAAGCTGATCGCCCTGGCGCAGAAGGGCATTGCGCGTCTGGTGGACTTGCAGAAACTGGCCGTGGCGTAGTCAATAGGCCCATGCACCGCCGAATCACCGACAAGCTCGTCATCGCCACCCACAATCCCGGCAAGCTCGCCGAGATGAGGGAGCTGCTCGCGCCGTACGGGATCGAGGCGGTGTCGGCCGGCGAGCTCGGCCTAGACGAGCCCGAGGAAACCGGCAACGATTTCCGCAGCAACGCCGCGATCAAGGCGATCGCCGCGGCGGAGGCGACCAAGCTGCCCTCCTTCGCCGACGATTCCGGCATCGTCGTCGACGCACTCGACGGTGCGCCGGGAATCTACAGCGCGCGCTGGGCCGGCCCGACCAAGGATTTCAACGCGGCGATGGCGCAGATCGAGCGCCTGCTGCAGGAGCGCGGCGCCACCACGCCGGACAAGCGCAAAGCCCACTTCGTCTCGGCGCTTTGTGTGGCCTGGCCCGACGATCATCGCGAGGAGGTCGAGGCGCGCGTCGACGGCACGCTGATCTGGCCACCGCGCGGCACAGCCGGCTTCGGCTACGACCCGATGTTCCTGCCGGACGGGCACAGCCGCACCTTCGGCGAGATGACCAGCATCGAGAAGCACGGCCTGCCGCCGCTTGGGCTCGGCCTGTCGCACCGCGCCCGCGCTTTTCGGAAACTGGCGGAGATCTGCCTTGAGCCGCGCTAACAAGGATGCGTTTGGCGTCTATGTGCACTGGCCGTTCTGCCTGTCGAAGTGCCCCTATTGCGACTTCAACAGCCACGTCCGCCACGCCGCGATCGACGAGACGCGCTTCGCCGCCGCCTTCGCCCGCGAGATCGCAACGACCGCCGAGCGCGCGCCCGGCCGCGAGGTCACCTCGATCTTCCTCGGCGGTGGCACGCCGTCACTGATGCAGCCCGCCACCGTCGGCGCGGTGTTAGACGCGATCGGCAAGCACTGGTCCGTCGCAGGCGACGTCGAGGTGACTCTGGAAGCGAACCCGACCAGCGTCGAAGCCACGCGCTTTGCCGGTTATCGCATCGCCGGCGTCAACCGCGTCTCGCTCGGCGTGCAGGCGCTCGATGACGCCTCGCTCAAAGCGCTCGGCCGCATGCACAGCGCGCGCGAAGCGCTCGATGCCGTCGCCATCGCGCGCCGCGCGTTCGACCGCTATTCGTTCGACCTGATCTACGCCCGCCCCGACCAGACGCCGGCGATGTGGGCGGGCGAGCTGCGGCACGCCATCGATGAAGCGGCCGAGCATCTGTCGCTCTATCAATTGACGATCGAGGAAGGCACGCCCTTCTTCGGCCTGCACCAGGCCGGCAAGCTGAAGACGCCGGACGAAGCGGTCGCCCGCGCGCTCTACGACGTCACGCAGGAGACCTGCGACAAGCTCGGGCTGCCCGCCTACGAGATCTCCAATCACGCGCGGCGCGGCGCCGAATGCCGGCACAATCTGGTGTACTGGCGCGGCGAGGAATATGCCGGCATCGGCCCGGGCGCACATGGCCGTCTCGACATCGACGGCGTGCGCCACGCCACCGCCACCGAGAAGCGTCCCGAGGCCTGGCTGATGCGGGTCGAGACCAACGGCGACGGTGTCGTCAGCGACGAGCTCCTCAACAGCGAGGAGCGCGCCGACGAATTCCTGCTGATGGGTTTGCGTCTCGCCGAAGGCATCGATCCCGAGCGCTACAAGGCCCTCGCCGGCCGCCCGCTCGACCCCCGCCGCATCGCGCTCTTGCGCGAGGAAGGCGCGATCACCGTGGATGCGACGGGACGGCTGCGCGTGACCAGCAGCGGTTTTCCGGTGCTGGATGCCGTGGTCGCGGATTTGGCGGCTTAGCGGATCTCGTAGCCCGGATGGAGCGTAGCGCAATCCCGGACGGTCTCACCGCGTGGACAGAACCCGGATTACGCTGCGCTCCATCCGGGCTACGAAACCATTACGCCCCAAAGCTCTTCGGCGAGCCCGCCACCGCAACGCCGCCGCCTTGCGTCACCTTCATCACCGCAAGTCCGCGTTCATTCGTGCCATCAGCACGGAAGCGGAACAGGCCGTCGATGCCGGCAAAGCCGGAGGGGTTGGTGAGCACGTCGGAGGAGAAGCGCTGGCCGCCTTGCGTGCGCGCCAGCGCGGCAACGAGCGCGACCGCGTCATAGGAAAGGGTCGCGGTGCGGATCGGCTCCGCGCCGTATTTCGTGCGGTAGCGGCCGGAGAAGGCGCGGAAGCCGGCCGGATCGGGCGCGGCGTAAAGGCCGCCCTGCAGCGCGGCGCTGGCATAGACGCGCGGATTGTCCCACAGGCCGGTGCCGAGCAGCTGGATGTTGCGCAGGTTCGCGCCCGCGGCCGTCATCGCATCCGCCACTGACACGACGGCATCGCCGTCATCGGCAATGAATAGCGCGTCCGCACTGCCGAGCTGCTGCGCCACGGTGCGCGCGGGCGTGGCGCGATCGGCACCGTATTTCTCGAACGCAACGATGCGCCCGCCGCGCCGCGGCACCGCCGCCTTCACCGCGGCCTCGACGACATTGCCATAGGCGTTGTCGGGCACCAGCACCGCGACGGAGCGCTTTCCGATGCCGGCGGAATATTCGACGATGCGGTTGACGTCGGACTCCGGCAGGAACGAGAGCAGATAGACGCCGCGTCCGGCGATGCTGGAATCGGTCGAGAAGGCGATGACGGAAATGCCGCGCGTGCGCGCGACCTGCGCCACCGCCGGCACCGATTGCGCGAACAGCGGCCCGAGGATGATCTCGGCACCCTCGTCGACCGCCTGCTGCGCGCCGGCCTGCGCGCCTTGCGGGCTGCCATTGTCGTCCTTGATCAGGAGCTGGATGTTCGGGTTCTGGAACTCGGCCAACGCCATCTCGGCGGCGTTGCGCATCGATTGCGCGGCGAGCCCGGCATTGCCGGCCGCGGAGAGCGGCAGGATCAGGCCGACCTTCACGCCGCCGGTGCCGGCGGTCGTCGCCTGCTGCTGCGGTCCTGCCGGCTGGGCCGGCGGCGCGGAGCTCGAGAACGGGTTGGAGAACTGGCTGAGGCTTTGCTGCACGCCGGCGCAGGCCGACAGCACGGGCGCGCCGAGCAACAGGCCGAGAGCAGTCCGCCGGGTCGCCCCTGGCGATGGGGATCCCGGAAGGTGAGACTTTGGATGACGCGGGCCGACCATGGCAGCTTCTCTTCCGACCCGCCGTCGCCGGCTGATCACGACATTGCTTTCCGCGACGGGGGGCCGCGGATTCAGGCAGTGTGTCGGCAAATAGTTAACCAAAACAAAAGGATAACAACCGCTTAACGCGGCCGCAATCCCGTCCCGGCAGCTCTTCGCCGTCACTCATTCACTCATCAAGGCGGCGTTTCCGTCGCGAATATGGCGCGAGGGCCCCTCCTGCCTCCCGGCGCGATCTCGACCGATCACATTCCCGTCCGTTCCTCGCCCCTCACCCGGATACGATCTTTGGGCACGATCTTTTTCGGCGAGCCGGTTCCCAGCCTTAGCGATCGTGCCTAAGTTGGCTCCATTATGCGCGCAAAGCCGGCCCCGATAAATACGCCTGAAGCTCAAGACGCCGCCTCGCACGGTTTCTCCATCGATGCCCATCGGCTCGCGGCGCCGAAGGCCGCGCCGGGCCTCCATCTGGTCGCGACCCCGATCGGCAATCTCGGCGACATCACCCTGCGGGCGCTGCAGACGCTCGCCGGCGTCGACGTCATCGCCTGTGAGGACACCCGCATCACACGCCGCCTGACCGAGCGCTATGCGATCACGGCCCAGCTCAAGCCATATCACGAGCACAATGCGGAGGCCGCGCGTCCCAAAATCCTCGAAGCCCTCGGGCAAGGCGGCTCGGTCGCGCTGGTGTCGGACGCCGGCACGCCGCTGATCTCCGATCCCGGCTTCAAGCTGGTGCGCGAGGTCTGCGCCGCCGGCCATGCGGTGTATGCGCTGCCCGGCCCGTCCTCGGTGCTGGCCGCGCTGTCGGTCGCCGCGCTGCCGACCGACCGCTTCTTCTTCGAAGGCTTCTTGCCGGCGAAATCAACCGCGCGGCGCAGCCGTCTCACCGAGCTCGCCCGCATTGACGCGACGCTGGTGATGTTCGAGTCAGGCAACCGCGTGCAGGATACGCTGGCCGATCTCGCCGAGATCATGGGGCCGCGCGAGGCCGCGATCTGCCGCGAGCTGACCAAGCTGCATGAGGAGATTTCGCGCGCCACGCTGAGCGAGCTGGCGCGCGAGGCTGCAACGCTGGAGACACGCGGCGAATTCGTGCTGGTGATCGCTCCGCCCGCGGCCGACGCCGAGGTTCTGACATCGGACGCGCTCGATAGTCTGTTGCGCGAGCAGCTTGCCGCGCACAGCGTCAAGGATGCCGTGGCGCACGCGGTCGCGTTGTCGGGCCGTCCGCGCCGCGAGGTCTATGCCCGCGCGCTCGAGCTCGCAAAGGACTCGCGGGGCAGCGATGGCGAAGACTGAGATTCCTGCGGAACCGAAGGTCGCGTCGCCCGAGCGCGTCGCGGCGTTCCAAACCGGTATTTCCGCGGAGAGCCGCGCCGCCGCCTACCTCATGGCCAAGGGCTACCGCATTCTCGCCAAACGTTACCGCACCCCGCATGGCGAGATCGACATCGTGGCGCGGCGCCGCAACCTGATCGCCTTCGTCGAGGTCAAGGCCCGCGCCACGCTGGACGAGGCCGCTTTCGCCGTGACGCCGCGCCAGCAGCAGCGCATCATCGACGCCGCCCAAGGCTGGCTCGCAGCGCATCCCGAGCATGCCGAATTCGAATTGCGATTCGACGCCATGCTGATTGCGCCGCGCTCGCTTCCGCGCCATCTGTTGGCGGCATTCGACGCCTCGACCTGAAAGGCAGCCCATGAAACTGAACGTCGCCGTCCAGATGGACCCCATCGCCCGCATCAACATCAAGGGCGATTCCACCTTCGCGCTGCTCTTGGAGGCGCAGAAGCGCGGCCATGGCCTGTCCTATTACACCCCCGACAAGCTTTCGATGGTCGGCGAGGAGCTGGTCGCGCCGGTTCAGCTCCTGACCGTGCGCGACGAGCCAGGCGACCATTTCACCCTCGGCGAGCCCAGGCGCGAGGCGCTGAACGGGTTCGACGTGGTGCTGCTCCGCCAGGATCCGCCGTTCGACCTCGCCTACATCACCTCGACGCATTTCCTGGAGCGCATCCATCCGAAGACGCTGGTCGTCAACGATCCCGCCTCGGTGCGCAACGCGCCGGAAAAGCTGTTCGTGATGAATTTTCCGCAGCTGATGCCGCCGACGCTGATCTCGCGCGACCTCGATGAGATCAACGCGTTCCGCGACAAGTACGGCGCGGTGGTCATGAAGCCGCTGCACGGCCATGGCGGCGCGGCGGTATTCCGCGTGATGCCGCAGGACATGAATTTCGGCTCGCTGTTCGACATGTTCTCGGTGACGTTCAGGGAGCCCTGGGTGATCCAGCAATTCATCCCCGAGGTGAAGCACGGCGACAAGCGCATCATCTTGGTCGACGGCGAGTTCGCCGGCGCGGTGAACCGCGTGCCGGCCGCCGACGACCTCCGCTCCAACATGGTGCGCGGCGGCGCGGCGCAGGAGACGGAGCTCACCCCGCGCGAGCGCGAGATCTGCGCCACGGTCGGCCCGGCGCTGCGCGAGCGCGGCCTGCTGTTCGTCGGCATCGACGTCATCAACGGCAATCTCACCGAGATCAACGTGACCTCACCGACGGGCATCCGCGCCATCGCACGGCTCGGCGGCCCGGATGTCGCGGCGAAGATCTGGGACGTGATCGAAGCGAAGCGGAAGAAGTAGAGCTCTGCGCGCAGCCCGGATGGAGCGTTAGCGAAGTCCGGGATGCTAACGACGTATTCACCATGACGCCGCGCGCGCCGTGCGAACGTACGTGCCCGCGTAGGTGAAACTACGGGGCTGTTGGCCGACCCAATAACGCCGCGTTCACCATCTGCCGAAAACCAGCATCGCGGCCGGCGATCACGTTCGGCCTCGCAACACCCCTTATACTTTTGCTGCCTACTCATCGATGCGGGGGAACACGCCAGGTGCGGTTCGAGTGCCCCGCGTAAGAGTAGAAGCGTATGAATACCGCACGCATTGTCGTTCTCGTCATCGCTCTCGGCGCCGGCGGCGTCGCTGCATATCTGGCGAGCGGCTATCAGAATCCGCCCGCGGCCGTCCTGCCCGTCGCCGAGAAGCTGCCGACGGTCGAGGTCCTTATCGCCAAGAACGACATCCAGCTCGGCCAGGCCGTCAAGCCCGAGGACCTGCAATGGCAGGCCTGGCCCGCGGCAACCGCCAGCAGCGCCTTCATCCGCCGCGACAGCAGGCCCGAGGCACCGACCCAGATCGCGGGCTCGATCGCGCGCGTGCCGTTGATGCAGGGCGAGCCGATCCGCGAGCAGAAGCTGGTCAAGGCCGAAGGCTCCGGCTTCATGGCCGCGATCCTGCCGTCCGGGATGCGTGCCGTCTCCACCGAGATTTCAGCCGAAACCGGCGCCGGCGGCTTCATCCTGCCGAATGACCGCGTCGACATCGTCCTGACCCGCCGGCTGAAGAATCCGGACGGCGGCAACACCAACGGCCCGACCGGCGGCAACGACCTCATCCTGTCCGAGGTCATTCTCACCAACATCCGTGTGCTCGCGATCGACCAGGCCCCGAAGGAAAAGGAGGGCCAGAACGCGGTGGTCGGCAAGACCGTCACGCTCGAGCTGCGGCCCGACCAGATCGCCACGCTTTCGGCCGCACGGCAGGGCGGCACTCTGACACTCGCGCTGCGCAGCATCGTCGATGCCAACGCAGTCGACGGCACGCCCGAGGACCAGGCGATCAAGCGCCCGGGCGGCGTGAACGTAATCCGTTACGGCGTCCAGGCAAGGCAACTGACGTCACAGAAGTGATGGGGACAGCATGAACTACGGGGGTGATCGGACGGGCTTGCGCATTCGGTGGAAGCGCGTGCGCTCGGTTCTGGCGGGGACGATGTTGGTGCTGGGGCTGCTCGCGGCTTCCGGCGTCCTCAGTGCTGCGGAGGCGCCGGTCGGCGACCAGGCGCCGATGCAGGCGTCGGATCTCGGCTTATCGTCGGTTGGGACTATCGCACCGGCGCGGTCGCGCTTTCTGTCGCTCGGCATCGGCAAGTCCGTCGTCATCGACCTGCCGCGCGAGGTCAAGGACGTGCTGGTGGCCGATCCCAAGATCGCCAATGCGGTGATCCGCTCGGCCCAGCGCGCCTATATCATCGGCGGCCAGGTCGGCCAGACCAACGTCGTGTTCTTCGCGGCCGATGGCCAGCAGGTCGCCTCCTATGACATCGCGGTGAAGCGCGACCTCAACGGCATGCGTTCGGCACTGCGCCAGTCGCTGCCGGGCGTGCAGATCGAGGGCGTCGGCGACAGCGTGATGCTGACCGGCTCGGTGTCGAGCCCGGTCGAGGCCCAGCAGGCCGGCGACGTTGCCGCAAAGCTGGTCGGCGGCGCGGACAAGGTCGTCAACAACATCGTCGTGCGCGGCCGCGACCAGGTCATGCTCAAGGTCGTGGTCGGCGAAGTCCGCCGCGACATCGTCAAGCAGCTCGGCGTCGATCTCAGCGCCAGCCTGAATGCCGGCACGGCGGTGGTGAATTTCAACAATTCCAACCCATTCTCGGTCTCTGGCGGACCGATCGTCAGCAGCAATGGGCTCGGCGTCACCGGCCTCGCCAAGGGCGTCGCCACCGTCAACGCCACGATGCGGGCAATGGAAAGCGCCGGCGTCATGCGGACCCTGGCCGAACCGAGTCTGACCGCGATCTCGGGCGAATCCGCCACTTTCATCGCCGGCGGCGAATTCCCGATTCCCGGGGGCTACGCCTGCGATCCGGTCACTCACGTCTGTACCACCCAGGTCACCTACAAGAAGTTCGGCATCTCGCTGAACTTCACCCCGGTCGTGCTCAGCGAAGGCCGCATCAGCCTGCGCGTGATGACCGAGGTCTCGGAGCTGTCGAACACCAACTCGATCACGTTGACGCAGGCCGTGACCGGGTCCTCGACCAACTCGATCACCATTCCATCGATCCAGACCCGCCGCGCCGAAACGACCCTGGAGATTCCCTCGGGCGGCTCGATGGCGATGGCCGGCCTGATCCAGCAGCAGACCAAGCAGGCGATCAACGGACTGCCTGGTGTCGACCAGGTGCCGATCATCGGCGCGCTGTTCCGCAGCCAGGACTTCGTCAACAACGAGACCGAGCTGATGGTGATCGTGACGCCTTACGTGGTGCGCGCGGTTGCCCAGAAGGAATTGTCGCGGCCCGACGACGGCTTCGCACCGGCCTCGGACGCGCAGAGGGCGCTGCTCGGCCGGGTCAACCGCCTCTACGGCATCGCGAGCCGTGTCGATCCGGTCGCCGGCACGACGGGCGATTTCGGCTTCATCATCGACTGAGACGAACGGTTTGGGGACCGGGCAAGGCAGGGGCAGGAGGGATCAGGGGATGACGACAACATCAGCCGATCGACGGCGCAATTTGCGGCTCGCGCTGGCACTGACGGGCCTCTCCGTCATGCTCGGCGCCTGCAACACCACCGAGATCGTCACCCAGACGGTGCCGACCGATTATCGCCAGCGCCATCCGATTGCGGTGCAGGAAGGCAAGAAGTCGATCGTGATCTTCGTCGGCAAGAGCAGAGGCGGCCTCTCGGCTGCGCAGCATTCGGACGTCGCGGGCATCGCGCGGGACTGGATGCGCGAAGGCACCGGCTCGGTCGTCGTCGATGTGCCGGTCGACACCGCCAATTCGCGCGCGGCCGCCGCAACCTATCAGGAGATCCGCTCGGTGCTCATGTCCGGCGGCGTGCCGTCGCGCGCCATCGTCCAGCGGCCCTATCGCCCTGATGATCCCGGGCTGCTGCCCACCATCCGCCTGAGCTATTCCAAGATCACCGCGGTCGCCGGCCCCTGCGGGCTGTGGCCCGAAGACGTCGGCCCCAACATCCTCAACCCCGGCTACACCGAGAACCGCCCCTATTTCAATCTGGGCTGCGCCAGCCAGCGCAATCTCGCCGCGATGATCGACAACCCGGCTGACCTCGAGCAACCGCGCGCCGAGACGCCCGCCTATACCGCACGGCGCGACATCGCGTTCGATCGCTATCGCAAGGGCACGACGACGACGACCACCTATCCCGAATCCGACAAGGCCAAACTCAGCGATACCGCCAAATGACAGGCATCCACGACGAAGACGCGGACGATCCGCAGCATCCCGAGGAACACATCGCCCCGGTTCCTCGCATTTCGGTGCAAGCCTTCTGCGAGACCGAGCAGACGCTCAAGGCGGTGACCGCGGCTGGCCAGGACCGCCGGCTCGCCAAGGCCCATCTCAGCGCCAAGGACGGCGGCCTCGCCGCGGCGATCGAAGCCTATGAATCGATGCCGACGCCGAACGTGATCGTCATCGAGTCCGACGGCACGCGCGACATCCTCGAAGGACTGGACGACCTCGCCGGCGTCTGCGATCCCGGCACACGCGTGGTCGTGATCGGCAGCCCCAGCGACACCGCGCCCTATCGCGAGCTGGTGCGCCGCGGCGTCAACGATTACGTGGTCGGCCCGGTCGAGACCATCGACGTGGTCCGCTCGATCTGCAGCCTGTTCTCGGCCTCGGAAGCCATCATCACCGGCCGCGTCATCGCCGTGGTCGGCGCCAAGGGCGGCGTCGGCGCGTCCACCGTCGCGCATAATCTGGCCTGGACCATTGCCCGCGATCTCTCGCTCGATTCCGTCGTGATCGATCTCGACCTCGCCTTCGGCACCGCGGGCCTCGACTACAACCAGGATCCGGTGCAGGGCATCGCCAACGCGGTGCTGTCGCAGGACCGGCCGGACACGGCGCTGATGGAGCGCCTGCTCGCCAAATGCACCGATCGCCTCAGCCTCCTGGCAGCGCCCGCCACGCTCGACCGCGTCTACGATTTCGGTGCTGAAGCCTTCGATGCCGTGTTCGACACGCTGCGCATGACGACGCCCTGCATCGTGCTCGACGTGCCCCATCAATGGTCCGGCTGGACCCGGCGCGCGCTGGTGAACGCCGACGACATCGTGATCGTGGCCGAGCCCGATCTCGCCAATCTACGCAACACCAAGAACATGCTGAGCGTGCTGAAGGCGGCGCGACCGAACGACCGGCCGCCGCTGTACTGCCTCAACCAGGTCGGCATGCACAAGCGTGCGGAGATCGAGGTCAAGGCCTTCGCCAAGACCATGGAGAGCCAGCCGATCGCGGTGATCCCGTTCGATTCGAAACTGTTCTCGACCGCGGCCAATAACGGCCAGATGATCGCGGAGGTCTCCAGGACCCACCGCACCACCGTTCTGTTCCAGAATATGGCGAACCGCCTCGCCGGCCGCGGCGAGGTGAAGAAGCCGAAGCGCTCGCTGCTCGAGCCGCTTTTGAAGAAGCTGAAGGGCAAGTCGGGGCGCAGCTCGGCCCCGCATCGCAAGGCGTCGTAGGCGCGGCTTATTTGAGCATGATCTCCGCGCAAACGCCTTCCGCGTTTGTCGCGAGGGAAAACCGCTTCACACTTTGCGCTGACGCGGCCCTTCGGGTCCGGATCATGCTCTAGGGCGGACTACCTGTCCGCCCGCTGCTGCTTTTTCGCCAGCAGCTGCTTCAGCGCCGCGACCTTGGCCGCGCCCTGGTCCGGCGGCAGATCTGCCTTGACGAGGATTTCGGCCTCGGCCTCGCGACCCTGCAATCCCAGCACGAGCGCCAGATTGGCGCGGACCCGCGCATCGTTCTGATTGCGCTGATGGGCGCGGCCGAGCACCTGTTCGGCCTTCGAGAGATTATTTTGCAGCATGTAGGACAGGCCGAGATTGGACAGCACGGTCGGCTCGTTCGGCACGATCTTCAACGCCGCGGCGTAATATTGCTGGGCTTCCTCGTTGCGGCCGAGCTGATCGAGCACAGCCCCTTGCGCCGACAGGATGCGCCAATCGGGATCCTCGGGCGAATGCGCCCGGCCGAGGACGTCGAAGGCCTGCTGGAAATTGCCGTTGTCGGCGAGGGCGCGGCCGTAGCCGGCGAGCAGCGCCTTGTTGCCGGGACGGGCGAGCACGGCCTGCTCCAGCACTGCGACCGCCTGCGCGCGCTGGCCGCTGCCACGCAGCGCCTTGCCGTATTCGAGAGCAATGGCGGGATCGCTCGGCTTGGCGCGATAACGCTCGCGAAGTGCGTCCATCTCCGGCGTGGGGTCGGCCTTGCTGTCGGACTTGCCGTCAAACTTGGCGGCGGACTCCCGCTTGCCGCCGAGCGCACCGGTGACGTCGTCGATGCCGGCCGTCTGACAGCCGCCGAGGGCGAGGATCAGGACGGCGGAACACAGATATCCCGCCGGGGATAAGGCGAGGAACGAACGCTTGGGCATACTCTGATCACTCGGCAACTGATCAGAGATGCTTACCCATTAACGCTAAAGTCCCGTTAAGGAGGCGCGCCTGTTGAGGTTCAGTCGACGAACTCGGCGCCGAATTCGCAGCCGATGCGCCAGCGCAGGCGGCATTGGCGGGAATAATCAGGCGCGAAGATGATGGTGAATTGCGGCGGCACTTCCAGAAATTCCGCCACCACTTTCACGCCGCCATCCGAAATGTCCGTGATCGTGCAATCCCGCGGCAGCGAGCCCGCGCCAAAATGAATCTTGGCGAGACGGCTGCACACCCGACGTTCGCTTCTCCGGCGATTTGCAAGCATTTGAACTGTTCACCCGTTAGACCACGGCCCATCCCGCAGCCCTAGGAGTAGCGGACATTCGTTGGAATGTGCTGAGGAGAGAAGCTGGCATTCGAGACGTAGTGTCGGGACCGCGTTTACGCCTGGTTAGGATTTGATCGGCCGCCAAGCGATTGTTCCCGTATTGTTCTTGCGGAAACGGCCGCGCTCTGCTACCCTTAATTGCAGCAATGGGCAGGCTGGTTCGGCATGGTTCAGCGGGTTTCTACCGTCGCCTTTGAGGGGATCGAGGCCCGCGCGGTCGACGTGCAGGTGCAGGTCGCGCCTGGCCTGCCGGCCTTTGCCATCGTCGGCTTGCCGGACAAGGCGGTATCGGAGGCGCGCGAGCGGGTGCGCTCGGCGCTGATCGCCTCGGGGCTGGCGCTGCCGGCGCGGCGGATCATCGTCAATCTGGCCCCGGCCGACCTGCCGAAGGAGGGCAGCCATTACGACCTGCCGATCGCGCTCGGGCTGATGGCCGCGATCGGCGCGATCCCCCCGGATGCGCTGACCGGCTTCACCGTGCTCGGCGAGCTCGGCCTCGACGGCTCGATCGCGCCGGTGGCCGGCGTCCTTCCCGCCGCGATCGGCGCCAATATGCGCGAGGAAGGACTGATCTGCCCGGCGTCCTGCGGCTCCGAGGCGGCGTGGGCGAGCCCGGACATCCAGATCATTGCCGCACACTCGCTGATCCAGATCGCCAACCATTTCAAGGGCACCCAGGTGCTGTCGCGGCCGACGCCGAAGGTGCACGAGGCCCCCGCCTCGACGCTCGACCTGCGCGACATCAAGGGCCAGGAAAGCGCCAAGCGCGCGCTGGAGATCGCGGCCGCCGGCGGACATCATCTGCTCATGATCGGCGCGCCAGGCGCGGGCAAATCGATGCTGGCCGCGCGCCTGCCCTCGATCCTGCCGCCGCTGTCGCCGAGCGAGCTGCTCGAGGTCTCGATGATCGCCTCGGTCGCCGGCGAGATCGAAGGCGGCGCGCTGACGGCGCGACGCCCGTTCCGCTCGCCGCACCATTCCGCCAGCATGGCCGCGCTCACCGGCGGCGGCGCGCGCGCCAAGCCCGGCGAGATCTCGCTGGCACATCAGGGCGTGCTGTTCCTCGACGAATTGCCGGAGTTCGATCCGCGCGTGCTGGATTCGCTGCGCCAGCCGCTCGAGAACGGCGAGGTCGCGGTGTCACGCGCCAATCACCGCGTCACCTACCCTGCCCGCTTCATGCTCGTCGCGGCGATGAATCCGTGCCGCTGCGGCAATGCGTTCGAGCCCGGCTATGCCTGCAAGCGCGGCCGCATCGACCGCTGCACCGGCGATTACCAGGCGCGCATCTCCGGTCCGCTGATGGACCGCATCGATCTGCGCATCGAAGTGCCGGCGGTGACCGCCGCCGACCTGATCCTGCCGCCGCCGTCGGAAGGATCAGCCGAGGTCGCCGCCCGCGTGGCGGCGGCGCGCGACATCCAGCTGGCGCGCTATGCGGATGCAGGCCTGCCCCATGTCCGCACCAATGCCGAGGCGCCCGCCTCCGTGCTGGAGGAGATCGCAAAGCCGGATGCGCAAGGCGCCAAACTGCTGCGCGATGCCGCGGAGACCATGCGCCTGTCGGCGCGCGGCTATCACCGCGTGCTGCGGGTGGCGCGCACGCTGGCCGACCTCGACCATGCCGACAAGATCGGCCGGCTGCACCTCGCCGAAGCGCTGTCCTACCGCGCACTCGCGGAGGATGTGCGCCAGCTGGCTTGATCATTCCGCGCATCAACCCGGCGGTAACGACTTTCCTTTACGCTCTGCAAACCATAAGGCCCGACGCGTTTCGGTTGTGAGTTCCCGGGGCCTAGCGAGTAGAGCGTCATGTTGCGTTTCAAGTTCCTGGCCTCGGCTGTTCCCCTGCTGGCGGCTGCGGTGTTCGCCCGCGCCGAGATCGGATCGGTATCGCATCCCTGCATCGCGCTGGGCGACACATCGGTCGAGCTCACCTCGCTGTTCTGGACCGCCGGCGTGCATGTCGCCTTCACCGACGATCCCGCGCAGGCGACGGTGCGGGTCCAGATCACCGAGGATGCCGACGCCGCGGATTTTGCCGTGGTCGACGACGGCCTCGGCTCCGAGCCTGACACCTGCCAGGCCAGCCCTTCGACGCGTCTCGTCTCGATCGCCGCGCAGCCGGTCGACGGCGGCCAGGTGGTCTATCTCTCCAGCGAAGGACCGGCGGATTACCGCATCTATGTGCGCTCAAAGACGTTCTCGCCGCGCGAGGCGGCGGCGCTGATCGTCGGCGCCCGCGGCGGCCATGGCCGCTTCCAGGCGGCATCGCTTTAGAGCTTTGTGTTTGAGCATGATCTCCGCGCAAACGCGTTCCGCGTTTGTCGCGAAGGAAAACCGCTGCACACTTTTCGCTAACGCGGCCCTTCGGGTCCGGATCATGCTCTGACCCGTTAACGTCTCGTCAACCCTGTTCGGAGGCGGCGCCACCGCCGCAATTTGTTCGCAAGGTCGGCGGGCCATCGTCGCACGCGGCGGCGGGGTTTCAGGCAAGGGTCGGTTGCGATGGGTCGGACGTTCCGGATCAAGGTGCGCATGCGTCGTTTCAGGCGACGGCATCCGAGGCTCGCTTTCGCGATCCGCTCCTTCATGATCTTCTCGGCGACGTTTTGCGGCGCCTATGGTTTCGTCTCCGGCAGCCGGTCGGACAATTCCGGCTACGATCCCCATACCTTTGCGATCGGTGCCAGCTTCCTGTTCGCGCTCGCCTGCCTCGGCCTTGCGACGCTGAGCATGCGCCTGCGCTTCGTCAATAAGCGGCTGCGGACGCTCGCCGCCCACAATGAGGCCCTGATCGACCGCAATTGGGAGCTGAAGGAAGCGGAAGAGCGCGCCCGCAGCCTGTTCGAGCAGCAGGGCGACCTCATCGTGCTGCGCGCTACCGACGGCCGCATCACCTTTGCCAACGAGGCCTATTGCGCGCTCGCGGGACAGGCGCGCAGCGCGCTGGTCGGCACGCGATTCGATTTCGACGTGCTGGAGCAGGGCGACAGTGCCCGCGAGAGCAGCGGCACGCGCATCCACGACCAGAAGATCGCAACCCCGCTCGGCGCGCGCTGGATCGCCTGGCGCGAGGGCTATGTCCGCCTCGATGCCGGCCAGCCCGCCGAGTTGCAGAGCGTCGGACGCGACGTCACCGACCGCACCGAGACCGAGCGCGCATTGTCCGACGCGCGCGACCAGGCCGACGCCGCCAACCGCGCCAAGTCGCGCTTCCTGGCGATGGCCTCGCACGAGATCCGCACCCCCCTGAACGGCATCATCGGTATGGGCGGCCTGTTGCTCGACACCGATCTGACGCCGGAGCAGGCGACCTATGCCAAGGCGGTGAAGACCTCGGGCGAAGCCTTGATGGCGCTAATCGAGGAGCTGCTCGACTATTCCAAGATCGAGGCCGGCAAGCTCGACCTCGATCAACGTCCCTTCGCGCTCTCGACCCTGGTCGAAGAGATCACCGAGCTGCTCGCGCCGCGCGCGCAGGCGAAGTCGCTCGAGATCGCCGCCTATGTCGACGAGCGCCTGCCGCTCGAAGTGGTCGGCGACGCCGCGCGGTTGCGCCAGGTGCTGCTCAACCTCGCCGGCAACGCCATCAAGTTCACGAGCAGCGGCGGCGTGGCACTGATCGTCGAGCCCGGCATCTGGCCGACCGAAATCAGCTTCCTGGTTCGCGACACCGGCATCGGCATCGCAGCCGAAGCCCAGCAGCGCATCTTCCGCGAATTCGAGCAGGCCGACGAGCGCGTCGCCCGCACCTATGGCGGCACCGGACTTGGCCTCGCCATCAGCGAGCGCATCGTCAAGCGCATGGGCGGCCGGATCACGCTCACGAGCGAGCCGGGCAAGGGCTCGACCTTCGAGGTCGCGGTGCCGCTTCCGCCGTCGCAAGGCGGCGCTGGGCAGACCGCATTTCCGAGTCCCGACCTCACCGGCAAGTCGATGCTCCTCGTCGCCGACGGCATCGAAGCCTCGCTCATCGCGCGGCGCCTCGAACGCTGGGGCGGCCAGACCTGCCTGGTTGCAGATGCGGCGGTCGCCGAAGCATTGCTGCCGGAACGCTCCTGGCACACGGTGCTGATCGATCGGGCGATCGGCCCAGCCGCGGCCGATCAGCTCGGTGAGGCCGCCCGCGCGCATGCCTTGCAGCGCCTCGTTCTGCTGACGTCGAGCTCGCGCCACGAGAAGCTGTCGCCGGCTTTCACCGGCTTTCTGGTGAAGCCGCTGCGCGCGGCCTCGCTCGCCGCACGCCTTGCTTTGACGCCGGAGGTCGCCTCGCCCGATCTCGCGCCGGAGCCGCCGCCGGTCTCCGCCGGCCCCGCACCGGCGAAAGGCCTGTCGATCCTCGTCGCCGAGGACAACGAAATCAACGCCTTGCTGATGCGCTCGCTGCTGACCAAGCTCGGCCATCGCGTCGTCATTGCCGTCCATGGCGAGGCCGCGCTGGAATCCTGGCTCGCCGCCTCATCGGCCGGCACGCCCTACGATCTCGTGCTGATGGACATCCAGATGCCGCAGCTCGACGGCATCGAGGCGACAAAGCGCATCCGCGCGCACGAGGCCGCGCTGGGCGATTCCCGGACGCCGATCCTGGCGCTCACCGCCAACACCCTGGTGGAGGATCGTTATGCCTGTTTCGAGGCGGGCATGAACGGATTTCTGATCAAGCCGGTCGACCGTGAGAAGCTCGAGGAGGCGCTGGCGGGCCTTGCCGCGTCCCGGCACCAGACGGTTCCGGATCTCACGGGAACCTGAGCTCGTCTGACGATCGCAATTGAAATCGAGCGCGTTGCGCGTCACGATCCCACCGGGGGCATTTTGCAACCAAAGGATTTTGCGCATGAACGTGCTTTGCCGCCTCGCCCTGATTGTTCTCCTGGCTGGAATCTCCCGCCACGCAGCCGCCGACACACCGGACCTCATCTCGTCGCTCAAGCAGGGCGGCTACGTCCTGATCTTCCGACACACCGCGACTGACGACAGCCAGAAGGATGTCTATCCCTTCAAGTTCGACGACATGAGTGCCCAGCGTCAGCTCAGCGAGAAGGGCAGGGACGCGGCGCGCCAGATCGGGACGGCGATCAAGGACCTCGCGATCCCCATCGGCGACGTCTACACCAGCCGGCTGAACCGCGCGGTCGAGGCCGGCAAGCTGATCTCCGGCCGTGAGGTCAAGCCGGTCGATGCCCTGACCGACAGCAGCAACGCCAGCGCATCGGGAATGGCAAACCCGACCGGCGCCAATGCCAAGGCCGGGCAGGCCGTGCGTCAGCTCGTCGATGCGCCGCCGCAGTCCGGCACCAACACCGTCCTGGTCACCCACAAGACCAACATCGCCGATGCCTTCGGCAAGGACGCCGGCAACGTCGGGGAAGGCGAGGCCTTCGTCTACAAGGCCGGCAGCTCGGGTCCCGCCACCTTCGCAGGGCGCATCACGCTTGCGGATTGGATCGCAAAAGCGGGCAGGTGAGGACCTGCCGCTCCGCCACGATGTTGTGCTACGGACATCCTCTGGCGAACGAGCGAAGAGCTGGCGAACACGTGAGAACATCGGAGAATCGTTCATTCCTCATCCTGCTCGGCGCGATCTCCGTCGCGTTCGTCTGGGTGCTTTGGCCGTTCTCCGGTGCCGTGTTGTGGGCCACGCTGCTGGCCATCATCTTCGCCCCGTTCTATCGGCGGGTGCTGAGATCCGTGCCCGAAAAGCACAACCTTGCCGCCCTCGTCACCGTCATCGTGGTGGTCGTCATGGTCCTGATCCCCGTGGCGGTCATCATCGCGTCGCTGATCGACCAGGGCGGGGAGCTGTATCAGCGCGTTCAGAGCGGGGAGATCAGCCTCTCTCATCCCCTGCAGCAGCTGAAATCCGCGCTGCCCGCCTGGGCTGTGTCGCTCGGAGACCGCCTGGCCGGCATCGATTTTTCGGCCCTGAGGGAACGCCTGTCGGGTCTGGTCGTCCCTGCCGGACAACAGCTGGCCGGGCACGCGATCAACATCGGTCAGGTGACGCTGGAGTTCGTCGCAAGCCTGCTCGTGATGCTGTACCTGCTGTTCTTCCTGCTGCGCGACGGTGACGAGCTCAATGCCCGCATTCGCGAGGCGCTCCCGCTGAGCCCGAACCATACCGCGGAAATTCTCGATGTCTTCACCCTGGCGGTTCGTGGAACGATCAAGGGGATCGTTCTCGTCGCGTTGATACAGGGAGCACTCGGCGGGCTCATCTTCTGGCTGCTCGGCCTCACCGCGCCGCTGCTGGCGGGCGCGCTGATGGCGCTGCTCTCGCTGCTGCCGGTGCTCGGCTCCGCGCTGGTCTGGGTTCCGGTTGCGCTTTACCTGCTTGTGGCAGGTTCGGTCACGAAGGGACTCATCCTGCTCGCTTTCGGCACCTTCGTGATCGGCCTTGCGGACAATTTTCTCCGCCCGATCCTGGTCGGCCAGTCGATTCAGATGCCGAGCTATATCGTGCTGCTCGCCACGCTGGGCGGCCTTGCGACGTTCGGAGCGAACGGGTTCGTGATCGGCCCGCTCGTCGCTGCAATGTTTCTGACGACGTGGCACATCTTCGTCGTCTCGAAGTCGAAACAGGGGGCCCCGAAATGATCGTCATGCCGGGCCTGGAGCGGGCGATCCGGCCGATGCGCAATCTCATGCAGCAGAGACAATAAAGCGCGGTGCAGACAGCTTGTCCGGCGTCGTCTGGCCTCCCCGGAAGACGGTATTTGCCTGCGCGGCGCGCTTGCAATGGGGGCACACGAAGAGATGCGCGATGACCGGGGTCGGCTCGTCCGTGAGCAATTCCGAGCGGAACCACTTCATCTCGACATGGCAGTCCGGGCAGACCGGAGCTTCCAGCTGCTCCGCAGCGCTCCTGAGACGATCAACCATGGTATGCCCCCGCCGTTTTCCAAGGAATAGCGGAATACCCATCGTTGGTCTGCATCAAAAGATACTCTGCGCGAATGGGCAGGGCCCGGGCACCAAGGCGATTACAGCCGCCTGAGCGCCACGCTCTCCACCGTGTGGTCGGCGCCCTTCTTGAGGATCAGCGTCGCACGGGGCCGAGTCGGCAGGATGTTGTCCTCGAGATTGGCGAGGTTGGTACGCTCCCAGATCGCGATCGCGGTCGCGGTGGCTTCCTCGTCCGACAACAGAGCATAGCGGTTGAAGTAGGATTTTGGATTGGTGAATGCGGTGTCGCGCAGCGCCAGGAAGCGCTTGATGTACCATTGCCGCAGCGCCGCCTCGTCGGCGTCGATATAGACCGAGAAATCGAAGAAGTCGGAAACCACCGGCACCGCCTTGCCGTCGCGCGGCAGCTTGCCGGTCTGCAGCACGTTGACGCCTTCGACGATCAGGATGTCGGGCTGGTCGATCTCGGCCCATTGGTTCGGCACGATGTCGTAGGTCAGATGCGAATAGACCGGCGCACGGACGTGGCGGCGGCCGGCCTTGATGTCGGAGAGGAAGTTGAGCAGCATCGGCAGATCGTAGCTCTCCGGAAAACCCTTCTTCTGCATGATGCCGTGCCGCTCGAGCACCGCATTGGGATAGAGAAATCCGTCCGTGGTGATCAGTTCGACTTTCGGCCGCGGCGACCAGCGCGCCAAGAGGGCCTGGAGCACGCGTGCCGTGGTGGATTTCCCGACCGCCACCGAGCCGGCGACGCCGATGATGTAGGGCACCTTGCGGTCCCTGATGTTGAGGAACTGGCGCTCGGCGTAATACAGCCGCTGCATGGCATCGACGTAGATCGACAACAGGCGCGATAGCGGCAGATAGATGTCTTCGACCTCCTGCAGGTCGAGGCGATCGTGCAGCGAACGCAGCCGGTCGAACTCGCCCGGCTCGAGCGTCATCGGCGTATCGTCGCGCAGTCGCGCCCATTCCTCACGCGTATAAACGCGGTAGGGATTGTACTGCTGCTCGGGTGCGCGGATATCCATGACGCCGCCTTTCCGTTGCGATCTATTCGCCCTTGCCTAGCCGCCCTTGCGCGACGCCTTCTCTTCCAGCCCCGACATCGAGGTCCGCTTGTCCAGCGCGGCCTCGACCTCTTCCAGCTTTATGCCGCGCGCCTTCAGCAGCACAAGGAAATGATAGAGTAGGTCGGCACTTTCAGCGATCAGATGCGCGCGATCGTTTTCGACTGCAGCGATTACGGTTTCGACTGCTTCCTCGCCGAACTTCTTGGCGCAATGCTCGGGGCCTTTGTCGAGCAGCTTGCGGGTATAGGATGCTTCGCCGCCGGACGCTGCGCGGACGTCGATGGTTTCGGCCAGATCATGGATCGTGAAACGCGGCATCGGACTCACTCGGAAACACGCTTGAAAGCAAGCTTGGCAACAGATTTGGCCACGGCGGCCATCCCCGTCCGCCAATGTTAGCATCGTTACGAACCGGAGTCGTCAGGCATCCAGGCGCATCGGCAGCCCACGCCGCGCCATGTGCTCCTTGGCCTCACGAATGGTGAATTCCCCGAAATGGAAGATCGAAGCCGCGAGCACCGCGGTGGCGTGCCCGTCGCGGATACCGTCGACGAGATGGTCGAGATTGCCGACGCCGCCCGAGGCGATCACGGGGACGGGAACGCTGTCGGCGATCGCGCGGGTCAGCGGAATATCGAATCCCTGCCTTGTGCCGTCGCGGTCCATCGAGGTGAGCAGGATTTCACCGGCGCCGAGCGAAACCACCTCCTGCGCGTATTCGATCGCGTCGATGCCGGTCGAGTTGCGCCCGCCATGGGTAAAGATCTCCCAGCGGTCGCCGCCCGGACGCTTGACGCGCTTGGCATCGATCGCGACCACCACGCACTGCTCGCCGAATTTTTCAGCGGCTTCCTTGACGAATTCGCGCCGCGACACCGCGGCGCTGTTGATCGAGACCTTGTCGGCGCCGGCGCGCAGCAGCGTCTTGATGTCGTTGACCTCGCGCACGCCGCCGCCGACGGTCACAGGCATGAAGCAGGCTTCCGCCGTGCGCCGGACCACGTCCAGCATGATGCCGCGGTTCTCGTGGGTCGCGGTGATGTCGAGGAAGGTGAGCTCGTCGGCGCCGGCGGCGTCATAGGCGATGGCGGCTTCGACGGGATCGCCGGCATCCCTGAGATCGACGAAGTTGACGCCCTTGACGACGCGGCCGTCCTTGACGTCGAGGCAGGGGATCACGCGCACCTTGAACATGGGGTCAGCTCCTGCGCGCGTCGCGGATCAAGGTGAGGGCGGCGGCGGGATCGAGCCGGCCGTCATAGAGCGCGCGGCCGGCAATCGCGCCGGCGAGCTTCTTCGCGCGCAGCATGGCTTTCACGTCCTCGATCGAGGCGAGGCCGCCGGAGGCGATCACGGGAATCGAAATGGCATCGGCCAGCGCGATGGTCGCCTCTAAGTTCAAGCCCTTGAGCAAGCCGTCTCGCGCGATGTCGGTGAAGATGATGGCGGCAACGCCGGCATCCTCGAAGCGCTTGGCGATCTCGAGCACCGTGACCTGCGACGTCTCGGCCCAGCCCTCGACCGCGACCTTGCCGTCGCGCGCGTCGAGCCCGACCGCGACGCGGCCGGGGAATGTCTTCGCGGCGGACTTCACCAGCTCGGGATCGCGCACCGCGGCGGTGCCGATGATGACGCGGGTGATGCCCTTGTCGAGCCAGGCTTCGACGGTCGCGAGATCGCGAATGCCGCCGCCGAGCTGCACCGGAATCTTGATCGTCTTCAGCATCGCCTCGACGGCGTCAGCATTCACAGGCTTGCCGGCGAAGGCGCCGTCGAGGTCGACGACGTGGAGATATTCAAAGCCCTGCGCGGCAAAGCTCTGCGCCTGTGCGGCCGGATTGAGATTGAACACGGTCGCGCGCGCCATGTCGCCTTGCTCGAGGCGCACGCACTGGCCGTTCTTGAGGTCGATCGCGGGAAAGAGAATCACGGTTTCCATCGCAAGAAATTCGAGATCAGGGCCAGCCCGAAGCGCTGGCTCTTCTCGGGGTGGAATTGCGTGCCGATGGCGGTGTCCTTGCCGACGATCGCGGTGACGGGCCCCCCGTAATCGGCGCGCGCAAGCACGTCCGCCTCGCTGGCGGCGTTGAGATGGTAGGAGTGCACGAAATAAGCGTGCTGGCCCTTGGGACCGAGCGGCAGCTTGTTCAGCACCGGATGCTCCTGCAGCAGGTCCAGCGTATTCCAGCCCATGTGCGGGATCTTCAGGCTTTCATCGCGCGGCGTGATCTTCTCGACGTCGCCGCCGATCCAGTTCAAGCCCTCGGTGACGACGTGTTCCTTGCCGCGGCTCGCCATCAGCTGCATGCCGACGCAGATGCCGAAGAACGGCCGCGCCTTGACGCGCACCGCTTCGGTGATGGCCTCGACCATGCCGTTGACGGCGTCCAGCCCGCGCCGGCAATCGGCGAAGGCACCGACACCCGGCAGCACCAGGCGATCGGCCTCGTAAGCCTGGTCCGGATCGCTGGTAACAAAGACCTTTTGCGGGCTCTCCAGGCTGCGCGCGGCGCGCTCGAAGGCTTTCGCGGCGGAATGCAGGTTGCCGGAACCGTAATCGATGATGGCGACGCTCATCTTGACCCTCCCGGTTCTGGAAACAACCCAATGATGCCGCCGGCTGGAATGGGCGGCGGGTTCGAGAATGGCTGGCCCGGCACATTGCGGGTCGGCGGCGGGCCGCCGCGATCGACGGCCCATTGATCGCCAGCGCTGCCGTTCTGCTTCTGGCTCCAGCGTTCGAAGAAGCGGCGCTCCGCAGTGTCGCTGTCGTCGGCGACGACGATATCCAGCTGCCGCCACTTTCCGCGCGACAAGGTCCAGCGGCGCAGGCTCGAGGCTTCGAGGCCCATCAGCACCGCGACGATGCAATCGGCGAAGAAGATCGAGGAGCGCCCGACGCCGAGGCTCGACAGCCCCGCGTTGAACGCGGCCAGGAAGATCAGATAGCCGATCAGCGCCAGCCACAGCCGATTCCACAACAGCCAGAACGGACCGAAGATCATCGCCCAGAAATGAAAGCCGTCGCGCACGAACACGAACTTGTCGGTCGCGCGCGGGTCGGCTCCTGCGGGTGAGGGAGCGTGAACTGTGTAGACAGGCATGGTGATGCCCCGTTCTCGAAATTCAGTGATGCCGCCAGCAGCGATCGCCGCAAGACGGAAGATGTCAGCCGCCGAGCGAGCCCTTGGTGGACGGGATTTCGCCCGCCGCCTTCGGATCGATCGCCACGGCCGCGCGGAGCGCCCGAGCCAGACCCTTGAAGCAGGACTCGGCGATATGATGGCTGTTATCGCCATATAGGGTCTCGACGTGGAGAGTCACGCCGGCGTTGATGGCAAAAGCCTGGAACCACTCGCGCACCAGCTCGGTGTCGAACTCGCCGATCTTGTGCCGGGGGAAGTCGGCCTTGAACACCAGGAACGGGCGGCCCGAGATGTCGATCACCACGCGCGTCAGCGTCTCGTCCATGGGCATGTGCACGCCGGCATAGCGGGTGATACCCGCCATGTTGCCGAGTGCCTGCTTGACCGCCTGGCCAAGCGCGATGCCGGTGTCCTCGGTGGTATGGTGATAATCAATGTGCAGATCGCCCACCGCCTTGACCGTGAGGTCGATGCGGGAATGGCGGGCGAGGAGATCGAGCATATGGTCGAAAAAGCCGATGCCGGTCGCGATATTGGCCACGCCGGTGCCATCGAGGTTCACGGAGACCTCGATGTCGGTTTCCTTGGTCTTGCGCTTGATCGTCGCGGTGCGCATTGAAAGCTGGCTTTCATCCTAGCTAGGGAGCCGAAAACGCCAGTCTCTTAACAGCCAAATGACACCTTCGCTACTGCGGGAACGGCCGGCCGGACCTCTACTTCTGCCTATGGTGAGCGAAATTCGGCCCGGAACGGCCGTTGTGCCCTTCGTCCCGACCGCCTAAATCAGGCCGGACAGTGAGGTATTCATGCAGGACTCCCAGAACAGCTCGCCGGGCTGGCACGGCACCACGATTCTAACGGTCCGCAAGGGCGGCAAGGTGGTGGTCGGCGGCGACGGCCAGGTCTCGATCGGCCAGACCGTGATCAAGTCCAATGCCAAGAAGGTCCGCAAGCTCGGCAAGGGCGACGTGATCGGCGGCTTTGCCGGCGCCACGGCTGACGCCTTCACGCTGTTCGAGCGGCTCGAATCCAAGCTCGAGCAATATCCGGGGCAGCTGACCCGGGCGGCGGTGGAGCTCGCCAAGGACTGGCGCACCGACCGCTATCTGCGGCGGCTGGAGGCCATGATGATCGTGGCTGACAGGGACGTCTCCCTGGTGCTGACAGGCACCGGCGACGTGCTCGAACCCGAGGCCGGCGTGATGGCGATCGGCTCCGGCGGCAATTACGCGCTGGCGGCGGCCCGGGCCCTGCTCGACACCGACAAGGACGCCGAGACCATCGTCCGCCGCTCGCTGGACATCGCCGCGGACATCTGCGTCTACACCAACCGGAATCTGACGATCGAGAGCCTGGCTACGGCGTAGGGCGGAGGGGTCATTTGTCCGAGTGCCTCTCCGCACGGTCGGTGCAACCTCTCCCGCTTGCGGGGGAGGTCGGCGCGAATCGTCGGGTGGGGGCTCTTCCCTCTGGGGGATTGTCCCATTGCGGAAACACCCTCTCCCCAACCCTCTCCCGCAAGCGGGAGAGGGAGAGCAGCACCGCTGTGGACGCTAGATGACGCAAAGCTACGCCTTCCGTCCCATGACCGCGGCCGACATGCCGCTGATCCGGCGCTGGCTCGCCGCACCGCATGTTGCCGAATGGTGGCATGATCCGGAGACGCTTGAATTCGTCGGCGGCGACCTCGATCATCCTGACCTGGCGCAGTTCATCGTCAGCCTTGACGGCCGGCCTTTCGCCTACCTGCAGTGCTACCGGCTCGGCGATTGGCATATCAGCTTCGGCCCGCAGCCCGTGGGCACTCGCGGCCTCGATCAGTTCATCGGCGAGGCCGACATGCTCGGATGCGGCCACGGCTCCGCTTTCATCCGCGCCTTCATCGACCAGCTCTTCGCGCGCGGTGTGCCGCGCGTCGTGATAGACCCGAGTCCTTCCAATGCGCGCGCGATTCGTGCCTATGAGAAAGCTGGCTTCGTGCCGCAGCACGAGATCGTCACGCCCGATGGTCCCGCACTCCTGATGATCCGAGACCCATGACGCTCGCCGCAAGCCCCGCCGCCAAGACCACATTCCCGCCGCTCGCCTGGGCCGGCATCGCGCTGTTGCTGCTGGCGCTGCAGGCCGCGATCCTGCTGGCGATGGGGCGGGTGCCGATCTGCGCCTGCGGCACCATCAAGCTGTGGCACGGCGTGGTGAACAGCTCGGAGAATTCTCAGCAGATTGCAGACTGGTACACGTTCTCACACGTCCTGCACGGCTTCCTGTTCTACGGCCTGACCTGGCTGCTGTTCGCGCGGTTTCCCTTGCTGTCTCTCTCCTGGCCCGCACGGCTGATCATCGCCATCCTGATCGAAGGCGCCTGGGAGATCGTCGAGAACTCGCCCTTCATCATCGAGCGCTACCGCGCCGGCACGATCTCGCTGGATTATTACGGCGACAGCATCCTCAATTCGGTCTCGGACAATCTGGCCATGATCTTGGGGTTCCTGGCCGCTCGCGCGCTGCCTGTCACCGCGACCGTGCTGCTGGGCATCTCCTTCGAGATCGTGCTGGCGCTCCACATTCGCGACAATCTGACGCTCAATATCCTGATGCTGATCCATCCGATCGATGCCGTGAAGCAGTGGCAATCCGGCCCGCCGATCATCTGACCCAAAATGCGGCTTGTCCTTGGCCGTCTCTCGCCCTAGCTAATCAGACATGACAGACTTCTCCCCCCGCGAAATCGTTTCCGAACTCGACCGTTTCATCGTCGGCCAGGGCGACGCCAAGCGCGCCGTCTCGATCGCGCTGCGCAACCGCTGGCGCCGGCAGCAGCTCACCGGCTCCTTGCGCGAGGAGGTGCTGCCGAAGAACATCCTGATGATCGGCCCCACCGGCGTCGGCAAGACGGAAATCGCGCGGCGACTCGCCAAGCTCGCGAATGCGCCGTTCCTGAAGGTCGAAGCGACCAAGTTCACCGAGGTCGGCTATGTCGGCCGCGACGTCGAGCAGATCATCCGCGATCTCGTCGAGGTCGCAATCGCGCAAGTGCGCGAGCGGAAGCGCAAGGATGTGCAGGCGCGCGCCCAGCTTGCCGCCGAGGAGCGCGTGCTCGATGCGCTGGTCGGCGCCAATGCGAGCTCGGCGACGCGCGAATCCTTCCGCAAGAAGCTGCGCGCCGGCGAACTGAACGACAAGGAAATCGAGATCGAGACGCAGTCGTCGGGCGGCGGCATGCCGATGTTCGAGATCCCCGGCATGCCGGGCGCTCAGATGGGCGCGATCTCGCTCGGCGACATCTTCGGCAAGCTCGGCGGCCGCAGCAAGACGCGCCGGCTGACGGTAGAGAGCTCGCACGAGATCCTCGTCAACGAGGAATCCGACAAGCTCTTGGACACCGAGCAGCTGACGCTGGAGGCGATCAGCGCGGTCGAGAACAACGGCATCGTGTTCCTCGACGAGATCGACAAGATCTGCGCCCGCGACGGCCGCGTCGGCGGCGACGTCTCGCGCGAGGGCGTGCAGCGCGATCTGCTGCCGCTGATCGAAGGCACCACGGTCTCGACCAAGCACGGCGCGGTCAAGACCGACCACATCCTCTTCATCGCCTCCGGCGCCTTCCATGTCGCCAAGCCGTCCGACCTGTTGCCGGAATTGCAGGGCCGCCTGCCGATCCGGGTCGAATTGCAGGCGCTGACCCGCGACGACATGCGCCGCATCCTGACCGAGCCCGAGGCCTCGCTGATCAAGCAATATGTCGCCCTGATGCAGACCGAAGGCGTGACGCTCGACATCACCGACAGCGCCATCGATGCGCTGGCCGACATTGCGGTTGCCGTCAATTCAACGGTCGAGAACATCGGCGCCCGGCGGCTGCAGACCGTGATGGAGCGGGTGCTGGACGAGATCTCCTTCACCGCCCCCGACCGCAACGGCGAGACGGTCCGGCTCGATGCGGATTACGTGCAAAAGCACATCGGCGACCTCGCCAAGAATGCGGATCTGAGCCGCTTCATTTTGTGATTCGGAGCGGTCACGCTATTGATGCGGCGTGACCGTACGCATCCTGCAAAATCCCTGGCGGCTCCTGCTCGCGATCAACGCGGCGGTCATCGTTGGCGTCTTTCTCCACAAGATCCAGCTGCCGCCTTACGTCCCCTACATCCATCTCCTGGTCGATTATCATTTCGGCTTCATCAAGCGCGCGCTGATCGGGGCAATCGTCGCGCTGTTCACCGACAAGGTGCCGGTATGGCCAGTGTTCGCGCTCGGCGGGGCGACGTGGCTGGCAACGCTGGGCCTCTATGCCAGGCTCTTCCAGAACACGTTCGGCTTCTCTGCGAAAACGCTGCCTCTGTTCGTCTTCACCGCGGGCTCGCCGTTCTTCCTCAAGAACTTCATGCACACGCTCGGCCATTTCGACATCTATGGCTGCGCGCTGGCGATCATCCTGCTGCTGATGCCGGCGGGCTCGCTGGTCTTCGTGGCCATGGCTGCGCTGTTCTCGATCGTTCTCGTGCTGATCCACCACATTCATCTCTTGATGTACGTGCCGACGATCATCACCATCGTCGTGATCCGGCATTACCTTGCTTACGGTTGTGACCGCAGCAATGTTGTCTTCGGCGGGGTCGCTCTCGCCATTGTCTCCGCGCTGTTCTTCGCCGCGCAGTTTCTGGGAACGATGCCGGTCCCCGAAGCGGACTTCGTCGCCTATCTCAAAAGCCGGATGGCCGATCCTGCGCGCATCGACCTCTTGCAATTCGCCTACATCTGGTACCAGCCGCTGGCGAAGGAGGTTGCCGACACCTGGGGCCGCCTGCCGCACAACATCCTCGGCGTGCCCGTGTTCGCAGCTCTGATCTGGCTGCACGCGCCGCTGTGGCGCTTCTTTGCCAGCCTGATCGGCGCGCTCGCCAGCGATCTGCACAAGCGGCTCGTCATCGCAGCACTGGTCGGCATCAGTGTCGCCTATCTCGTGATGTTCGCGATGGTGTTCGACTATTCACGCTGGATCTCGAACTGGGCGGTCTGCATGTTCCTGATCCTTCACGCGGTGAAGGTGCTTCCGGCCGCACGGGAGACAGCGCTGATCCCGGCGGAGGATCGGAAGACAAATATCTTCGGTTTGATCCTCACGCTGATCCCGCGCGTCGGAATCATCCGGCCGTTTTAGCGCTCTGCTTAGGCGGCATCGGAGGTGCGCTCCCTCTCCCGCAAGCTTTGTGGGAGAGATGTAGTGCCATTACCCTCTCGCCCGCCTGATCCGCACATACAGCGCCCCCTCGCCGCCGTGGCCGATCGCGGCTTCCTCGAAGCCGACCACGAAGGCGCGGAATTCCGGCAGGCTGAGCCATTCCGGCACTTGGCGGCGGAGCACGCCGCTTTCGCCGCCACTGCGTCCCTTGCCGGTGATGACGAGCACGAAGGTGAGGCCGTCCTGATGGGCGCGGTGCAGGAAGCCGGCCAGCGCGCGATGGGCGCGCATCTGGGTCATGCCGTGCAGATCGAGCCGTGCCTCGATCTCGCTGCGGCCGCGCGACAGCTTGGTTCGCTCGCGCTTGCCGAGCGGCGCTAGCGGCGGAATCGACGGCTTTGCAGCGCGCGGCGCCGGTGCAGCGGCAACCGGCCTTGACGGTGGCGAAGTCCTCGTCACCTGGGACCCGGGCGAAGATTCGGCGCGCGGGGTAGCATGCGCCTTGGCCGCGCGATGCTTCCGCAGCGGCTTGACATGCTTTGCGACGAGATCCCACAGCTCGCGCTCCTCCTCGCTCAGCGCGCGACGGCGCGGCGAGGGGCGAGGCTCCAGCACGGGCGGACGGGACGGCCGTTTCATTGCGGGCGATGAGGACGATTCTTTGCCGGACGGCGCGGCTCAGGGGCAGGCTCGATCGCGGGACGCGGCACCGGCAGCGGAACCGGGCCGGCGACGGCGACTGTTTCGGTCTTGCCTTGCGCCGCCGCGGCGACGGGCGTGCCGGTCTTTGCCGGATCGGTCTGCGGAAACAGCTTTGCGATCTTCTCGGCGGGCCTTGGGTCCGGGATTGGCAGCTTCGCGGCGCGCGGGGCGGGATCGAGGCTCTTCGGCACCAGCATCACGAATTGCATGGGGTGGCGCAGCCGGCCGGAGACACGGCCGGCATCCGCGCCGGCGCCGAAAAACAGATCGGCCCGTGCTGGCCCGATGATGGCAGAGCCGGTGTCCTGCGCGATCATCAGCCGGCGGAACGGCGTCTTGGCGCGTTCTGACTCGATCGGAAGCTCGCCCTCGATGAAGAACGGCGTGCCGTAGACATGCAGCGATTTGTCGACGGCGATGGAGCGCCCCGCGGTCAAGGGAATGCCTTGCGCGCCGACTGCCTCCTCCTTGTCGGAGAGGTTGACCTCGCGGAAGAAGATGTAGGCGCGGTTCGCGCGGCGCAGCTCCTTGGCGCCGTCGGGGTTCTGCGCCATCCACTCCCTGATCTTCTGCATCGACATCTCCTCTCTCGGGATGATGCCGCGCTCGATCAGGATGCGACCGACCGCCGTGTAGGGATAGCCGTTATAGGCGTCGTAATTGAGTCGAACCGAGCTGCCGTCGTCGAACTTGATGCGGGCCGAGCCCTGGATCTGCGCGAACAACAGATCGGTCGGATCCTTCAGCCAGGCGATCTCGAGCCCCCGGCCGGCGATCTTGCCGTCCTCGATCTCGCCGCGGTCGTAATAGGGCACCAGCTTGCGGCGGCCGATCTTGCGATAGACCGGGCCCTTGTTGGGCAGGCTGAGCGCATCCTGCTTGTAGCCGTGCACAAACAAGTTCGAGGGACGGCGATAGACCGGCACGTTGTAGACATCGGACTGCGTGCGCGACCCCTCCAGCACCGGCTCGTAATAGCCGGTGACGAACCCTTCGGGCTCGCCGAGCCGCGAGATCCGCAGCGGCGTGAAATTCTCCTCGAAGAACGACTTCGCCTTGGCGTCGTCGTTGAGGTCGAGCGTCTTGGCCGCCCGGCAAGGCTCGCTCAGCGAGCCGGCCAAAGCCTTGGCTTCGGCCGCGCCGTTCTTGGCGTCGGGCGCGCCGCTCTGCGCATTGATCGGGCGGCAGCTGGCGCGGAAGGTCTTGTAGGCCGCGAGATGATTGTCCTCGCCCCACCCCTTCAGGTCCGCCCAAGCCAGCGGGAGATATTGCGCGCCGGGAATTTCGAACGGCAGGGAAAGCTGCGGGTAGGGCAGCGCACGCGCCGGCACGGCAGGCTTTTGCGGCAGATGGTGGTGATGGTTGCGGTGGTGGTGGCGGCGCGCCGCCTCGGCGCCGAGCGAAAACGACGACAGCGCGACGGCAGCTGCGCAAAGCGCCGTCGCGCCGTTCTTCAGGAAGATCTTAATTCGCGCTTCCGGTGCCAACCAGCTTCCAGTTCGGATCGCGAGAGGAGGTGTCGCGGGCGAAAGTCCAGATATCGGTGATATCGGCGACCGTGTCAGCGCTGCCGTCGACGATGTTGCCGGCCTTGTCGCGGGTGGCCGAGATCATCTGCGAGACGAAGCGCACGGTGAGCTGCGCACTGCGATCGCGCAACTCGGCGCCGACGAGCTCGGCCTTGTCGATCGACACGAACCGCGTCTCGGTCTTCTGCTCGTTCTTCTCGCGTTCCTTGATCGCAGCGTCGAAGCTTTCATAGACGTCCGACGACAACAGATCGCGCAGCGCGCGGCGGTCGCCATTGGCAAAAGCGAGCACGATCATCTCGTAGGCGCCGCGCGCGCCCGAGAGGAAATGGCGCGGGTCGAAGCTGGAATCCTTCTCGACGATGGCATCGAGACCCTGCGCCAGCGGCGTGCCCGGCTCGGTCAGCCCCTTCCAGCGATCGGACGGCGCGGTCGGCTCGGCCGTCGGCGCCAGCGGGGCCTGGTCGATCACCTTGCCCGGCATGGTCACGACGTTGTTGTCCTGGGCGCCTCCGAGCGCGTTGCGTGCGGCGGTGCGATCGAACGGCGGCCGCTCGTTGCCGGTGCGCTGCCCCAGCACGCTACGCAGCCGCAAGAAGATGAAGACGGCCAGCGCCAGGAATATGATGGTGTAGATGTCCACGTCGTATTCGCTTTCTGGTCTTTGCAGGGCTCGTTGCCGGGAAAATCAATCCGGCCAGTAGACCGTTCCTTACGGAAACGGCAAGTCTACATCACCATTTTGGGTCCACGTCAGGTCCGTGGGATGTAGGCACGAAATCTGGCCCGGCCAATGGCGCCTTTTGGCACAGCGCCAAGTGTAGCGCGTTTTATGCTTAAGGGGAAACCCGATCCTGCCTGGAAATGGCGCATCTTCAATCGTTTAAGGCGAAATTTCGCGGAAAAGGCAGGAGGAACGTCAAAGCCGCGATTGCGGCCCGAATTCCCGGTGCGGGACCGTTCGTCCTTGTGGAACGAGCCGGCCCTATGTTAGCCAACCGCCGCGAAATTCAGCCCCAATCGGGTAAGGAGACACTTTCATGACCAACGGTAACGGTACCCCTCCCGAGGCGGCCCAGGCTCCCCAGCTCAACGTGCTGGCGCAATACACCAAGGACCTCTCGTTCGAAAATCCCAACGCGCCGAGCTCGCTGCAGCCGCAGAGCCAGCCGCCGCAGATCAACATCCAGATCAACGTCAACGCCAACAATCTCAGTGAACAGGAATTCGAGGTGACGTTGTCGGTCGAGGGCAAAGCCGAGACCGCCGGTAAAGTGATGTTCTCGTTCGAGCTCGCCTATGCCGGCGTGTTCCGGATCGTCAACGTGCCCAAGGAGAACCTGCACCCGCTGGTCATGATCGAGTGCCCGCGCCTGTTGTTCCCGTTCGCACGCGAGATCATTGCGACGGCGGTGCGCGATGGCGGGTTCCCGCCGCTGATGCTGGATCCGGTCGACTTCGTCGGTCTCTACCGCCAGAACATGGAGCGGCAAATGGCCGCTCAGGGCGGACAGGCCGGTCAGGCCTGAGCCACCGCCAGCGCGGCTGGAGCGGGCAGGTACTCGTTCCAGATCGCCTTGTCGCCGAGCGTTGCGATGAAGGCCCGATGGGCCTCGCGCTCGGCTTCGGAAATCCGCGGCGCGAGCGGCGCCGGGCGCTGCCGCCGCGGCGCATCGCCGGCGCTACTGACCCTGATCTCCTCGGCGTCCGAGGCCAGCAGCAGCTGCGACTGCCGCGCTCCAACCAGATCGACATAGACCTCGGCGAGCAGCTCGGCGTCCAGCAGCGCGCCGTGCTTGGTACGGTGTGAATTGTCGATGGAGTAGCGCGAGCAGAGATCGTCGAGCCGGTTGGACACGCCGGGATGCTTGCGACGCGCCAGCAGCAGCGTATCGACCAGGCGCTCGCGCGGGATCGCAGCGCGCTTGATGCGGTCGAGCTCGGCATTGATGAAGCCGATGTCGAACGAGGCGTTGTGGATCACCAGCGGGGCGTCGCCGATGAACGCCAGAAAGTCGTCGGCGACCTCGTGGAACAACGGCTTGGTCGCCAGGAACTCGGACGACAATCCGTGCACCGCAAACGCTTCCGCCGGCATGTCCCGCTCGGGGTTGATGTAGACGTGATACGTCTGTCCGGTCGGCATGCGATTGAAGATCTCGACGCAGCCGATCTCGACCAACCGATCGCCGCGCAGCGGATCGAGGCCGGTGGTTTCGGTGTCGAGGACGATTTCGCGCATGTCTCTTGGAAGCCGTGTGAGGCGGCGAATCAGGTCCGCCGCTGCGGCATCTTAACGACCTCGGCCAGGATGTGCGCGATTTGGGCCCGCACGGGGTCAAGTCCGTGTGAGGTATCCACCACGAAATCGGCCCGCTTGCGCTTCTCGGCATCCGGCATCTGCTTGGCGATGATGGCATCGAGCTTGGCCTCGTCCATCGTGCCGCGCGCCAGCACCCGCTGGCGCTGCAGCTCGGGCGAGGTCGAGACCACGACCACGGCATCGACCCGCTTCTCGCCGCCGGTCTCGAACAGCAGCGGGATGTCCAGCACCACGACCGGCGCCTTGGCGGCCTCGGCGTCGGCAAAGAATTTCTGCCGGGACGCGCCGAGCATGGGATGAACGATCTGCTCGAGCTGCTTGATCGCGGCGGGATCGTGCACGACACGCGCCGACAGCTTTTGCCGGTCGACCTTGCCATTCGCGGTGGTGCCGGGGAAAGCGGCCTCGATCGCGGGGGCGGCCTCGCCCTCATAGAGCTGATGCACGGCGGCATCGGCGTCGTAGACGGGGACGCCGGCCTCCGCGAACAATGTCGCGGTGGTGGATTTGCCCATCCCGATCGAGCCGGTCAGTCCGAGAATTCGCATCAGCACCCAGCCTTCTCTCGCATCTACACCGCAATTAGCTGCTCGCTGCGCAGATACGCAAGCAGCGGCAGCAGCGGCAGGCCGAGAATGGTGAAATGGTCGCCCTCGATGCGCTCGAACAGATGGATGCCGAGGCCCTCGAGCTGATAGGCGCCGACGCTACTGGTCACAGCGTCGCCCGCGGCGTCGAGATAGGCCGAAAGCTCGGCTTCGCTCATTCCCCGCATGGTCATGCGCGCCACAGAAACGTCCTCGAAGAGAATCCTGCCATCCTGCGCCACGGCGACGGCGGAATTCAGCTCATGCGTCTGACCGGCGAGATCGCGCAATTGCGCCAGCGCCTTGGTGCGGCCTGCCGGCTTATTGAAGAGACGGCTCCCGAGCGCCAGCGTCTGGTCGGCGCCGATCACATAATGTCCGGGATAGCAGGCAGAAACAGCCTTGGCCTTTTCGCGGGCCAACAGCAGGGCGATCTCGCGCGGGTTGGAGAGCTTTGACGCGGCCTGGATGCCACGCTCGTCGATATCGGCGGTGACGGCTTCGAAGTCGAGCCCGGCATTGCCCAGCAGCATTTTGCGCGCGCTGCTTTGCGAGGCCAGGATCAACGGACTTTTGCCGCGCCACAGACTCATCGGCGACACTTACTCGGACGGCCGGTTGCGCTGGCGATCGCTATACAGCTTCATGATCGCCGCCGCGGTTTCCTCGATGGAGCGGCGCGTGACGTCCAGCAGCGGCCAGTCATGCTTGGCGCTCAGCTTGCGCGCGAACGCGACCTCCTCCGTGACCGACTGCTTGTCGGTGTAGCTGTCGCTGCCGCTGCTGGACTCGGCGCCCATGGACAGCAGGCGGTTCTGCCGGATCTGAATCAGGCGTTCCGGCGTCGCGTGCAGGCTGACCACCAGCGGCCGCGTCAGCGTCTCCAATTGCGCCGGCACCGGAATGCCCGGCACCAGCGGCACGTTGGCGGTGCGAATGCCGCGATTGGCGAGATAGATCGATGTCGGCGTCTTCGATGTCCGGGATACCCCGACCAGTACCACGTCGGCCTCGTCGAGACCTTCGACATGCTGACCGTCGTCATGGATCATCGTGTAGTTCAAGGCATCGATGCGCTTGAAATATTCGGCATTGAGCACGTGCTGGGCGCCGACACGGCCGGTGGTCGCTGCTCCCAGATAGGCCTCGAACAGCTGCATCACCGGTCCGATGATCGACAGGCTCGGAACATTGATCTGCTTGCACTTATCCTCGAGTCTGGCGACCAGGTCCTTCTCGAGCAGCGTGAACAGCACGATCCCTGGCGCTTCCTCGATCTCATCAAGCACGCGGTCGAGCTGCTTCTGGCTGCGCACCAGCGGATAGACGTGCTCGACCGGCGTCACGTTGGCGTATTGGGCCGCGACCGCGCGCGCCACGGTGATGAGCGTCTCACCCGTGGAGTCCGAGACCAGGTGGAGATGGAAATAATTGTTCGAGGTCGGCACAAAAACCCTTTGAATTTCGTTGGGGTGGTTTGTGGATTTCTGTGGAGCTTAACCTCTCGGAAAGGGATGTGCGACACCAGGGGCGGGACAAGGCGTGATTTTCTTCACACCGCTGCCGGTCAGGACAAATCCGACGCCTCGCCGAGAGGGAAGCGGGATTGCGCGGACAAGTCCCTTGATAAGCTGCCGATACAATCGCGCAAGCCTTTGAAGCCGGCTGACTTATCGGAAGTCGACAAAGGCTGTCCGGAATATGTGGATGGATGTGAACAAGCGCGCGTGAACGCGCGGACGGAATTGCGTGAGTCCAATCCACGGTCACATAGACTCAAACCTTAAGAATCTAAGATTCTAGATTTGAGGAAGGCGCTACGGAGGGATATGTGTGCGGGGTAAGACCTTAACGGGTTCTTACTATCCCCAGCGTTCCCCGCGCTGGGCAGCAAGCCGGACCCCCGAAAATGTTCGAAGACGTCTATCTCTGGATCAAGGCGCTGCACGTGATCGCCGTCATCTCCTGGATGGCCGGCATGCTCTACCTGCCGCGGCTGTTCGTCTATCACTGCGAGGCCGAAATCGGCTCGAAGCAGTCGGAGACGTTCAAGGTGATGGAACGCCGGCTGCTCAAGGCGATCATCAACCCCGCGATGATGGTCACCTGGCTCGCCGGGCTCTATCTCGCCTGGTCCGGCCATTGGTTCTCGTTCGGCTGGCTGCACGTCAAACTGGCACTGGTCCTCGTGCTCTCGGCGGTCCACGGCTATTTTTCACGCTGGGTCAAGGATTTCGCCGCCGATCGTCGCCCGCGAAGCCAGAAATTCTATCGGATTATCAACGAGGTGCCGACCGTCCTGATGATTTTCATCGTTATCATGGTGATCGTGAAGCCGTTCTAGGCAAACTGCGCGACGATTCGCTCAGCGCTTCGGCTTGCGGAGCGCTAGGCGATTTTCTATATTATCGATATCCCACCCAACGCAGGCGGATGTGGTTGTGTCCGAGCCTTCCAGAGGCCGGACCCCGCATCAGGATTGAAGCCTCACCGGCGTTCACCTTGCCAGACCTGCGGACCTTACCTGCACCTGCTCGCGTCCGCATTTCAGAGCCTCCTCGCACCCCCTCTTTTCAGGTTACCCCACAGGACCACCCCAATGCGGGAAATCAAACTCGAAGACCTCAAGTCCAAAACGCCGGCCGAGCTCGTCTCGTTCGCGGAGGAGAATGGGGTCGAGAATGCCAGCACCATGCGCAAGCAGGAGCTGCTGTTCGCCATCCTCAAGCAGCTGGCGCTCGCCGAGACCGATATTGTCGGCCAGGGCGTCGTCGAAGTTCTCTCCGACGGCTTCGGCTTTCTCCGCTCGCCCGACGCGAATTATCTGCCGGGTCCTGACGACATCTACGTGTCGCCCTCGCAGATCCGCCGTTTCGGCCTGCGCACCGGCGACACCATCGAAGGTCACATCCGCAGCCCGAAAGAGGGCGAGCGCTACTTCGCGCTGCTGAAGGTCAACACGCTCAATTTCGAGGATCCGGAAAAGGCCAAGCACAAGGTCAATTTCGACAACCTCACGCCGCTGTTTCCGAATCAGCGTTTCCGCATGGAGATCGACGATCCCACGCGGAAAGACCTGTCTGCACGCGTGATCGACATCGTCGCGCCCATCGGCAAGGGCCAGCGCGCCTTGATCGTGGCACCGCCGCGTACCGGTAAAACCGTGCTGATGCAGAACATCGCGCATTCGATCACGCACAATCACCCCGAATGCTATTTGATCGTGCTCTTGATCGACGAGCGTCCGGAAGAAGTCACGGACATGCAGCGCTCGGTGAAGGGCGAGGTCGTGTCCTCGACCTTCGACGAGCCGGCGGTGCGCCACGTTCAGGTCGCCGAGATGGTGATCGAGAAGGCAAAACGCCTGGTCGAGCACGGTCGCGACGTCGTGATCCTGCTCGATTCGATCACGCGCCTCGGCCGCGCCTACAACACCGTGGTGCCGTCATCCGGCAAGGTGCTGACCGGCGGTGTCGACGCCAACGCGCTGCAGCGTCCGAAGCGCTTCTTCGGCGCGGCCCGCAACATCGAAGAGGGCGGCTCGCTGACCATCATCGCGACCGCGCTGGTCGATACCGGCAGCCGCATGGACGAAGTCATCTTCGAAGAGTTCAAGGGCACCGGTAACTCCGAACTGATCCTGGACCGCAAGGTCTCGGACAAGCGCACCTTCCCGGCGATCGATATCTCGCGCTCCGGCACCCGCAAGGAGGAGCTCATCACCGATCCGCAGGTGCTCAAGAAGATGTACGTGCTCCGCCGCATCCTCAATCCGATGGGGACGATGGACGCGATCGACTTCCTGCTCGACAAGCTGCGCTCGACCAAGAGCAATTCGGAGTTCTTCGACTCCATGAACACCTGAGTGCACTGCAATAAAGACTTCCGGGCGCCTTCGGGCGCCCTTTTTGTTGCGGTTTTGCTGCAGCGAAGGTGCAGCATGAGCGGCAGCCGGTGCTCGACCTAGGTTTCTCACTAAACTGTTGGTATTGAAAAGTAATTCTTGAAATCCTAGTCGGCCTCCCCCTGCGATCAGGCCAACTGCAGCAGAATGCTGCGGTTATATTGCGGTGCAAAATCGATTTGCTGCAGAACCTGGTGCAGCAAATCCGGTTGCTCTCGATCGCGAGAAACGGACGTTTGCGTTTTCGGCCGCAGCCGGACAAATAGGCTATGCATCCACGAGACCAGACCATTTTCGCGCTGTCATCCGGGCGGGCGCCCAGCGCGATCGCCGTGGTCCGCGTCTCCGGCTCGCAAGCCGGCGCGGCGTTGACGGCGCTCGCGGGCCGGCTGCCGGCGCCGCGACAGGCGAGCCGTCGGCTGCTCCGGGACGGCGAGGGCCAGCCGATCGACGATGCGGTCGTGCTCTGGTTTCCAGGACCGGCCAGCGCCACCGGCGAGGATGTTGCCGAGTTTCACGTTCATGGCGGCCGGGCGGTGCTCGCGGCGCTCTTCGCTGCAATTTCCGATATCCCGAATACGCGTGCGGCCGACCCCGGCGAGTTCACGCGCCGCGCCTTCGAGAATGGCAAGCTCGACCTGACCGAGGCCGAGGGGCTCGACGACCTCATTCACGCCGACACCGACCGCCAGCGCCGCCAAGCGCTGCGCCAATTGCAGGGCCTGCTTGGCGACCGCGCGCGCGACTGGCGCGAGCGCATCATCGAGGCCTCCGCGCTGATCGAGGCCGGCATCGATTTTTCCGATGAAGGCGACGTGCCGGCGGAGCTGCGGGCGCCGGCGGTGAAAGCGATCAGAGCGCTTCACGACGAAATCACGAAAGTGCTTGCGGCACAGGGGCATTCTGAACGGCTGCGCGAGGGCCTTGTCGTTGCCATCGCCGGCGAGCCGAATGTCGGCAAGTCGACGCTGATCAACCAGCTCGCGCGCCGCGAGGTCGCGATCGTCTCGCCGCATGCCGGCACGACGCGCGACGTCATCGAGGTGCAGCTCGACCTCGACGGCTATCCCGTCACGGTCATCGACACCGCTGGCATCCGCGAGACCGACGATCCGGTCGAGCAGGAAGGCGTGCGCCGCGCCCGCGCGCGCGCCGAGGACGCCGACCTGGTGCTGTGGCTGGTGGAGGGCGGACAAGCCGTCGATCCGGATACAATGCGCTCGCGCTGGACATTGGCGGACGGTGCTGTTCCGTCCGGCGGCTCGGTCTGGATCGTGCGCAACAAGATTGATCTCGGCAGGGTCGGAGCAGCCAGGCCGAGCGAGTTCGGGATCTCGGCAAGCCGGGGCGACGGCATGCCTGAGCTGGTCGAGGCGCTGGTGAAATTCGCTTCGGAGTTCTTCGGAACCACCGAGGGCGCCATGGTGACCCGGGCGCGCCAGCGCGAATTGTTGAGCCGGGCCTCAGCCAGCTTGCGCCGGAGTCTGGACCTTGTAGAACACGGTGAGGAGCTCGCGGCCGAAGAGCTGCGGGCGGCCGCCTATGCCTTGGGCCGGCTCTTGGGCCGGGTAGACGTCGAGGACGTCCTTGGGGCCATCTTCCAGAAGTTCTGCATCGGAAAGTAGCGCTAGTTCTTCATTGTAGAACTGGCCCTTGTTCCATTTCTTCTGTTTCACGTGAAACGGGGGTTCCGGTTCCGCACGGTGTTTCTGGTCGTTTCACGTGAAACAGCGCCGGGGGCCCGTGTCGGTCGGCCGTTCCCATCTACAGAGAGAGCGCCGAGGCGACGGCCGTGCTTCGAGTCTGGTCATTGCGAGGAGCCCTTGCGACGAAGCAATCCAGACTGTCTCCGCCGCGAGACTCTGGATTGCTTCGCTGCGCTCGCAATGACGGAGTATGACGCGGTTGCCCCGCGTTCGACTGGCAGCTCCGCCAAAGAGACAATGGGACGTATCGGGGGTTGTGTTCGATGGTCGTGGAATTAGGCCCCGTTCCGTTTCACGTGAAACGCGATGTGGCTCAATGCCCCTCCTACTGTGCATGGGGTTGTTTTCGCGAAAGTGCTGCCGCCCTGGGCCCGCGCTTGTTTCACGTGAAACACGGCCCGCAGAGTTTCTACTTCCGGCTTTCTCGCCGCTAAGCTAGAAGTCCGTCCATGCGAACAGAGCGAGAGAGCTTCGACGTCATCGTCATCGGCGGCGGTCACGCCGGCTGTGAGGCCGCGGCTGCTTCTGCCCGGATGGGTGCGACGACCGCTCTGGTAACGCACCGTTTCTCGACCGTTGGCGCGATGTCCTGCAATCCCGCCATCGGCGGGCTCGGCAAAGGGCATCTGGTCCGCGAGGTCGATGCGCTCGACGGCCTGATGGGCCGTGTGGGCGATGCCGGCGGCATTCAGTTTCGCGTTCTTAATCGTCGGAAAGGTCCGGCCGTCCGCGGTCCGCGGGCCCAGGCCGACCGCAAGCTCTACGCGGCGGCGATGCAGGCCGCGATCCGCCAGACCGAAGGTCTTTCCGTCATCGAGGGCGAAGCCGACGGGCTGGTCGTAGTCGATGGCCGGGTGACCGGGCTTCGCCTGGCCGACGGCCGGGAGCTGCGGGCAGGGGCCGTTGTCGTGACCACCGGCACCTTCCTCCGCGGTCTCATCCATCTCGGCGAGAAGAACTGGCCCGCCGGACGCGTCGGCGAGGCGCCTGCGATGGGCCTTTCCAGCTCCTTCGAGCGCGCCGGCTTCACTCTTGGACGTCTCAAGACCGGGACGCCGCCGCGTCTCGACGGCACCACCATCGACTGGTCCGCAGTCGAGATGCAGCCCGGCGACGAGCCGCCGGAGCCGTTCTCGGTGATGACCGAGCGGATCACGACGCCGCAGATCCAGTGCGGGATCACCCGGACCACGTCCGCGACCCATGAGGTGATCCGGGCCAATGTCCATCGCTCCCCGATGTACTCCGGCCAGATCAAGAGCTCTGGTCCACGCTATTGCCCCTCGATCGAGGACAAGATCGTCCGCTTCGGCGACCGCGACGGTCACCAGATCTTTCTGGAGCCGGAAGGGCTCGACGACACGACCGTCTATCCCAACGGCATCTCGACCTCGCTCCCCGAAGAGGTCCAGCTCGCGATCCTCGCCAGCATCCCCGGCCTGGAGCGGGTGAGGATGGTCCGTCCCGGCTACGCCATCGAATACGACCACATCGATCCCCGCGAGCTCGATCCGACCCTCCAGACCAAGCGTCTGCGCGGTCTCTTCCTGGCCGGGCAGATCAATGGCACCACCGGATATGAGGAAGCCGCCGGGCAGGGCATTGTCGCCGGCCTGAATGCCGCGCTCTCCGCCAGCGGTGCCGCGCTCTCAGTGTTCGACCGTGCCGACGGCTATCTCGGTGTGATGATCGACGACCTCGTCACCCGCGGGATCAGCGAGCCCTATCGCATGTTCACCTCCAGGGCCGAGTACCGGCTGACCCTGCGGGCCGACAATGCCGACCAGCGTCTGACCGAGAAAGGGATCGCTCTGGGATGTGTCGGCAGCGCCCGGATCAGGCATCATCGCGCCAAGATGGACGCCCTGAACGCTGCCCGGACGTTGTCGCAGTCCCTGACCATCACCCCGAACGAAGCCATCAAGCACGGGCTGTCGCTGAACCGGGACGGCCAACGCCGCTCGGCGTTCGAGCTGATGGCCTATCCGGAGATCGGCTGGAGCCAGGTCCGCGCGATCTGGCCTGAGCTGTCGGCCATCGATCCCGTCATCGCGACCCATCTTGAGATCGACGCCAAGTACGACGTCTACCTGGAGCGCCAGAGCGCCGACGTCGAAGCCTTCCGGCGCGACGAGGGCATGGTGCTGGCGGATGTCGATTACCAGCTCGTGCCCGGTCTCTCCAATGAAGTGCGCGCCAAGCTGGAGAAGGCACGACCGTTCACCGTCGGCCAGGCCGGCCGGATCGACGGGATGACGCCGGCGGCGCTCGGCATTCTCGCGGCCTATCTCCGCCGCGAGGCACGGAAGACTTCCAAAGCAATCGCATAAAGCCAATCGCATAGGCGTTTCACGTGAAACAGCGCGGATCGGGCGGAGATCGACCGCCATCGCGAAGACCCGGAGCGGGTGAGGGCGCCGGGCGGCGAAGTGAACCTGGAGTGGCCAGCCCGAAGATCAGCAAGGCCGCGGCCAACGACAAGGTGCTCGATTCGATCATCGCCGCTGACAAGACCGCCGCTATGAAGCTCGCTCCCGTTTCACGTGAAACCGAGGAGCGGCTTGATCGCTACATCGCGCTACTCCGGGAGTGGCAGGCCAAGACCAATCTCGTCGCGCCATCGACTTTGCCAAACCTCTGGACCCGGCACATCGCTGACTCGCTCCAGCTCGTCGATCTCGCACCGGCTGCAAAACGGTGGGCTGATCTCGGGAGCGGCGGCGGATTTCCCGGCGTCGTGCTCGCCTGCGCCATGGCCGGCACGCCTGGCGCGAGCGTCCATCTGGTCGAGCGAATCGCCAAGAAGGCCGCTTTTTTGCGCGAAGCGATCCGCGTCACCACATCTCCGGGAGTCGTACATCTCGCTGAGATCGGGGATAATGTGGATAGAATCACCGGCCCCGTCGATTGCGTCACCGCGCGTGCGCTGGCTCCGCTACATCAACTCATCGGCTTTGCGGAGCCGATGATGCGCCAGGGCGCAAAAGCGTTGTTTCCCAAGGGTCAAGATGTAGAGGCTGAATTGACCGAAGCCGCTAAATATTGGAATATTCGGCCGCAGCTCCACCAAAGCCGCACGGGCGACGGCTGGATCGTGGAGCTCAATGCCGCCGAACGGCGCAGCTGAGGCGTTGAGGGTGAGTGGGGAATTGCGATGAGCGTGATTGACGAACCGCAGCAAGAACAGACGGCCCAAAAGACCGACGAGGTCCCCCACGGCCATCCGCGCATCCTCGCGCTGGCGAATCAAAAGGGCGGGGTGGGGAAAACAACCACAGCGATCAACTTGGGCACGGCGCTCGCGGCGATCGGGGAGCGCGTCCTGATCGTCGATCTCGATCCCCAGGGCAACGCCTCGACCGGCCTCGGCATCGATCGCCGCAACCGCTCCTGCTCGACATACGACGTGCTGATCGGCGAAGCCGCCTTGCGCGAGGCGGTGGTCTCGACCGCGGTGCCGCGGCTGCACATCGCACCATCGACCATGGATCTCTCCGGCCTCGAGCTCGAGCTCGGCACCACGCCCGGCCGCGCCTTCAAGTTGCGCGACGCGATCGGCGCACTCAACAACAACGTCTCGCCGGACGCCGACTACACCTACGTGCTGATCGACTGCCCGCCCTCGCTCAACCTGCTCACGGTCAACGCGATGGCGGCCTCGGATGCGATCCTGGTGCCGCTGCAATGCGAGTTCTTCGCGCTCGAAGGTCTGTCGCAATTGTTGCAGACCGTGGAGCAGGTGCGCTCGACACTCAATCCGAACCTGTCGATCCACGGCATCGTGCTGACCATGTTCGACTCGCGCAACAACCTGTCGAACCAGGTCGTCGCCGACGTCCGCCAGTTCATGGGCGAGAAGGTCTACAAGACCATGATCCCGCGCAACGTGCGCATCTCGGAAGCGCCGTCCTACGGCAAGCCGGTGCTGGTCTACGACCTCAAATGCGTCGGCAGCGAAGCTTACTTGCGCCTCGCCACCGAAGTGATCCAGCGCGAGCGCGAGTTGCGCACCACGCATTGACAATGCCGTAGGGTGGGCAAAGGCGTCTTCGCCGTGCCCACCGTCTTCCGCACACAATCGGTGGGCACGCTTCGCTTTACCCACCCTACGATAATTCAGTTCTGGAGTGCTGCACCGTGAATCCAAGGGAGTTGGCGATGGCCGACGAAGCGCGTTCGCGACTGGGCCGGGGTCTTGCAAGTCTGATCGGTGACGTCGGCGGCGAGGCTCAGCATGTCGATCGTCCGCGCGCGCAGCGCAAGGTGCCGATCGAATTCATCAAGGCCAATCCGCGCAACCCGCGCCGCACCTTTTCGGACACCGAGCTGAAGGAGCTCTCGGAGTCCATCAAGCAGCATGGCGTGATCCAGCCGATCGTGGTGCGTCCGGTGAAAGGCGCGCAGGATCGCTACGAGATCATTGCCGGCGAACGGCGTTGGCGCGCCTCGCAGATGGCCGGCCTGCATGAAGTGCCGATCGTGCCCGTCGACATCAGCGACAGCGATGCGCTGGAGTTCGCGATCGTCGAGAACGTGCAGCGCGAGGACCTCAACCCGATGGAAGAGGCGCAGGGCTATCATGCGCTCGCCAACGAGTTCAAACGCAGCCAGGAGGACATCGCCAAGGTCGTCGGCAAGAGCCGCAGTCACGTCGCCAACATGATGCGGCTGACCAAGCTGCCGGCGGAAGTGCAGGCCTTCATCGCGACCGGCGAGCTGACGGCCGGCCACGCCCGCGCGCTGATCGGCGTGCCCGATCCACTCGCCGCCGCCAAGCGCATCGTCGAGGAAGGTCTCAACGTCCGCCAGGCCGAGGCGCTTGCGCATGAAGAGGGCGTGCCGGAGCGCAAGCCGCAGAAGGCGCGCGCCAGCGGGGGCAAGGAGAAGGACCCCGACACGATCGATCTGGAGAAGCGCGTCAGCGACGCGCTCGGACTCAAGGTCACCGTCAATCACCGCGATCCCGGCGGCTCCGTGCAGATCAACTACCGCAACCTCGATCAGCTCGACGAGGTGATGAAGCGGCTGGCCAAGGGCGCGCTGTAGAGCCATTTTCACGCCACTCTCTCCACGCGTCATTGCGAGGAGCTCGCGACAAAATTGCGAAGCAATTTTGTGCTGAAGCGACGAAGCAATCCAGAATCTTTCCGCGTAGGGAATCTGGATTGCTTCGCTGCGCTCGCAATGACGTGGAGAGAGCGGAGGTCTAGCCCCGCCGTTTCGCATTCGCGGCGATCGCCATCAGCGCGCGTTGGGCGATGGCGGCGGCGAGGGTGGACTGCTTGCGCGTGTCGAGGGCGGCGGTCGCCAGCTGCTCGATCACAGCGGCGAGCCGCGCCGGGCTGAAATTGCGCAGCGCAGTTTCGACCGCGGGCTTTCGTGAAAAATGCAGGCGCGGAAAGCCGCCGTCGAGCACGGCGGAGGCAGGCGTGCCGTCGGCAATCGCCAGCGCGGATTTGTGCAGCCACGCGGCCTGGCGCTGCGCGGCCGAGATGATCACGCCGGGATAGGTCCCGGCGATCATTGCCTTTGCAAACTCGGTCTCGACGATGTCGGGCCGCCCGGCGAAGGCACCGTCGACGATCGGATCGAGCTTCAGCTCCGAGGCATCGGCGACCACGGCCATGACGTCATCCAGCGTGACCTCGCCCTTGCCATGGGCGTAGAGCGTCAGCTTGCGCAGCTCGTTGCGCGAGGCCTGGCGGTCGCCGCCGAGGAACGACATCAGCGCCGCGCGGGCGTCCGGCGCAATGCGCAAATTCGCGATCCGCAGCTCGTCGTCCATCAGCTTGGCAAGATCGCGCTCGGTGTCGGGATAACAGCCGATCGCCACGGCGGTCTTGGCTTTCTCGCAGGTCTTGCGCAGCGGCGATTCCGGGCGGAGCTCGCCGGCCTCGATCACGATGCGGCAATCCTTCACGTTCATCTCGGCCAGAGTTTCGATGCCGGAGGCAAAGCTGCGCGAGCCGGCGCGAACGCGGATGGCGCGTCGGCCGCCGAACAGCGGCACCGTCATGGCCTCGTCGACCAGGCGCGACGGCTCGGCGGAGAGCTCGTCACCGTCGAGCTTGACCAGCGAGAACGGATCGTTGGGATCGTCGACGCCGGACGCGATCAACGCGTCGGCGCGCTCGCGCACGAGGCCGGCATCGGGACCGTAGAGCAGGATGATCGGACGGCCCGCATCGGGGCGGGCGAGGAAGGCGTCGATCTCTTTTCCGCGCAGTGCGACCATATCGTCCGATACTCGTCATTCCGGAATGCCTCGTCAGAAGGCGAACCCGGAATGACGGAAGCGTATTACGTTCCCGCGGTGAAGAACGAGGCGAGCCGGGTGGTGATGTTCTCGGCGATCTCGTTGGCGGCCCGGTCTTCGGCATCGCGCACGGCGCGGGTGCGCGAGAAGCGCTGATAGGACCCCGGCATGTCATAGGACACGCGCGAGAAGGTCGAGCCGGTCATCACAGACTTGCCGGTTACGACTTCGACCAGATTGTACTGGGCGTCGATGCCGAGATTTTCGCTGGTCGGCAATCCCGTTGCGGAGCTGACGATCAGGGAGGAGCGGCTGGTGGTGAAGCGGATGTCGAGCCGGTGGGTCGGCGGCATGCCCGTCGCCGTGCCGTAAAGCTTGAAGGCCAGCGCGTTGCGGATTTCGACGCCGACGCGGGCCTCGCGGGAAGCATTGGGCTTGTTGATCGGGGGCAGCTCGACCCCCATCAGCTTCTCGCGCAGGCCCGGGGTGCCGTCGCTGCGCTCGGCATACATCGGCTGGAAGCAGCCGGCCGTCAGCGCCGCCAGCGCGGCAACTGCCAGCAAGCGGGCTGCGATACGGGTCCTAGCCGACAACATTCACGATCCTCTTGGGAACGATGATCACCTTGCGGACGGGCTTGCCGTCCAGGGCCAGCTTTACCGCATCGAGGGCCAAAACGGCAGCCTCGATTTCCGGATTTTGGGCCGCTGTTGCAACTGTGACCTCACCTCGCTTCTTGCCGTTGACCTGCACCACCAGGGTCACGCTGTCTTCAACCAGCAAATCGCGTTCGATTTGCGGCCAATCGGCCTCCGAAACCAGCCCCTTTCGGCCAAGACCATTCTCAAAAAGCACCTGCCAGCACTCCTCGGCGAGGTGCGGCATCATCGGCGAGAACAGCTGGACCAGGATCTGGCTGGCCTCCTGGATCGCCCAGGCGAGGTCCGGGGCAGGTTGGCCAGGGCGCTGGAGCACCTCCGAGAAGGCATTGGTGAATTCGCGGATATGGGCGAGGCAAACGTTGAAGTGCAGCCGCTCGATGCCGGCGGTGACCTTGTCCAGCGCGCCGTGGGCGGCCTTGCGCAAGGCGGTGGCGTCCGGGCCGAAGCTGGCCGGCCGGGCTGCCGGCGCAGCCTTGCCGAGGGTGGCGGCATCGTTCACCAGCCGCCACAGCCGCTGCACGAAGCGCGAGGCACCCTGGACGCGCTCGTCGCTCCAGATCACGTCGCGGTCGGGCGGGGAGTCCGACAGCATGAACCAGCGGGCGACGTCGGCGCCATAGGTCTCGATGATGTCGTCGGGGTCGACCGTGTTCTTCTTCGACTTGGACATCTTCTCGATCGGGCCGATCGCGATGTCTTCGCCCGTCGTCAGCAGCGTGGCGCGGCGTCCGTTGCCGCCGACCTCGACCTTCACCTCGGCCGGCTGCACATAGCTGCCGTCGGCCTTCTGGTAGGTCTCGTGCACCACCATGCCTTGCGTGAACATGCCGGCGAACGGCTCGTCCAGCGCGATATGCCCGGTCGCTTTCATCGCGCGGGTGAAGAAGCGGCTGTAGAGCAGATGCAGGATCGCGTGCTCGACGCCGCCGATATATTGGTCGACCGGCAGCATGCGGTTGGCGACCGCAGGCGTGGTCGGCGAAGCCTCGTTCCAGGGATCGGTGAAGCGCGCAAAGTACCAGGACGAGTCCACGAACGTGTCCATGGTGTCGGTTTCGCGCTGCGCCTTACCGCCGCATTGCGGGCAGGTGACGTGCTTCCAGGTCGGATGATGATCGAGTGCGTTGCCCGGCTTGTCGAAGGTCGCATCGTCCGGCAGCTTCACGGGCAGGTCGGCATCCGGCACCGGCACCACGTCGCATTTCGGACAGTGAATGACGGGAATCGGGCAGCCCCAATAGCGCTGGCGCGAAATGCCCCAGTCGCGCAGACGGAAATTCACCTGGCGCTCGCCGACCGGCGCGTTGCCGCGCAGCTCCGTCTCGAGCCGCTTCGCCACCTCTTCCTTCGCCTGCTCGATGGTCATGCCGTCGAGGAAGCGCGAATTGATCATGCGGCCGTCGCCGTCATAAGCGGTGTCGGTGATGACGAAGCTCTTCGGGTCCTGGCCTTCCGGGCATACGACGGGCGTGTTGCCGAGAGCGTACTTGTTGACGAAGTCGAGGTCGCGCTGATCGTGCGCCGGGCAGCCGAAGATGGCGCCGGTGCCGTATTCCATCAGCACGAAATTGGCGACATAGACCGGCAGCTTCCAGGAGGGATCGAACGGGTGCACCGCGCGGATGCCGGTGTCGAAACCCTGCTTCTCCGCGGTGTCGATGATCTCCTGCGCGGTGCCGATCTTCTTGATCTCGGCAACGAACGCCGCAAGCTCAGGGTTCTTTGCGGCGGCGGCCTGTGCCAGCGGATGATCCGCCGAGATCGCCATGAACTTGGCGCCGAACAGCGTATCCGGCCGCGTCGTGAAGATCTTCAGCTCGCTCTCGCCGGCCGGCGTCGTCGCCGCATCCAGCGCGAAGCGGATCAACAAGCCCTCGGAGCGGCCGATCCAGTTGCGCTGCATCAGGCGCACCTTGTCGGGCCAGCGGTCCAGCCCGTCGAGCGCCGACAGCAGCTCCTGCGAGTACTTCGTGATCTTGAAGACCCACTGGTTCATCTCGCGCTGCTCGACAACGGCGCCCGAGCGCCAGCCGCGGCCGTCGATCACCTGCTCGTTGGCGAGCACGGTCATGTCGACGGGGTCCCAGTTCACCTTGCGCTTCTCGCGCTCGGCAAGCCCTGCGCGCAGGAAATCCAGGAACATCTTCTGCTGGTGCTTGTAGTAGGAGGGGTCGCAGGTCGCGATCTCCCTGGACCAGTCCAGCGACAGCCCGATCGAGCGGAGCTGCTTCTTCATCGCGGCGATGTTGTCGTAGGTCCAGGCCTTCGGCGCCACCTTGCGCTCGATCGCGGCGTTCTCGGCCGGCAGGCCGAAGGCGTCCCAGCCCATCGGATGCAGCACGTTGAACCCCTTGGCGCGCATGAAGCGGGCCAGCACGTCGCCGAGCGTGTAATTCCGGACATGGCCGATATGGATGCGCCCGGACGGGTAGGGGAACATCTCGAGCACGTAATATTTCGGCCGCGGATCGTCGTTTTTGGAGACGAAGATCGCCTGCTCGTCCCAGAGGCGTTGCCAGCGCGGTTCGGCGTCGCGGGCGTTATAGCGTTCGGAGGTCATGGAATCGTTGGGTTTTCGTGGTTCGGCCGTCTCAAGACGGCGGACTAGGCCATAGAAGCCCTTAAGGGGTCAATGGGTTGCCGCGTTTTGGAACTTTGACCCCTCCGCATAACTACGAGGGTCCGCGTTGGGGTGTGATTAAGGCGTCGATGCCAAGTTGCAGCCCGACAAGGCCGCGTTACCGCACATGGATTCCAGCTTCGACGATCCCGATTACGACTATGCCGCGTCCGTCGCCGGGCGGGCAATGCGGAGCATGGCCGAACAGCGGATTGCACCGACCCCGGCCAACTTTGCCGTCTGGTTCCAGTATTTGGCGGGCAGCCATGACGATCTGCGCAACGCGATCGATCTCCTGATCGACCACAATCGTCCCTTCGACGCCCAAACCAATCAGGATCTGTTCGAGACCTACGTCGCGCCGCAGGTGAGTGCCGTCGTGGTCGACACCTCCGAGCGGCTGCAGGCGCTGATGGGGACGGCGAAGGAGTTTCTGACGACGGCGATCGCCGACAATCATTCGCAGATGCAGGTCATCAGCCAGGTGGCCGACCAGGGCAAGGCCGGCGTCGATCCAAAGCTGCTGGTGGCCCAGCTCATGAACGAGCTGGCGCGGGCGGCCACGCGGGCGACGCGGCTGGAGGCAGGCTTTGCGGAAAAGACCCGCGAACTCGACGTGATCCGCGATTCGCTGTCGCGGTCCGAGCAGCGCGCCCGGACCGACACGCTGACCGGGCTGGCGAACCGGCGGGCCCTCGACGAATTCCTGCGCAAGGCGCAGACGACGGCGGAATGGGGCGAGCCGCTCAGCGTGCTGATGCTCGACATCGACCACTTCAAGTCGTTCAACGACAATTTCGGCCACGGTGTCGGCGACCAGGTGCTGCGCCTGATGGCCAAGGTCCTGCGCGAGAAGGTTCGCGCGCAAGATCTGCCGGCCCGCTATGGCGGCGAGGAGCTGATCGCGGTGCTGCCGGACGCCGATCTCGCCGCTTGCGCCGAGATCGCCGAACGCATCAGGCGCGCGATCGCAGATTGCACGCTCACGCGTCGCTCGACCGGCGAGACCCTGCCCGGCATCAGCGTGTCGATCGGCGTTGCGCAATTCCGGGTCGGCGAGGCGATCACGGATCTGATCGAACGCTGCGACCGTGCGCTCTATCTCGCCAAGGGCGGCGGCCGCAATCGTGTGGTGACGGAGATCGAGCTCGATCGCGCCGGCGCTGCGGGCTAGCGGTCAGCGACGGTATGCTCCCTCGCCCCGCTTGCGGCAGGGCAATCGCATTTGAATTTTCGAGAGGCGTCAAGCTCGGCCATGACGACGTGGAGATAGTCGGTGCCCATGGCCCACATCTCATACGCGATAGCCTGCCGCAAGCGGGGCGAGGTGAAGAACCAGCGCTTTAGGCGCTCGCCACCATCATTATCTCGGCCGTGCCGGTCGCGATCGCCTGCACGCCGTGCTCGACGACATTGTTGCGGCCACGATGCTTGGCGGCGTAGAGCGCGGCGTCGGCGGCTTCGATCAGGTCGCCGGGACGCAAGGATTCGCTCGGCTTGGTCGCGGCGACGCCGATCGAGACCGTGACGATCATGTGGTTCGAGGTGATGTGAGGCAGGCAGAGCCTCAGCACGGCCGAACGCACCTGCTCGCCGATCGCGACGGCGCGCGTCACGTCGGTGTTCGGCAGCAGCAGGCAGAACTCCTCGCCGCCGTAGCGGGCCGCGAAGCCCATCGTGTCGGCGGCGATGCCGGACAGTGATTCGCCGAGCCGCGTCAGGCAGGAATCGCCTTCGAGATGGCCGTAGGTGTCGTTGAACAGCTTGAAATGGTCGACGTCGATCATCAGAAGCGCCAGCTCGCTGCCATATTGCTGCGCGCGCATCCATTCGAAATCCAGCCGGCTCTGGAAGCCGCGGCGGTTGGCGAGACCGGACAGCATGTCGATCGACGCCATCACCGTCAGGCGGTCGTTGCTTGCGATCAGCTCGCGCTCGCGCTGGCTCAGCTGCGCGGCCATCGCGTTGAATGCGCGGGCCAGCGGCACGAACTCGGCGGGCAGGCGATTGCGCGCGGCGCGCGCCGACAGGTCGCCCTCGCCGAGCCGCTTGGCCATGTCGGCGAGCATCTCGATCGGCTTGATCACGAGCTTTTCGGCGGCGATCAGCGCGCCGAGCAGGACGAACATGAGCACGAAGGCGAGCTGCAGATAGGCGGTGCGGATGTCGCGGCTGACCGCTGCGGATACCTTGTCTTCGTCGATGCTGGCGATCAGGCGGGCATTGGTGCCGGCGATGCGGATATAGCTGACCGCGCGGCGGGAGCCGTCGGCGGCGAGAAAGGACAGCGAACCCTCATCCTGATCAGAGCGCAGCGCCTTGTCGGCGATCGCGGACATCAGCGGCATGTTGTCGAGCGGACGGCCGACCGCGCTGTGCTGATCGGCCGGGGCCGCCAGCACGGTGCCCGCGCTGTCGACCAGCACCGCAGTGATGCCGGCGCGACCGCCCAGATTGTTCATGACCTTCGACATCCAGTCGAGATTGACGGTGGCGAGCACGACGGCATCGGCCACACCGCTGAAGGCGGAGACCGGATAGACCGCCATCACCGTTGGCGACGGTACCGGTCGCGACATGATGAAGTCGCTCAGCACGAAGCGGCCGGTTTCCTGGGCCTGCTGGAAGTACGGTCGGTCACTGAGATCGAGGCCAACATACATGTTGTTGGTGGCGCATTGGATGCGGCCGTCCTGGCCGGCGATCAGAAGCGTGCGGATCCAGGGCAGGCTCGACGGCAGGCTCGCGCGCAGCACGTCGCAGCTCTTGCTGATGCCGCCGGCGGAGGCGCGGATGAAGGCCTCCGATTTCAGAATGGTCTCGACCGACGAGATCACCTGGCGCTGCGCATCGGCGCTGTGCCTCGCCACCGTGGTGAATTCAGCCGCGGCCTGCGCAACTTGCCGCGCGCGCGTGTCTTCGAGGGAACGGATGCGCTCGATCATCAAGGGCGTCACGAGAATCACCGCGAGCAACGCAAGCCGCGCCCGGATACCGAGAACCTGCTTGAGTTTCGCGCGCTTGCGGTTGAGACTGACGCTTGCCATTTTCGCTACCCACCCCGCGGGCTAAGGTAAAGCGAAGGGTTCAAAAACTGTTTCTTGAACTCGGTAAAATTGGACCTAACTCGGGCTAAGGTCACAACCAAGAGACGTCATGACGGAAGCCAACGTCGCGCCGGTCACCGGCCATTCACTAAACGCGCTCGCCGCGGTCGAAGCCGAAATTGCACGCGCCTGCAGGGACGCGCAGCGTGACCGCGCCTCGGTCACGCTGATCGCCGTGTCCAAGACGTTCGCAGCGGATGCAATTATCCCGGTTATCGCCGCAGGACAGCGCGTATTTGGCGAGAATCGGGTGCAGGAGGCCAAAGCCAAGTGGCCGGCGTTAACGTCTGCTTACCCCGATATCGCGCTGCATCTGATCGGGCCGCTGCAATCCAACAAGGCGAAAGAGGCGGTTGCGCTGTTCGACGCCATCCATTCGGTCGACCGTCCGAGCATTTGCCAAGCGTTAGCCAAGGAAATCGAATCCCAGAACAGGCACCCGCAGCTGTTCGTCCAGATCAACACCGGCGAGGAGCCGCAGAAGGCCGGGATTGCCCCGGGCGAGGCCGATGCCTTCATTGCAAGCTGCCGCGACACCTACGGGCTGACGATCTCCGGATTGATGTGCATCCCGCCGGTCGACGAGCCGCCCGCCGCGCACTTTGCGCTCACCGCCAAGATCGCCGCGCGCAATGGCTTGACGAATCTCTCGATGGGCATGAGCGCCGATTTCGCGACCGCCATCATGCTCGGCGCCACCCATGTGCGCGTCGGCAGCGCGATCTTCGGTCATCGTTAGTTGCCGTTGGCGAGGGAGGATGCCGCCCGAACGCTGTCAATATCGTCGCAAGGGCCTCGCAATGACGGCGGTGTGCCTCACCCGATGATGATCTTTGTGCGCGGGCCCAGGCGCCGCAGCAATTGCAGCATGGCGGATTTCGTCATGGAGACGCAGCCGGCGGTCGGGCCGAAATTGTCGCGGGCAAGGTGCAGGAACACCGCGCTGCCGCGGCCGGCGATGCGGGGTCGGGTGTTGTGGTCGATCTCGATGATGAAGTCGTAGAGATGGTCGGCGCGCTGGAGCCGGTCGCCGCCCTGCCCCTCGCCGAGCCGGATGCTCTGGTTGTAGCGGCGGTCCCGCGGATCCTCGCACCAGGCGTCCACGCCGGTGATCATCCGGGCCGGCAGGAACGTCCGGGGACGGCTGTGCCGGTCGCCCCGCCACCACAATTGCCTGGGCCGGAAGCTGCCTCTGGGGGTGCCGCCATCGCCCTCGCGCTTGTTGGCGAGAATGCCGCCTCGCCCCAGCGCAACCGGAATGGTCAGCGCTCCCGCCGTCAGCCAGCCTCGGCGCGGATTGCCGGCAGCAGGCTTAACGCGGATCGCCGAGAGCGGCCCGGGGCCTCGATTCCTGATGTAACCGACTGAAGCTGCTTTGTTTTTCATGTGAACGTGCAATGTCGAATTCATTACAGGACATTCATCAAAACGTCCTGCTATTCTGAGTTAGAGTGCTTCTGGCTTGTGAATCGGTAACAGCCCACTACTTCAACACGAACAACAATAATCACGGCGACCTTAAACTTCCCCTCGCGGCTGGGTGCGGCATGGATGTGCCGCCGAGCCGGACCCCAAAAGGATGACCCCCCATGGCCAATGCCCGCAAGATCCTGATCGTGGATGACGATACCGATCTGCGCGACACGTTGGTGGAGCAATTATCGCTACACGAAGAATTCGAAGCCTCTGCGGTCGATACCGGCGCCAAGGGCGCCAGCGCCGCGAAGGCCAATTCCCCCGATCTGGTTCTGATGGATGTCGGCCTGCCCGACACCGACGGCCGCGAGGTTGTCCGCTCGCTGCGGAAGGGCGGCTTCAAGGCCCCGATCATCATGCTGACCGGGCACGACACCGATTCCGACACGATCCTGGGCCTGGAATCCGGCGCCAACGACTATGTGGCAAAGCCCTTCCGTTTCGCGGTGCTGCTGGCGCGCATCCGCGCCCAGCTCCGTCAGCATGAAGCCAGCGAGGACGCGGTGTTCTCGGTCGGACCCTACTCCTTCCGTCCCGGCTCGAAGATGCTCACCGCGGCCAATGCCCGCAAGGTCCGCCTCACCGAGAAGGAAACCGCAATTCTCCGCTTCCTCTACCGGGCCGGCCAGATGCCGGTGTCGCGCGAGACCCTGCTCCAGGAGGTTTGGGGCTATAATTCCGGCGTCACCACGCACACGCTGGAAACCCACATCTACCGCCTCCGCCAGAAGATCGAGAAGGACGCCGCCAACCCGGAGATCCTGGTGACGGAAGCCGGTGGCTACAAGCTGGTGCCGTGATACGCTTCGATGGCGTGCGAATCGTTTTAGATCGCACGCCTTCGAGCCTCGGACCTGAATGTCAATCGACGATGATGTAGCGCTTCTCGAGCGTGTCCCGACACTGCGCCTGTTGGGAGACGCCTCGTTGCGCATGCTGGCGATCGGCTCGGAGCAGCGTGATTTCGTCCGCGGCGACGTGCTGTTCAATCTCGGCGACGACGCCGACGCCGGCTTCGTGGTCCAGCGCGGCGCCTTCCGGGTTGAAGACGGCGCCGGCGCCGAAATGATCGCCGGTCCCGGCGCGTTGATCGGCGAGCTCGCGCTGGTGGTGCCGATGAAGCGGCCGTCGAGCGCGGTCGCGCTGGAGCATTCCTCCGTCATCCGCGTCGCCCGCAGCCTGTTCCAGCGCGTGCTCGAAAGCGATCCCGCTGCGGCGGTGCGCCTGCGCGACGAGTTCGCGGTGCGCTCCAGCCAGATCGCCAGCGATATTTTGATGGCGGGTGCGAAGCTGACGTCGTAGCTCTCTCCACTCGTCATTCCGGGGCGCGACGAAGTCGCGAACTATGGTGCGCAATTGCGCACTTGAGAATCCATTGAGCGGCAGAGTCAGTTGATGAATGGATTCCGGGCTCGCGCCAAGTGGCGCGCCCCGGAATGACGAGGGCGGCTCACACCTCCAGCGTCACCGTCACAGGCACGTGGTCAGATGGCCGCTCCCAGCTGCGCGCATCGCGCAGAATCCTGAAATCGCTGACTGCATCCTTCAGCGCGCGCGAGACCCAGATGTGGTCGAGCCTGCGGCCGCGATCGCCGATGGTCCAGTCGGCGGAGCGGTAGCTCCACCACGTATAGACCTTCTCCGACATCGGGATGCGCTCGCGCGCGACGTCGACCCATTCGCCGGCCGCGAGCGCCGCCTTCAGCTTCTCCGTTTCGACAGGCGTGTGCGAGACCACTTTCAGCAGCTGCTTGTGCGACCACACGTCGTTCTCGTGCGGGGCGACGTTGAGATCGCCGACCAGGATGTGGCGGTCCTCACCGCGCGGATGCAGCGGCTCGCACGCTTTCATCTCGTCGAGGAAGCGGAGCTTGTGGTCGAATTTCTCGTTCAGCGCGGGATCGGGAATGTCGCCGCCCGCGGGCACGTAGAAATTATGCAGCACCAGTGGTTTTGCGATGCCCGCCTTTTCACCGAACGACACCGAGATGTGGCGCGAATCCACCTTGTCGCAGAAGGTGCGGATGTCCTTCGATTCGAACGGGATCTTCGAGATGATGGCGACGCCGTGATAGCCCTTCTGACCGTTCAGCGCGACGTGCTCGTAGCCGAGCCGCTTGAAGCGCTTCAGCGGAAAAGCATCGTCGATGCACTTGGTCTCCTGCAGGCACAGCACTTCTGGCCGCGCGCTCTTGAGAAATTTCGCGACCAGGTCGATGCGTAGCCGCACCGAGTTGATGTTCCAGGTTGTCAGGGAAAGACGCATAGGAAATGCGTCTTAGCATGGATTGGCGTGGGGAAAATGCTTGTCCACAGCGAGCTCTCGTAGGGTGGGCAAAGCGAAGCGTGCCCACCGTGATGGCCGTGAGGAGAGGTGGTGGGCACGGCGCAGAGCGCCTTTGCTCACCCTACGGCAGCGGAGCGCTCAACCCCGCGACGGCGTGTTGTAATTGGTGAAATCGATCTTGAACATGTTGGGGTCGAGCTTCTTGCTCGAGTCCAGATTGTACACCGCAATCGTCGTGTCGTAGCCCTGCGGATCGGTGACGGTCCACTGCTTGAGCTGGCCGTCCTTGGCGCCGAACATCAGCAGCAAGCGGCTGGTGCCGACCAGGGCCTGCTTCTCCTCGATGGTGACGCTGACGAAGACGTCGTCGGCCGAGACGCCAACGACATTGGTGTCCCTCATCAGGTCGATGCGGTCGGACAATAGAAAGCGCAGCGGCGTCTGCGACAGCGGGTAGACGTCCTGGGTCGCGAGCTTGCGGTCGCGCACCACGAGCGAGGATCCGTCGGCGACGATGTCGATCGGGCTCGGCGCATCATATTCGAAGCGTACCTTGCCGGGTTTCTGGATGTAGAAGTCGCCCTGCGTCTTGCTGCCGTCGGGACCGACCTGGACGAAATTCCCGACCAACGTCTGCAGCGACGACAGATAGGCGCTGACCTTGGCCGCCTGCGCTTTCTGGTTGGCGTCGAAGGTCTGGAAGATGCTGCTCGGAACGTTGCGCCGCGGATCCGGGATCACCGGATTGGGCGGCGCCTGCGTCGCGCCGGTGACGGCCGGCCCACCGGCGGTCGCGCCGCCGTCACGCCCCTTCGGCGCGGGCTTCGGCACCGGCACGGTCTGCGCGAAAGACGCAGCGGTCACCATCGCGGCGGTGACGAGAAGCACGCCGGCCATGCGCGCGCTTCGCGCGGCGATCGTGGCAGCGAATCGAATGTCCGGATGTCTGATCAACGCGTCGTCCTGTGTGGCTGGGCGCCCTTTTACCGTGATTTCGGGCAAAAGCAGATATCGAATTTGCGTGAAATGTTGCTCAGAGGCTCCTCGCCTCACATATGGCTGTCTTCTTCCTCGACCAGAATCTCGCGCTTGCCGGCATGGTTGGCGGGACCGACGATGCCTTCCAGTTCCATGCGCTCCATCAGCGATGCGGCGCGGTTGTAGCCGATTTGCAGACGGCGCTGGATGTAGCTGGTCGAGGCCTTGCGATCGCGTTTGACGATCGCAACCGCCTGCTGGAAGAGATCGCCGCCGCCATCGCCGCCCATGCCGGTGGCGTCGAACACGGCACCGTCCTCGTCCTCGGTCGGCTCTTCGGCGGTGACGGCTTCGAGATATTCCGGCTGTCCCTGCGTCTTGAGGTGACGCACCACCTTCTCGACTTCCTCGTCGGAGGCGAACGGTCCGTGCACGCGGCTGATGCGGCCGCCGCCCGCCATGTAGAGCATGTCGCCCTGGCCGAGCAGCTGCTCGGCGCCCATCTCGCCGAGAATGGTGCGGCTGTCGATCTTGGAGGTGACCTGGAAGGCGATACGGGTCGGGAAGTTCGCCTTGATGGTGCCGGTGATGACGTCGACCGACGGACGCTGCGTCGCCAGGATCACGTGCAGGCCGGCGGCGCGCGCCATCTGCGCCAGACGCTGCACCGCGCCTTCGATGTCCTTGCCGGCGACCATCATCAGGTCGGCCATTTCGTCGACGATGATGACGATGTAGGGCAGCGGATCGAGCGAGAGCTTCTCTTCCTCGTAGATCGCCTTGCCGGTCTCCTTGTCGAAGCCGGTATGCACCGTGCGCGTCGGCTCCTCGCCCTTGGCCTTCAATTCGAGCAGGCGCGTGTTGTAACCGTCGATGTTGCGCACACCGAGCTTGGCCATGTTCTTGTAGCGCTCTTCCATCTCGCGCACGGCCCATTTCAGCGCGACCACCGCCTTCTTCGGGTCGGTCACAACAGGCGTGAGCAGATGGGGAATGCCGTCATAGACGGAGAGCTCGAGCATCTTCGGATCGACCATGATCAGGCGGCACTGGTCCGGCCGCAGCCGGTAGACCAGGCTGAGGATCATGGTGTTGATCGCGACCGACTTGCCCGAGCCGGTGGTACCGGCGATCAGCATGTGCGGGGTGCGCGCGAGGTCGATGATGACGGGGTCGCCGCCGATGGTCTTGCCGAGGCAGAGCGGCAGCTTCGCCACCGTGTCGGTCGCCTCCTTCGCCACCAGCAATTCGCGCAAATAGACTTTCTCGCGATGCGCGTTCGGCAGCTCGATGCCGATCGCGTTGCGGCCGGGCACGACGGCGACGCGTGCCGACAGCGCGCTCATCGAGCGGGCGATGTCGTCGGCAAGGCCGATCACGCGCGAGGACTTGATGCCGGGCGCCGGCTCCAGCTCGTACAGCGTAACGACCGGACCGGGATTGGCCTTCACGATCTCGCCGCGCACGCCGAAATCCTGCAGCACGCCTTCGAGCGAACGGGAATTGTTCTCCAGCTCGGCCTTGCTGAGCGGCTGGCGATCGCCGGCCTTTGGTGCGGCCAGCATGGAGACGGACGGGAGGTCGAACTTGTCGGAGGATTTCTTGGAAGCGGGCTTCGGCGCGGCTTTCTTCTTCGGGGGGCGCGCGGCGGGCTCCTCCTCTTCCTCCTCCTCGTCCTCCAATTCGTCTTCGTGCTCGTCCTCGTAGTCCTCGTCTTGAGACTGCGGCGAGATCGACGGCGCCGAGCGGCCGCCGCCGAGATTCGGCTCCTGCCGGCTGAACTGGGCGGCCTTGGTCTTCGGTCCGCTCGAGACCAGCGAGCGGTAGGCGGCACCACACAGCCAGATCAGCCGCGCCTTGGTGCTCATCAATGCATGGAACAGCCAGCCCAGCGAGACCGAACCCCGATCGCTCTCCTCGTCTTCGTCGAGCGGCTTGTCGTCATCGGCGACCTCAGCGATCTCGTCGTCTTGCTCGCGCGCGCCGAGGCCGCAGGCGATCAGGAAGGTCGCTGTCATCGCGGCGAACAGGATCGTGCCCAGCACGATGCGATAGATCGTACCGGCCGGCCCGAAGATCACCGCGGGCGCGCGCACCAGCGCATCGCCGACCACGCCGCCGAGGCCGGTCGGCAGCGGCCAGGCCCCGCCATGCTGAAAGCAACTGACGAAGCCTGCCGCGATCACCGTGCAGAGAATCCAGGAGCCGAGCCGCAGCGCCTCGCGGTCGAACGGCCGATGCGTCATCATACGCCAGCCCCAGACCGCAACGGTCAGGACCAGCATGATCGCGCCGAGCCCCAGGATCTGCATGGCGAGATCGGCGCCGATCGCGCCGGCATAGCCGAGGATGTTGCGGATCGGCCGCGAGGTCGCGTGGCTGAGACTGGGATCCTGCACCGACCACGTCATCAGCGCCGCCGCGGCGATGCCCGCCAGCGCGATCAGGCCGAGGCCGGCGAGCTCGCGCATGCGCCGCGCCAGCCCCTCGCGGATCGAGGGCGGCAGATGGCCGACCAGAGGAATGACGCGTTCGATTGCCGACATGCTCACGGGCCCCGCCTAACCCAGAGTCTCGACCAGCCGGTGCAGCGCCTGCGCCGTGGTCTCGCCGTCCTGCACCAGTGCGAGGCGGATATAGCCTGCGCCGGGATTGAATCCGTCAGGCTGCTGTCGCGCCAGGAAGCTGCCGGGCACCACGCGCACGCCGGCTTCCTTGAACAGCTTGAGCGTCACCGACACGTCGTCGCCGATCTCGGAGGTGTTGAGCCAGACGCAGAAGCCGGCATCGGGGCGGCGATAGCCGTAACGATTGCCGATGATCTGGTCGGCGAGGTCGAACTTGATCCGGTACAGCCGCCGATTCTCCTCGACATGCGCCTCGTCGCCATAGGCGACCGTCGCGACATGCTGCAGCGGCACCGGCACCTGGGGCGCGGCGATGTTGCGCAGCTCGAGGAACATGCCGATGAACCTCTTGTCGCCGGCGGCAAAGCCGACGCGCAGGCCCGGCAGGTTGGAGCGCTTCGACAGTGACTGGAACGCGACCACGCGCGTGAAGTCGGGGCCGGCGCATTCCAGCGCGCTGCCGGGTGCCTCGCGGGTGTAGATCTCGGAATAACATTCGTCGCTGAGGATCACGAAGCCGTAGCGGTCGGCGAGCTGCTTCAAGCGTTTGAAATAGCCGGGCCTCGCGACCGAGCCCTGCGGATTGGCGGGCGAAGCCAGGTAGAACGCCACCGTGCGCGCCAGGGTCGCTTCGTCGATGGCGTCGAGGTCGGGCAGGAAGCCGTTCTCGACCGTGGTCGGCAGATGGACCGGCTCGCAAGCGGCCGCAAGCGCGCCCGCGCCGTAGACCGGATAGAACGGGTTCGGCATCAGGATCGCGGGCTTGCCCGGACGCGGGCCGACATAGCGCGCGGCCGCGATCGCGGCGAGGAACAGCCCCTCGCGGCTGCCATTGAGGACGAGAATCTCGCTCTCGGGATCGAGCGGCCGCGGCAGCTTGAACCGCGTCGACAGCCAGGCCCCGGCGGCGTTGCGGAACGGATCGGTACCCTTGTTCGCGGGATAACGGCCGAAATCGGCGATGTGCTTGGCCAGCACCGGGCCGACGAAGTCGGGCACGGGATGCTGGGGCTCGCCGACCGCAAGCGAAATCAAGGGCTTGCCCGGCTGATGCGGGGCCAGCAGCTCGTTCAGCCGGACGAAGGGCGAGCGTTCGGAATCGGAGCCATTACCGCCCTGCGGCGCACGGGATGAAGCGGTCAGAGCCATTCGTTGGGCGCCAGTACTCTTGGAACGGCCGGTCGCTACCATAGGCGCCGGCGGGAAGCGGTTCAGTTCACCATAGATAGGGCGAGGTTAAGACGCGATTAACCATCGGCCGCCGCCCGCGTCCAGAGCGGGAATAATGGGGCCGGAGACAGCGGCGTACATGGACGGTCCACCCTCCCCTGGAGGTGCCTGCAGGCGGAGCCATCAAAAGAAAGGGGCTCCAGCTTGCGCTGGAGCCCCTCAACGGTCAGGGCATTGCCGGGTATGTGCCCGAACCGTAGTTGTGGACGCGGTCCCCGAAGAGACCGCGCCCGGGAGGAGAGGGTCACATGTTGTAGGCGCGCTCGGTGTGCTCGGTGATGTCGAGGCCTTCACGCTCGCTCTCGACATTGGCGCGGAGGCCGACGATCACATCGACAACCTTGAAGAGGATCGCCGAGCCGACGCCCGACCACACCAGCGTGGTGCAGACGGCCTTGATCTGGGCGAGCATCTGCGTGGCGAAGTCGTAATCGGCGACCTTCGGCGGGATCGCCGAATAGTCGATGATGCCGGCGCCGCCGAGCGCGGGGTTGACCAGAATGCCGGTGCCGATGGCGCCGACGATGCCGCCGATGCAGTGCACGCCGAACACGTCGAGGGAGTCATCGTAGCCGAGCGCGTTCTTCACCACGGTGCAGAAGAACAGGCAGACCACGCCGACGACGAGGCCGAGGACGATCGCTCCCATGACGCCGGAGAAGCCGGCGGCGGGCGTGACGGCCACGAGGCCCGCGACGGCGCCTGAGATCACGCCGAGCACGGAGGGATGACCCTTGATGATCCACTCCGCGAACATCCACGACAGCGCGGCGGCTGCGGTGGCGACGAAGGAGTTGGTCATGGCGAGCGCAGCGCCGCCGCTGGCCTCGAGATTGGAGCCGGCATTGAAGCCGAACCAGCCGACCCAGAGCAGCGAGGCGCCGATCATCGACATGGTCAGCGAGTGCGGGGCCATCAGCTCCTTGCCGTAGCCGACGCGCTTGCCGATCAGGAGAGCGCCGACCAAGCCCGCGATACCGGCGTTGATGTGCACCACGGTGCCGCCCGCGAAGTCGATCGCGCCCATCTTGAAGATCCAGCCGGCATCGGCGTTGAGCTCGTCGAGCTTGGCCTGGGCCGCGGTCTTCGCCGCCGCGTCAGTAGCGGCAGCCAACGCTTTGGCCGCATCCTGGATCAGGTCCGGACCCTGCCAGTACCAGACCATGTGCGCGATCGGGAAATAGACCAGCGTCACCCAGAGCGGAACGAACAGCGCGATCGCCGCGAACTTCATGCGCTCGGCGAAGGCGCCGACGATGAGAGCGGGCGTGATCGCCGCGAAGGTCATCTGGAAGCAGACGTAAATCAGCTCCGAGATGTTGGCGTCGACCGAGAAGGTCGCGGCCTTCGTGTCGGTGGTGACGCCCATCATGAAGGCCTTGGAGAAGCCGCCAATGAAGTCGGAGCCGCCGGTGAAGGTGAGGCTGTAGCCGTATACGGCCCAGATCACGCAGACGACGCAGACGGTGTAGAACACCTGCATCAGGACCGAGAGCATGTTCTTGGAACGAACCAGACCGCCGTAGAACAGCGCGAGGCCGGGGATCGTCATCAACAGCACCAGCACTGTCGATGTCAGCATCCAGGCGTTGTCTCCCTTGTTGACCGTTGGCTCGGCGTAGGCTGCGGTCGCAGCGAACAGGCCGACTGCGAGAGCCGCCAGTCCCGCGCCATAGGGACGCTTGAACGTCATATTGTTTACTCCTGCTTGGATAAGGTTGAGCGCGAAATCAGAGGGCCGCGGCATCGGCCTCGCCGGTGCGGATACGCACCGCGTGGTCGAGGTTGATGACGAAGATCTTGCCGTCGCCGATCTGTCCGGTTTTCGCGGCGGACGTGATGGCATCGATGGTCTTGTCGACCTGGTCGGAGGCGACAGCGACCTCGATCTTGATCTTGGGCAGGAAGCTCACGGCATATTCGGCGCCGCGATAGATTTCCGTATGGCCCTTCTGGCGGCCATACCCCTTGACTTCCGTCACCGTGAGACCGTGAACGCCGATGGCGGTCAGGGCGTCACGGACTTCTTCAAGCTTGAATGGCTTGATGATCGCCATAACAATTTTCATGGGTCCTATCCCCGCTTGGGCCCGGTCCGGACGTGGCCGGGCGTTCTCGACTGGTTCGCCACGAGGGAGAAGTTTCACTACGCGGGCACAGCCGGACCCCTAGAATCAAATGCCGTGCCAGATCAGGCGGATTGCCTAACGGACTATGAAGACGGGGGTTTTCGCCTTTGGCGGGTGTTGCGATGCAGTGCGCTATTACGTCGCGCTCAAAACGTGGTCACGCCTGCTGAAAATAAGGGCAAGACAGGCTCCCGACACAATGTTGCTCACGTGTCGGGCAGCGAGGCGGTATTTACGTAGCGTCGGCGCCTATTGCAGGGCTTCACCGTGCTGCGAAATATCCAGACCCTCCAGCTCGTGCTCACGGGATACGCGCAAGGGCACGAACAGGCCGACCAGCTTGAGCAGGATGAAGCTGACGCCCGCCGACCAGACGAAGGTCACGGCGACCCCATAGAACTGGATCAGGAGCTGCTGCGGATTGCCCTCCAGCAGGCCGGCGGTGCCGCCGATGGCGCTGGTGGCGAACACGCCGCCGAGCAGGGTGCCGGTCAGGCCGCCGATGCCGTGGACGCCGAAGACGTCGAGCGAATCGTCGTAGTCGAAGCGGTGCTTCAGCCAGGTACAGGCCCAGTAGCAGAGTGCACCGGCAATGATGCCGATGACGATGCCGTGCCATGGCGCGACGAAGCCCGAGGCCGGCGTGATGGTGCCGAGACCTGCGACCGCGCCGGAGATCATGCCGAGCACCGAGGGCTTGCGCCGCGTCGCCCATTCGATCGCGCCCCAGGTCAGCGCGCCCGCGCAGGCGGCCAGATGGGTCGCGATGATCGCCATCACCGCGCGTGAGTTCGCTCCGAGTGCCGAGCCGCCGTTGAAGCCGAACCAGCCGACCCACAACAGGCCGGTGCCCATCACTGCGAGCGACAGATCGAACGGCGAGAGATTCTCGGTGCCGTAGCCGTGACGGCGTCCCATCACCTTGGCTGCAACGAGGCCGCCGGTGCCGGCCGACAGATGCACGACGAGACCGCCGGCGAAATCGAGCACGCCCATGCTGGCGAGGAAGCCGCCACCCCACACCCAATGCGCCAGCGGAATGTAGACGAAGATGAACCAGGCGACCGAGAACAGGAGATAGGCGGAGAACCGCATGCGGTCGGCGACCGAGCCGGCGACCAGCGCCACCGTGATGATGGCAAACGTCATCTGGTACAGCATGAACAGCGATTCCGGGATCGTCTTCGCCGCGGGGTTGACGCTGTCCATGGTCATGCCCGCGAGAAACCAGCGATCGAGCGTGCCGATCCAGGGGCCGTCGCCGACGAAGCACAGCGAGTAGCCGAACGCCACCCAGAGGATTGAGATCAGCATCACCGCGGCCAGGCTCTGCGCCATGGTGGCGAGCACGTTCTTCTTGCGCACCATGCCGGAATAGAACAGCGCAAGCCCCGGGATCGTCATCATCAGCACCAGCGCTGTCGCGACGATCATCCAGGCGGTGTCGGCGGTGCTGATCTCGTTTGCCGCCGCGTGCGCCGGCGCAGCTAGGACGGACACAAATCCGATTGGCGCAGCCTTGGCAGCTGCGCGGCGCGACAATCCCGCCATATCGTTCCCCCCGGCATCAATTGGCGTCGCACATCATGGCGTATTTGCCCGGTGCGATCGAAGCAGTCGTGTCAAAGCGTTTTCGAGCGAAGTGGATACCGGTTCGCGTGACAAGAAAACGCGTCAAAACAAAAAGTCAGAGCGCGTCGCTGTCGGTCTCGCCGGTGCGGATGCGCAGCGCGTGGTCGATCGGCGTGACGAAGATCTTGCCGTCGCCGATCTGGCCGGTGCGCGCCGTCGCGGTGATCACGGCGACCGCCTTGTCGGCGACGTCGGAAGCGACCGCGATCTCGATGCGCAGCTTCGGCAGGAAGTTCACGACATATTCGGCGCCGCGATAGATCTCGGTGTGGCCCTTCTGCCGGCCATAGCCTTTCACCTCGGTCACGGTCATGCCGTGCACGCCGATCGCCGTCAGGGCCTGGCGGACCTCATCGAGCTTGAAGGGTTTGATGATCGCGACGACGAGTTTCATGGTCAGGCCTATTCCCCGGGATGCGCCGCGCCGTATGTCCCCGGCGCTGCGTCAATCTGGCATCTTTCCGGGCAAATGGCACAAAAAAGTTGCAGATTGAAGCGGAAAAACGTTTGGCCAAGGGCGATCATGTGAACGGCCGCCTCTGTACAGGGCAGCTGTTCATCATTCACAATGCATTTTTGGCATGGATGCGGTGAACCCAGGCGTGAACCGAAGCGTCCCGGCCGGTACATACCTAAGTTCGAGGGGGGACGTTCCATGGCGAGTTGGTTCTACGCATCCGAGGGTAAGCAGCAGGGGCCCTTTCCGGAAGGGCAATTCCGCGACCTCGTTGCCCAGGGCGTCGTGCGTCCGGACACCTTGGTCTGGACCGAGGGCATGGCCGGCTGGCAGAAGGCCGCCGAAATTCCCGGCCTGATCGGCGGCGGTGCGCCGCCGATGGTCCCGACGGGCGGAAGTGGCTATGGCGGCGCTGCCGGCTATGCAAGCGGTGGATCGCTCTCGGTCGATTTCAGCATCCTTGAATTCACCTGGCGCAGCATCGTCCTGCTGATCGGAATGATCTTCGTCATCCCGGCGCCCTGGGCCTTCGTCTGGTACACCAGATGGATCGTCTCCTGCGTGAAGGTCCCTGGGCGGCCGAACCTCAGCTTCACCGGCAATGCGATGACGTTGGTGCCGTGGTATTTCGGCTTCATCGTTCTCGCCATCGCGCTCGGCTTCGTCGGCAGCGAGATATTGAGCAATCTGCTGTTCATCGTGCAGATCGTGCTCTACTGGCTCCTGATCAAATGGATGGTCGCGAACCTCGCCTCCAACGGGCAGCCGCTGGGCCTCAGCTTCACCGGTTCGGTCTGGGCCTATATCGGCTGGAATCTGTTGTTTGCGATTTCCATCATCACCATCATCGGCTGGGCCTGGGTGGCCGCGGCCCAGATGCGCTGGTTCTGCCGCAACGTCGAGGGCACCCGGCGCGAGATCGTCTTCAAGGGCAGCGGCCTCGATATCCTCTGGCGCGGCATCGTGGCCGCCATCCTGATGTGCTTCATCATCCCGATCCCGTGGGTGTACCGCTGGATCATGAACTGGTTCGCCTCGCAGACCGAGCTCGCGCCGCGCGGCTCGCTCGGGGCATGATCCGAACGCTTCAGGCGCTGCTTGAAGCGATCAGGCCTTCCGTTCGCGCACCGAGCCTTCCTGCGCGACGGAGGCGACCAGCGTGCCGTCCGGCTTGAAGATCGAGCCGCGGGTCAGCCCCCGTCCCGATTGCGCGCTCGGCGAATCCTGCGCGTAGAGCAGCCATTCGTCGGCGCGGAACGGGCGATGGAACCACATCGCGTGGTCGAGACTCGCCGGCATCATGCGCTTGTCGAACAGCGTGCGGCCATAGCGCGCCATGATCGCATCGAGCAGCGAGAAGTCCGAGGCGTAAGCGAGCGCGCACATGTGCAGCGCCGGATCGTCGGGCAGCTTGGCGGCGGTCTTGATCCAGACGTGGATGCGGCCGTCGTCGATCTTCTGGCCGAAATAACGGCCGAGCTCGACCGGGCGCAGCTCGATCGGCCGATCGGATTCGTAATACCGGCGGATGAAGTCCGGCATCTCCTTGAACATCGGCTGCTTCGCCACCTCCTCCGCCGTGAGCTTTTCCGGCGGCGGCACGTCCGGCATCTTGTCCTGGTGGTCGAACGCAGTCTCCTCCTCGGCGTGGAACGACACCATGATCGAGAAGATCGCGTTGCCGTGCTGGATCGCGGTGACGCGGCGGGTCGAGTAGCTTTTGCCGTCGCGCAGGCGCTCGACCTGATAGATGATCGGGATCTGCGGATCGCCCGGCAGGATGAAATAGCAATGCAGCGAATGCGGCAGCCGGCCCTCCACGGTGCGGCAGGCCGCGACCATCGCCTGCCCGATCACCTGGCCGCCGAACACCCGCTGCCAGCTCGTCTTCGGGCTGTTGCCGCGGAACAGGTTCACCTCGAGCTGCTCGAGGTCGAGGATCCCGATGAGGTCGATCAGTCCTTTGGACATGATGGTGCTTTCCAGTGATGCCTCATTCCGGGGCGCACGCGGTGCGAACCCGAAAATCTCGAGCTGATAAACCTCCGGATTCCGGGTACGCGCGTTGCGCGCCCCGGAATGACGGAACGAAGGGCTAACGGTCCTCGTTTCACCGCACTGTTTCGCCCAGCTCAAGTCTGCTAGCAAGACCGAGAATTGTCCGGGAAGCTTTGGTATGTCGGTACAGGGTAGCATTGTCATCGGTGGCGGCGCGTTTGCCGGCCTTGCGCTGGCCTTGGCGCTACGCCAGGGGCTCGGGCCCGAGATCCCAATCATCGTCGCCGATCCCGCGCTCGGCACGCGGCCGAGCCGCGACCCCCGCGCCACCGCGATCGTCGCCGCCTGCCGCTGCCTGTTCGAGACGATCGGCGCCTGGGACGACGTCCGGGGCGAGGCCCAGCCGATCCTCGACATGGTCGTCACCGATTCCAAGCTCGAGGACGCCACCCGCCCGGTGTTCCTGAACTTCGCCGGCGACGTCGCGCCGGGCGAGCCCTTCGCGCATATGATCGAGAACCGCCGCCTGATCGACGCGCTGGTGGTGCGCGCCGAGGCCGACGGCATCGATCTTCGCGCCACCCCGGTCGCCTCCTACGATGCGCGCACCGACGGCATCGAGGTGACGCTCGGCGACGGCAGCGTGATCGCGGCGGGCCTCTTGGTCGCCGCCGATGGCGCGCGGTCGAAGCTGCGCGAGCGCGCCGGCATCGTCACTCATGGCTGGGAGTACGATCAGTCCGGCATCGTCGTCACCGTCGGCCACGAACGCGATCACGAGGGCCGCGCCGAGGAACACTTCCTGCCGGCCGGCCCGTTCGCGATCCTGCCGCTCACCGGCAAACGCTCCTCGCTGGTGTGGACCGAGCGCCGCACTGAGGCCGCGCGCATCATCGCCCTCAGCGACGAGGAATTCCACGCCGAGCTCGAGCAGCGCTTCGGCCTGCATCTCGGCGAGGTCAGTGTGCTCGACAAGCCGCGGGCGTTTCCGCTGTCTTATTTCGTCGCGCGGTCCTTCATCGCCGAGCGCCTCGCGCTGGTCGGCGACGCTGCCCATGTCATCCACCCCATCGCGGGCCAGGGCCTCAACATGGGCCTGAAGGACGTCGCTGCGCTGGCGGAAGTGGTGGTCGATGCCGCGCGGCTCGGCCTGGATATCGGCGGGGCGGACGTGCTCGAACGCTACCAGCGCTGGCGCCGGTTCGACACCATGGCAATGGGCGTCGCCACCAACTCGCTGAACTTCCTGTTCTCCAACCAGTCGACGCTGTTGCGCACGGTGCGCGACATCGGCCTCGGCCTCGTCGACCGCGCCCCGCCGCTGAAGAACCTCTTCATCCGCCAGGCCGCAGGCCTCACCGGCGAGGTGCCGCGGCTGTTGAAGGGCGAGGCGTTGTAAGGGCGAATGGTGAGTATCGAGTGGCGAGTGGACCCATTCGCCATTCGCCACTCCCCACTCGCTGTTATCAATCGATCTTGCGCGCCTCTTCCGGCAGCATGATCGGGATGCCGTCGCGAATGGGATAAGCGAGCTTGGCGCTGCGCGAGATCAGCTCCTGCCGCTCAGCATCGAATTCCAACGGGCCCTTTGTCAGCGGGCAGACCAGGATCTCCAGCAATTTTGGATCGACGCTGGCTTCGGGACGTTCGGTGGGCGCGTTCATGGAAGTCTCCGGCACTTGCTTGCCTTTAGCATAGAAATTCGCGCCCGCCATCGCGCTTTAGGCGGAGACCATCGCCAGGAGCTCGTCGAGCATGGTCCGCAGCCGCGCGGCCGGGATTGACGGGCCTGACAGGGCGAAACCGAGAAATGTCCAGTACAGGATCTGCGCGCGGGCCTGCGCCGTTGCCGGGGCGAGTCCCCGCTTCTGCAGCAGCTCCTCGATATAATCGAGCCTGCGGCGATCGATGGCACGCACCGCCCCTTGCGCGCTCGCATCGAACGCCGCCCAATTGCGCACCGCGCGTTCGAGGTCGAGCCGCGCGCCGAAGGATCTCCGCAGCAGCATCTTGACCGGCTCGTCGCCGGCGGCTTCGACGTCGGCGATGATCCGCTCGGCCGCGATCTCGCGCCAGCGCTTCAGCACCGCGGCGTGAAACGCGGCGAGATCGGCGAAATGCCAATAGAAGCTGCCGCGCGATACGCCCATGGCCTTGGCGAGCGGCTCGGCCTTCAAGGCCGTGAAGCCGCTCTTGGCCAGGGCCTTGAGGCCCTGGCCAGTCCAATCGTCAGCGGAGAGCTGTTGGTTCATGTCGTTTCCCGGAAGCGCACCATACACTAGTGTATTGACAAGCGCTTGGCCATACGCTATCGAAACATACATGAGTGTATGGAGGCGTCGATGCGGGATCTGCTGCTCCAGTGTGCGGGCGTCGTGACCATCGCCGTTGCGCTCGTTCACGGCTACCTCGGCGAAGCCAAGGTCTTCGCCCGCGCGCGCATCGAGCCGGAGCGCCTCCGCACCTTGATCCGGCTGGTGTGGCAGGCCTCGACCGTGGCCTGGATCGGCGGTGGCGTGCTGCTGATCGCGGCGCCGTGGCTGCAATCGGAGCCGGCTCGCCACTGGATCGTCGCGACCATGGCCTGCGTGTTCGGCTGCTCCGCCCTCGCCAACGCATGGGCGACGCGGGGCCGGCATTTCGGCTGGATGGCGCTCAGTGCGGTCGTCGTGATGTCGGTTGTCGGGTACTAGAACTCATCTAAAGCGGACCAGATCCGTTACCGATCGACCAGGCATTCTTCGGATGCCGTCTCGTCCCTTTCGTGCTCCACGTTGCTGGCGTGGCGCTGATAGGACTCCTGCAGCGCGATGATCACCGGACGCAAGCGCATCCGCGGCCATCTCCAGTCATCCGCAAACGCGCGCAGCGGGCTTCCGGCGCGACCGGCGCGCGGAACGTGTTAGCCCCACAGATCAAATTTTACGGACGGTGTTGGCAAGCCGCTAAGCATGCGATCAGGCGCGGCACAAAATTAACGCGAAGGGCGATTAGCCGGTCCAGCATCGACAAACATCAACAATATCGACGATGGGGCGAAACTGAATGTTCCGCGTTTTCTCCTGCCTTACGGCCGAGCACGATTGGCGGCTCGTCGTGCTCGCTGCTCTGGTCTGCTTCGTTGCCAGCATCGTCGCGGTCAGCATCTTCCACCGCGCGATCGCAACGCGCGGGAGAACCCGGTGGATCTGGATCGCCATTGCCGGCGCGGCCATCGGATACGGCATTTGGGCTACGCATTTCGTCGCGATGCTCGCCTACGAGCCCGGGGTCACGACGGGCTACGGCATCGTGTTGACGGCGTCCTCTCTCGCGGCGGCAATGCTGCTGACCTCGGTCGGCTTCGGCGTCGCGGTCGTCACGTCCGGCCGCTGGCGCGCGGCGGCTGGCGGCGTCATCATCGGTGGCGGCATTGCCAGCATGCACTATCTCGGAATGTGGGCGCTCGAAGTGCCGGGCCGAGTCTCCTGGTCCGTGGACCTCGTGCTCCTCTCCATCGTTCTGGGCATGTGTTTTGGCTACGCTGCGCTGGCGGCAGCGCTCACCCGTCAGGGTTATAGCGGCACGCTGGCAGCCGCCACCCTGCTGACGCTCGCCATCGTGTCGCATCACTTCACGGCCATGGGCGCCGTGCAGATCACACCGGATCCGGCGCTCGCGACCGATACGCTTTCGCTGTCTCCGGCCTTCCTCGCGCTCGCCATCGCCGGCGTCGCATTGTCCGTGCTGGGCATGAGCCTGATCGGAGTGCTGGCCGATCGTCGTCTGGCGACCAGAACCGCCAGGTTCGAGGAGATCATCAGCCAGCTCTCCATCGCCCGGCAGCAGCTCGAAGGGTCGCAGAACGAGCTCAAGGAACAGAAGCTGAGGCTGGACACGGCCATCAACCATATGGTCGAGGGCCTTTGCATGTTCGACGCCGGGAAGCGGCTCGTCATCTGCAACGAGCGTTACGCCCGTTTGTACCGGCTGCCGCCGGAATTGCTGCGTGCGGGAACTCCGCACCGCGACATCATCCGTCATCGCGTCACCAGCGGCATACTCGAAGGCGAGGCCAGCGATTTCGCCGCCGAACGGCAGATCGCCAGGCTCGAAGCACTGCCGATCCATGCCGTCTCGAGCCGCATCGATGCGTTCGCCGATGGGCGGCTGATCTGCGTGACGCGGCAGCCGATGGCCGGCGGCGGCTGGGTGGCTACGCATCTGGATGTCACCGAGCAACGCCGGTCCGAAGCGAAGATCACCTACATGGCGGAACACGATGCGCTCACCGAGCTGCCGAACCGCGTGCTGCTCAAGGCGCGTCTGGAGCCTGCACTTGCCGATACGCGTGGCGGAAATCTCCATCTGGCGGTTCTCCTGCTCGACCTCGACCGCTTCAAGGAGGTCAACGACACGCTCGGACATCCGGCGGGCGACCTGCTGCTGCGCTCAGTCGCGGCGCGCTTGCTGGATTGCATCAGGGAGACGACGTTCGTCGCCCGACTGGGCGGCGACGAATTCGCAATCGTCGACTACGTGACCAATCCGGCTGCGGACGCGGCCTCTCTCGCCGAGGCGATCCATGGCGCGCTCAGCGAGCCGTTCGATCTCGGCGATCATCAGGTCATTGTCGGCACCAGCATCGGGATCGCCCTTGCGCCCCGAGACGGCGCCGATTCCGACACGATCCTCAGGAGCGCAGATCTTGCCCTCTACTCGGCCAAGAGCGGCGGACGTGGTGCATTCCGCTTCTTCGAGCCGGAGCTGGACCGGCTCCTGCATGCGCGCCGGAACCTGGAGCGGGATCTGCGGAAGGCGCTTGCGAGGAGCGAATTCGAACTCCACTACCAGCCGTTCGTCAATTTGAAGAGCGGCGAGACCTGTGGCTTCGAGGCGTTGCTGCGTTGGCACCACCCCGAGCGGGGTCTGGTCTCGCCCGGCGAATTCATTCCCGTCGCGGAGGAAACTGGCTTGATCCTGCCGCTGGGGGAATGGGTGTTGAGAACCGCCTGTGCCGAAGCGGCAAAATGGCGTTCCGACCTGAAGATCGCGATCAACCTGTCTCCAGCGCAATTCAGGAGCAAGGAGCTCGTGTCGACGATCGTGAGCGCACTGGCGGCGTCGGGGATTGCTTCAGACCGGCTCGAGCTCGAGGTCACCGAAACCGTCATCATGCATGACAGCGGGACCGTATTCGCAGCACTCAGCCAGCTGCGCGAGCTCGGGGTGCGGATTGCCCTCGACGATTTCGGCACCGGCTATTCGTCGCTCAGCTTTCTGCAGAAGTTTCCCTTCGACAAGATCAAGATCGATCGCAGCTTCGTCAGCGAGCTGTCCAGTCCGATGGAGGAGCCCCATCGGATCGCGCGGGCCGTGGTCCAGTTCGCCACGAGTCTCGGTAAGACGTCCACCGCCGAAGGCGTCGAAACCGCCGAGCAGCTGGACATCCTGCGCCAGGAGGGCTGCGTCGAGGCCCAGGGCTTCCACCTCAGCCCGCCGATACGAGCCTCGACGATCGCACGGCTTGCGGATCGAAAGGCCGAGGCCGGCGAGTTTGCCGCATAGAGCATGATCCGGACCCGAAGGGCCGCGTCAGCGCAAAGTGTGTAGCGGTTTTCCGAAAAGATCATGCTCAAACCAAAAAACCCAAAGCGCGATGAGGATTCATCCTAATCGCATCGCGCTTTGGGTCGCTTGACGATCACTGCAGCGGCGGGTCGCCGCTAGTGCGCTTCTTGGCGAGGTCCATCTCGGTGACGGCGATCAGGATCTCGGCGCGGGTCTTCAGGTCGGGCGCCTCCAGCATGGCCTGCTTTTCCGCGGGGCCGTAGGGCGACATCATCGCGAGCGCATTGACGAGGGCTTCATTGGGCGCGCTCTCGACGCCCTCCCAGTCGACCTTGAGGTTGTTGGCCTTCAGGAAGTCCGCCAGCACCGCCAGCAGCGCCTCGCGGTCGACCTCCTCCTCGCCGCGGCGCGCGGTGAAATCGTCGACGTAGGCGAAGAAGTCCACCTTGCACTGCCGATAGGGGGTGAGCACCTCGAGCTCCTCGACCACCTTGAAGCGCGAAACGCCGGTGAGCTCGAGGATGTAGCGGCCGTCGCCGGACTCGGCGAGCTGGGTGATGCGGCCGACGCAGCCGACGCGGAACAGCGCCGGCTTGTCGGAATCCTTCCGCGAATGCGCGATGTCGGGCTGGATCATGCCGATCAGGCGATGGCCGTCGCGGAAGGAATCGTCGACCATCGAAAGGTAGCGCGGCTCGAAGATGTTGAGCGGCATCTGGCCGCGCGGCAGCAGCAGCGCGCCCGGCAGCGGGAAGACCGGAATGATCTCCGGGAGGTCGGCGGGCCCGCGATATTCGATGTTGATCGGCATCTGCCCGGTCCCCTGGCGTTGCTAGCGCATGATCCGGATCCGAAGGACCGCGTTAGCGCAAAGTGTGGAGCGGTTTTCCGAACAGATCATGCTCAAAAAAGGCCGTTACGAAAACAGGATCGTCGACAAACGTTTGCGGCCTTCGACGGTTGCATCATCCGTGCCGCCCCAGGCCTCGAAGAACTGCACCAGCTGCTTGCGGGCGCCGTCGTCGTTCCATTTGCGGTCGCGCTTGATGATCTCGAGCAGCTGCTCGGTCGCCGCCGCGCGGTTGCCTTGGGCGTTGAGCGCGGTGGCGAGGTCGAACCGGGCCTGATGATCGAGCGGATTTGCGGCGACTTTCTGTTCCAGCTCGGCGACCGGTCCAAGCGATTTCGCCTGCTCGGCGAGATCGATTGCGGTCTGCACGGCCTTCACGGCCGGGTCGTTGCGCTTGGATTCCGGCACCATGGCCAGCGTCTGCTTGGCCTGTTCCATCGCGCCGGAAACGGCGTAGCACTTCGCAAGGCCCGCAAGCGCCGCGATGTTGGTGGAATCATGCTGCAGCGCCTCGGCATAGATCTGCGCCGCCGCCGCCGCGTCGCCCTCGGCGAGCACCGCGTCGGCCTCCTGCACGATCTCGGCGACGTTGACCTCGCCCGGCGCGGTGACGCCCTTGGTCAGCCGCTCGATGAAGGCGTTGACCTGGCTCTCCGGCACCGCGCCCATGAAGCCGTCGGCCGGCTGGCCGTTGACGAAGGCGATCACGGCCGGGATCGACTGGATGCCCATCTGGCCCGGGATCGCCGGATGATGGTCGATGTTCATCTTGACCAGCTTGACCTTGCCCTTGGCCGCCTTCACCGCCTTCTCCAGGACGGGGGTGAGCTGCTTGCAGGGGCCGCACCATTCCGCCCAGAAATCGATCAGCACGGGCTGGCGCTTCGATTCCTCGATGACGTCCTTCACGAAGGTCTGGGTGGTGGTGTCCTTGATCAGGTCGGCCGCAGCCGGGCCCGCCGCTCCGTTACCCTGGTCGATGATCGTCACGGGATTCCCTCGTCATGTCTGGAATGGCGGCTCTTTAGCACGCCGCCGCGTCATATGCTTGTGGTCGGCTCCTAAATTGGGCCGAATGGGCCGAATTTCAATCCAGGCACCCCGATTCGCCGGTTCCGAGACGTTTCCGGTCGATTTGGCCGGCTTCGGGCTCCATACGGGGTCCGAATTGCGAATTGAGGCCGCCTGTAGCTGTTGCATTCCCCTCCCGCTTTTGGCATACGACAGCCGTTGTCGGCGCGTCACGCGACCGACACAGGATGCGGGTGTAGCTCAGTGGTAGAGCACGACCTTGCCAAGGTCGGGGTCGAGGGTTCGAGCCCCTTCGCCCGCTCCAGTTTTCTCCAAAGCATCCAGCCAAACCGGATCGGGCCGTGGTTTTCCGCGCCGCTGGCGGCTGTTTCGGGTCTCACATGACAATTCTGGTCACAGGCAGCGCAGGTCACCTCGGTGAAGCCATTCTCCGGACCCTGCGTGGGCGTGGTGCCCCCGCCCGCGGCGTCGATCTCAAGCCCTCCCCCTTCACCGATGCCGTCGGCTCCATCGTCGATCCCGCCTTCGTGCGGCGCCAGATGGACGGCGTCACCGCCGTGGTCCACACCGCGACGCTGCACAAGCCGCATGTGGCGACCCATTCCAAGCAGGATTTTGTCGACACCAACGTGTCAGGAACGCTGAACCTGCTCGAGGCGGCAGTCGCGGCCGGCGTGAAGAGCTTTGTCTTCACCAGCACCACCAGCGCATTCGGCTCGCAGCTGCGGCCCGAGGCGGGACAGGCGGCGGTGTGGGTCACCGAGGAGCTGCCATCGGTGCCGAAGAACATCTACGGCACGACCAAGCTGATGGCCGAGAACCTCTGCGAGCTGTTCTTTCGCGAGCGCGCGCTACCGATCGTGGTTCTGCGGACCTCGCGCTTCTTTCCGGAGGACGACGACGATCCGGCGATGCGATCGGCCTACACGCTGGACAACGCGCAGGCCAACGAGCTGCTCTACCGCCGGCTGGATATCGCGGACGCAGTGAGCGCGCATCTGCTCGCCGTCGAGCGTGCGCCCGGCATCGGCTTCGCCCGCTACATCGTCTCGGCGACGAGCCCGTTCGAGCAACGTCATCTCGGAGCGCTGGCGCGCGATGCCGCCGGCGTCGTGCGCGAGCTCTATCCGGAGTGCGCGCAGCTCTATGCGGCGCGCGGCTGGCGGCTCTTCCCCGCGATTGACCGGGTCTATGTCAACGAGCGCGCGCGGCGGGAGCTCGGCTGGCGACCCGAATTCGACTTCGCGCATGTGCTGCGCAGCCTGCGCGATGGCCGCGACGTCCGCAGCACGCTGGCGCGTGAGGTCGGATCGAAAGGCTACCACGACACGCTGTTCGACGACGGACCCTACCCCGTCGCCCCGTGAGCGCCGCGATTATTTTACTCGACGCTTCAAATGATTGTCCGGCGTCACCGCGCGCGGATCAACTTGCGCAGTTCTACTGTGCATGGGGTTGTTTTTGCACTTTTGTATGCCCACCCCGGCGGACCGCCTGACGACGTTGCGCGCGGGCTGTTGATTCCGCGTTGCAGCGCGAGGCGCGATCGTCGCAGCGTTCATCCGTTCATTGACATTCCGTCTCAATTTTTGCTGCGCGCAGCCGCGCTGCATCCGGCGCGCTTCTCACGATGGGCAGATGTGCTAACCTTTTTGCGCCTGTCGTCCCGACGGGCTCAAGACTTCGCCTCTCGACTAGCAAAAGAAAATAATGCGCAGCCCTGACGGCTGCCTTAGGGGAGTGATGCGATGACATCGATGTTCCATCGATCCGTGTTGGCGCTTGCAGCCGTGGCCCTTCTCGCGGGGACCGGCGCCGGCAACGCGCAGCAGCAGGACAAGAACAAGCCGCTGAAGAAATACGATTCCAGCACCAAGGAGTTCTGGACCCATCCGCCGGATGACTGGTTCCTCGGTGACGAGACCGAGGCGCAGAAGGGCCTCGCGCCGCCGTCGGGCCCGCCGACCGGCGCCTCCGACGCTGAGCTCGCCAACATCGTCAAGAAGATCAAGCTGCCGCCGGGCTTCAAGATCGAGGTCTACGCCTCGGGCGTGCTGGCCGCGCGGCAGATGGCCTGGGGCGACAAGGGCACGTTGTTCGTCGGCTCGTTCGGTCTCGGCAACGTCTATGCCATCAAGGACAACAACGGAAAGAAAGAGGTCAAGACCGTCCTCAAGGGCCTGAACATGCCCACCGGTCTCGCCTTCAAGGACGGCGCGCTCTATGTCATCGCCGTCGACAAGCTGATCCGCTACGACAACGCCGAAGCCAATCTCGACAATCTCGGCCAGGGCAAGGTCGTTTATGACGACATGCCGTCCTATGCCGCGCATGGCTGGAAGTACATCGCGGTCGACAAGGAAGGCTGGTTCTTCCTGCCGTTCGGCCCGCCCTTCAACATCGGCATTCCGCCGACCAGCGTATCGCAGATCCGGCGCGTCGATCCCAAGACCGGCAACGCCGAAATCTGGGCGCTCGGCGTCCGCAACTCGGTCGGCGGCGACGTCGATCCGCGCACCGGCAAGCTCTGGTTCACGGAGAATGCCCGCGACTGGATCAGCGATGATCTGCCCTCGGACAAGCTGAACATGATCAACCGGATCGGCGAGCATTTCGGCTATCCCTATTGCCATCAGGGCAATCTGCCTGACGACAAGTTCGCGATGGGCCACAAATGCTCCGAGTTCACGCCGCCCGTACTGAACCTCGGTGCCCATGTCGCGCCGCTCGGCATGAAGTTCTACACCGGCGATCAATTCCCCGCCGATTACAAGAACAACATCCTGATCGCGGAGCACGGCTCCTGGAATCGCCACAAGTACCAGGGCGCGCGCATCGTGCGCGTGATCGTCGGACCCGACGGCAAGAACCCGAAGCGAGAGGTTTTCGCCTCCGGCTGGCTCGAGGGCGACCAGGGCTATCTCGGCCGTCCCAACGACATCATTATCGCCAAGGACGGATCGATCCTCGTGGCCGACGATTGGGCCGGCGCGATCTATCGCATCAGCTATAGCAAGAAGTAGCGCGATCGGACGCAGAGGCTGCGGCGGCCGGGAGGTGCCGCAGCCTCCTTAATTTTAAAATCTCATGCTGTCGTTCCGGATTGCGCGGTAGCGCAAGTCCGGAACCCATAACCCCGGCTCGCGGTTATGGATTCCGGGTTCGTGCTCCGCACGCCCCGGAATGACGAGCTCGATAGATCGGAATCCTTCCCCATGCGCCGGCAGTTCATTTCGCACGCAATCAGCGTGTTTGCGCTCCTGACGCTCGGCGCCTTCCCAGCCGAGGCCGCCGACAATGCCGCGATCAAGGAGAAGGCCGCCGCCTGCTCCGGCTGCCACGGCGAGAACGGCATTTCGCAGACCGAGAACATCCCCTCGCTCGCCGGCCAGCCCGATCAATTCCTGCAATGGCAGCTCGTGTTCTTCCGCGCCGGCGCGCGCAAGAACGATCAGATGCAGCCGATCGTGGAAGGGATCACCAACGAGGACATCCGCAATTTCGGCGCTTACTTCGCCTCGCTGACGCCGCCGAAGGGACCCGAGGACGGGGATCCCGACCTGTCGAAGAAGGGCGCGCAGGTTGCCGCCGGCCGCCGCTGCGCCTCATGCCATACCGACAGCTATGCCGGCACCAAGGCGGTGGCGCGGCTCGCGGGCCAGCGTGAGGAATATCTCGTCAAGGCGCTGCACGATTACAAGGCCGGCCAGCGCGTCGGCGGCGGCGTCGCCGCAATGGCCGACGTCGCCTATCACATGAGCGACGAGGAAATTACCGCCGTGTCGCACTATCTCGCGCATTTGAAATAGCGCTGAGCTGTTTCGGCAATCGCAGCTCGTCATCCCGGGGCGAGACACAGTCGCGGGCCCGGGATCCATAACCACAAGGAAGCGTTTTGCGAAGACCCGGAGTCACCACTTCGCTCCATAACCACTCCCTGTGGTTATGGGTCCCGGGCTCGCGCGGCGCGCGCCCCGGGACGACACCGAATGTGTGGTTACGCCCTACCCCGCCCGCTGCCTCTCATATGCCTTCAGATGCGTATACGCGATGCGCAGCTTCGGCACCGGCACCTTGGCGGCGTCGGCGCGCGCGATGAGATCGCCGATGACGTGGTCGGCCTCGACAGGCAGGCCCGCCTTGATGTCGCGGAACATCGATGCCGTCAGCGGCGAGCCCTCGGTGGTGAGATTGCCTTTGACGCGATCGAAGAACGGGCCGCCCGGCGGATAGCCGGACGCCGTGGCAATCGCGCTGGTCTCATCCAGCATGCCGAGCAGGAAATCGCGGCCGCCGGGCGCGGCGAGGATATTGCCGACGGACGTCCGCATCAGGCTGGTGCTTGCAGCGAGCGAGGACAGGAACACCCACTTCTCCCACATGTCCTGCATAATGTTCTGGCTGGCGCTGGCCCCATTGATGCCGCTCCTGAAGGCCTCGTCGATCGCCTTCACCCGGTCCGACATCCCGCCGTCGCGCTCGCCGTAGCTGAGCGACTGCATCGGCTGGAGCTGCACCACCTCGCGCTTCTCGTTCAGCGTGGCCGCAATGGCGCAGAGGCCGCCGAGTACGCGCTCCTTGCCGAACTTCGTGTCCAGCGTGTCGAGATGCTTCATGCCGTTGAGCATCGGGATGATTGCGGTGTTCGGCCCCACCGCGGGGACGAACGACTTGATGGCATCGTCGAGGTCGAATGCCTTGCAGCTGAGCAGCACGACGTCGAACGTGTCCTTGATTGCGTCGGCCTGAACCGTCGGCGGGTTCTTCAAGGTCACATCGCCGTTCGGGCTCTTGATGACGAGGCCGGCGCTCGCGAGCTCGTCGGCGCGGCGAGGCCTAACCAGGAAGGTCACGTCGCGGCCGGCCTGCAACAGCCTGCCACCGAAATAGCCGCCGATGGCGCCGGCGCCGACCACGAGGATGCGCATGGGAGAACTCCGCTTTTACTATTGGCGAATGGCGAATAGGGAGTAGCGAATAGTGGGCGCGATTTCCACTCGCTATTCGCTACTCGCCATTCGCGCGCTTCACTTTCCCGACACCATCTCCTCGACCTCGCGCAACTGCTCCTTGCCGAAGAACATTTCATTGCCGACGAAGAAGGTCGGCGAGCCGAAGGCGCCGCGGGCGACCGCCTCCTCGGTGTTCTTGATCAGCTTGGCCTTCACCTCGGGTTCCCCGGCGCGGGCGAACAGCTTTTGCGCATCGAGACCAGACGACGCCAGCGCCTTCACCGCGATCTCGGGATCGTCCATCTTCTTCGGCTCGCGCCACATGTGGTGGAAGGTGGCCTCGACATATGTCTCGAACACGCCCTCGAGCTGCGCTGCGATCGCTGCGCGCATCAGGTTCAGCGTGTTGACGGGAAAGTGCGGATTCCAGACATAGGGCTGGACATGGAAGCGTTTGATGAAGCGCTCGGTCTCGACCTGCTGGAACTCCCGCTTGTTCTTGATGCCGGCGAGCGTCTCGGCCGGCGACTTGTTGTTGGTCGACTTGAAGATGCCGCCGAGCAGGATCGGCACATATTCGAACTTGACGCCGATCCGCTGTTCGATGGCTGGAATCGCCAGATGGCTGAGATAGGCGTTGGGGCTACCGAAATCGAACAGGAATTGCGGGGCGGTGCGGGTCAAAATCATTCTCCCTGGCCTGGCTTTCTGAGCGGCTTTTTCTCATTGTGGCGCAGGCCGCGCCACAGGTCTATCGTTTAATGACGGTCATAATACTTTGACCGTCAGATCAGGCGCTGCATCGCCCGCTTGCGCCACACCAGATGGTAATAGCCCATCTGCAGAATCAACATGGCGCAGAACACGATGGGATAGGCGGCCCACACGCCGTTCAGGCCGACCGTGTGGCTGAGGATGATTGCAGCCGGCAGCTCGATTGCGGCAATCGCGAAGATCGACAGCAGCATCGGCGTCAACGCGACGCCGGCGCCGCGCATTGCGCCCGAGAACACCGTGGCGAGCCCGAACGGCACCGAGCTCCACAAGGCGATGTTGAGCAATCCCTTCGCCAGATCCAGCACGGCGCCGTCGGTGATGAAGATACCGAGCACCGCGAGTGGCGCGAGGTAGATCAGCGCCACCAACCCGCCGGTCAGGACGATATTGAACGCAAGGCCCATCCGCACGATGCCGTCAAGCTGGGCCCGGTCGCCGCCGCCGACGGCCTGGGCGCCGAGGATCGAGACCGCGATCGAAATCGACATCGCCGTGAACTGGGTGTAGCCCATCACCTGGTTGACGGCGCCATAGGCCGCGGTGGCATTCGAGCCGAAGCCGTTGACGAGGCCGAGCAGCACAAGCTCGGCGATCGCCATCACCACCATGCCGATCGCGCTCGGCAGGCCGATCCCGAGGACTTTGCCGAGCACGGCGCCGTTTAGTCGGAGGTGACGCAGCAGCGTCGCATCCGGCGCGAGCGCGTGCTTTCTCCGCAGCAGATAGGCAGCCAGCACGATCAGCGTCAGCGTGTTCGAGATCGCAGCCGCCCAGGCAGCACTGGTGATGCCGACGGCCGGCAATCCGAACGTGCCGCGGATCAGCATCGGCGTCAGGATCAGGCCGATCGCCGTCGACAAGGCCAGCGCCAGCAGCGGCGTCAGTCCATCGCCGACGCCGCGGATCATCGCCGTCATCAGCAGGAAGATGAAGCCGAGCGGCATCGTCAACAGCATGATGCGCGCATAGGCGCTGGCTTCATCGAGAATGTCCGCGGGCGTGGCGAGCATCACCATCAGGGGCCGGCTGAAGATCCCGCCAACGAGTGCAATCGCTATCGAGAGCAGCAGGCCGACGGCGAGTGTCGTGCCGACGATGATCTTGATCCGGCCATGCTCGCCGGCGCCGAAGGCCTGGCCGATCAGCACGGTGGCGCCGGTGCTGAGGCCCATGACGAAGGCGAACAGGAAGAACATCACCGGGAAGAACGCCGAGACCGCGGCGAGCGCGCCGACGCCGACCATCTGGCCGAGATAGACGTTGCTGACGGTGCCGAACAGCGATTGCAGCGCGTTGCTCAGCATCAGGGGTGCGAGAAAGCGGAGGAATGTGGTCCAGAGCGGCTTTGCGGCAGACATGGCATTGGCCTTTCATCAGGGCGTGCGAAGCCGTTGCCGCGCAATGCGCGGCTCGGCCGTCGATGGGGCGTGAGAAGCGGCGCGCGGTTTAAGCGCGGTCGCTGTAGGCGAGCTTGACGATGTGGTCGCGGATGTCGGTCGGCCAGTCGGCGATCAGGCCGGTGAAGCGTCGCCGGTCATCCGCGAACAGGGCGCGCGAGGCTTCCTCGAACTGCGGCAGATCGCCGGCCATGGTCGACATGAAGTGGTAGGCCGCATCGCGCGCCTGCCGCTCGCGGTCCTTGTCGCCGCTGGCGCGCCTGGCTTCGTCGACGAGCTTGCGCAGCGCGACCGAAGCGCCGCCGGCCTGTGCGTTGAGCCACTCCCAGTGCCGCGGCAGCAAGGTCACCTCGCGCGCGACCACGCCGAGCTTCGGCCGGCCGCGACCGCGCGGCTCTGCGGGTGCTTCGGTCGCCTCAGCCGACGGCGGGACAAGCTTCGCCAAGCGCGCCAACACCTCGCGATCTCCACCACGCAGATCGAAGTCGATCGATCGGCCCGTGGCGTCCTCGAAGATGATGATTGGCTCGTCCGGCTGTGACGCCACCCGCTTGACGACCAGCGCAACCTCTCCAGCCGGCCCGGACACCAGGCGGCGTTGTCCCTGGAAAGCGGTGAAAAATTTCTGCATTGGAATCATTGCCATTTTGACGATGCTGGGTTTCTTAATACCCGGGTAAATTACTCGCGTCAATATACCCGGATAAAAATATCAGCAGCGACGGCTCGACAATGTGTTCCCGGGCTGGCACCAACGGCGCGGCCGATGACCACGACCAAGCCTTTGAGGACGCCGCGATGCTGACCGTTCACCACCTCAACAATTCCCGCTCGCAGCGCGTGCTGTGGCTGCTCGAGGAGCTGGGCGTTCCCTACGAGATCGTGCGCTATCAGCGTCAGCCGGACATGCGCGCGCCGAAGGAGCTGCGCGCCATCCATCCGCTCGGCAAATCGCCCGTCATCACCGACAACGGCAACACCATCGCCGAATCAGGCGCGATCATCGAGTATCTCATCGCCACCTATGGCAACGGGCGGCTGATCCCGCCGCCGAACACGCCGGAGCGGCTGCGCTACACCTATTGGCTGCACTATGCGGAAGGATCCGCGATGCAGCCGCTGCTGCTCAAGCTGCTGTTCACGCTGATGCCGAAACGTGCGCCGGCCTTGCTGCGCCCGCTGGTGCGCAAAGTCTCCAACCAGGCGCTGACCGCGCTGGTCAATCCGCAGCTGAAGCAGCACATGGACTATTGGGAAGGCGAGCTCGGCAAGAGCGAATGGTTCGCCGGCAGCGAGTTCACCGCGGCTGACATCCAGATGAGCTTTCCGCTCGAAGCCGCCCAAGCTCGCGGCGGCCTCGAGCAGGGCCATCCCAAGGCGATGGCGTTCCTGGAGCGCATCCACGCCCGGCCTGCCTATGCGCGCGCGCTGGAGAAGGGCGGGCCGTATCAGGTCGGGCGGTAAGCTCCCTTACCCCGTCATTCCGGGAGCAGGTTACTGCCCCGCCGCCTCCGCGCCGCGCGTGCGCGGATCGGCTGCGCCCAGCGTTCCGTTCGGCGTCACCAGAATCGAGTTGGCAGATGTCTGGCCCATCGGCTCGACGACGAGGTGCCCCATCGCCTTCAGCTCGAGCAGCACGCCCTCGGGAAAGCCGCGCTCGACGCGCACTTCATCCGGCAGCCATTGGTGGTGCAGCCGCGGCGCTGCGACGGCGGCCGCAACATCCATCTTGTAATCGAGCACGTTCACGATCACCTGCAGCACGGTCGAGATGATGCGGCTGCCGCCGGGCGAGCCCGTCACCAGCACCGGCTTGCCGTCCCTCAGCACGATGGTCGGTGACATCGACGACAGCGGCCGCTTACCGGGACCGGGAAGATTCGCTTCGAAGCCGACCAGGCCATAGGCGTTGGAGGCGCCGATTGCCGCGGTGAAATCGTCGAGTTCGTTGTTGAGCAGCACGCCGGTGCCGTCGGCGACGAGGCCGACGCCGTAGCTGAAGTTCAGCGTGTAAGTGTTGCTGACGGCGTTGCCGTGGGCATCGACGACGGAAAAATGCGTGGTGTTGCTGCCCTCACGCGGCGCGGCAGGAGAGGCCACGAGCTCTTTTGACGGCGTGGCGCGTTCGGGGGAAATGTGCGCGCGCAGCTTCGCGGCATAGTCCTTCGCAATGAGGGTCTCGATCGGCGCGTTGACGAAGGCGGGATCACCGAGATAGCGGGCGCGATCGGCATAAGCGCGCTTCATGGCTTCGATCAAGAGATGCAGCGACGCCGCCGATCCCTGCTTCAGATCGGCCAGAGGGAAGCCTTCGAGGATGTTGAGCGTCTCCATCAGCACGACGCCGCCGGATGAGGGTAGCGGCATCGACACGATGTCATAGCCGCGGTAGCTGCCACGCACCGGCGTGCGGATGACCGGCTGATAGGCCTTGAGGTCGGCCGGCGTCATGATGCCGCCGGCATCGGTCACGGCCTTGGCGAGCTTCTCGGCGACCGGCCCCTCGTAGAATCCCCGCGGCCCCTGTGCAGCGACGGCCGCCAGCGTTTCGGCGAGATCGCCCTGCACCAGCCGATCGCCTTCGCCCAGCGGCGTGCCATCCGGACGCGAGAATATCCTGGCCGAAGAAGGCCAGCGTGCCAGCCGCCGGTGCCAGCCCGGCAACGTATCGGCCATGTCGTCGCTGACGATGAAGCCATCGCGTGCGAGCGCGATCGCAGGCGCCAGCAGTTGCGCCAGCGTGAACTGACCCGAGCCGTATTTCTCGAGCGCGAGCGCAAGGCCGGCGACGGTGCCGGGCACGCCGATGCCGAGCGCGGAATCCCGTGACTTCGTCGCGTCGGGCTTGCCGTCGGCGCCGAGGAAGATCTGCGGCGTGGTCGCGGCCGGCGCGGTTTCGCGATAGTCGATCGTGATGTCTTCATTGCGATCGGCGGAATGGATCACCATGAAGCCGCCGCCGCCGATATTGCCGGCACGCGGATAGGTCACGGCCATCGCGAAGCCGGTCGCGACCGCAGCGTCGATGGCATTGCCGCCGCGCCGCAGGATGTCGGCGCCGATCTGCGCGGAGATCTTCTCCTGCGCCACCACCATGCCGTGCTCGGCGGCGACGGCGCGCACTGCCTCGCGTGCGGGCGGAACATAGCCCTGCCGTGCATCCTGAGCGGTCGCAGGGGCGAGACCGAGCACCAGGACGGTAATGGCGGCTAAAAATCTCCGCCGTGTCGAATATGACGACATCATCGAATTCCCGCCGTGGCGTTGCACCGGTTCACACCCGTCACTGTAATGCTATACCGTTTGCTCTAAGAGAGGCAAAACTGTTCGTGATGGGTGCTGCGTGATGACGACAATCGCTCCGGATGCGCGCATGGCCGGCGTGGCGCGGACCTATCCGCCGCGCGCCGCCGTCGTGAGTTGGATCTTCTTCGATTGGGCCGCGCAGCCATATTTCACGCTGATCACGACCTTCGTGTTCGCGCCCTATTTCGCGACGGCCATTGCGCCAAATCCCGCCGCCGGTCAATCCTTGTGGGGCTTTGCGATGGCGGCCGCGGGCCTTGCGATCGCGCTGTTGTCGCCGGTGCTCGGCGCCATCGCCGACGCTTCGGGCCGCAGGAAACCGTGGATCGCAGGTTTCGGTACGGTGCTTGTGCTGGCGTCCTGCACGCTCTGGATCGGCAAGCCCGGCGATCATGCCGTCATTCCGCTGGTGCTCACCGCAGTTGCGCTCGCCAGCGTCGGTGCGGAATTTGCCACGCTCTTCAACAACGCGATGATGCCGACGCTGGTGCCGCCGGAGCGGATCGGTCGTCTCTCCGGCACCGGCTGGGCCACGGGCTACATTGGCGGCATCGTCAGCCTGATCATCGTGCTCGGCCTGCTCGCCGCCAATCCCGAGACCGGCCGCACGCTGCTCGGCGTCACGCCGCTCTTCGGCCTCGATCCCCTCACACGTCAGGGCGATCGTGCCGCGGGGCCGCTGACTGCGCTGTGGTTCATCATCTTCGTGACGCCGATGTTCCTGTTCACGCCGGATTATCCGGCGAAGCGCCCGCTGGGCGAGGCGTTGCGCGAAGGCCTGTCGGAGCTGAAGCAGTCGATCAAGAGTCTGCCGAGGCAGAAATCGCTCGCGGCATTCCTGCTCGCCAACATGATCTACACCGATGGTCTGGTGTCGCTGTTCGCCTTCGGCGGCATCTATGCCGCGGGCACCTTCGGCTGGCACACCATCCAGATCGGGACGTTCGGCATCATGCTCGCGATCGCCGGCGCGCTCGGCGCCTGGTTCGGCGGCAAGCTGGATGATCGTCTCGGGCCGAAGCGCGTCATCGCCGGCAGCCTGCTGGTCCTGCTGCTGTCGGTGGCCGCGATTCTCCTCGTCGACAAGGACAGCGTCCTGTTCGTCAAGACCGCGCCGCCGCAAGCGGGCGCTGCCCTGTTCTCGAGTACGGCCGAGCGCGCCTATCTCGTGCTGGGCTGCCTGATCGGTGCAGCCGGCGGCCCGCTCCAGGCCGCTTCCCGCACGCTGCTGATCCATCTCGCGCCGAAGGATCGCATCGCGCAATATTTCGGCCTGTTTGCGCTGACGGGAAAGGTGACGTCCTTCATCGGCCCGCTCCTGATCGGCCTGGTCACCGCGCTGACCGCCAGCCAGAAGGCCGGCATGGCCGTGCTGGTGGTGTTCTTCGTTGCGGGATTGGGGCTGTTGATGCGGGTGCGGGATTAGCCCGCATCATGCAACTTTATCCTCGTCATTGCGAGGAGCACTTGCGACGAAGCAATCTAGACCTTCCTTGCGGAGACAGACTGGATTGCTTCGCTTCGCTCGCAATGACGAGTCGATGGACTCAATGCCTGAAGTGCCGCGTTCCCGTGAACACCATGGCGATGCCGTGCTCGTCGGCGGCCTTGATCACCTCGTCGTCGCGCATGGAGCCGCCGGGCTGCACCACGGCGGTGGCGCCGGCTTCGATGCAGGCAAGCATGCCGTCGGCGAACGGGAAGAACGCATCCGAGGCCACCACCGAACCCTTGGTGTGCGGTTCGGCGAGCTTCAGCTCGGCCGCCGCATCCTGCGCCTTGCGTGCGGCGATCCGCGCTGAATCCACCCGGCTCATCTGACCCGCGCCGATACCGACGGTGGCGAGATCCTTGGCGTAGATGATGGTGTTGGACTTGACGTGTTTTGCCACCCGGAACGCAAACTTCAGATCACGCATCTCCGCATCCGTCGGCGCGCGCTTGGTGACGACCTTGAACGTCATGTCGTCGACAACGGCGTTGTCGCGGCTTTGCACCAGCAGGCCGCCGGCCACCGTCTTGGCGGTCAGGCCCGGCGCACGCGGATCGGGCAGGCTGCCGGCGAGCAGCAGGCGCAGGTTCTTCTTGCCGCCGATGATGGCGATCGCCTCTTCGCTGGCATCTGGCGCGATGATGACCTCCGTGAAGATCTTGGTGATCTCGCGCGCGGTATCGGCATCGAGGGCGCGGTTCATCGCGATGATGCCGCCGAAGGCCGAGGTGGAATCGCAGGCCAGCGCCCTGCGATAGGCCTCGACGAGGTTCGGACCTTCGGCGACGCCGCAGGGATTGGCATGCTTGACGATGACGCAGGCCGCGGTGCGCTTGGCGTCGAACTCGCCGATGCATTCATAGGCGGCATCGGTGTCGTTGATGTTGTTGTAGGAGAGCTCCTTGCCCTGGAGCTGCCGCGCGGTGGAGACGCCGGGGCGCTTGTCCGGCGTCGCGTAGAAGGCGGCGGTCTGGTGCGGGTTCTCGCCGTAGCGCAACGACTGGATCAGCCTGCCGCCGAAAGCGCGGAAGTCGGGCGCGTCGATCTCGAGCTGACGATTGAACCAGTTCGAGATCGCGGCGTCATACGCCGCAGTGCGGGCATAGGCCTTCGCGGCAAGCCGCCGGCGCAGCTTTAGCGTGGTCGCGCCCTTGTTGGCGGCGAGCTCGTCGAGCACGGCCTGATAGTCCTGCGCCTCGACCACGACGGCAACATCGTCGTGATTCTTGGCGGCGGCGCGGATCATCGCGGGGCCGCCGATGTCGATGTTCTCGATGCAATCCTCGAAGCCCGCGCCTTTGTCGACGGTGGCCTCGAACGGATAGAGATTGACGACGAGCAGGTCGATCGGCGCGATGCCGTGCGCCTGCATCGCCTCCGCATGGTCCTTGTTGTCGCGAATCGCGAGCAAGCCGCCATGCACCTTCGGATGCAGCGTCTTGACGCGGCCGTCCATCATCTCGGGGAAGCCGGTGAGGTCGGAAACGTCCTTGACCTTGAGGCCGGCCGCCGCGATCGCTCTCGCGGTGCCGCCGGTCGAGACCAGCTCGACATCGTGCGCGGCGAGCGCCTTGGCGAACTCGATCAGGCCGGTCTTGTCGGAGACGGACAGAAGGGCGCGGGTGACGCGGCGGGGACGGTCAGTCATGAGCAAGATCCTCTGTTCAGGGAGTGTCTATGCCCAGGCGCGCGGCTTATATGTCCCGCGCTTCCCGATGGTGCTCCATCCAAGGTCGCCAGTCGCGCGAGCGAGCGCTCGATAGCAGCTTTTGGCGTCGCTCTCAACGGGTAGATAGGGCCGGATCGCGCCTGTTTACAACGGAAGTTCCGGCTCGCGCCGGGCGTTGCGGCGGGCATTGGTCACTGCGGGCGAGGCGGTGGAGCGGACAAAGCTCCAGCGGATCGAGGGGGCCTGGCGGGCGTTCTGACGGATCACGATCTGGGCGGTGCGGCGCGGGCCGTCATTGCCGGCCAGGAATACGCTGTCCTCGAGATCGACCTTGTCGTCCAATGCCTCGAAGGTCCAGACGTCGCGGTTCGGCAGCACCAGCATGACGCCGCGCGCATCCGACAGCCGGCTTGCCTTCACTGCGGGATGCAGATGGAAGCGCAGCGCGAAATCGGCATCGGCGCCCTTGAAGCGTCCGCCCTGCGGCGGCGACAGCGCGTCCTCGCCGTCGATGCGCGCGCCGTCATTGGCGATCATCAGCACGCGGCGGTGGATCGCGCCGAACTTGGCGAGATAGCCGTCATGCGAGGTCGTGAGCAGCGTGCCGTTCTGCACGACCTCGCGATAGCTCTCGACCTCGACCGGGCCGCTGGTGACGGGCGCGCCGTGCAGGAGCCGCTTCATCGCCGACATCTCGACGAACTGGCATGACGACGTCTCGTGATAGGTCAGCGTCGAATGCGCCGCCGTGCTGCGCGCGAACGGCCGCCAATTGTCGCGGCCGGTGGTCGGCATGCCGCAATTGGTGACGATGCGGCTGATGCCGGACGACAATTCGAACGAGAGGCAGCCGGCATGGGCGTCGTGACTGACGCCGGCCGGCGGCGGCGGGCCGGTGTCGATGATCACAGTGGTCTGGCCGGCATCGAGGCGCTGAAAGCCGGTATGCGGCATGTTCGCCATCGGCGCGCCGTGGGTGTCGTCATAGGCAAGCAGCGTGGCGAGCAGGTCGGACGAGGTCGCGCTCATGCCGTTGAACAGGGCGAAATTGCCGTCGCCGTGCCGGAAGAAGCGCAGCATCGGCATCATGCGGTCGATCGCATTGAGCAGGGCCGGCGGCGGCGCGATATTGCGCGCGGCAAAAGTCTGCCGCAGCGGCAAGAGGTCGATCAGGAGCTCGATCAGCGCGCCCGGATTGCGCGAGATGTGGCCGCCATCGGGCAGGATCTGCCGCTGCAATTCGTCGGACAGCTTCTTGGAGGCGCTGCGGATGTGACGCGTCTGGTTGGCGAGGCACAGGGACGCATAGCACAGCGCGATCAGCACCTGCAGCTTCGGCACCCCGTCCGGAATGTCGACCATGGTGTAGCGCAGGAAGCGGATCTCGCGCGCCAGCGCCCGCAAGTAACGGCGGTAGAACTTGTTGTCGGTCTCGCTCAGCACCAGCGGCGCCTGCGAGAGCAGCGAGATCACGCGCCTCGCCAGTACGTCGGCGCGCCGCGCGACGGGGCGGCGCTTGTTGGCGGGATTCGAGATCCAGTCCTCGATCAGCGCGCGCGCATTCGCCCGCGTCAGCGCCGTATCGGCGGCGCGCAAGTGCCGCAGCCAGCCGAAGCCGAGCAGCGCAACCTCCCAATCCTCCGACGGCGGCTCGAGGTCGAAGATCGAGCGGCCATGGCAATTGACGATCTTGCCGGCGAAGACGAAGCGACCGGCATAGATCTCGGCAGCGCGAGTCGCATCCGCGGTCCGCAGGTCATGCGGCGCGATGATCAGCCGGTCGGTGCGGCCGGGCCAGACTCGCGACAGCACAACGGAACCGCCGCTCGCGCGCGCGAGCATGTTCCGCGCGAAGCGGTTCATGACCAGCGTCGAGATACGTCTGCGTTGAGCGACCGACACGCCTTGCCTTGATGGGGGAGAGGATCAGTGACGAATCCTTATTAATCCCAAAATCGGACGCCTGACACCACCTTGAACGGCGCGAATCAGGCTCGTGGTCGCAAAATCCAGTGCAAAATCAGGATTTAACGAGCCGGGCCGCGAAAAATCCGTCGAGCCCGCCGAGCCTGGGATCGGCGTTCGGCAGATGGCAGGGCAGGGTGCGCAGGTCGCCGTCCCCGTTGAGGATTTCGTCGAGGCCCGCAACCTCCGATGCCACGATCGGAGCGCGGCGAAGCGCGGGCTCGGCGGCGAGCAGTGCCGCCACCGCCTGCTCGCCCTCCTCCGGTTCCAGCGAACAGGTGCAATAGACGAGCGTCCCGCCCGGCTTGAGCAGCGACACCGACTTGCGCAGCAGCCGCTGCTGGAGCGCGGCCAGGGTAGCGATGTCGGAGTCCTGCCGCAGCCATGCGACGTCGGGATGCCGGCGGATCGTGCCGGTGGAGGTGCAGGGAGCATCGATCAGAATACCGTCGAACGCCTCCGCCGGGCCGGCCCATTCCACGGCGTCAGCGACGACGGTCTCGGCTTGCAGCGACAGCCGCGCCAGGTTTTCGCGCAAACGCGCCACCCGCGCCGGCGAGCGGTCGATCGCCGTGACCTGCGCGCCCGAGAGCACCAGCTGCGCGGTCTTGCCGCCAGGGGCGGCGCAGAGATCGGCAATGGACTTGCCTTTGACATCGCCGAACAGCCGGGCGGGCAACGCGGCGGCGGCGTCCTGTACCCACCATTGTCCTTCGGCGAAGCCGGGCAGCATGGTTACCGCACCATGCAGCAGCATCCGCACCGTTCCCGTCGGCAGCATCTCACCATGCAGGCGGCTTGCCCATTGGGCGGGATCCGATTTCACCGTGAGATCGAGCGAGGGCTCGTGGCCGAGCGCCGATGCCATGTCTCGTGCGGTCGCCTCGCCATAATGAGCGCTCCAGCGCGCGAGCAGCCATGGCGGCAGATCCAGCGATTGCGTCGCGACCTCCTCGACCAGCGCCTTGCCCTCGCGCGCACAGCGGCGCAGCACGGCGTTGACGAGCCCGGCATAGCGCGCGGCGCGGCGGTCGGATTGCACGAGGCGGACGGAGAGATCGACCGCGGCGTGATCCGGCACGTCCATCCAAAGGATCTGCGCGGCGCCGATCAAAAGGGCGCTCTGCGCGCGTGGCGCGTCGGAGGGAACGCCCTTGTCGAGCAGGCGGGACAGCACATGGCCGAGCGTGCCGAGCCGGCGCAGCACGGTGGCGACCAGGCGCCGCATCAGCGCGCGGTCGCGGTCGGCCAGCGTCTTCAGTCCGGGATGGGCACCGCCGCCGTCGAGCTGGTCGTCGAGCGTGCGGTGCTTGTGCAGCACGCCGTCGACGATGTCGGCGGCAATCCGTCGCGCCGCAAGGCCGGGCACTTCGGACGGAGGGACGAAACGTTGAGATGGCATGCGGAAGCAAGGTTCTGAACGAGCGGCAGTTCCGCCGCGATGGGCGCATGCCTTGAGAAGGCGATCTCTGACACGCGAATATGCCAAATGTAAGAATCGCTTGCGGGTTTTTCAGCGCTCCGAGCCGATTTCAGGAATGCGTTATTGGGCATCGCGTTGTGCCCGGTCCTGCGCTAGAAAGCGCGGCGATGAGTGACCCCGTTCCCGATCGCAAGCCGCTGTCGCCGGCCGCCCAGCGCGCGCTGGCCGAGGCCGAGGCGCGCCGGCAGGCTGCGGCCGCCAAGGCCAAGGATGAGGCCAAGAACAAGACCAAGGCGAAGGAGCTGCAGGGGCCGAAGGGGCCCGAGCCCACCCGCTACGGCGATTGGGAGCGCAAGGGCATCGCTTCCGACTTCTGAGCTTGCAGTCGGAGCGGCTGGATAACACCGGCAGATCTCGTCCCGGTCGTCACAGGTAGTTGTGCGCTCGCAAGTAGCGGATGATGCGTTCGCAGGCCGCCTCGCTCGACAGCTCCGAGGTGTCGATGGTGATGTCGGGCGCCAGCGGCGCTTCGTAGGGGGCATCGATGCCGGTGAATGCCGGTAGCTGGCCCGACCTAGCCTTGCGATAGAGCCCCTTGGGATCGCGGCGCTCGCATTCGGCAAGCGGCGTCGCGACATGGATCTCGATGAACTCGCCCGCTTCGAGCCGCTGGCGCGCCAGCTCCCGCTCGCTGCGGAACGGCGAGATCAGCGCCACCAGCGCGATCAAGCCGGCCTCGACGAACAGCCCCGCGATCTCCGCGACGCGCCGGACGTTCTCCGTTCTCTCCGCGTTGGAAAAGCCGAGGTCGCGGTTGATGCCGTGACGAAGATTGTCGCCGTCGAGCAACGCGGCATGGCGCCCGAGCTCGGCGAGCCGGCTGTCGACGAGATTGGCGATGGTCGATTTGCCGGCGCCGCTCAGCCCCGTGAACCAGAGCACGCAGGGCCGTTGCTGCTTCAGCCGGGCTCGCACGGATTTGTCGACCGCAAGCCGCTGCCAATGAACGTTGGTGGCGCGGCGGAGCGACATGTCGATCATTCCCGCCGCGGCAGTGCGATGGCTGATCGGGTCGATCAGGATGAAACTGCCCATATCGCGGTTGTCGCGATAGGCCTCGAACACCAGCGGGCGGTCGAGATCGAGATGGACATAGCCGATCTCATTGACGTCGAGCGTGGCGGCGCTTTCCCGCGCCATGGTGTCGATGGCGATCCGGTGCTTGAGTTCCGTGATCACCGCGCCGGTCGAGGCGGTACCGCACCGGAGCAAATAGCGCCGGCCGGCGACCATGGCCTCGCCATCGAACCAGACGAGATGGGCCGCGAGCTGATCCGACACCGGCGCTGCAGATCCGGCGGTCAGCACGTCGCCGCGGCTGACGTCGATCTCATCGGCGAGCGTTAGGGTGATGGACTCGCCCGACCTTGCGTGATTGCGCTCGCCGGCGGGCGTGAGAATGCGCGCGATGCGGGTCTGGTGTCCCGACGGTTGCGCGCGAACGGCATCGCCCACTGCGATCGTTCCACTCGCGATCCGTCCGCAGAAGCCGCGAAAATCCGCATGCGGCCGACTCACCCATTGCACCGGCAGCCGGAACGGCTGCTGCGAGGCGTCGCCGGTCACGTCTACGGATTCCAGATAGGCCGTAACGGTCGGCCCCTCGTACCAGGGCATGCGCGTGCTCGCAGCGACGATGTTGTCGCCGTCGGGCGCCACGACCGGGATGCACTGAACCTGGGAGATCCCGAGCTGGCCGGCCAGAGTCAGGTATTCGGCGGTGATGGAAGCGAAGCGATCGCCGTCGAATCCGATCAGGTCCATCTTGTTCACGGCGAGCACGACGTGGCGGATGCCGAGCAGCGACAGGATGTGGCTGTGGCGCCGCGTCTGCGTGATGACGCCCTTGCGCGCGTCGACCAGCACCACGGCGAGATCGGCATTGGAGGCGCCGGTCGCCATGTTGCGCGTATATTGCGCATGGCCCGGCGTGTCCGCGACGATGAAGCGGCGCAGCTTCGTGGCGAAGAAGCGGTAGGCCACGTCGATGGTGATGCCCTGCTCGCGCTCGGCCTGCAACCCGTCGACCAGCAGCGCGAAGTCGAGGTCGCCGCCGGTGGTGCCGGCGGTCCTGCTCTCCGAGGCGAGCGCGTCGAGCTGGTCGTCGAGCAGCGTCTTCGAATCGTAGAGCAGCCGACCGACCAGCGTGCTCTTGCCGTCGTCGACGCTGCCGCAGGTGACGAAACGCAACGTCGGGCGATCGTCTTGCTCGAGCTGCGGCGCATCGGCGGCGGCGATCGCCGGTGCCTCGTGATAGGACATCAGAAATAACCTTCCGCCTTCTTGCGCTCCATCGATGCGGGACTGTCCCGGTCGATCATGCGTCCCTGTCGTTCGGAGGTGCGCGACGCCATCATCTCCTGCACGATCTCGGGCAGGGTTGCCGCCGTCGAGCTCGTTGCACCGGTGAGGGGATAGCAGCCGAGGGTGCGAAACCTGACGGAGCGCGATTGCGGCTCCTCGCCGGGCTGCAGCGGCATCCGGTCGTCGTCCACCATGATCAATGCTCCGTCGCGCTCGACCACGGGGCGCGACGCTGCGAGATAGAGCGGAACGATCGGGATGTCCTCGAGCAGGATGTAGTCCCACACGTCGATCTCGGTCCAGTTCGACAGCGGAAACACCCGCATGCTCTCGCCGGGCGCGAGCCTCGTGTTGTACAAGCCCCACAGCTCCGGCCGCTGGTTCTTCGGATCCCAGCGATGCGCCGCGCTGCGGTGTGAGAACACGCGCTCCTTGGCGCGCGACTTCTCCTCGTCGCGCCGCGCGCCTCCGATCGCGGCGTCGAAGCCGTGGAAGTCCAGCGCCTGTCGCAGCGCTTGCGTCTTCATGACGTCGGTGTAGCGGGCCGAGCCGTGGGTGAAAGGGTCGATGCCCTGGCTCAATCCGTCATTGTTGGTATGGACGATCAGGTCGAGGCCGAGCTCGCGCGCGCGTCGGTCCCGAAACGCGATCATCTCGCGAAACTTCCAGGTCGTATCGACATGCAGCAGCGGAAACGGCGGCTTGCCGGGATCGAAGGCCTTCATCGCCAGATGCAGCAGCACCGAGGAATCCTTCCCAATGGAATACAGCATGACCGGCTTGCGGAACTCGGCCGCCGTCTCTCGCAGGATGTGGATGCTTTCCGCCTCCAGACGGCGGAGGTGGCTGGCGACGTGACGCTGCTTGCCGCCAGCACCTTCACGGAGTGCGGAATCGGCTCCGGTGGGAACGTCCAGCATGACCATCACGCAGCCGCAGCAAACCAGTCGCCGAACAGACGTTGCGACAGTGCCGCATTCAGGCCGAGATCGCGAACACAGGCGGCGACCGCGACGCGATAGGCATCACTGACCCCGCAGCGCTCCAGAGCTTCGCGTTGCGCTTCGCTCAGAGAGGCCGTCGCACGGCGCTGGTAGCGATAGGCACTGTCGGAGGTGTGCAAATTGGGCACCTTGTAGATCGTCGCTTCGCTCGGGAAGATGACGCGCGCATTGTTCGCGTGCGAGTCTCCCGGCTCACGCCAGGACGTCACGGCATTCTCGTTGAAGCTGCCCGAAAGGCCGATCCGTTCGAACAGGACACGAACCGAGGACACGGCCTCCTTGCTCACCTCGTAGACGTAGTGAGTGACGGCAACGCCCTGTCGCTGGGCGTAGCTTGCGACTTGAGCCGCGCTGAGCGCGGCGACGACATAGTGCCGCAGCAATACATCTTCAGGCGCGCGCGAGATCAGCTTGTCGAGCCACGATGCCAGTGAACTCGCCGGCTCACGGTCGAGCATGATGAGATGCAGCCGGTGCCGCGGATAGCCCGCCTCGATCAGCAGCTTGAGCGGATTGAACAGGCTCTCGGCGAGCACGTAGGGCCCGATCGTTTCCTTGCTGAAGATGTGCGGCTCGTCGTCTGCCGACGGCACGGCCCACGGCGCCGGCCTCTTGCCGACGAGCGCATCGCGCAGCATGGCCTTCAAAGGCTGATAGTAGGAAGGCATCCCGGTCATGCCGAACAGATTGCTCAGGGCCGTCGATCCGACGCGCGCCTTGCCGCATGCAAAATAGAGCATGGGAAAGTCTTGCGGCGAGCGATGCCGGAAGCCGTCCGCCAAGCACTCCGTCACCTCGCGCATCAGTGTTTCGAGCGCGACGGTCCTGGTTTGGAACCCCTCCACCGGCGGAAGCAGCGTGGTGTCGAGAGAACTATCTTGCCGACGAACGAGTTCGGCGATTCGCTCGAGCGAATCGGGGGACGACGCATCGATATTCATGGCGGGGGACTCGCTGAACAGGTTCCGCAAGCGAGTTGCTTACGGCTCAATGTTCAACCTAGTGTTGATTAGGACCCCGGTCAAACCCGGGAAATCCCGGGGGCTTCATAAATGTCCGGCGAGCACGGCAATCGTGCTCGCCGCTCCGTTGCGCATTACGCGGCGCGCACGGTGCTGAGGAACTTCTCGACCTCGGTCTTCAGGAGGCTGCTTTCGCTCGACAGCGAACGCGCCGACGCCAACACCTGTCCCGACGCCGCGCCGGTCGCGCTCGCGCCATGGCTGACCTGGGCGATCTTGTCTGCGACTTCGACCGTTCCCTTGGCGGCTTCGCTGACGTTTCGCGCAATCTCGGCCGTCGCTGCGCCCTGCTGTTCGATCGTCGCGGCAATGGTCGTGGAAATATCGGAGATGCGGCCGATGGTCGTTCCGATTTCCTTGATCGCTCCGACGGAGTCCTGCGTTGCCGATTGCATGCCGGCGATCTGCGCGCTGATTTCCTCGGTCGCTCGCGCGGTTTGCGCCGCGAGCGCCTTGACCTCGCTCGCCACGACCGCAAAGCCGCGGCCGGACTCGCCGGCGCGTGCCGCCTCGATTGTTGCGTTTAGCGCCAGGAGGTTGGTCTGTTCGGCGATCGCCGTGATCAATTTGACGACGTCGCCGATGCGGCCCGCCGCCTTGAGCAGCTCGTTGATCCGGGCATCGGTGCGCTCGGCCTGCTTGACCGCATCGCCGGCGATACGGCTGGAATCGTGCACCTGACGGCCGATCTCGACGACCGACGTGCTCATTTCCTCGGCCGCGGACGCCACGGCCCCGACATTGGTCGAGGCTTCCTCCGAGGCGGCGGCGACCATTCCGGAGAGCTGCTGGGTTTGTTCGGCCGTACCCGACAACGTGCCGGCCGCGGATTCGAGCTCCTGGGATGCGGCTGACACCGAGTTGATGATGCCGCCGACCGCAGTTTCGAACGCGTTGGCAAGCCGCGTCATCTCCTGCTTGCGCTGAGCGGCCGCAGCGGCTTGATGGTTCTTCTGCTCGGCTTCCATCTGCTCGATGCGGATCAGATTGTCCTTGAAGGTCTGTGCCGCGCGGGCGTTGTCGCCGACCTCGTCGCCACGGCGGGTGTAGGGAATTTCGATCGCCTTGTTGCCTCCGGCGAGCTGCAGGAGCACATCGCCGATGCGACGGATCGGACGGGCGACGTTCAAGACGGAAAAGACTGCGGAGCCGACCAACGTCAGGACGACGAATAGGCCGACGATCAAAGCGAAATTGGCGACGCGGTCCAACTCGGCCAGCATCTCGCCCTTGCGGCGCGCGGCGAATTCGTTGGCGACGCCGACGAGATCGTCGATGCGCTTGCTGACTTCCTGCGCTGCCGGACGCATATGCTCTGCGAGAATACTTGCCTTGGCCGACTCTGCTGCAAGCTTGGCGCCACCCGCGGGGGCGGCGATGACCGCCTTTTGCGCCGCGGCGAGCTCGACGCCGCTGGCCAGATACGCATCGACGAACTTCTTGGCCTCGCGGTAAGCGTCCTGTGTGACCTTGCGGGTCGCCCGCTCTCTCGCGGCATCGATTTCGGTGCCGGCTTCGCCGGCCCGGGTACGGAGAAGCTCGAGGAGCCTGTCGACCTCTCCGGCTGACGGTGCCGAGCCGAGTTCGAGAGCGGCGAGCTGCGCGCGTGCCATCGCCGTCTGAGCCGCCTGCGCATTGCCCTTGTTGAGATAGTTGATCGTGACGAGGCGATTGGATTCGGCAATGGAGCGGTTGCCGAGCATCTGATTGGTCAGCATGCCGCCGACCAGCACGACGCTCACGCCCGTCACGATGCCGAGCTTTGTTCCAATGCGAAACCTGAATGACCTCACGGCAATCTCCCCTCGGTTTGTCGTATAACAGCTATTCGCAACCAATGATTGAGATTTGGAAAATATTCGCGGATCCCCAGTAGAACTACGGCTAACCTCTTTGACAGACGGAACTTTCGTGCATGGCCTCCGGCGCATTCGGCGTCGTTTATGGACACGCTCGTGCTTGTGAGTTCCCCCGACTCAGACATAGCGTGAGTTGATGCGTTTCCAGGATCGCCCCAATTCCTACCGGCCGCAGTTCAGCGGCTCGCCGTTCGGCCGCCGCTTCTCCGGCCTATTGCCCTGGATGTTCGTGGTGGGCATCGCGCTGGCCGTCGTGCTCACATTCCGTCATGGAACGCACTGGCTTGTTCGCGATACCGATCGCAATGGAGATGCTGAGATCGTTCTTCAGCAGACCGGCCACGCGGATGTGCGTCCGGTCGAATTCATCCGCGCCATCGATGGCGACACTTTTCTCGCCCGTGTTCGTCTGCACGAGGGACGCGATCCCGTGGTCCGCATTCGGCTGCGCGGCATCGATGCGCCCGAACTGAAAGCATCCTGCCAGGAGGAGCTGGACAAGGCCGAAGCTGCGGCCCGTGCCTTGCGCGATCTGCTCGGCCAGGGCGGCGTGACCATCACCAATCTCGCTCCCGACAAATACGGCCGAGTCCTCGCCGACGTCGCGACCCGGCGGACTGTGAACGTCTCGGCGGCACTGCTCGCCGGCGGCTTCGTGCGCAGCTACAATGGCGGCCATCGCGACGGCTGGTGCGCGCGCGGCTGGCGGTTCTGGCAATAAAAAGGCCGCGTCGAGGACGCGGCCTTTCATTTCATCTCGGCTGATTCAGGCGATCAGCGCGTCACGACCACCGTCGTGCCGACGGAGACGCGGCCGTAGAGATCGGTGATGTCGTCGTTGAGCATGCGGATGCAGCCATAGGAGACGAAGCCGCCGATCGAGCCCGGCACGTTGGTGCCGTGGATCGCATATTCGCCGCCGGCGAGCGTCATCGCCGCAACGCCCATCGGGTTGCGCGGCGAGCCGCCCGGAATGACGTCGGGGATACCAGGCTTGTCGCGCTTCACCTCGGCGGGCGGCGCCCAGGCCGGATTGAGATATTTGCCGTCGATCTTCGTGGTGCCGGCCCACTGCTTGCCGGCTTTGCCGACGCCGACCGGATAGCGCACGGCCTGGCCGCTCCCGAGGATGAGATAAAGCCGCCGCTCGCTGGTTTTGACCACGATGGTGCCCGGCGAATAGTCGGCCAGGTGCGCCCCCACCATTTCCGGCCGCGCCTGCGCCGCCGTCGACGTCAAGGCCCCAGCCGCGATGGTGGCGGCCAGCGCCACCGCAATCCTCATCGACATCGATGCTTCCCCTTGCCCAAAACGGATCGTCCAAAATGACGCAGAACCGGCAATCGTCGCCGCACCAAGCCCTCGTCGATGCTCATTCTTAACCGCGCCCGTTAACCCAATGGTTTCCAGCCGCGGCTGCCGAGGGCAGGCCAGCAGGGGGAACAAAGGAAATGTTCGAAATAAAGTAAATGACCAGAAAACAACACTCGACGGGAAAGATGCAGGCGCGCTGCCGCGCCCGCTGACAACAGCGTGAGGGTGTGAATGGCCGTTGGTTGAGAGGGCGCGCTGACGCGAAAACTAATCGCGTGTCCCGGATGCGCTGCAGCGTGAAACGCTGCTGCGCAGAGCCGGGATCCAGGAAGCTACACGTTCTGACGTTTAGATGGGCCCCGGCTCAGCAGCGCACCGCTGAAGGAGCGCTGCGCTGCGTCCGGGGCACGAACTCGCCTTACGCCGACTTCTTGTTCTGCCGGTTCTTGACGAGATCATCGACAACGGCGGGATCGGCGAGCGTCGAGGTGTCGCCGAGGCTGCCCGGCTCGTCCTCGGCGATCTTGCGCAGGATGCGGCGCATGATCTTGCCGGAGCGGGTCTTGGGCAGGCCCGGGGCGAACTGGATCTGGTCGGGCGAGGCGATCGGGCCGATCTCCTTGCGCACCCAGGTGACGAGCTCCTTGCGCAACTCGTCGCTCGGCTGCACGCCGGCCATCAGGGTGACATAGGCGTAGATGCCCTGACCCTTGATGTCGTGCGGGAAGCCGACGACGGCGGCTTCCGACACCTTCTCATGCGCGACCAGCGCGCTCTCGACTTCGGCGGTGCCCATGCGGTGGCCGGAGACGTTGATGACGTCGTCGACGCGGCCGGTGATCCAGTAATAGCCGTCGGCGTCGCGGCGGCAGCCGTCGCCGGTGAAGTATTTGCCCTTGTAGGTCGAGAAGTAAGTTTGTTCGAAGCGGGCGTGGTCGCCGTAGACCGTGCGCATCTGGCCGGGCCAGGACCGCGTCAGGCAGAGATTGCCTGATGTTTCGCCTTCCAGCACCTTGCCGTCGGCATCGACGATTTCAGGCACCACGCCGAAGAACGGTTGCGTCGCCGAGCCGGGCTTCAGCTTGGTCGCGCCCGGCAGCGGCGTGATCAGAATGCCGCCGGTCTCGGTCTGCCACCACGTGTCGACGATCGGGCAGCGGTCGTCGCCGACGACGCGATGATACCACTCCCAGGCTTCGGGATTGATGGGCTCGCCGACCGAGCCGAGCAGGCGGAGCGAGGCGCGCGAGGTCTTCTTCACCGGTTCGTCGCCGGACTGCATCAGCGCGCGGATCGCGGTCGGCGCGGTGTAGAAGATGTTGACTTTGTGCTTGTCGATGACGTTCCAGAACCGCGAATTATCCGGATAATTGGGCACGCCCTCGAACATCAGCGTGGTCGCGCCGTTGGCGAGCGGCCCATAGAGGATGTAGCTGTGGCCGGTGACCCAGCCGACGTCGGCGGTGCACCAGTAGATGTCGCCGTCGTGATAGTCGAAGACGTATTGATGCGTCATCGAGGCGAATACGAGATAGCCGCCGGAGGTGTGCAGCACGCCCTTGGGTTGGCCGGTCGAGCCCGACGTGTAGAGGATGAACAGCGGATCCTCGGCGTGCATGTGCTCGACCGGGCATTCCGTGGTCACCATCGCCGCGGCCTCGTGGTACCAGAGGTCGCGCGTGGGGTTCATGTCGACCTTGGCGCCGGTGCGCTTGACCACGACGACCCAGTCGACGCCGTCGGCCTTGCCAAGCGCCGCATCGACATTGGCCTTCAGCGGCACCTTCTTGCCGCCGCGTAGGCCTTCGTCCGCGGTGATGATCACCTTGGATTGGCAGTCGTTGATGCGTTGGGCGAGGCTGTCAGGTGAGAAGCCCGCGAACACCACGGAGTGGATCGCGCCGATCCGCGCGCAGGCCAGCATTGCATAGGCGGCCTCGGGAATCATCGGCAGGTAGATGGTGACGCGGTCGCCCTTCCCGACGTTGCGGGTGCGCAGGATGTTGGCCATCCGGCAGACCTCGTCATGCAGCTCCTTGTAGGTGATGTGCTTGGACTGCGAGGGATCGTCGCCCTCCCAGATGATCGCGGTCTGGTTGGCGCGTTTGGCGAGATGCCGGTCGATGCAATTGTAGGCGACGTTCAGGATGCCGTCTTCGAACCATTTGATCGAGATGTTGCCCGGCGCGAACGAGACGTTCTCGATTTTCGTCGGCGCCTTCATCCAGTCGATGCGCTTGGCCTGCTCCGCCCAGAAACCGTTCGGGTCCGAGATCGAACGGGCGTACATCTCCTTGTACTTGGCCTGGTCGACCCAGGCGCGCTTCGCCCACTCCGCGGGGATATCGTAGATCTTCTCGGACATGCTTCCCTCCACATGCGGCAAGCTCAGGCAATGCCGACATCATCATTTGATGGATTATGCGTCGGGCTAACCGGACCCGACAAGGAGCACAAGCTGGACCTTCGGCGGGCAGCTGGCCATGCGAAGGATCAAGGTCCGGAAGGCCCGCTGTCGCAAATCTGAAACAGGGCCGACGGGCACCTTCCGGCTCTCTACCCAAACCGCCAGAACAGAGACCGCAGAGCCCCCATGCGGCGAGGAGAGGTATTTAGCAACCTCTTCTCACTGATTCGGGACTCGCAATCGTGTTCGGAACACCCTAAATGGCCAACCCGGGTCCAAAGAGACCCCTTGGAACAAAAATCACAACAGCGGCATTGATCGACAACAGGACAGGGCTAAGGCGTAAGACCATGATGGATCAGCAGAATCTCGGGACGATACGGCCCGCTTCAGCCGATCCTGCAGCCATTGCCCTAGCCAAGGCCCTCGGACAATGGCCGAAACCGACCGGTTTCAGGCGCCCGAGCCCCAAGAAGACCTACGACGCGGCGCCTGCGGCGACGGTCGAGGCCCTCGCCAAGGAGCTCGGATTGCGGCTCGGCGACCAGAACGAGCTGACCATCCGTCGTATCAGGCGCGGCAAGGGCTATTCCTTCGTCCGCCCCAACGGTGCGCATATCCGCGACGCCCGCACCATCCGGCGGCTGCATTCCATGGCGGTGCCGCCGGCCTATCGCGAGGTGCGCTACTCCGCCGACCCGAACTCGCATCTGCAGGCCGTCGGCCGCGATGCCGCGGGCCGGCTGCAATACCGCTATCACGCCGACTGGGAGAAGGTCCGCGAGCAGCGCAAGGCGCATCGCCTGGCAAAGCTCGTCGGCGCGCTGCCGAAAATCCGGCGCAAGGTCTCGGCGTTCCTGTCAGGGGACGAGCCGACGCGCGAGTTCGCGCTCTCGGCCGTGATCGAGCTGATCGCGCGCACCGCGATCCGCCCCGGCAATGAATCCTACGCCCGCCTCAACGGCACCCGCGGCGCGACCACGCTGCTGAAGTCCAACGTCACGCTGGAAGACGATTGTTTCGTGCTGACCTTCAAGGCCAAGGGCGGTAAGGCGGTGCGCAAGGAGTGCGACGCCGCCAAGCTGGTGCGCGCCATCGGCATTTTGCAGAGCGTTCCCGGCAAGCGCATGTTCCAGTATCGCGATGCCTCCGGCATCGTGCGCGCGGTCAGCACCACCCAGGTGAACGCGTTTCTGCGCGAGATCGCCGGCATCAAGATTTCCCTGAAGGATTTCCGCACGCTGATGGCGTCCGCCGTCGTGGTGGAATCGCTGTCGCGGATCACGCCGGCGAGCAGCCAGCGCGGCCGCAAGAAGCAGGTGCTGGATGCGATCCGCGCCGCCGCCGACCAGCTCTCCAACACGCCGGCGATCTGCCGCAAGAGCTACGTCCACGACACCATCGTCACCGCCTTCGAGGAGGGCATCCTCGAGCGCTTCGCCGCGACCATGACGGGTCAGCGCTCGCAGGCCAGGCGCGAGCAGTTACTGGCGCAGGTGGTGGCGACGGCAGCAGTGTAACGAAGCGCCGCTCTCGTAAGGTGGGCAAAGCGAAGCGTGCCCACCATTCGCCCATGGTGACGGGTGGTGGGCACGGCGCGAAGAGCGCCTTTGCCCAACCTACGAGAGCTACTTATTATCTGACACACCTATGTCAGGACCGGGATCGCCGCCTGCGGCTGCGATCGTGAGCCGCTTAAGGTAGTGCGCCCAACCCGTTGCATGAGCGGCCGCCTGCGCTTCGTTCGGCAGGCCGCTATGGGTCATGCGCAGCAGCGTGCCGCCGTCCTGCTCGATCAGGTCGATCTCGATCAGGCTCGAGCCGGGCGGCACTTCCTGACCGCCCTCCCACCCGAACGTATAGGCCAGACGATGCACCGGCACGACCTCGCGGAATGCGCCGCGGGCGGCGGCGCCGTCCGGGCTGACGCCCTTGAGCAGGTAGAGCCCGCCGGGATAAGGCTCCGTGGTTGCGTCGGAGCCCATCCAGCTCAGGATCTTTTCGGGGTCGGTGAGGTAGGCGAAGACAGTGGCGCGCGGGGCCGCGATCTGGGTCTCGCGTCGCACTATGAAGGGTTCGGGCATCGGCAATCATCCCTGGTCTGACGATGGGACATGGCGGCGGCCCTGCGCTCCGTCAAGGATTGCCCGTGGCAAAGACGGCCCTGTTTCGCCATGATCGCCTCATGCAGCTCTCCCCAACCCTCGCCTGGCTCCTCGACGCGGCCTCGGATTGTCGCGGGGCCGACCACCTGCTCGCGGAGCTCGGCGCGCATCTGGCCGCCGATGGCGTGCCGCTCGCGGCAGGCGCCCTGACGCTGGAGGTGCCGCATCCGCTGATCGCGAAGCGGACCTGGCTGTGGCGTGCCGACAGCGGCCAGGTGATCGAAGCGCTCGGCTTCGCGCCGGGCGGCCTCGCGCCCGATCCACCCGACGACGCCGGCCGCCGCTGGCTGCGCGATATCGCCGGCGGCGATGTGCATGAAGATGTCGCCGGACGGCCCGATGGCCCGCTGCTCGGCTGGATCGGGCCGCGTCCGTTCACGGCGGATGAGATCGAGCAATTGCGTCAGGCCGCGCGTTTCGCCGCAACGCCGCTGGCCGTGCTCGCCGCGCGCGCCACCTTGCGGGCAACGCTCGATGCATACCTTGGCACGCGCAGCGCGGAGCGGGTACTGGCGGCGCCTCTGCGCCGCGATCTCGGCGAGACCATCCAGGCCGCACTGCTCTATGCGGATTTGCGCAATTTCACGACCCTGTCGGAGACGACACCGCCGGCCGATGTCATTGCGGCGCTCGATGCCTGGTTCGATCGCATCGCCGGCGCGGTTCACGCCTTCGGCGGCGAGGTGCTGAAATTCATCGGCGACGGCGTGCTCGCGATCTTTCCGGTGCTCGAGGCGTCCCCGCGCCGCGCCTGTGACGCTGCTTTGCGCGCGGCAAGCGCAGCCGAAGCCGGGATGGCGTATCTCAACAAGGAGCGCCGCGCGCAAGGGCTGCCGCCTTTGTCGTTTGGCGCCGCGCTCCATCTCGGCGAGATGCTCTGGGGCAATATCGGCGCCGCCAACCGGCTCGACTTCACCGCGATCGGCCCCGCCGTCAACCTCGCCAGCCGGCTGGAGGGATTGTGCAAGCCGTTGGGCCGGACGGTGCTGGTGTCGGGTGCACTCGCCGCCGAGACGGAGGTGCCGCTGGTCGCGCTCGGGTCGCACTCGCTGCGCGGCATTGCCGCGCCGTGCGAGGTGTTTGCGCTGGAGGAGTCGCAAGCCCGGATATCGTAGCCCGGATGGAGCGAAGCGTAATCCGGGATCGGGCTTCAATCGAGACTTTCCCGGATTGCGCTGCGCTCCATCCGGGCTACGAAACGACGTAACTACATCCCGCCCATCTTGCAGACGAGCTTCCACTCCTCTGCCGTCACCGGCTGCACGGAGAGGCGCGAATATTTCACCAGCGCCATATCCGCGAGCTTCTTCTCCGCCTTGATCGCGGCCATCGTCACCGGCGTCTTCAGGGGCTTGTCGGCCTTGATGTCGACGCAGACGAATTTGCCGGTCTTGTCGGTTGGATCGGGATAGGCCTCCTTGATGATCTCGGCGATGCCGACGATCTCCTTGCCCTCGTTGGAATGATAGAAGAACGCCTTGTCGCCCTTCTTCATGCTCACGAGATTCTGACGGGCGGTGAAATTGCGCACGCCGGTCCAGGCCTCGCCCTTGGCGCCCTTCGCAACCTGCTGGTCCCAGGACCACACCGACGGTTCGGATTTCACGAGCCAGTACGCCATGCTTATTCCTCTGCCTTGAAGGGGCGCGTCATCAGCGCCGAGATCGCGGCATCGATCGTGCTTTTGCCGCTCAGGATCGATGCGACCGCCTCAGATACCGGCAACTCGATGTTTTGCGAAGCGGCGAGCTCGATCAGCACGGGGGCGGTGAACTCGCCCTCGGCGAGCTTGCCGGCGGGAGGCTGCTCGCCGCGGCCGAGCGCGAGGCCGAGCGCGAAGTTGCGCGATTGCGGGCTCGAGCAGGTCAGAATGAGATCACCGAGGCCCGACAGGCCGGTGAGCGTCTCGCTGCGTGCGCCGAGCGCACGGCCGAGGCGCGTCAGCTCGGCAAAGCCGCGGGTCGTGAGCGCCGCCTGCGCGGAGGCGCCAAGCTCGCGCCCGACCGCAATGCCGACCGCGATCGCCAGCACATTCTTGGCGGCGCCACCGATCTCGACGCCGCGAATGTCGGTGGAGTGATAGGGGCGGAATGTCCGCGAGCCCAGCGCCTGCACCAGGCTGCTGGCGAGCGCCTCATCGCTTGCCGCCAGGGTCACTGCCGTCGGCAGGCCGCGTGCGACGTCGTTGGCAAAGCTCGGCCCCGACAGGATCGCCGGCTGCGCGTGCGGCGCGGCCTCGGCGATCACGTCGGTCATGAACTTATGGGTGCCGTGCTCGATACCCTTGGCGCAGGCGACGATCGGCACCGCCTTCGTGATGTGCGAGGCCAGCATGTTGACCGCACCGCGCAAATGTTGCGCCGGCGTCGCAATCAGCAGCATGTCGGCACGCGCGGCGAGCGCCAGATCGCTCGTCACGACGAGCTCAGGCACGATCCGAATCCCGGGCAGCCGCGGATTGTCGCGCGTCGATGCGATCCGCGCGGCGTGCTCGGCATTGCGTGCCCACAGCGTCACGTTTCGCCCTGCTCGCGCCGCCACCGTCGCCAGCGCCGTACCCCAGGCGCCCGCGCCGATCACTGCGACGGATTGGAACGCGGTCATCCCTAGAATCCCGCCCGAGTCTTGCCGTAGCCCGCGGGCGCCGTCGCGTTGGCATCGAGCAGCCAGCGTGCGCGCGGCTGCGCGTCCATCGTGTCGGTCAGGCCAAGCGCCAGGCGCTCGGCGCCGGCCCAGGCGATCATGGCGCCGTTGTCGGTGCACAGCGCGGGCGGTGGCATGATCAGCTGCGTCCCGGCCTGCTTCGCGACATCGTCAAGCGCGCCGCGGATCGCCTGATTGGCGGCAACGCCGCCGGCGGCGACCAGCGCGCGCGGTGCGCCGAACTGCTCGCGGAAAAGCTTCAGGCCGACGCTCAGCCGGTCGGCCGTTGAATCGAGCACGGCGGCCTGGAAGCTCGCGCAGAGATCGCTGATGTCCTGCGGCATGAGCTCGGCCAGCCGGCTCGCTTCGGTGCGCACCGCCGTCTTCAGTCCCGACAGCGAGAAATTGGCATCGGGGCGCCCCTGCATCGGCCGGGGAAACGCAAAGCGCGTGGCATCGCCACCTGCCGCCGCGCGCTCGACCTGCGGGCCGCCGGGATAGGGCAGGCCCAGCATCTTCGCGACCTTGTCGAAGGCCTCGCCGATGGCGTCGTCAACCGTGGTGCCGAGCCGCACATACTGGCCGACACCGGTGACTGCGACGATCTGGGTATGGCCGCCGGAGGCGAGGAACAGGCAATAGGGAAATTCGATGCCGTCGGTGAGACGCGGCGTCAGCGCATGCGCTTCGAGATGATTCACCGCGACCAGCGGCGTGTCGTGCACCATCGCGATCGCCTTCGCGGTGGTGAGTCCGACGATGACGCCGCCGATCAGCCCGGGCCCCGCGGCCGCCGCGACGCCGTCGAGCTGAGCATAATCGATGCCGGCCTCGTTCATGGCGCGGTCGATGATCCCATCGAGCACGTCGACATGCGCGCGCGCGGCGATCTCCGGCACCACGCCGCCGAAGCGGGCATGCTCCTCGATCTGCGACCGCACGATGTTGGACAGGATCTTGCCCTTGCCGTCGGCCGCGCGTTCGATCACGGCCGCGGCGGTCTCGTCGCAGGTGGTTTCGATGCCCAGCACCAGCATTGGTGAATTGTTATCCAATTTGCGCCCTTGCGCTCATCCATAAAGCAGAGTTCTGGTACGTCCGGTAGCATCCCGGGGTCGGCTTGCGCAATCGTCACGCGCAGCCGTTCTGGTCAATGCGTCACCGCCAAATGGTCCGGGAACAGCAGCGATGTCCATTCTTGTCACACGGCCGCATCCCGACAATGCGGCGACGGCGGACAATCTGCGCACGCGCGGGCATGCGGTACTGCTTGCGCCGGCGCTCAAGCTCGAGCCGGTCGCCTTCCAAGGCGAGAGCGAAGTTTCTTATGATGCCGTTCTCGTCACCTCGGCCAACGCGATTCGCGCCATAGCGCCGCAATTGCCGGATCTCGGTCTGCTGGAGCTGCCATTGTTCGCGGTCGGCGAACATACGGCTGCAGCGGCGCGAGAGGCTGGTTTTGCCGAGGTGATCGTCGCCGGGGGCGACGCCGCGTCCTTGCGCGACAAGGTGATGCAGAGCGCGTGCGACAAGGTGTTGAAGAAAAACAGCACGCTGCTGTATCTCGCCGGCGCGGATCTGTCGCGCGACCTCGGCGGCGAACTCGGGGCGGAAGGTTTCCGCGTGGTGACGCAGACGACCTACCGCATGGCGCCGGTGAAGCATCTGCCGCGCGAGGTGTGCGAGGGCTTTGCCGCCCACGGGATCGAGGCGGTGCTGCACTACTCCCGGCGCAGCGCACGTGCGTTCCTCGATGCGGCGCGGGACGAAGGTGTCGAAATTTCGGCGCTGGCGATCCCGCATTGCTGCCTGTCCGAGACCGTTGCGGGCGTGCTGCGCGATGCCGGCGCGTCACAGGTTCTGGTGGCCGCAACGCCGGACGAAACTGCCTTATTCGACACCTTGGAGCGTGCGTTGCGGACCCGTTTGGCGTAAAGGTCGGGCCGAATCCGACGCAATCTAATCCACCCTGGTATGGAAGTGTGAGGAACCGTCACGATGGCCGACGACAAGCCTGAAGACGCTGGATTGGCGCCCGATCCGGGTCGTGCCAAGCGCACCCCGCCCACCATCGACCTCGAGGCGACGGAAGTCTCGACCCAGCCGCAGCAGGTCGCGGGCGAGCCCGAGGCATCCGAGCATGTCGCGCAGGAGCAGGCCAGGGTGGAAGAGCCCGGCTCGGAACAGGTCAAGGCCGAGCCTCAGTCCGAATCTGCAGAGCAGCAGGCCTCCGCGGCGGTGCCTGTATCGGCGCCGATTTCGCCCTGGGTCATCGCGCCGTTCTCCGGCGTTGCCGCGGCTGCGGTCGTGATCGCAGTCGGCTGGATGCTGGGCTGGCCCGCGGTGCAGGCCCCGCCGGCCGCGCCGCAGGTCACCAGTGCGACCGTCGATGCGCTGAGCGGACGCGTTGCCGCGGTCGAAGCCAGGGCCGCGAGGCCGGCGGCCGATCCGGCCCAAGTCGCGCGGATCGACGCGTTGGAGAAAGCGGCGAGCGCACTGCGCGGCGACATCGCCAATTTGCGCGCACAGTTCGATAAGACGGCGAGCGCACTGAACGACGCGAAATCCGCGTCGCCGAGTGCCGCGCCCGATCTTGCCGCGCTCATCGACCGCATCGCTCAGCTCGAGCGCGCCAGCAAGACCGAGCGGGCCGAGCTTGCGCAGCAGGGCGAGAAGATCGCCGAGGCCAAGACGATGGACGACAAGCCGCTCCGCTATGTGGTGGCGGCGTCCCTGCTCGACGTTGCCGTTCGCCACGGCGATCCCTATCAATCGCAATTGGCCGCGGCGCGGTCGCTGGCGACCAAGCCCGACATGCTCAAACCGCTCGAGGCGTTTGCATCGTCCGGTATCCCGACATCGGCGGCGCTGAGCCGCGAGCTCCTCAATATCGTGCCGAAGCTGTCGCCGCCGGCTGAAGCTCCGTCGAGCGAAGCCGGCATTGTCGAGCGGCTCCAGGCGGGTGCGTCAAAGCTCGTGCGGATCGAGCGCACCGATGGCGTCGGCAACGATCGCGGCGCCATCGTGACGCGCGTCACGGCGGCGGCGCTCCGCAGCGATTTCGCCGAAGCGCGGCGCGAGCTGAAGACGCTGCCCGAGGCTGATCGTGCTCCGGCGCAGGCCTGGCTCGACAAAGCCGACGCCCGCGACGCCGCGCTCGCCGCGTCCCGCAAATTCGCCGACGATGCCATGGCGGATCTCGCCAAATCTACTCAATAAGATTCGCGCAACAATCGGCGCGTATAGGGATCGCCATGCTTCGCATCGTCCTCTTTCTCGTCTTGATCGCACTGGCGGCGGCCGGCGCGGCCTGGGTCGCCGACCAGTCCGGCGACCTCGTCCTGACCGCGGGCACCTTCCGCATCTCGACGACGCTGCCGAGGTTCGTGTTCTTGCTCGGCCTTTTCGCCGCTTCCGTCGTGCTGGTCTGGAGCATCCTGACGACGATCTGGCGCATGCCAGGGCGCTTGCGCCGCCGCCGTCATGACAAGCGTCATGCCCGCGGCCGTCATGCCATCACCCATGGTCTGCTCGCGATCGGCCACGGCGATTCCGCGCTCGCGCGCCGGCACGCCGAGGCGGCGCGGCGGCATGCACCGAACGATCCGCTCGCACTGCTTTTGCACGCGCAGTCGGCGCAGCTCGAAGGCAATCGCGACGAGGCGCAACGCGTCTTCCGCGCCATGGCCGAACGCGAGGACACGCGGCTGCTCGGCCTGCGCGGTCTCTTCATCGAGGCGCAGCGCGCCGATGATGCGGTCGGCGCCGTGATGATCGCGGAGGAAGCGATCAAGCTGTCGCCGTCCGCGACCTGGGCCTCGCACGCGGTGCTCGGCTTCCGCTGCGCGCGCGGCGACTGGAGCGGCGCGCTCGCGATCCTCGATTCGAATCTGTCCGCGGGCCTGATCGACAAGCAGACCTATCGCCGGCAGCGCGGTGTGCTGCTCGCCGCGCGTGCGCTGGAGCTGGAAACGATGGACCGCGACGTCGCGCGCGAGAGCGTGCTGGAGGCGGTCAAGCTCGCGCCGACCCTGGTGCCGGCGGCCGTGCTCGCGGCAAAATTCGAGAGCGAGGCGCATCAGGTGCGCCGCGCCATGAAGCTGGTGGAAGCCGCCTGGCTCTCCAATCCGCATCCCGATCTCGCGGACGCATATGCGCATGTGAAGCTCGGCGATTCCGCATGGCACCGCTTGCAGCGGGTAGAAACTCTCGCCGCGAAGACCCCCGCCGACAAGCCCGGTTATGTCGAAGGGCAGCTCGCGATCGCGCGTGCTGCGATCGAGGCCTCCGAGTTCGCCCGCGCGCGCGAGGTGCTCGCGCCTTATCTCAAGGATCCGACCCAGCGCGTCGCGCTGCTGATGGCCGAGATCGAGCGCACAGAGCATGGTGACGGCGGCCGCGCCCGCGCCTGGACCTTGCGCGCGGTGCGCGCCCGGCTCGATCCCGCCTGGACCGCGGACGGCTATGTCAGCGACCGCTGGCGTCCGGTCTCCCCGGTCACCGGCCGCCTCGATGCGTTCCAGTGGCAGGCGCCGGTCGCGAGCCTGCCCTCGGACAAGGGCCCCACGCTCGAATCCTCGGCCTTCGAGGAAGCCATGCTGGCCGCTCCGCCGCCGAAGCGGGTGACCGCCGCTCCCAGCGAAGCCGCGGTGGAACCGCCGGAGGTGGCCCCGCTGCCGGCACCGGCCGCGCAGGACAATTCACCCCCTCAGGCCAAGGACGCCGCGAAGGAGGCTACCAAGGAAGTGGCCAAGGAGACTGGGGAGCAAACTGCGAAGGTCGACGAGCCGGTCGTCACGCCCGCCGAGCCGGCGAATCCGGCTCCGGCGCCCGCCGAATCATCGCCGCCGGCGCCGACGCCGGTCTTCCGGACCCGGGCCGACCTCAGCAAGCCCGCATCGGCGCCGACCCAGACCGTCATCCCGATCGTCCGCGCACCGGACGATCCCGGGATCGACGACGACGGCCCAAGCGACGAATTTACGGAACAAATCGGCACGCCCAAAGCCCAGGCGGGCGGCTGGCGCGGATTCTGGTCCCGCTGGGGCGCGTGAGCGGTATTTCGCCTCCCGCTTGTCCTTGCCAATTCGGGCCATGCCCGATATCAGGGGCGCGCGTATCGGGGCCGGCATTGCTTTGGTCCCGGCAGGTTCGCCGCAATAGCTCAGTCGGTAGAGCACGTCATTCGTAATGACGGGGTCGGGGGTTCGAATCCCTCTTGCGGCACCAGCGCCCCGGTTCATCCGACCCCAAGCGCTCCGATGACCAGGCATCAGCCTGCATCAGGGCTCGCTCGGCTGCGTGATCGCGATCACATAATCGCAGACATGGCTCCCCTAACGTCCTGTCACGCCAACACGGGGAGACTTCACATGCGCAAGATCATTCTGATTGCCGCCATGCTGCTGGCTTCGGCCTCCGCCCAGGCAGGCGGCTCCCGCGGTCTGTCGCTGGCGGCGGCAGGCGAACAGACCTCCACTCCGCAAACCACGACATCGGCGAGCACCGTGACGGCGCAGGTGAGCGAAGCCGCGCCGGCCACCGAGGTTCAGAAATATCATGATCGTCCGCCGGCGGTGTCGCTCTCCGCGCCGACAGTGGCGACCACTCCGACCGTCACCACACCGGCGACGGCCTCCGCGCCGGTCACGACGCCCAAGCCCGCCGCCAAGACCACGGCAAAGGCGGACAAGCCGAAGCCCAAGCGCAGCTGGACCGAGCGCCGCATCATCAGCGAGCTGCATCGCCACGGCATCTATTGGTGAGGCGCCGACCTGTACCCTGATCTCGCCGTCATGCCCGGGCTTGACCCGGGCATCCACGTCGTCGCGCCTGATCCTAAAACGTGGATGGCCGGGACAAGCCCGGCCATGACGCAAGAGTTTTGGATTTGGCGCTTATTGCGAGATCGTTTGCACGACGCTCGCGATCGGACGGGAGTTCGTGCCTGCGGTCGGCACCTTCATGTCCTTCATCAGCGCCTCGTCATATTCCGGCAGCGTCTGGAGGCTCGTCTTGGCCTTCATCTGCACGACCCTGTAACCGCCGGCCTTCAGCCGCGCGAGCAGCGTCGGCAGGGCGAGGCCCGTGTTCTTCTGGAAGTCGTGCATCAGGATGATGCCCTTGCCGAGCTTGTCCAGCCTCGTCATCACGGTCTCGACGATCTTCTCCGGCGTCGCGCCCTTCCTGAAGTCGAAGGAGTCGATTTCGGTCGAGAACATCGCGACGTTGCGGGTGCCGAAATAGCTCACCATCGCGGGATTGTGCTGAAGCTGCGGAAAGCGGAAGAACGGCGCCGGGTTGGTGCCGAGCGCGAATTTCACTGCGCTGAAGCCCTTCTCAACCTCGTCCTTGACCTGCTGCTCGGTCAACTTCTTGCTGTTCAGATTGACATGCGACCAGGTGTGCGTGCCCACCGTGTGGCCCTGGGCCAGCACCTGCTTCAGGATCTCCGGATGGTAGGTCGCGTGCTTGCCGACCGAGAAGAACAGGCCCTTGGTGCATTCGTCCGCGAGCGCCTTCAGCACCGTGGGCGTGTTGACCGGCCACGGACCGTCGTCGAAGGTCAGCACGACCTCCTTCTCGGTCAGGAAGTCGAACTGCTTGAAATGCTCGAAGCCGAAGCCGGGGCCGCCCGTCGTGTCGATCTCGACGACGCGGGACACGCCCAGCGCGTTCGGATTGGCGCAGGCCTGCTTCGGCTGCATCGGCATGACCGGCACGGGGGCAGGTGCTGGAGCTGCTGCGGCCGGCTTGGCCGCGACGGCCGCGGTGGTCTCGACGTCGTCCTTGGCGGCGAGCTTCGCCTGTGCCGGCAATGGGTCGGCGGCACGGGCGGCAACTGTCTTGGGAGCGCCCTGGTCGGCGCGCGCGGAATAATAAAACCAACCGCCGGCGGCGATCACGACCGCCGCAACTACACTGGCCAGCATCAGGCCCAACGCATTACGCATCGTTACTCTTTCCAATTACGCAACCAAAACGGCGGAGTTTCCCGCGCGACGAGCCATTAATGCGAAGTAAGAGTTAACGTGACACCAACACGACAGCGGTTGCGAAGGAATTTCAGTGGGCTGCGTCTGAGTGACTGAGATCACAGAGGACGGGTCTCCCGTGAGCGTCATCACAGTGGAAACGGTTTTGCCGGAGCATCGTAGCTCCCATCGACAACGGGCCCGCTGTGGCGGCGCCAATGGGAGCTTCAAATGACCAAGTCGTTTACCGGCAAGATCCGCGACGCCAGCCTGGCCCTGGGCTTTGCCGCGATCGTCTCCATCGCTTCGACGGGCGCGAGCTTCGCCTTCTCGGCCGAGGCGCAGCAGATGTGCACGGGCGATGCCTTCCGTCTTTGCTCGGCGGAGATCCCCAATATCCCGAAGATCACCGCGTGCATGATCAAGCATCGCTCGGACCTCAGCGCCGGATGCCGCGCGGTGATGGACAAGACCCTCGCCAAGGGCGCCTCGCGCAAGGTCGCTGACGCTCAGGACACACAGTAACCAAGACGCCGGCGGTTGCGCCGGCAGCTCCCCTCGCCATGTCCCCTGGCATGAAGCCGGGGTGATGGCGGCGGCGCGCTGCAGCTAGTCAACAAAGCCGTTGCAGGTGCGGGATCGTCGCACTAGCTTCGCCCGCACGTCTTTCCGGGTAAGAGGCAATTGCGCGATGACCAGACTGCTTTTCGTTATTTCCTTGCTCCTGTGCGCATCGAGCGCCTCCGCGCAACAGCAGCCCGGCCATGATGCCTGCGCGCGCGACGTCACGCGCTTCTGCCGTCCCGTAATGGACAATGGCGACGGTGCCGTGCTGGCCTGCCTGAAGCAGAACCGCACCAAGCTGAGCAAGGCCTGCGACAAGGTGCTGACCCAGCACGGGCAGTGATCGTCATTCCGGGGCGCGCGAAGCGCGAACCCGGAATCCATCGCGCGACCAACTCCTGCGATAAATGGATTCCGGGTTCGCACCTTACGGCGCGCCCCGGAATGACGAGAGGCCTACGTACTGCTTCCCGCCGCGGTCGCGACCACCGGCAGCACCTCGCTGTTGGCGCGGTCCGGCGTGTCGTCCTTCCAGCGCACCGAACCGAAGGGGCGCTCCAGCATGCGGCGGATTCGCACCGGCTCGGGACCGATGTGGAAATCGATCGCCTGCTGATGCAGCGCGCGTTCGGACTGGGTCGCACGGTTGCGCTGACGCAAATAGTCGAGCCAGGTCGGGCAGTGATAGCGCTCGGTCCACAGCTCGGGGTCGGCGATGTCGCGCGCGATCGACCAGCCATAGGCACCGTTGCGCTGGCGCGAGAGCTGCACGTCCTGCATCACGTTGTGGAACGCGCGCGCATTCTCTTGCGCAACCCGATATTCGATCTCGACCACGAGCGGGCCGCTGCGCCCTGTCAGCGACAGCCTCACCTCGGGATCGGCCAGCATGTCCGCATCCTCGTTGCGGGCGCCGACACGCGGCATCGTGAGCCAGATGCCGAGCAGCGGCGAGATCAGCATCAGGCCGGCCGAGGTCAGCAATGCGATCTCGACGCCGGCATAGTCGGTGAGATGGCCCCAGCCCCAGGCGCCGATCGCGATGCCCCCGGCGATCGCGGCCTGGAAGGCTGCGAGCGAGCGACCGGCGACCCAGCGCGGGGCCGAGAGCTGCACGCCGATATTGAACAGCGCGATCGCCGCCATCCAGACTGCGCCGCCCAGCACCAGCGCGGCCGCCGTCAGCACCGGCTCCGTGCTCAAAGCGAGGGCGGCCATGGTGAAGGCCATCGTGATGGTGCAGGCGCGGATCGCGGCCTCGCCGCTCATGCGCTTGCGCAATTCGTGGATGTTGAGCGCGCCGATCACCGCGCCCATGCCGAAGGCGCCGAGCATGATGCCATACATCTGCGCGCCGCCATGCAGGAGGTCGCGCGCGACCAGCGGCATCAGCGCCATCACCGCGCCGCCGATCAGGCCCATCACCAGCGTGCGCAACAGCACGATCTTGATCGGCGGCGAATTGGTGATGTAGCGCACGCCCGAGACCATGGCGCGGTTGAGCTTTTCCCGCGGCAGGCGCGACACCTCGGTGTTGCGGCGCCAGAGCAGCAGCACCACCAGCAGCGGCAGATAGAGGATCGCATTGCAGGCGAATGCGGCCACCGCACCGAGCGCAGCGACGATGACGCCGCCGACCGCCGGACCGAAGCTGCGCGCGATGTTGTAGCTGATGCCGTTCAGCGCCACCGCGGACGCCAATGCCTCGGGCGGCACTTGTTCGCTGACCGAGGACTGCCAGGCCGGACCGAACAGCGCATTGCCGCTGCCGACGATGAAGCAGAAGGCGAGCAGCAATTCCGGGGTGATCAGGTTGAAGCCGGCCAGCACGGTGAGCACGCTCGCGCCGATCAGCGCGATCGACAGCGAAATCACACTGACTATGCGGCGGTCATACATGTCGGCGATGGCGCCGGCCGGCATCGAGATCAGCATGATCGGCAGCATGAGCGCGGTCTGCACCAGGGCCACCTTGTCTGCCGAGGCCGCCATCTGCGTCATCGCCCAGGCCGCACCCACGCCCTGGATCAGGAGGCCGAGATTGGAGAGCAGGCTGGCGAGCCAGATCCGCCGGAACACGGTGTACCGCAGGGGCGCTGTGATGCCGTCGGCGGCCATTTTCGGGCGGTTCGGCTGCTCGGTCATATCCCCTTCCATGTCGGATGGCAGAAGTGGTCGTGGTGATTCCGGCCAATTCAGTGATGCCCGCGAAAGTCGTTCGCTGTCCAGTGCTTAGGCCGGTATAAGCAGTGCAAAGAGCTAGGTTTGCCGGGGAGGAACAGATGAAGCTGTCGCGACGGACGATCTTGCAAGGGGCTGCGAGCGTGCCTTTCGCACTTGCGAGCTTGCGGACGGGCGCGCTGGCGCAGACCGCGCCCGCCACGGAGCTGCCGCCGATTCTGTTCGTCCACGGCAATGGCGATTACGGCGCGCTCTGGATGACGACGCTTTGGCGGATGGAGTCCAACGGTATCGCGCGCGATCGCATGATGGCGATCAATTTCACCGACCCGCTGGCGCGCAACGACGACAAGGTCGAGCAGGCGGGTCGCTCCTCGACCGAGGATCAGCGCCTCGAGCTCGCTGCCGCCATCACCGAGCTGAAGCGCCGCACCGGCGCAGCCCGCGTGGCGCTGGTCGGCAGCTCGCGCGGCGGCTACGCGATCCGTAACGTCATCAAGAACGGCGGCGCCGGTGATGTCAGCCATGCGGTGCTGTGCGGTACGCCCAATCACGGTGTGTTCGCGACCGACGACCAGCCCAACAACGAATTCAACGGCCGCGGCACGTTCCTGCGCAGCTTGAACGAAGGCGAGAGCGAGGTGACGCCGGGCGTTGCCTTCCTCACGCTGCGCAGCGATGGCATGGACAAATTTGCGCAGAGCGACGGCCGATTCATCGGCAAGCCCGGCACGCCGACCAATGTCACCGCCCAAGGGCCGGAGCTGAAGGGCGCCACCAATATGGTGCTTGGCGCGCTCGACCATCGCGAGGTGGCGTTTCACCCGCGCGCGTTCCGCGAGATTTACAAGTTCATCGCGGGGCGCGAACCTGCGCGCATCGCGATCGTGCCGGAGACCAGCGTGAGATTGAGCGGCCTCGTCACGGGTACGCCCGGCGGCGTGCCGACCAATCGTCCGGTCGCGGGTGCAATCGTCGATGTCTTCCGTGTCGATCCTGATACCGGGGAGCGCAAAGACGGTGCGCTGTACAGCTCGACAACAGGCTCAGATGGCCGTTGGGGGCCGGCGCAGGTCGATCCCGCCTGGTCGCTCGAATTCGTGCTGACCTCGCCGGATGCGCCGACGACGCACATCTACCGCTCGCCCTTCCCGCGCTCGTCCGAGGTTGTGCATCTGCGGCCCGCGCGGCCGCTCGGGCCGGCCGACAAGGCCGCCGGCGCCGTCGTGATCATGTCGCGCCCGCGCGGCTATTTCGGCCTGCCGCGCGACGTGGTGCTGCTCGACGGCAAGGAGCCGGCCGACGTCAAGCCGGGCGTGCCCACGGATGCGGCAGCCACCCTGCGGCTTCCCGCCACCGAGGTTGGCCGTAACATCGTGGCCCAATTCGGCGAAGAACGGATTGTGGCACGCGCCTGGGCTGCGTCCGAGAACCGGATTGCCATCGCCGAGCTGACTTACTAGCTATTTACCTGCGTCCCACCTTGCGGGAGAGAGCCATGAATATCGCCAGCGTGCGTCGGCCCATCACCCCTCCGGCTCCTCCGCGAGCGCCCGACGATATGTCGTTCTTCGGCCGGCTCGCGGTCATCAGGCAGAATATGATCGCGACCTGGGGTCAACGCGCCTACGAGGAAGAGGTCATTTCTGGCCGCTTCTTCTTCCGCAATAGCTTCATCCTGAACCAGCCGGACGCGATCCGGCACGTGCTGCTCAGCAATTACGAGAACTACACGCGCACGCCGGCCGGCATCCGCATGCTGCGCCCCGTTCTCGGCGACGGCCTTCTGATTGCGGAAGGTCATTCCTGGACGTTTCAGCGCCGCACGCTCGCCCCGGCCTTCACGCCGCGCGCGACCGCAAACCTCGTTCCGCACATGACGGCCGTGCTCGACGAAACCATCGCCAAGCTGGACGCGCAAACCGGTGAGCCGGTCGACCTGCGCGCGATCATGCAGCGCATGACGCTTGAGATCGCCGGTCGCACGATGTTCTCGTTCGGCATGGACCAGCACGGCGCAACCCTGCGCAACTTCATCATGGAATATGCCGCGCGGTTGGGGCGTCCGTACTTCCTCGACATGGTGCTGCCGGTGTCCTGGCCGAGCCCGATGGATTTTGCCCGCGCCCGTTTCCGCAAGCGCTGGACCGAGTTCGTGGCCATGCTGATCGCCGAGCGGCGTAAGGCGGGCAAGAAGGACGGTGCGCCGCCGCGCGATTTGTTCGATCTCATGGACGAGGCACGCGATCCCGAGACGGGCCAGGGCTTCTCCGACGAGCAGCTGGTCGACGAGGTCGCGACCATGATCCTCGCCGGTCATGAGACCACGGCGACGGCGCTGTTCTGGGCGCTCTACCTGCTCGCGCTCGATCCCGATACGCAGGAGGAGGTGGCGTCCGAGACCCGCGGCGAGCATCTCGACAGCATGGCCGACATCGATCGCCAGAAATTCACCCGCGCGGTGATCGACGAAACCATGCGGCTCTATCCGCCGGCCTTCCTGGTCGCGCGTGCCGCGCGCGATAGGGACAATGCGGCGGGCGTCGAGATCGGCAAGGGCGACATCATCATGATCGCGCCCTGGCTCTTGCACCGGCACGAGAAGCTGTGGGATCAGCCGAACGCATTCATTCCAAAGCGCTTCATGTCGCAGGAGGCGCCGGACCGTTTTGCTTACCTGCCATTCGGTGCAGGTCCGCGCGTCTGCATCGGCGCACCGTTTGCCCAAGCCGAATCCGTGCTGGCGCTGGCGCGGCTGATCGGAGCGTACCGAATCGAGCTTGCCGACCCCGCGACCCCCGTAATTCCGCTCGGCGTCGTCACCACCCAGCCGGACCATTCACCCCTGTTCCGCATCACGCGTCGGTGACAGGCTCGCGTCTGGCCGCTGGCGTGATCCAGCCTACATAGAGTTTCGCCATGAGCGACATCCAGGCCCAGTTCTCCGTTCTGAAGCAGACCGCCGATTCCGTTGTGGTGGAGGCCATCGCGCAGCTGATCGCCAACGGTCATGATCGCGATCTCAACCGGATCAATGCGCTGGATTTTGCCGACCGGACCGGGCTCGACCAGGAGAAGGTCATTTCCGGCTTCCTGCACGCCTCGCGGCTCGGCCTGTTCGACATGAGCTGGAACGTGCTGTGTCCCGGCTGCGGAGGCGTGCTGGGCGCGCACGCCACACTGAAGTCGTTGAAGCACGACGACTACAATTGCGCGCTTTGCGCCGCCGGATACGAGGCCTCCGTCGACGAGATGGTCGAAGTGGCCTTCACCGTCAGCCCGCGGGTCCGCCGCATCGGTGCTCATGATCCCGACACGTTGCCGATCTGGGAGTATGTGCGGCAGATGTTCTGGAGCTCAGGCGTCGACATCAACGACGAATCCTTTTCCCGCCTGATCAACCAGGTAACGCTCGAAGCCCTCGAATTGCCCGCCGGCGAGAAGGCGATCCTCTCACTCAATCTGCCGAGCCAGTTCATCATCGTGTTCGAGCCGGTCACCCATTCCGCCCATTTCCTGGACGTTCAGGGTGAGCCGACCAGCGAGCGTCAGCAGCTGTCGATCATGTTCAACAAGCTGGAGGCGCCGACGGGGACCACCGTGATGCGCCCCGGACCGTTGCGTCTCATGCTCGAGAACCAATCGGACAGTCGCGTATTGCCCTCGGTCTGGATTGCCGACCACGCGTTGCACGAGATGATCGGCAAGCGCAAGCCGATCCTGACCGCCAAGCGCATGCTGTCCAACCAGACGTTCCGCGACGTCTTCAAGGCCGACAACCTCAATGTCGACCAGCGACTGAAGATCACGTCCCTGACGTTCCTGTTCACCGACCTGAAGGGTTCGACGGCGCTGTATGAGCGGGTCGGCGACCTCAATGCTTTCGATCTCGTGCGAGCGCATTTTCGCGCGCTGCTGGAGATCATCGCCGCCGAGAAGGGTGCGGTCGTGAAGACGATCGGCGATGCCGTGATGGCGACCTTCGTCAGGCCCGAGCACGCGATCACCGCGGGACTGCGCATGCGCGCCGCGATGGACGAATTGAACAAGCAGCGCGGCGCCAACGACCTCATTCTCAAGATCGGGATCCACGAAGGCCCCTGCCTCGCAGTCATGCTCAACGAGCGGCAGGATTATTTCGGCCAGACCGTCAACATCGCCGCCCGCGTGCAGAGCCTGTCGACCGCGCAGGAGATCCACATCACCGGCCCGGTGCTGGACGCTCCCGCAGTCGCCGAGGTGCTCAAGCAGCGCGCCATCAAGCCGATCCAGAAGCAGGCCGCGCTCCGTGGCATCGCCGACAAGATGGTGGTGTACGAGATACCGTGAGCTTGTGGGCTGCGCCGCAGTCTCTAGCTCCGTGGGAAACAAAAGCGCTTTACATCCTTCACCGTCATGCCCGGGCATGAATGTCCTTCCTCGCGGTGACGCTTTGATGGCCGGGTCAAGCCCGGCCATCACGGCAGAAAGCGCGCCCAGATTGCCGAAACGTAATACGCGCGCGGAACTGACGCACGTTGCGCCGGTTGAGTTTCCTGCTCATATAATGCTGGTAACGGCCGCGCTCCTTGCGGCGTCATCAATCTCGGTAGGACCTATGCTCGACGGCTTGCGCCAATTCATCGCCGACATTGTCGGTCCCCAGGCCCAGGACCGCGCATTTGGCGACAGCGATTACCGGCTGGCCGCGACCGCGCTGCTGGTCCATGTGGTCTCGCTGGACGGCCAGCCGAGCGCGGCCGAGCAGCGCAAGCTGCACAGCCTGATCGAAAGCCATTTCGGGCTCGACCGCGGCACCGCTGACCGTCTCATCGCCGACGCCACCCAGGTCGAAGGCGAGGCCGTCGACCTCTATCACTTCACCAGCGTCATCATGCGCTCGCTCGACGAAGCGGGTCGCAAGCGGATCGTGCAGATGATGTGGGAGCTGGTCTATGCCGACGGAGAGGTCAGCGAGTTCGAGGACAATGTGGTCTGGCGCGCGTCCGACCTGCTCGGCATCTCCCAGCGTGACCGGATCGAGCTGAAGCACGCCATTGCGGAGCGTGCCGGTGGCCAGGTCAAGGATCGCGCCGTCGGACCGGTCCCTGGCGGATTGCCTGGCCTGCGAGCCACATGACGAAACTTTAATATAAGCCCGGCGGTCCCCCGCTTCTGCTGATTCGACTGCAAATACCGGTCTTTCCTGCTTCCACTGTCGCTCTCACAAGCAGCCATGCTGCCAGTGCCGCTTGCCTGGCGCGCACGGCTTATGCTCTCGTTCTGGTATTGCCGGGACCACAGACTTCAATTCAAGAGACTTCGATCGTGACTGAGCGGGTAACGTTGATCACCGGTGCCTCGGCGGGCATCGGGATGGAGCTGGCGCGTGTGTTTGCCGCCAATGGACATCGCCTCGCATTGACGGCGAGACGGGTGGATCGGCTCGAAGCGCTCGCGAACGAGATCGCCGCCAAGGGTGGCAAGAAGCCGATCGTGATCGCCTGCAACCTCGAGGATCCGCATGCCGGCGAGAGGATCGCCGCGGCACTTGCCGCCGAATGTGTCGAGCTCGATCATCTCGTCAACAACGCCGGCTTCGGCGTATTCGGCGATGCCATCGAGCGCGATCGCGTCGCGCAGCTCGGCATCGTCGATGTCAACGTCCGGGCCCTGACGGATCTGTCGCTGCGCTTCGCCGATCAGCTCATCCGGAACAAGGGCGGTCTTCTCAATGTCGGCTCGGTTGCAGGCTTCCTGCCCGGCCCCGGCATGGCCGTGTACTACGCATCCAAGGCCTATGTGATTTCCTTCACCGAAGCATTGCGGGCGGAGCTCGCTCCCCGCGGCGTCCGTGTCACCGTGCTTTGCCCGGGCCCGGTCCCCACGGAATTCCAGGCCCGCGCCGGCGTCGGCTCGCAACATGATACGGCCTTTCTCAACGTCTCAGCTGCCGAGGTTGCGCGGGAGGCGTATCGCGCTCTGATGGCCAACAAACGGGCAGTGCTGCCCGGCCTCGGCAACAAGATTGTGCCGTTCGCGCTGCGCTTCTTCCCACGCGGCTTCATCCTGGCGGCCACTAGCCGGTTCCAGCGGCAGAGGCACTAAAACGCGATGAATCGTCATCGCGCTTTAGCTCTTTGTTTGAGCATGATCTTTTCGGAAAACCGCTTCACACTTTTCCGGATCATGCTGACAACGCCGCCCGCGTCCGTAGTGGCCCGGAGCTTGCTTCCAGACGTGCGCGTGTGTGCGCAAACTCACACGATGTTAACCATCGCTTAGCTATGCTGGCGGTCTGAACCGATAGCACTCGCAGAGGCCATGTCGTTCCGGACGGACAGGTTTGGTGGCGCAGAGGTGGTCGCCTTCCCACAGAGGGCGGCGAGCGTCGCCGCCGCTGAAACCCGGCTGCCGGTTCTGATCGTCCTGCATCAGGAATGCTCGACACCTGGCCGCGTCGGCAATGCGTTGCGCGCGCTCGGCCACCGCCTCGACATCCGCCGTCCTCGCTTCGGCGATCCCCTGCCCGAGACGCTCGATCAGCATGCCGGGGCCGTGATCTTCGGCGGGCCGATGAGCGCCAATGATTCCGACGACTACATTCGCCGCGAGATCGACTGGATCGAAATTCCGCTCCGCGAGCAGCGCCCATTGCTCGGCATCTGCCTGGGGGCGCAGATGCTGGCGATGCAGCTCGGGGCCCGTGTCGCGCCGCATGCGCAGGCGCTGACGCAGATCGGGTACTACCCGATCAGGCCGACCGCCGCCGGCCGCGCGCTCTGCCCGCACTGGCCGGCGCAGGTCTATCACTGGCATCGCGAGGGCTTTGAGCTGCCTGAAGGCGCCGACTTGCTCGCCGAAGGCGATGATTTCCCGGTGCAGGCGTTCCGCACGGGCAATGCTTTCGGCGTGCAGTTCCACCCCGATGTGACCTATGCGATGATGTGCCGCTGGACCACGCGCGGTTACGACGGCTTCAGCGCGCCCGGTGCACGGCAGCGGCATCATCATTTCGCGGATCGCGCCGTCTACGATGTCGCCGAACGCGCCTGGCTCGATCATTTCCTCGACGGCTGGCTGGAGCGCCGGCCGATGCTGGCGCAAGCCGCCGAGTGATCGCGGCTTCGCGCAAGTCCTTGGCGCAGGTCCTTGGCGCAAGTCCTTCTCCCGTCCCTGGATATGCTAGGCTCGCTTCTAACGAGCGCTTGCGAACGCGTGCCGGCAAACAAGGGAGAGCGTCATGGCCTACGAACACATTCTCTATGAGGTGAGCGACAAGATCGCGACCATCACGCTCAACCGCCCCGATCGCATGAATGCATGGACGCCGATCATGGAGCGCGACGTGCGCCACGCCATGGAGGCATCAAGCGCCGACGACAATGTCCGCGTCATCGTCCTCACCGGCGCGGGCCGCGCCTTCTGCGCCGGCGCCGACATGGATGCGCTGAAGGGCCTCGATCCCAACGACGTCAGGCGCGCCTCGAACCTGCCGCCGTTCGACATGAATCGCCGGCCAGACTGGCAGACGCGGTACGGCTATTATCCTTCGATCAAGAAGCCTGTGATCGCCATGCTGAACGGCGCGACGGCAGGCATTGGACTGGTGCATGCACTCTATTGCGACCTTCGCTTTGCCGCCGACAACACCGTGTTCACCACCGCATTCGCGCGGCGCGGCCTGATCGCCGAGCACGGCATCAGCTGGATGCTGCCGCGCATCGTCGGCCACGCCAATGCGCTGGATCTGCTGCTCTCGGCGCGGCGCGTGTCGAGCGAGGAGGCACTGCGGATCGGGCTGGTCAACCGGCTCTGTCCGCCGGAGAAGCTGCGTGAAGAGACGTATACTTACGCGCGCGATCTCGCCGATTTCGTCTCGCCGAGCGCGATGGCCGTGATCAAGCGCCAGCTCTACGAGGTGCCGTTCCAGACGCTGGCCGAGGCGACGATCGAGGCCAACAGGGAGATGATGGTGGCGCTGAACGGGAGTGATTTCAGGGAGGGCGTGGCGAGCTTCATGGAGAAGCGGCCGCCAAGGTTTACGGGGAGGTAGGGGGAGAGAGATTCCGAGAGAGCCCGGCTTCGCCCTTCGGGCTACGCCGCGGCAGCCTTCGCTACGAAAAGGCTTGCCGAGCCGAAGCTGGCGAAGCCAGCGAAGGCTGGTGGAGCCAGGCGGGATCGAACCGCCGACCTCGTCATTGCGAACGACGCGCTCTCCCAGCTGAGCTATGGCCCCTTTGCTGGCCGCTCTGGTGAACGCGGCCGACAACCGGGCGCCATTTAAGTCCCCGCCAAGGTCAAGTCAAGGACGGGCGTAACCCGGTTTTAGCTCTCCGGGTGCCGACTTCCCTTGTTTGGGCCTGACGGAACCGATATCTAGCAAACGGGGCGTCAATCCCGACCGAGCCAGAGTTTTCAAAAGCCAGAGGCCTCATAAGCCATGCGTGCCGTTCTCGACATCGTCATCATCGTGCTCGACCTCTACGTCTGGCTGCTGATCGCCTCCGCGATCCTGTCCTGGCTGATCGCCTTCAACGTGGTGAACACCCGTAACCAGTTCGTGTCGGCGGTGGCGGAGTTCCTCTACCGGATCACCGAGCCTCTGCTGGCGCCGATTCGCAATTTCCTGCCCAGCCTCGGCGGTCTCGACATCTCGCCGATCATCCTGATCCTGATCATCATGTTCATCGAGCGGGTGATCCTGTACTACATCTACCCGAACGTGGTCTAAGCGGGCGGGAGCGCCTTGGTTGCCAACAAGGAGCCTTGTTGTCAGGAGCCTTGCCCTAAGGACCCTTGGCGCTACTCGGCCGGAGGAATCAGCATCGCGCTGCGGGTGACGCCGCGCGGCGGCCGCGACGACATCGACGGGATCGAGCAGCTTTCGGATGGCCGCAGCGTGCTCAAGGTGCGGGTGCGCGCCATTGCCGATGGCGGCGAGGCCAACAAGGCCGTGCTGGCGCTGCTGGCGAAATCGCTCGGCGTGCCCAAGAGCAATGTAAAGCTGCTATCCGGAGCCACGTCGCGGCTGAAGCAGATCGCGGTCGACGGCGATCCGGCGCGTCTCGGCGAAACCCTGCGCCAGCTCACATCGGCCAAACCGACAGATTGAGAGAACGGACATGACCGCTGATATCATCGATGGAAAAGTCATTGCGGCGGAACTCCGTGGCCGCGTCGCCGAGGAGGTCGCCCGCGTAAAGCGCGAGCACAATCTGGTGCCGGGCCTTGCAGTGGTCCTGGTCGGCAACGACCCCGCCAGCGAAGTCTATGTCCGTTCAAAACACACCCAGACCCAGGCCGCGGGCATGGCCTCGTTCGAGCACAAGCTGCCGGCCGACGTCTCCCAGGCAGATCTGCTGGCGCTGGTCGCAAAGCTCAATCGCGATCCCGCCGTGCACGGCATTCTCGTGCAATTGCCGTTGCCGAAGGGGCTGAACACCGAGGCCGTCATCAACGCCATCGACCCCGCCAAGGATGTCGACGGGCTGCATCCGAACAATGCCGGCCGGCTCGCCGGCGGCTTCGAGGCGCTGTCGCCCTGCACGCCGCTCGGCTGCATCATCCTGACCAAAAGCGTGCACGCCTCGCTCGAAGGCATGAACGCCATCGTCATCGGCCGCTCCAACCTGGTCGGCCGCCCGCTCGTGCAGTTGCTGCTGAACGAGAACGCCACGGTGACGATCGCGCATTCGCGCTCGCGCGACCTGCCTGGCCTCGTGAAGAAAGCGGATCTTGTCTATGCGGCGGTGGGCCGGCCAGAGATGGTGCGCGGCGACTGGCTGAAGCCGGGTGCGACCGTGATCGATGTGGGCATCAATCGCATCCCGAAGGAGAACGGCAAGACGCGCCTCGTCGGCGATCTCGCCTATCAGGAAGCGCTTGCCGTTGCCGGCGCGATCACGCCGGTGCCGGGCGGTGTCGGCCAGATGACGGTGGCGTGCCTGTTGGTGAACACGCTCCGCGCGGCCTGCGCGATCGCCGGCCTGCCGAAGCCGGCGGTGTAGTTGAGCGTCATTCCGAGGCGGCTCGCAGAGCCAAACCCGGAATCTCGCGCCCCGACCTCTGGATTCCGGGTTCGCTCTGACGCGCCCCGGAATGACCGTGCGGATCAGCCCTTCTTCTTCTTCTCGCGCTCGATGCCTTCTTGGATCAGCTCGTGCGCTTCCTCCGGGCCGCCCCAGCGCAGGATCTTCACCCACTTGCCCTTTTCGAGATCCTTGTAGTGCTCGAAGAAGTGCTGGATCTGCTGCAGCGTGATGTCAGGCAAATCGGAATACGACTTCACCTTGTCGTAGCGCTGCGTCAGCTTGGACGACGGCACCGCCAGGATCTTCTCGTCGCCGCCGGCTTCGTCCTCCATGAACAGCACCCCGACCGGGCGCACGCTCATGACGGCGCCGGGGATGATGGCGCGGGTGTTGATAATCAGCACGTCGCAGGGGTCACCGTCATCCGACAGCGTATGCGGGATGAAGCCGTAATTGCCGGGGTAACGCATCGGCGTGTAGAGGAAGCGGTCGACCACCAGCGTGCCGGCCTCCTTGTCCATCTCGTACTTGATCGGTTCGCCGCCCACGGGGACCTCGATGATGACATTGACGTCGTGGGGGACGTTCTTTCCGATCGAGACCGCATCGATACGCATTCAAGGCTCCGTTGTTGCCGAGGATAAATCGCGCCCGGCAGCGATTTTGGCGCTGTCATACGCGGGCTTGGCCCGCTGATCCATCGCGTTTTTGTGAAATAATGAATCCGGCGATCACCGGCGCAAGCGGCCTGCGGTATCGACGGATGGGAACGCTGCCCGGCTAGGGTTTCAGCAGCTCAATTGGTCCAAGCGAAGGCAACCTTGTCGAGCGCCTTCGGTCCGAAACGCTCCGACGAGCGCGCCACCATGCGACCACCCAGGGCGCGGTAGAACTCGGTAGCGGGATCGTTGTCCGAGAGCGCCCACACCACCATGCTCTTCAGCCCGCTCTGCATCAGGTCGCGGCGGGCGGCGGCAAACAGGCGGCGGCCGAAGCCGAGGCCCTGAAACTCGGGCCGCAGATAAAGCTCGTAGATCTCGCCGTCGAAATGCAGGCTGCGGGCCCGGTTGCGGCCGTAATTGGCATAGCCGGCGATCTTGTCACCGAACACCAGCACGCTGACACGGCTGCCCTTGCGGATCGCGCTGTCCCACCACTGCGGACCGCGGCGGTTGATCAGCTTCTCCAGCTCGGCGCCGGGAATGATGCCCTGATAGGCCGAACGCCAGGCTTCGTCATGGGTCGACGCCACCGCAGTTGCATCTGCGGCTTTGGCCGGCCGGACCTCGATCAGGGTTGTGCTCATGGACGCGATCAAACCAAGTCGCCGCGCCGGCGGCAAGACCTATCGTTAATTATCGGTTAACCTGTGGACTTTCTGCATCAGTATTTCAACCGAGTTGTGCCGAAAAAAGACAGGACGGCAACTCCGAGGGCACCTGCGTGCGTGCCGTCGGTGCAAAACTCCTGTTGCTTGCGGCAACGAAGGAACGGCAATGGGCACCGCAGAAAGTCCGCTCATTGTGATTCGTTCCTACTAGTGTGCCTGTCGCTGTTCTTGTTCGCCCTCGGCAATTCATGCGGCTCCTCAATACCATCGCGCTCCTGCCTCTGCTGGCCTTGCTGACCGCGCCGCCTCTGTGCGCAGAGGTCAGGTTCGGTCCATCGGGAGAGGAGGGCGAACCGTTTCGTCGGCAGGAATGGCGCGTGCCAACGCCGGATACCGATCTTGCTGCGCATGCCCTGCTGTTTCGCCCCTCGGGCCCAGGTCCGTTCCGGCTCGCGGTGATCGCACACGCCTCGACGCAGAACACGCTACGTCGGGTGCAAATGCCGCAGCCGGAATACCGCCCGCTCGCCGGCTATCTCGTCGCGCGCGGCTTTGCCGTGCTGGTGCCGGAGCGGCCAGGCCATGGTGCCACCGGCGGCCGCTACCTCGAGGATCAGGGCGGCTGCGGCGAGCCCGACTACACGCGCTCGGGCCGCGCAACGGCCGACGCAATCAAACTGGCGCTGGTCCAGCTGCAAAAGCAGGATTTCATCCGCAAGGATGGCGCGATCGTGATCGGCCATTCCGCCGGCGGATGGGGTGCGCTGGCGCTCGCCGCTGCCGATCCGAAGGTGATCTCCGCCATCACCGTGTTTGCACCGGGACGCGGCGGCCATGCCAATGATGAGCCGAACCGAATCTGCGCGCCGCACACCCTGCTCGCCGCCGCCGCGGAATTCGGCAAGACCGCGCGCATTCCCGTCACCTGGCTCGTTGCGCCCAATGACAGCTATTTCGCGCCGGCATTCTCGCAGAAACTCGTCGACGCGTTTCGCGGCACGGGCGGCAAGGCCGAGTTTCGCCCGCTGGCGGCCGTCGGCAGCGAAGGCCATTGGATGATCGAAACCGAAGCCGGCGTCAAAGCCGCCAGCGGCGAGCTCGCGCGGGCGCTGAACCCGCGCAAGCCTGTGGCGACCAAGAAGCCATGACGCTGTATTTCCTGGTCAAATTTGTACACGTCCTCGGCGCCATCGTCATTCTCGGCACCGGAACCGGCATCGCCTTCTTCATGCTGATGGCGCATCGCACGCAGGACCCGGAGTTCATCGCCCGCACCGCTTCGGTCGTGGTTATCCCGGATGCGATCTTCACGCTGTCGGCCGTGATCCTCCAGCCGGTCAGCGGCGGCGTGCTGATGATGCTGTCGGCGACCTCGATCACGGAGCGCTGGCTGCTGGCCTCACTCGCGCTCTACGCGATTGCCGGCTTGTTCTGGGTGCCGGTCGTGTTCATGCAGATCGAGATGCGCGACCTCGCGCGCAAGGCTGCTGCGCAGCGCAGTGCGCTCCCACAGCGCTATTTCGTGCTATTCCGCCGCTGGTTCGCGTTCGGCTTCCCCGGCTTCGGCGCGACGATGGCCATCCTGTGGCTGATGATCGCGAAACCGTTTTGAGAGAAGCGATGAGTGAGCGAACCGTTTTGGTGCTCGGCGCCTCCGGCCTGATCGGCCGCTTCGTCACCGACGATCTGCGCACGCGGGGCTTTCGCGTCGTCGGCGTGGCGCGGAGCCTGTCGCCGGCGCAGAGGATGAGCGCGCTGGACATCGAGCTGCCGATCCTCATCCTCGACACGGCCGCGCTGACGCGTCTCCTTAGCGAGCACGCGGTAGACGTCGTCGTGAACTGTCTCGGCGTGCTCCAGGATGGCCCCGGCAGCAACACGAGCGCGGTGCATCGCGATTTCGTCGCGCGACTGCTTCGGGCGATCGGCGGCAGCGGCCGCGCAATCCGGCTGGTGCACATCTCGATCCCCGGCTCCGCGGAGGCGGACCGCACCGCCTTCGCTACGACCAAACGCGAGGCCGAGCGCCTGATCGGGGCTAGCGGCATTCCTCATGCCATCCTGCGGCCCGGCTTCGTGGTCGCACCGTCAGCCTATGGAGGTAGCGCCATGCTCCGCGCGCTTGCAGCCTTTCCGATCGATTTGCCGGCCAAGGACATGGCAACGCCATTTCAGCCCGTGGCGATCGAGGATATTACGGCGACCATCGCCTGGCTCGCCGCGCGCGACATCGACGATGCCTCGTTGAGGGCGGTGAGCTGGGACCTGATGCAGGCCGAACCGATCACCATGGCCGGCGTCATCAAGCCGTTTCGCCATGCGTTCGGCACGGACGGCTGGCCGCGCATCGCGATGCCCCGCTTTGTGCTCGATCTCGGCGTGAAACTCGGCGATGTCGCCTGCTATCTCGGCTGGACGCCGCCGATGCGCTCGACCGCCATTGCCGAGCTGCGTCGCGGCGTGACTGGCGATCCGTCAGCGTGGAGCGCCGCGACGGGTATCGCGCCGAAGCATCTGGCTGAGGCGATCGGACGCCATCCTGCCAGCATCCAGGACAAATGGTTCGCGCGCCTGTTCCTGGTCAAGGCGCTGATTTTCGCAAGCCTGGTCGCGTTCTGGGTCGTCTCCGGTTTCATCGCCTTGTTCGTGTCCTACGGTGCCGCCGCCGGCATTTTGACCGCGCACAACTTTCCGCCCGCGCTGGTTGATCCCATCACCATCGGCACCAGCCTGATGGACATGAGCATCGGTGTCTTGATCGCCTTCCGCCGAACGGCTGCGATCGGCTTGGTCGCGGGTATTTTCGCTTCGCTCGGCTATATGCTGGGCGCGGCGATCCTGACGCCCGACCTCTGGATCGAGCCGCTTGGCGCGCTGGTGAAGACCGGGCCGGCGATCGTCTTGATGGTCGTCGCGCTCCTGATGCTGGATAACCGATAGCGTTTTCGAGCGAAGTGGATTCCGGTTCGCGTGAAGAAAACGCGTCAAAAAGAGAGTCTGATGCCCAAATGGCCTGAGGACGACGTCATTCTGTTCGACGGCGTCTGCATCTTCTGCTCACGCTGGGTCCGCTTCGTCGCCAAGCGCGACACGGCGAGGCAGTTTCGGTTCACGCCGATCCAGTCGGATTATGGCGCCCGGCTCGCGCGCACGTTCGGCATCGACCCCGATGATCCCGACACCAACGCGGTTGTCCACGGCGGCGAGGTGTTCATGAAGTCGGATGCTGTGCTGACGGTGCTGTCGCAACTCCCAGGCTGGCGCTGGGTGCGCGCATTATTCGTGTTGCCGAAGCCGCTGCGGGATGCGGTCTACAGCCTCGTCGCGCGCAACCGCTATCGCATCTTCGGAAAGTATGACGCCTGCTTCGTGCCAGATGCGGATTTGCGAGCGCGAGTGATCGAGTAGCCCGCAATGACGGAGCTTGCAGCTAAGGCTTGCCCAGAGCCGCCAGCACTTCCTTCGCCGCCCGCTCGCCGCTGTCCCGTGCACCATGCGCGGTCGTGAAGAAGGTCGGCGACGTCGCCTCGCCCGCGAAGAACAGACGTGCATCCACCGGCGCAGCCAGCACGGCACGGTCGCCGGCATGGCCGGGCAGCGCATGCGAATACGACCCCCGCGCAAAGGGATCGCGGGCCCAACGCGATTCATACAGCGGCTTCAGCTTGCGGCGGATATCGTTGCCGAGAAAACCCGCGATCTCGCTGATGGCTTGGGCGGCGATGGCACCGTCGCCGGCATCTTCCAGCGCGCGGGCAAAGCTGCCGCCGAAAAAGCCCTCGATGCAGGGCTGGCCGAACGGGCGGATGTGATAGGTGCCCATCTCCGTGCGCATGGTGGCGCCGCGTAGATTGCCTTCTGTCGGAAAGGTCTCGGCGTCATCGAGGGCCAGCGTCACCTTATCGTCGACGCCGAGCGGCAGGCCCGCCGCTGCGTTCACCTTTGCGGGGAGCGGCGGCGAGAAGCGGATGGCTTCTTCCGCGATGAGATTGGTCGGCACGGTGACGATCGCCTTGTCCGCGGTCAGCGCGCCCCGCGACGTCTCGATGTGGACGCGTTTGTCCGAATGATCGATCAGCGCGACATTGCAATTCAGCGCCACCGGGCAGGGCGCACCATAGGCCGCAATCAGCGCGCCATAGCCGCGGCGGACGCGCCAATTGAAGTTGGTGTCCTCATAGGCGTCCCAGTCCAGCGTCGACATATCCTTCAGCTCGCAGCCGTTGATATAGGTCGAGATCGCGTCGATCATCGGATTCCAGCGATTACCGGGCTCCAAATGCGAGCTCGCGGCCTCGTCCTTACCTGTTTGCGCCGCTTCCCACAGACGCTCATAGAACGCGTCCATTGCGCGCATGAAATCGTCGCGCTCGCTTTCCGGAAAGGCATTGCCGTAGGCCCGCTCGCGCCAGGGCGGCAGGTCCTTGTTGAGCTCGAAACCGAGCTGTCGCGCGATCGGCACGAAAGAGTTCTTGTCGGCCGAATGCAGCCAGCCGCAGCCGACGTCGAACGTCACCTCGGGTGAGGCCTGCACCGTCCAGGCCCGGCCGCCGAGCCGGTCACGTGCCTCCAGCACGATGACGGAGAGGCCACGGCCCGCCAGCGCGTGCGCCGCGCCGAGGCCGGCGGCACCAGCGCCGATGATCGCGACGTCGACGGAGGAGGGGAGGGACATGAAAAAGCGAATAGTGAGTGGCGAATGGCGAATAGAGTATCGGAACTAGGGCCTGTGGCCAAACGGCCCTATTCGCTACTCGCCAATCCCCATTCGCCCGCTTACGCCACCGCTTCCTTGGCCTTTTCCGCGCGCTTGCGCTCGTTCGGGTCGAGGTGCTTCTTGCGCAGGCGGATCGACTTCGGGGTGACCTCGACGAGCTCGTCGTCCTCGATATAGGCGAGCGCCTTTTCCAGCGTCATGCGGATCGGCGGGGTCAGGCGCACCGCCTCGTCCTTCGAGGTGGTGCGGATGTTGGTGAGCTGCTTGCCCTTGAGCACGTTGATCTCGAGATCGTTGTCGCGGGTGTGCTCGCCGACGATCATGCCGCGATAGACCTTCCAGCCCGGCTCGATCATCATCGGGCCGCGGTCTTCCAGCTTGAACATGGCGTAAGCCACCGCTTCGCCCTGGTCGTTGGAGATCAAGACGCCGTTGCGGCGGCCCTGGATCTCGCCCTTGTACGGGGCATAGCCGTGAAACAGGCGGTTCATGATCGCGGTGCCGCGGGTGTCCGTGAGCAATTCGCCCTGGTAGCCGATCAGGCCGCGGGTCGGCGCGTAGAACACCAGGCGCTGGCGGTTGCCGCCGGACGGCTTCATCTCGATCAGCTCGGACTTGCGCTCGCTCATCTTCTGCACGACGACGCCGGAATGCTCCTCGTCGACGTCGATCACGACCTCCTCGATCGGCTCCATGGTGGCGCCGGTCGCTTCGTCCTTCTGGTAGACGACGCGCGGACGCGACACCGAGAGCTCGAAGCCCTCGCGGCGCATGGTCTCGATCAGGATCGCGAGCTGGAGTTCGCCGCGGCCCGACACTTCCATCGCGTCCTTGTCGGCGGATTCGACGACGCGCAGCGCGACGTTGCCCTCGGCTTCGCGCAGGAGACGGTCGCGGATCATGCGGCTCGTCACCTTGTCGCCTTCGGTGCCGGCGAGCGGGGAGTTGTTGACGATGAACGACATCGACACGGTCGGCGGATCGATCGGCTGCGCCGGCAGCGGCACCTCGACGGTCGGGTCGCAGAAGGTGTCGGCGACGGTGCCCTTGGTGAGGCCCGCGATCGCGACGATGTCGCCGGCTTCGGCTTCATCGAGCGGGGTGCGCTCGAGGCCGCGGAACGCCAGGATCTTGGTGATGCGGCCGGACTCGACCAGCTTGCCGTCGGCGTTCAGCACCTTGACCTGCTGGTTCGGCTTCAGCGTGCCGGAAGAGATGCGGCCGGTGATGATGCGGCCGAGATAGGGGTTGGCTTCGAGGATGGTGCCGATCATGCGGAACGGACCTTCCTCGACCTTCGGCGGAGCGACGTGGCGCAGGATCAGGTCGAACAGCGGCTCCATGCCCTTGTCCTGCGGACCTTCGGGGCTATCCGCCATCCAGCCCTGCTTGGCCGACCCGTAGAGGATCGGGAAATCGAGCTGCTCCTCGCTGGCATCGAGCGCCGCGAACAGGTCGAACACCTCGTTGATGACTTCGGTCGGGCGCGCGTCGGGGCGGTCGACCTTGTTGATGACGACGATCGGCTTGAGGCCGACCTTGAGCGCCTTGGAGACCACGAATTTGGTCTGCGGCAGCGGGCCTTCGGCGGCGTCGACCAGCACCAGGGCGCCGTCCACCATGTTGAGGATGCGCTCGACCTCACCGCCGAAATCGGCGTGGCCGGGGGTGTCGACGATGTTGACGCGGGTGTCCTTCCACTGCACCGAGGCCGCCTTGGCCAGGATGGTGATGCCGCGCTCGCGCTCCAGATCGTTGGAATCCATGGCGCGATCGGTCACCTTCTGGTTCTCGCGGAACGTGCCGGACTGCTGCAGGAGTTTGTCGACCAGGGTCGTCTTGCCGTGGTCGACGTGGGCGATGATGGCGACGTTACGAAGATTCATGAGTGAGCTTCTTTGCGGTCGAACAATGGGTTAAGCGCGATCTCGCCGGTCGGACCGGGACCTCTTCTCGAAACAACGCTGGAAGACTGGAAACGGGGCGCTTTCCGCCCAAAAAGGAAGCCCGGCCATATCAGACCGGGCGCCCTGCGCGTTGCGGCGCAATATATGCAAAAACGGCCAAAAAACAATGTGTTCTTTGGCCGTTGGTTGACTGAATTTTGTCCGGGAATCCCCGGGGCTTAGGGCTGGGTCGGGGGATGAGCGGGGACCCTGCGCCCCTTGATCGCCGCCCAGATCATCGCAACCCCGCCGATCCCCACGACCAGCCCCAGAAAGACGAATGGCGCGATGTCGCCAGCGATCTTGCCGTCCTCGAACATCGACACTCCGCCGAACAGGAGTGCGCAGAGACCTGGCAGCAGCATGAAGATCCCGGCGATCGCCATCAGCGCGGTGAGGCAACCGCTGCGAGCTGGGCCGGGCGTTGGTGCGGGTGGCGGTAGAACCGGCGGTGGCGTGTCGCTCATCGTGGTGCCTCCTCGGTTTGCCTCGCCTCGTGATAGGTCTGCCCCTCGAGCCCGGCGCGAATCCGGGAGATGGCGCCATTCCGATAGAACAGATTGTAGGTGTCGAACGGGATGATCGCCCCCTGCTCGGTCACGAAATGGATGCAGCTGCGCTTGACGTTGCCGACGCAGAAATTGAAGCGGTCGAGAAACTGCACGATGGTGACGCGGAAGACGTTTTCGTAGGTGAGCCCGTCCGGCACCTGAAAGCTCGGCAGGCAGCACAACAATTCGCAGACGCGCTCGGACGTGTTGAGGGGCCCTGAGGAGAGCGAGAACAGGTCGATGAACTTTTCCCGCAGCATCGGATACTTTTCCGGGCTGATCGTGTTTGGCATCACCGCAACCAGCTGCTCTTGCGGAATCAACGAGGTCAGCGGCAGCACCTTCTCGCCGTTGCGCAGGCCATAGCCGATCGAGATGCTCTCGGGGTTGCAGGGCAGCGGGATCATGTCCTTCTCGCCGAACACGCCGGTTTCGATCACGCGCTTGCGGATCTCCGACAGCATGATGCGGTCGGTATTCTTGTCGAAGCTCTCGTTGCGGCCGGCATCCTGGACCGGCTGCAATGTCACCCCGCGCACGCACGTCCAGGTCAGCGCGTGGCGCACGATGTCGCCGATCTCGGAATCGTTGACGCCGCGCTTGATGGTCGCGACCAGCGTGGTCGAGATGCCGTAATGCTCGAGATTTTCCAGCGCCTGCTGGCGGATTTTTCGCAAGTCCGCGCCGCGCAGATTGATCAGCGCGTCGCGCTGCAGCGAATCGAATTGGAGATAGACTTCCAGCCCGCGCTTGTTCTCGGCGAGCCGCGCCACGAAATCCTTTTCGCGGGCGATGCGCAGTCCGTTGGTGTTGATCATGACGTGGCGGATCGGCCGGGCGCGCACGGCGTCCAGGATCTCGAAGAAGTCAGGATGCAGCGTCGGCTCGCCACCGGAAATCTGCACGAGATCGGGCTCGCCCTCGCTCGCGACCAGCGCGTCGAGCATCTTCTCCACCGTCGCGAGCGGCGTGAATTTGGTTCGTGCCGGCGAGGACTCCGCGAAGCAGACCGGGCAGGTGAGGTTGCAATGCTCGGTGATCTCGATCAGCGCCAAGCAGGAATGCTGCTCGTGGTCGGGACAGAGGCCGCAATCATAGGGGCAGCCGAATTGGGTGCGTTCCTGGAATTGCAGCGGCCGGTCGCCCGGCTTGATGAAATCCTTGCACAGCCGCCAATAGGCGGCATCGGTCGACACCAACGTCGATTGCACGCCGTGCTCCCTGCAACGCTTTTCGTACCAGACCTCGTTGCCGAGAATCTGGATCTTGGTCGGAACCAGCTTCAGGCAGATCTCGCAAAGAGATTGGGTCTGGCCCCAGAAGATGTAGGGGCGCGACTTACGCAACGGCGCGTTCATGCAAGTGACTCGTTTTGTAAGCGTCTCGCTTGGGGTGCCGTCGCGAGCATGAATGCGGCGTAGAGCAGGACGGACAGCGACAGTAGGTGAAACAGGGTCAGGGGCCCGACCAGCGTGCCATAGGGCTTGAGGAATTCCCATAGGAAGCGCTGCATTCCGTAATAGGCGAGCACCAGGTAGAAACCATTGGTGATCGTGAACGCGTTCCGGTTCAAGACCGCCACCACATAGGCGAGCGCGAACAGGGCCATGGCCGCGCTCTCGTAGAGCTGCACGGGATGGCGGCGAACGCCGTCGCCGAAATCATGGCCGAAGGGCAGCGCCGTCGGCGTGCCATAGGTGAAATCGTCGAGCCCTGCGAAGTAACAGCCGATCCGGCCGATCGCGATGCCGAGCGCCAGCGGCAGCGCGAAGCGCGCGCCGGTTCGCACCGTGACGCCTGCGGACCATTTGTAGAGCTCGATCGCCACGATGCCGCCCGCCAGCCCGCCCTCGACCGAGCGCGCAATGCCGCTTTGCCCGGACAGCCACAGATTGGCGGAGCCGAATAGATAGGCGCCAAGGCCTGCGCCAAACACCAGCGCGGCGATATAGGGCAGCGCGAAGGATTGCGAGGGAAACTGCAAGCCCCGTCGCGACAGCCAATAGACGGCGGCCGCCGCCGCCAGCCAGGCCAGAATGTCGAAGAGAGTGTGAAGGAAAGCCCCGCTCATGCGGGGCCAGTATAGCACGACCGCGGTTAGAGCGGCGCGCGGCGCATTATAGCGCCACAAGAGAGAAGGAAGAAGCTACCCCGCCTCCCGCTCCTCGGTCGGATAGACCCCGCGCAGCACCTCCTCGAAATGCATCTTCACCGCATCGTTGCACAGGCAGGCGCGCAGCCTCAGGCCGTCGCGGTTGCGGACGAGGATCGAGCCGCGCCGCGTGTCGAGCACGCCTTCGGCCTTGAACGACTGAAGCACGCGGCTGGCATAGGAGCGGCCAACGCCGAGCAAAGTCGCGAGCTGTTCGTGGGTCAGCGGCACACTGGTCTCGTCGCCGGTCCGCTCCATCGCCGCCAGGATCCATTTGGCGGTGCGCTGCTCGATCGAATGGATCGCGTTGCAGGCGGTCGACTGGAAGATCTGGGCCAGCATGCAATCGGCATAGCGGGCAAAGACGTTGCGCAGCGACGCCGAGCGCAGCTTGGCCGCTTCCAGCTTGGCAACGTGAATGCGCGCAAACGGTCCGCCGAATTTGACGCAGATCCGGGTATAGGCCGGCAGAAACCCCTCGCTGACGATGCCGCCCACCGCGCCTTCGCGGCCGACCAGAATGGTTTCGACGTCGCGGCCATCCTCGTTGGGGACGAGGAAAGTCGCGAGCGACGGGCCGCAGGGGAAGTGGACCACTTGCACGTCATCGCCGGGATTGTAGAGCAAGTGCCCGGCTGCAGAGTCCTCGACGGTCACGTGCGGCGCCACGAGGCCGTAGTCGACCTGACTCAAACGCCGCAGCAGATTGTTGGCCGGCCGGCTCTCGACCTCGGTGATCTTGCCGATACGCGCATCCATTCTGAACTCCCACCCTTCCTCCCACCTTAGCGAGTTCCATCCGTTTCCTGTGTGCACAAGTGGACAGACCAGAGAACGATGATGTGGTGAGTTTCGTTCCGGGAACCCCCCGATGCGCTGCGCGCAGGCATCGTGTCGCGGCAGTCCTGATCCAAAAACCCCAAACCAAGATGCGATCATGGTACCTGCACACTCCAATGGCACAGGCTGGCCGGCCGATGTTCTGATCGTCGAGGACGATCCGATCATCGCGATCGATTTCGAGGATCGCCTGCTCGGATTTGGTGTGGCCGCCGTGCGGACCGCGGGTTCGGTGACGCAGGCGTTGAACGCCATCGCCAAACGGACACCCGATTTCGCGCTGCTCGATGTCGAGCTGATCCGCGAGACGAGCTTTGCGATCGCCGAGCGGCTGATCGCGCTAAAGGTTCCGTTCGTGTTCGTCACCGGCTACGGCGCCGAGGTGCGCATCCCGCCCGGATTGGCGGGCCGGCCCCGGCTGCAGAAGCCGTGCTCGAGCGAGGCGCTGGAGGCGGCGCTGCAGGCACGGGACACCTGATCGCTACTTGCCGGAGCGAATGCAGAGCTCGGCGAGGTCGGTCTCGACGCCCTTGAAGAAGGTGTGCGGAAGCGGCGGCGGCGATGAGGCTTTCTTGATCGCCGCACTCTGCGCAATCGCCTCTTGATCGGACAATTGCAGGAAACGTTTCAGCGCCTTCGAGCGACTCTTCCTGGCGAATGTCTCCAACCGCTCTTCCGTTGCATCGGTCGGATTGAGACGGAGCAGAGCTTCGTTGCCTGTCTGCAATGGATAGACCCCTCCAAGTTTCACGCGGGCGATCACGTTATAGCGGTCGAAATGCTCGAAGATCAAATCCAGGATCTTCGCCTGACGTATCGGCTCTTCCATCGCGAGATAGCGCTTCACATCCGGATTGCTCTTCAGGCTTTCCAATTCGGCTGCGCCGGCAAATGGATTGTCGGAGGTCTGCCGGTCGATGAACGCCGATGCGCCATCCAGCATATGCGTGCCCCATCTGATGACGATATCGCGGCCGCGCGGTTCGAGCTGGTCGGCAGCCAACCCCTTGTCCGTCAGACATGCCGGGTCGGCGCTTGCGCGCAGTGACTTGCCGAGCTCGGCGGTCAGCGCCTTGCCGTAAGGCGAAGCGAGGGCCTCGCGCACCAGCGTCGCTTTGTCCTGAGCCTTCTCTTGGGTCTGCGCGCATGTGGGGGATGCTGCGCTCAGCAGCAGCGCAATAACGATCGTTGGGCGGCTGAACGGCACGGCATCAACTCGAAAACGGCTCGGATGGCATCACGCCCTCGAAAATGCGCGGGCGCTCGCAATTGTCGTCCGGGCCGGCCGGATGGTTCATCCGGCTTCGAATGGCCGTCACGCAAGCTTCGGATCGAGCGTGGTCGACCACAGCGCGACGTCGGCGCGATCGCGCAGGGTCACCGTCATCCGGCCGGACGCGCCGTCGATCTTGACGTGACCAAAGAACTGCATGCCCGCGGACGGCGGCAGGTTCTGGCTGTCCTTGCCCGGCGCCTTGACGAAGCGCACCTCGGGACCAAAGGTATTGTCGAGCGCGTTCGGGCCGAACGTGCCCGCGTGCAGCGGGCCCGAGACGAACTCCCAGAACGGCTCGAACTCCTGGAATTGCGCCTTGTTCGGATCGTAATAATGCGCGGCGGCGTAGTGCACGTCCGCGGTCAGCCACACCGTGTTGCTAATCGGCGCCACCTTGATGAAGCGCAGGATGTCGGCGATCTCGAACTCACGGCCACGCACCGGGCCGTCGCCCTGTGCAACGGCTTCCGAGCCGCCCTTCGGCGTGTCGGAGACGATCAGGCCGATCGGCATGTCCGATGCGATCACCTTCCATGTCGCGCGTGAATTCAGCAGGCCGCGCTTGAGCCAGGTGATCTGGTCCGGGCCGAGGAAATAGCTGGCGGGGCCATAGGCGGTTTCGAGATTGGCACCGTTCGGTGCGCGATAGCTGCGCTCGTCGAGCACGAATACGTCGAGATGCGGGCCGTAGGAGATCTGGCGATAGACGCGGCCGGGTTCAGTGATGCTCTCCCGCATCGGGTACATCTCGTGGAAGGCCCGGCCCGCGCGGGCTGCGAGCAGTGAGATGTCGCGCACCTTGTAGGCGGCCGGCAAGTCTTTCGACAGCGACCAGTTGTTGGTGACCTCGTGGTCGTCCCACTGCACGAAGACCGGCACCTCGGCATTGAAGGCGCGGAGATTGTCGTCGGTGAGATTGTATTTGTACGCGGCGCGAAACTCGTCCAGCGTCTCGGCGACCTTGGCCTTCTCCGGGATGGTCAGATTCTTCCAGATCTTGCCGTCGGCGAGCTTCACCTCGGGTTGGATCGGACCGTCGGCATAGATCGTGTCGCCCGAGTGCAGGAAGAAATCCGGCCGGTGCTTGCGCATGGTCGAGAAGGTGACCATGCCGCCGTCGTCGGAATTGATGCCCCAGCCCTGCCCTGCGACGTCGCCGCCCCAGACGAAGCTGACGTCGCGGCGGTCGGCCGGCGCGGTGCGGAAGCGGCCGGTCACCGCCTCGCCCTCGATCGCGCTGTGGGAGAGATCGCGGAAGCGGACGCGGTAGAAGATGTCCTGGCCGGCGGGTAGATTTTCGACCAGCATCTTGGCGGTGAAGTCGCTCTCGGGCAGCGCCGCAATCGGCGGCAATGCCCGGGCGTCCCTAAAGGACTCGCTCGTGGCGACCTCGACCAGCATCTGCGCGGGCCGGTCGGTTCGCGCCCACACCACGCCGCCGTCGACGGTGATGTCGCCCGCTTGCACGCCGTGGGTGACCGCCGGCCGATCAGCCGCGCGCGAAAGATACGGCATCGCCATTGTGCCGAGCGCACCGGCGCTGCTGGCGAGGAAGCGGCGGCGGGAGAATGTGATGGTCATGAGGCTCCGACCCCGGGGCTTGGGGGGAGTCCGTCATTCCGGGGCGCGCGTAGCGCGAACCCGGAATCCATGTCTCCCCGCGAATGCTGCGCAATGGATTCCGGGTTCGATGCTTCACATCGCCCCGGAATGACGTTGGGAGCTATATTGAGACAATGTGACGCAGCAATAACGCGCGCGGGCGCTCACGCGTTGCCGGCGGCCCGGAACTGCGCGCTGGCACGTTGCAGGTTCGGCGGCAGGCTGAACAGCACAGCCTTGCGGTCGGCGACGGCGGCGTGGAATTGGTCGAGTGCGATGTTGAAGGCGGTGAGCGCGGCTTCCTCGATCGCGCCGTGATCGAAGCAGCGCAGCGTGTCGCGCAGGATCTCGTCGGCCTCGGTCTGCATCTGGTCCAGCTCTTCGGTCGTCTCGCACTTGCGTGCCGCGGCGATCATGTCGAGCAGGCGTTCGCGCTGGTGATTGTTGTTGTCGCGCTCGTCCTTCTTCAGATAACCGGCGAACCAGGCGCCGACCGAGCCCATGGCCGAGAGCGCCATCAGGCTCCACCAGATGTAATCGCTGTACTTGTCGAGGAAGGTCTTCTCCTCGCCGTCGACGAAAGCGGCCGCACCCGGATGCACCGGGATCACTGCATCCTTGTCGGTGTCGGGCGTCTCGATCTTCGCCGCCAGCGGGAATTCCGTCACCAGTTGCTGGCGCACGGCGAAGAGCTGGCGCGTGAACGCTGCGATGTCGGCCTCGGACACGCCTTTGCGCGCTACGATGTGGTGCGCGAAGCTGATGGTCTTGACCTCGTCCTCGGGCCGGTCGGGCGAGCCGCCGTAGGTGCCGGCGGGGATCTCGCCCGCTTCATAGACTGGATGATTTTGCGCGATCGCATCGGCGGAATCGATGGCGAGGAAGGTTGGCGTGCCGCCCTCCCTGACCGATGCCGAGATCGCGTCCGCCGTGATCTTGCTGTTGACCGGGCCTGCCGCGAGGTAGACGTCGGCCTTCTGCGCCTTGATCGCCTCGGCAACTTCATTGACGGGAAATTGCACGATCTCGACCTTGGCCGGGTCGACGCCGTATTGGTGCAGGATCACCTTGAGCAGATTGACGTTGGCCTGGGTGCGGCCGACGACCCCGACGCGATGGCCGGCGAGCTGCGCGATCTTGGTGATCTTCGCGCCCTTCTTCTTTCCTTTGGCGGGCACGGACCACAGCACCACGACGTTCTTGCGCAGGGTCGCGACAGCCTGCGCGTTCTTCGGCACGTCGAGATCGCCGCGCACGATGGCGAGATCGACCTTGCCTTCCGCGAGCGCATTGGCACTGGCGGTCGCGCCGTCGGTCTGGATCGGGCGCAGCCGCACATAGCTCTTGTGCTGCGCGAAGCCTTGCGTCAGCGCCTGCACGACCTTGACGTCGTCGCTGTTGGCGGGGCCGACCGCGATTCTGAGCGTCACGGGACGCATCGCGAAGTAATAGCCGCCGGCGACCACGCCGACGATCGCAAGCAGGAACGCCAGAGACACGAGCGCCGTCTTCCGCGCCGCGGATCGCGGCGAAGGCGGAGGGGGCGTTTCGGCCAGGTCCAATCCCCCGGTCATCGGTCTCCCAAAGAGGCGCTTCAGGCTCGGTTTCATCTTGGCCGGCGATTTACGCCCGCAATTGTAGCAAATTTCTTGTCCGGCGGGGTTACATCTCCGTCATGGTTAGCGGATGCAGGAAATCCCGTATGAACCGGGGCGCCGGGGCGGTGTTAGAGTAAAGTTCCCCCTAGAGGACGGAGACGACCATGGCAGAACGGCTCTCGGCGGAGGCGCGCAGGCAGGCGCTGGGCGGACTATCCGGCTGGACTGACGTCCAAGGCCGCGACGCCATCGGGAAAACCTTTGTCTTCAAGGATTTCAACGAGGCGTTCGGCTTCATGACCCGCGCCGCGCTGGTCGCCGAGAAGATGGATCACCACCCCGAATGGCGCAACGTCTACAAGACGGTGGAGGTGGTGCTGTCGACCCACGACGCCGGCGGCGTCACCGCGCGCGACATGGCGCTCGCCAAGGCGATGAACGCAATCGCAGGCTGACACCAAGCAGACGTCTTGAAGCAGACGTCTTGCAGGGACCGGCTGCATCCCCATCTTGTGATCAGCCGGGATCGGGCGGTCCTCCGCCTCCCGCAGAACGGGGAGCATTTGAGCATGGCTGCCGAGCACAGCGTTGGCTTCGAGCCGGCCGATCGGCTCGCGGAAGATCGCGAGAGCGTGCGCCGCCGCTTCTGGCGCAAGCTGAAGCGGGTCGCTGCGCATCTGCCGTTCGCGGAGGATCTACTTGCCGCCTATTACTGCGCGTTCGACCGGCAGACGCCGCGTCACGTCCAGGCTTCGCTGCTCGGTGCAATCGCCTATTTCGTCCTGCCGTTCGATTTCGTCGCGGACGTGATGCCCATGCTCGGCTTCGCCGATGACGCCGCCGTGCTCGCCACTGCCATCCGCATGGTTGCCGGTCACATCACGAACGAGCATCGCGAGGCCGCCCGCGCCGTGCTGAGGCGCGGCGTAGATGAGGCGGACGTCGAGGCAGCGTAACAGTTTCGCCACGCCTTCCGCTGTCATTCCCCGCGAAGGCGGGGAATCCAGTACGCCGCGGCCTCCCGGTTCAATCGCTGACGTCACGGAGTACTGGATCGCCCGCCTTCGCGGGCGATGACAGTGAGTGTGTGGTGTGCAGGTCGCGACAAACGCGTTTCCGTCTCGCATCCTCACGGATGCAAGATCACCTTGCCCATGGCCTGACGTCCCGCCAACACCTTCAACGCATCGGCCGTCTGCGCCAGCGGGAAGGTGCGGTCGACATGCGATGAGATCTTGCCTTCCGCGGTCCACTTCACCAGCTTCTCCAGATTGGCGCGGTTCTTGGCCGGGTTGAGCCGGGTCCAGGCGCCCCAGAACACGCCGCGGATGTCGCAGCCCTTCAGGAGCGCGAGGTTCAGCGGCATCTTGGGAATGTCGCCGGCGGCAAAGCCGATGACGAGGAAGCGGCCTTCCCATGCGATCGAGCGCAGCGCCTGTTCGGCGTAAGCACCACCAACGGGATCGAAGATGATGTCGACGCCCTTGCCGCCGGTGAGCTTGCGCAGGCCTTCCTTCAGATCTTCCTTGGCGTAGTTCAGCGTCAGCTCGGCGCCGTGCGCCTTGGCGAATTCGAGCTTCTCGTCCGACGAGGCGCAGGCGATCACCTTCAAGCCCATCAGCTTGCCGAGCTCGCAGGCCGCAAGGCCGGTGCCGCCGGCCGCGCCCAGCACAGCGAGCGTCTCGCCCGGCTTGGGGCTGGCGCGATCTTCCAGCGCATGCAGCGCGGTGCCGTAGATGATGATGATGCCGGCCGCGCGGTCGTAGTCGAGATTGTCGGGGATCTTCACGATCGATGCCGCCGGCAGCGCGATCTTCTCGCGTGCGCCGTTGTGGCCGCAGGAGGCGACCACGCGATCGCCGACCTTGAGATCAGTGACACCAGCGCCGATGCTCTCGATCACGCCCGCAACTTCCGCGGCCGGCGAGAACGGGAACGGCGGCTTGATCTGGTACTTGCCCTGGATCATCAGGATGTCGAAGAAATTCAGCGCCGCCGCCTTGATCGCGATCACGGCTTCGCCGGGCCCCGCCACCGGATCGGGCACCTCAGTCAGGACGAGGTCGTCGGGCTGGCAATATTGCGAGCAGAGGATGGCTTTCATGGCGGCACCTTGAGGGCGTTTCGGGTGGAATTATAGTTTGGCCGTTTCTGCCGGATTTAGGCAGTGGCGACAATCCGGATTCTTTGTCTGGGGTCAGCGACGGCCTATCCTCCGTCGTTGCGAGCGCAGCGAAGCAATCCAGAGTCCGTCCTGCGGAATAGTCTGAATTGCTTCGCGAAGCCCGTCATCGGGCCGCGCTTCGCGCGGACCCGGTGGCTCGCAATGACGAAATCCGCGGAGAAAGGATTCAAACGATGTTTGAAACAAGCCTGCTGAAGAACAAGCGCATCCTCATTACCGGGGGTGGTTCGGGTCTGGGCGCTGCGATGGGGCGTCGCTTCCTCGCGCTCGGCGCTGAGCTCGTGATCTGCGGCCGCAAGCTCGAGCGGCTCGAGGCGACGGCGCGCGAGATGCGCGACGAGACCGGCAGCACGGTCATCACCATCGCCTGCGATATCCGCGACGGTGCGGCGGTCGACGGCATGATGGATGCGATCTGGCGCGAGGCGCCGCTCGACATCCTCGTCAACAATGCCGCTGCCACCTTCATCGCACAGAGCGAGCATCTCTCCTTCCGCGCCGCGGACGCGATCCTGGCGCCGACACTGCATGGCGCGATGTATTGCACGCTCGCCGCCGGCAGGCGCTGGATCGAGGCTAACCATCGCGGCGTCGTGCTGTCGATCCTCTCGACCTCCACCATTACCGGCCGCGCCTTCACCGTTCCCTCGGCGATGGCGAAATCCGCACTGCTGGCGATGACCAGGAGTCTTGCGGTGGAATGGGGCCCGAAGGGCATCCGGACCGTGGCGATCGCGCCGGGCCCGTTTCCGACCGCAGGGGCCACCGGGCAGCTCCGTCCCGAAGGCCGCGACGAAGGCTGGACCTCGCGCAATCCGCTCGGCCGCACCGGCGAGCACGGCGAGCTCGCCGATCTCGCCAGCTTCCTGGTCTCGGATCACGCCGCCTACATCAATGGCGAGATGGTGGTGATCGACGGTGGCGCGCATCTGCGCAGTTCCGGCGCCGAGGATTTGCTCGGCTGGACCGAGGCGCAATGGGCCGCGCAACGCGCCGCCCGATCCAGGGCCTAGCCGCCGAAGATACCGCTAACTGCCTTCCCAAATTGAACTTTCCCGGCTATCCCTGCCCGGGGACAAAGCGCGCTCGGGCCATCTTCCAGTCACAATATTGAGGGAACCACTGCGGCATGTGGCGGGTGCTGATTTTAGCTTTGATGACTGGCGTGGCGGCCGGGGGAATCGCCGTGTCTGCGCGGGCGCAGACGGCGCAACCGACGCCCAAGTCCAGTCCAGCTCCAAAAGAGGCGGCACCGAAGCCGGCGGCGCCGCCGGCCAACACCAACGCAAAGGCGGCCCCGAAGCCCGAGAGCAAGCCGGCGGCCCCGGCTGCGGCCGTTGCGGGGGGCGCGGAGCCGACCCTGATCGGGCAGTTCGGCACCTGGGGTGCCTATTCGGCGACGCCGAACGGCAAGAAGGTCTGCTTCGCGCTGGCCAAGCCGTCGTCGTCGAAGACCAATCCGCCGAACCGGCCGCGCGATCCCGCCTATGCCTTCGTCTCGACCCGGCCGGCCGAGAAGGTCAATAACGAAGTCTCGGTCATGATCGGCTATGCGCTGAAGCCGGGCTCGGAATCGACCGCCGAGGTCGGCGGCGCCTCCTTCGCCATGTACACGCAGGGCGACGGGCTCTGGATCAAGAACGCGGCCGAGGAGGAGCGGATGGTCGAAGCCATGCGCAAATCCGCCGATCTCGTCGTCAAGGGCGTCTCGGCCAAGGGGACCGAGACGACCGACACCTTCTCGCTGAAGGGCCTCGCCCAGGCGCTCGACAAGATCGCGCAGGATTGCCGGCGTTAAGACTGCGGGCGATAAGGTCGCAATCGGCGGTTCCGGTTGCTATATAGGGGCCGTTCCAAGTTTTTCCGTCATTCCGGGATGGTCCGAAGGACCAGACCCGGAATCTCGAGGTTCCAGGTTCGACGCTTCGCGCCGCCCCGGAACGACCACGTAATCAGGTCCATTTCGATGCAAGCGACGACCGAGCCGCACAACGGCCTCATGGTGGAGAAGACCCCGCTCGAAACCTATGTGCCGCCGGCCAAGCCGTCGCTGATCGGCCTGTCGCGCACCGAGCTTGCCGATCGGCTCGGCGAGATCGGCGTCGCACCGGCGCAGCGCAAGATGCGGGTGCAGCAGCTGTGGCACTGGATCTATTTCCGCGGCGCCCAGAGTTTTGACGAGATGAGCTCGATCTCGAAGGGCATCCGCGCCGAGCTCGCGCAGCATTTCACCGTCGACCGGCCGGAAGTCGTGGCCGAGCAGATCTCCAACGACGGCACCCGCAAATGGCTGTTGCGCCTGCCGAGCGGCGACAATGTTCAGAAGGCGCATGAAGTCGAGTGCGTCTACATCCCCGAGACCGACCGCGGCACGCTCTGCGTTTCCTCGCAGGTCGGCTGCACGCTCAATTGCGCCTTCTGCCACACCGGCACCCAGCGCCTGGTGCGCAACCTCACCGCCGGCGAGATCGTCGGCCAGGTGATGGTCGCGCGCGACCGTTTGAATGACTGGGCCGATCGCGAGGACGGCACGCGCCGCGTCACCAACATCGTGATGATGGGCATGGGCGAGCCGCTCTACAATTTCGACGCGGTGCGCGATGCGCTTCTGATCGTCGGCGACAACGAAGGCATCGGCATCTCCCGCCGCCGCATCACGCTGTCGACCTCGGGCGTGGTGCCGAACATCGTGCGGGCCGGCGAGGAGATCGGCGTCATGCTCGCGATCTCGCTGCACGCGGTGCGCGACGAGCTGCGCAACGAGCTGGTGCCGCTCAACCGCAAATATCCGATCAAGGAGCTGCTGCAGGCCTGCCGCGACTATCCCGGCGCATCGAACGCGCGCCGCATTACCTTCGAATATGTGATGCTCAAGGGCGTCAACGATTCGCTCGACGATGCAAAACTGCTGGTAAAGATGCTCAAGGGCATTCCGGCCAAGATCAACCTGATCCCGTTCAATCCCTGGCCCGGCACCGCCTATGAATGCTCCGACTGGGACCAGATCGAAAAGTTCTCCGAATATATCTTCAACGCCGGCTATTCCTCGCCGGTGCGCACCCCGCGCGGCCGCGACATCCTCGCCGCCTGCGGCCAGCTCAAGTCGGAGACGGAAAAGCTCTCGGCGCGCGAGCGCCAGGCGCTGCGCGCCATGGCGATGACGGATTAGGTCGGGATGCCCACGCTCCCGCCTCCTCGTCATTGCGAGCGCAGCGAAGCAATCCAGAATATCTCCGCGGCCTCAGTCTGGATTGCTTCGTCGCATCAGCGCAAAATTGCTGCGCAATTTTGTCGCGAGCTCCTTGCAATGACGGCGAGGTGATTTTGACGTCATGTCCCTGATCGGCCGCCTCGTCGTCATCTTCATCGGCTTCCTCGCCGCCTGCTTTGTCGGCGGCATGATCGTCGTCGTCGCGCTGCTGTTTCCGGAATTCGCCGATCTCGGCGCCGGTCCGGTCGACCAGGGCACGATCGACATCCTGCTCGGCTTCGGCTTCATCTTCGTGTCCGGCTTTGCGCTGGTGCCGGCGGCGGTGATCGTCGCGATCACCGAAGCGCTCTACATCCGCAGTGCGATCGCCTATGCCGTCGGCGGCGGCCTTGTCGGGCTCGCCTGCTATCTCGGCCTCGTCCCGTTCCATTCCGACACGTTGCAGTTCGAGGGCATCGTCCGGCGTCACCTGGAGATCATGACCGGCGCGGGCATCGTTGCCGGCTTCGTCTACTGGCTGATCGCCGGCCGCAACGCCGGCGTCTGGCGCGAACCGCCGTCCCCGCGGAAACCACCGCCGCCATTGCCGGCGAATTCAAGGCCGGGCCCGCGGTGAGGTTCCTACCCTCCCCTGGGGTTTCCATCCCCGCCCCACTCCGCTAAACCGCGCGCCATGAACAGGACCGGACTCTTCATCGCCCTGGCGCTGTGGCTCGTGATCGGCGTCGTCTTCGGCCTCTATCCCGAGCTCGACCTCAAGCTCGCTTCGCTGTTCTTCGACGCGGAGACCAAGACGTTTCCGCTCAAGCTGAACGGGTGGGCCGGCTTTGCGCGCGATGCGGCGATGTGGATCGCCTGGGCCTTCGCCCTTCCCTCGATCGTCGCGCTCGTGGTCAAGATGATCCGGCCCGACCGGCCGCTGATGGTGCCGGGGCGTACGGTCATCTTCCTGCTGGTGACGATGACCATGTCGGCCGGTATTTTGACCAACCTGACGTTCAAGAATTATTGGGGCCGTCCGCGTCCGGTGGTGGTGACCGAGTTTGCCGGCGATCAGCAATTCGTGCCGTGGTGGGATCCGCGCGGCACTTGCGGGCGCAATTGCTCGTTCTTCTCCGGCGAAGGCGCGACGGCGTTCTGGACGCTGGCGCCGGCCGCGCTGGCGCCGCCGGCGTGGCGGCCGCTCGCCTATGCCGCCGCCGTGGTGTTCGGCGCCTTGACCAGCGCCCTGCGCATGGCCTTCGGCGGGCACTTTTTCACGGACGTGTCGATCGCCGGCCTCGTCACCTTCGTCGTGATCTGGTTCGCCTACGCGCTGATTTACCGCTGGCCGCGGACGCGGTTCTCGGACGAAGCGGTGGATGCCGCCCTGACCCGGTTGAACATGCCCGCCTACCGGCTCCGCCAGCGCCTGTTCGGCCGCAAGACCGGCCCCGAGCCCTCGGTTTGAGCCATTAAAGGGGTGCCGAGCCCCGCGAAATTTGATATTCGCGCGGTCGAACGCACCCATCACATCAGCTTGAGACCCGATTGGAAGCCCTATGACCACGATCCTGAAAAGCCTGCCCAAGGGTGAGAAAGTCGGCATCGCTTTTTCGGGCGGCCTCGACACCTCTGCGGCGCTGCTCTGGATGAAGCAGAAGGGGGCGCGCTGCTACGCCTACACCGCCAATCTCGGTCAGCCGGATGAAGCCGACTACAACGAGATCCCGCGCAAGGCGATGGAGTTCGGTGCCGAGAACGCGCGGCTCGTCGATTGCCGCACGCAGCTGGTTCACGAGGGCATAGCCGCGATCCAGTCCGGCGCCTTCCATATCTCGACCGGCGGCATCACCTATTTCAACACCACGCCGCTCGGGCGCGCCGTCACCGGCACGATGCTGGTCGCAGCGATGAAGGAAGACGGTGTCAACATCTGGGGCGACGGCTCGACCTTCAAGGGCAACGACATCGAGCGCTTCTACCGCTACGGCCTGCTCACCAATCCCGGCTTGAAGATCTACAAGCCCTGGCTCGACCAGCAGTTCATCGACGAGCTCGGCGGCCGCGCCGAGATGTCTGCGTTCATGACCGCGCAAGGCTTCGCCTACAAGATGAGCGCGGAGAAGGCGTATTCGACCGACAGCAATCTGCTCGGCGCCACGCACGAGGCGAAGGATCTCGAAAGCCTCGACAGCGGCATCAAGATCGTCAACCCGATCATGGGCGTGCCGTTCTGGCGCGACGACTGCAATGTCAAGGCCGAGAAGGTCGTGGTGCGCTTCGAGGAAGGACAGCCGACCGCGCTGAATGGCCAGACCTTCTCCGATCCGGTCGCGCTGTTCCTCGAGGCCAACGCGATCGGCGGCCGTCACGGCCTCGGCATGAGCGACCAGATCGAGAACCGCATCATCGAGGCCAAGAGCCGGGGCATCTATGAGGCGCCCGGCATGGCGCTGCTGCACATCGCCTATGAGCGCCTCGTCACCGGCATCCACAACGAGGACACGATCGAACAGTACAGGATCAGCGGCATGCGCTTGGGACGCCTGCTCTATCAGGGCCGCTGGTTCGATTCGCAGGCGTTGATGCTCCGCGAGACCGCACAGCGCTGGGTCGCCCGCGCCGTCACCGGCGAAGTCACGCTCGAGCTGCGCCGCGGCAACGATTATTCGATCCTCAACACCGAGAGCCCCAACCTTACCTATGCGCCGGAGCGGCTGAGCATGGAGAAGGTGGAGGACGCTGCCTTCACGCCGGCCGACCGCATCGGCCAGCTCACCATGCGCAACCTCGACATCGCCGACACCCGCACCAAGCTCGGTCTCTATTCGAAGACCGGCCTGTTGTCGGGCAGCGAAGGCTCGCAGATCTTCCGGCTCGAGAGCGATAAGGGCTGAGGCTTTCCGGAGCCGGATTGCGCTTCGCTCCATCCGGGCACCGAGCTTAATGACGCTGTCATTCTCGACCGCTACGCTTCCACTGTTGGAAACGGGATTGCGGAGCATCGCACATGGTCAGGGGATCGGCACTCGCCTCTCTCATTGTTCTCTGTTGGGCATCATCATCGTCGGCGCAGACGATCTATCCGATCGATCGCGCCGAGATCCTGGCCGGAGCCAAGTTCGACTTCAAGGTCGAGCTCCCGGGGCTGATCGATCCCGCCAAGTTGAAGGTGACGGTGAACGGCGCGGATTACGCGGCCGCGTTCGGCCGCTCCGGAACCTTCGTCGAGCGCGAGGACGGCAAGGAGCAGTCGGCCCTGGTCCTGCGCGACGTCACGCTGACCAAGCCGGGCAGCGTAAACGTGGATGTGAGCGACGGCACGCGCCAGCGCAGCGTCACATGGACGGTTTACGACACCGGCCCGCGCAAGGCGAAGAACGTCATCCTGTTCATCGGCGACGGCATGTCGCCGGCGCATCGGGTCGCCGCGCGAATCCTGTCCAAGGGCATTTCGGAAGGCAAGAGCCGCGGCAAGCTCGCCATCGACGACATGCCCCATATGGCGCTGGTGGCAACCGCCGGCTCGGACTCGATCATCACGGACTCCGCGAACTCGGCGAGTGCCTATGCGACCGGGCACAAGAGCGCCGTCAATGCCCTCGGCGTCTATGCCGACCGCAGCGCGAGCCCGCTCGACGATCCCAAGGTCGAAACCATCACCAGCCTCGCCAAAAGGCGGCTCGGCATGGCGATCGGTATCGTCACCAATACCGAGATCGAAGACGCGACGCCGGCGGCGATGGTCGCGCACACCCGCCGGCGTGCCGCCTATGACGACATCGTCGAGCAATTCTTCGCGGCAAAGCCGGATGTGATGATGGGCGGCGGCAGTGCGAATTTTCTGCCGAAGTCGGCTGCCGGCTCCAAGCGCAAGGACGAGACCGACTACATCGCGAAGTTTCGCGATGCCGGCTATCAGCTGGCGACCACCGCGGGCGAGCTCAGCGCCTCCGCCGCCAAGCAGGAGACGAGCAAGCTGCTCGGCCTGTTCGCCACCGGCAACATGGACGGCGCGCTCGACCGCAAATTCCTGAAAGGAGGCGGCGTCAAGAAATTCCCCGAGCAGCCTGATCTGACCGAGCAGGTGCAGGCGGCGTTGAAAATCCTCTCGAAGAACGAAGCCGGCTTCTTCCTAATGGTCGAATCCGGAATGATCGACAAATACGCGCATTTGCTCGACATGGAGCGCGCGGTCTACGACACGATCATGCTCGACAACGCGGTGCGTCAGACGCGCGAATGGGCGCGCGCACGCGGCGACGACACCCTCATCCTGGTGCTGGCCGATCACAATCACCCCAACAGCCTGGTCGGCACAGTGAATGACGACATGGCCACCGTGCCCAACGTTCCCTTACGCGAGCGCGTCGGGGTTTACGACAAGGCCGGATTTCCGAACTATCCGGCCCCAGACGCGGAAGGCTACCCGTCACGCATCGACGTGAGCCGCCGGCTTGCCATCTTCTCGGCGAGCCTGCCCGATCATTACGAGACGTTCCGTCCGAAGCTCGACAATCCCAACGAGCCGACCGTCAAGGCCGGCGACGACGGCACCTTCAAGGCCAACGACAAATACAAGGAGGTCCCGGGCGCGGTGCTGCGCCCCGGCAATCTGTCGTCGCTGGTCGGCGCCAGCGTGCATTCGGGCGAGGACGTCATTGTCACGGCGGCGGGCCCGGGGAGCGAGCGCGTGCACGGCTCGATGGACAATACCGAAGTGTTCCGCGTCATGGCCGAGGCGCTGGGATTGGCTGCGCGAGAATGATGGGGCGACTGGCCAACCTGGGCCCAATCACATTCCTGCCGCCGGCGAGCGCGGCAGGACGGGCCGCCCTGGTCCGCTCACGTTCCATCAATTCACGACGAGTGAGGCGGCGTAAAGACCAGCTTCACGCAGCTGCGGAAGAGCAGGATCTGTCGCTCCAGCCGCTTCGGGTCGTTGAGCGTCTTCGACATGATGATTGCGCCGTCGACCACGCACGAGATCATCTCCGCGAGATCGTCGAGGTCGATCGGCTCGCGGGGCGGATAGACCGCGGCGATGCCGTCGAGAATCTCGCGGAAGTGCGCATTCCAGCTCCGGACCGATTGTGCAGTCAGATCGCGAACATCGCGGTCGAACAAGCGCTCCTGGTAGCAGATGCTGGCGATCAGGCAGCCGGGATGGCCGTTCGGCAGATCGGCCATGACTTCAGCGAGTAGTTTCAGCGAGATCAGGAACGACTGCAGCGGGTCGTCGGAGAGCTCACGTCCGCGCCTGAAGATCTCATCGAACAGGCGGTCATTCGTATCCACGTACCGGCGCAGCATCTCCCGTGCGAGCGCGTTCTTGTCCCTGAAGTGATAGAAGAACCCGCTCTTGGTCAGTCCGGCCTCGGCAATGACCTCCTCGATCGAGGTGGCGCCGAAGCCCTTTGCGAGCACCGCCGCTTCCGCGATCTCGAGAATGCGCTCGCGCGTCGCTTCGCCCTTTCCCATCGATGTCTCCAGAACTGTACCGACGGTGCGGAAATTGACCCTCGGGGCCAAGGCCCACTCCGCGTGACTCGTGCAAATCATTGATTTGTCTCCGCTTGCGGGTGGAAGTTCAGCTGCACCACGGGGCTTCTAGAGCGACGCGACATTATGCGGCACCAAATGCCGCGACCGAACGCGGGCGTAGCGCGACCGAGTGAAGAGAGCGGCACGTCCAAATGATGGAGCGATCAATGGCCAGATACAGACATGGTCTGCCGCAGCGCGGCGGCGGCATTTTCCTGACCGATGGCGGCATGGAAACAACTCTCATCTTTCAGCACGGGCTGGAGCTGCCCCACTTTGCGGCATTCGTGCTGCTCGACAGCGCGGATGGCCGCGCGCATTTGAGGCAGTACTACGAAGCCTACCTGCGTATCGCGCGGCAGCATGGGCTCGGCTTTGTCCTCGACAGTCCGACCTGGCGCGCCAACCCTGATTGGGGCGCCAAGCTCGGCTATGATGCGGCCAGGCTCGCGGCCATCAACATGCGCGCCATCCGCTTCCTCGACGAATTGCGCGGCGCCTGGGAGTCCCCCGCCACGCCTTGCGTCATCAATGGCGCGATCGGTCCGCGAGGCGACGGCTACAAGGCCGGCAACATGGACGCGGCGGAGGCGGAAACCTACCACTCAGGCCAGATCGCGGCCTTCGCCGAGGCGGGCGCCGACATGGCGACTGCATTCACGCTGAACAGCATCAACGAAGCCGTGGGCGTAGTCCGAGCGGCCAAGAGGCAGGACATTCCGGTCGCGATCTCTTTCACGGTCGAAACCGATGGTCGCCTCGTCCGGGGAGAGTCGCTGCGCGAGGCGATCGAGGCGGTCGACGACGCAACTGAACGTGCCTGCGAATACTTCCTGATCAATTGCGCGCACCCAACTCACTTCGAGAGTGCACTCGCCGCAGGCGAGGCGTGGGTTCAGCGCATCCACGGCATCAGAGCCAATGCATCGGTCAAGAGCCACGCCGAGCTCGACGAATCGGAGGCGCTGGACAGTGGTGATCCCCAAGATCTCGGCCGCCGCTACCATTTGCTCAGGCGCGCATTCCCCGGCATGCGCATTCTCGGCGGCTGTTGCGGCACTGATCACCGGCATGTTGCCGCCGTTTGCGAGGCATGCCTGCCGTCGGAAGCAATGACGGCGTGACAAGAAAAATGGCCGGGATCGCTCCCGGCCATTGTCTTCTTGCGAAGGTCTTACTGGCGCGGCGGAGGCGCCGCGTTGGCCTGGTCGCCGTTGAGCAACGGCGTGATGCGACGGACGGTGACGCGCCGGTTGATCAGGCTCGCGCCTTGCGTCTGCTCCTTCAGATACTGCTCGCCATAGCCCTGCGACGTCAGGTTCTCCGCGGGCACACTGAATTGCTGCGTCAGCAATTCGGCTGCGGCCTGCGCGCGGCGATCCGACAGCGACAGATTGTCGACCTCGTTGCCGACCGCATCGGTGTGGCCCTCGATCAGGAACACCTCCTGCGGGTTGGCCTGGAGCGCCTGGTTGATGCCGTCGGCGATCACTTGCAGCCGCGCCGCCTGATCCGGCGGAATGGTCCACGATCCGGTCTCGAAGTTGATCGTGTTGACGTCGATGCTCGGCATCTGCATGCGAACATTCGGGCTGTAGCGGATCTCGTCGAGCGAGTAGCGCCGGTCGATCCGCTGCACCGGCGGAGCCCGCATCGTTTCGTAGATCACCTGCGGCGGCGCCTCCTGGGCGTCGACGATGTAGCGATCGTAGGGAATGTTGACCACCGGCGGCGGCACGTCGACGTAGAAGCCGCCGACCGCCCGCGGATCGCGGTAGGTGTTGTCGATGATCACGATCTCGCGTCCGCGCGGGTCCCGGCGGATACGACGCAGCAGCGAGCCGTCCGGCCCGACCACGGTGATCACCTCGCTGCCGTCGGGACGGATCACGACGGTGCGGGTTTCGCCGCCGACGGTGTCGGTGCGGATGTCGCGGGCGCCATAGCGGAAGCGATAGAGATCGTTGCCGCGGACGTAAGCCTGCCCGCCCGGATCGCGGATGATGATGCGGTCCGGCTCGGTGTAGACGGTGCGGCCGCCTTCGACGACCTCGCGCCGCTGGTTATGGATATCGGCGATGGTGGCGCCGATCACGGCGCCGGCCACCACGCCCGCGCCGATCGCGAGCGGCGTCAGGTCACGCTGCTGCGGACGCGGCGGCGGCGGCAGGGGCGCGGCGACTGTCGGCGCGGCGCGGAAAGCCGGCGCGACCGTCGGCGGTCTGTATTGTGCCCGGTCGGGCGGCGGCGCTGCGGCCGGCGTGCCGGGCACCACGGTCGGAGCCGCGGCGCCGGCCGGAGGTGCCGGCGGCCGGGCGGGCGCACCAGCCTGCGGCGGCGCAGCCGGAGTCCCGGCGGCGGGCGCGCCGGCAGGAGGCGTTCCACCCTGCTGCCCCGGGGCTGGCGTCGCTGTCGGGGCCGGGGTTGCGCCGGGCGCGGGCGTTGCCGACCCCGGACGTCCGGGCGGCGGGGGTGGCGGCGTGCTGCCGGGCGC
>NZ_JADYVW010000014.1:0-160256 GCF_020194135.1 Bradyrhizobium sp. BRP23 | reverse complement strand
ATGGCGACGGCACGATCGGAGTGCCGATTGCCAGCCCAGTCACGATCGAGGCGTTGGGATCGACCAGCGTGGTGGTGTCCGGCGGCAATTACTATCTGACCAACATCTCGACCGGCGTCGGCCCAACGCTGAAATACCAAGGCAATGTGGTGGACACGGCCAATTACACGACGTGGTCCGTCATTGCTGCCGAGCAGGTGTCCGGTGGCGGCTACGACGTGGTCTGGAAGAACTCGGCCAATGGGCACTACTCGGTCTGGAGCACCGACAGCAGCGGCAATTTCGTGACGACGCTAGCCGCGGCTCCCGAGGTCCTGGGGAGCGATCCGACCCTGAAAGCACTGGAGCCGACGCTGCAGCAGGATCTCAATGGCGACGGCACGATCGGAGTGCCGATTGCCAGCCCCGTCACGATCGAGGCGTTGGGATCGACCAGCGTGGTGGTGTCCGGCGGCAATTACTATCTGACCAACATCTCGACCGGCGTCGGCCCAACGCTGAAATACCAAGGCAATGTGGTGGACACGGCCAATTACACGACGTGGTCCGTCATTGCTGCCGAGCAGGTGTCCAGTGGCGGCTACGACGTGGTCTGGAAGAACTCGGCCAACGGGCACTACTCGGTCTGGAGCACTGACAGCACGGGCAACTTCCTGACCACCCTTGCCGCGGCTCCGGAAGTGCTCGGGTCCGATCCGTCTCTGAAAGCGTTGGAGCCGACGCTCCAGCAGGACCTCAACGGCGACGGCACGGTGGGCGCTGCGCCGACATCCGGCGATGGTTTCGCGTTCGATTTCACCCAAAGTGGGGCGTCGCTGACTGCTCCATCCGAGCCGCCGGACTTTATCCCGGCACCAGCCGATCCGTGGACCGCGTCGGATCAGTGGACTCCACCGGCGGACAGTCACGGCACGGCTGCAATCGACATTCTGGCCGACTTTCTCCAGGCCCGTCACGATTTCGATTTCCAGCTGACCTGAAGGCGATGTCGTTTCCGCGAGGCTTCTCCGGCAAACATCTCTGTCTTGATTCGCCGATGTCCCATCCTGGCGACTAAATTGCAGCTATCCGCAGTGACGGGAATGGCCCGCGAGCGGGATCAGGCGATTTCGAGCGAGTGCTTGAAGTAAGCGATCGTCTCCTTCAGCCCGTCTTCGAGCGCAACCTTCGGCTCCCAGTTCAGCACGGCCTTCGCCTTGGCGAGGTCGGGCTGGCGCTGACGCGGGTCGTCCTGCGGCAGCGGCTTGAACTCGAGCTTGGAGCGCGAGCCGGTGAGCTCGATGACCTTTTCGGCGAGCTCGCGAATCGTGAACTCGGAATTGTTGCCGAGATTGATCGGGCCGGTGACGTCTTCCCCAGTCACCATCAACCGCATGATGGCCTCGACGAGATCGTCGACATAGCAGAACGAGCGGGTCTGGCCGCCGTCGCCGAACACGCTGATCGGCTCGCCCTTCAGCGCCTGGACGATGAAGGACGAGACCACGCGACCGTCATTTGGCTGCATGCGCGGGCCGTAGGTGTTGAAGATGCGCGCGACCTTGATCGGCAGGCTGTGCTGGCGCCAGTAGTCGAAGAACAGCGTTTCGGCGCAGCGCTTGCCCTCGTCGTAGCAGGAACGGATGCCGATCGGGTTGACGTTGCCCCAGTAATCCTCGGTCTGCGGGTGGATCAGCGGATCGCCATAGACCTCGCTGGTCGAAGCCTGGAAGATGCGCGCCTTGAGGCGCTTGGCGAGTCCCAGCATGTTGATGGCGCCGTGCACCGAGGTCTTGGTGGTCTGCACGGGATCGCGCTGGTAGTGGATCGGTGAGGCCGGACAGGCCAGGTTGAAGATCGCATCGACCTCGATGTAGAGCGGGAAGGTGACGTCGTGCCGGACCGCCTCGAACAGCGGATTTGCGATCAGATGGGCGATGTTGCGTCGGCTGCCGGTGAAATAATTGTCCGCGGACACCACCTCGGCGCCGGCATCCAGCAGCCGCTCGCAGAGGTGCGAACCGATGAACCCGGCGCCCCCGGTCACGAGGATGCGGCTGTTCCTGTAGTTTTCAAACGGCATGATCGGTTCCAGATTGTCCGCGGGGAGCAGGCTGAGTGGTATCGGCAACGGCCGGACTCGCCAATAGCCAAATGGGTTTGGATGGAGGTGTTATAGTACCCCTACAGTGCATGGGGTTGTTTTGGCATTTCTTTCCAGCCGGGTCCCGCCATACCTCTAGAATTCCCGCCGTTTCAGCCAGGCCCGCGCCCCCCAATGGGCAAAGCACCAGGCGGACCGGGGCAAGGAGAGCTGCTCGACGTTGCGATAGATTTGCCAGACCCATTTGGCCGAGCGCAGCGGACGACTGGAGACCGAGGAGCCTCTGACCCGGTAACGGGCCAGATCCTCGTTGAGGCCGTGTGCGGTATGGCCGCGCTTGAGGATCGAGAGCCACAGGCAGAAATCGTCGTAGCCCTCGTTCTTCATAGCGACGGGACCTGCGATCTCGCGGTCGACCATCGCGGTCAGCGTCGCGATCGCAGTGTTCTTCAGGAGCTGCCCATAGGCGAGCGAGGCCGGCACCTCGATCAGCCGGCCAGTCACCGTGTTGGTGTCGTTGATGCGGCGAAAGGCGGTGTAGCTGAGTGCGGCCTGCTTTGCCTTTGCGAAGGCGAGCTGCCGCTCGAGCTTCTCGGGCAGCCACAGATCGTCGCTGTCGAGGAAGGCGAGATAGCGGCCCTTCGCCTGGTCGATCGCGGCCTGTCGCGCCAGCGCCGGGCCGCCATTCTTCGCCTGCCGGATCAGCTTGACGCGCGGATCGCGCTCGCCGATGCCGGCGATGATCTGCGGGGTCTTGTCCGTCGAGCAGTCGTCGGCGATCAAGAGCTCCCAATCTGTGAATGTCTGGCTCTGCACCGAGCGGATCGTCTCCTCGATCAGGCCTTCGACGTTCCAGGATGGAGTGATGATCGAAACGAGCGGCATGACGGGTCCGTTCAGTTCGCGCGGTCAGGCGCGGCGATTGCGGTACGCAAGGAGGCCGCAAAGGTGTCGAGCAGCTTGGTGTCGCTGACATAGAGCTCGCCCGGATAAGACCGTCGCCAGGCCGACTCGAAATAGGGCGCGCCTTTGGCGGGATCGAACGGCCCGGCGGCGAGCGCCGCGCGCAACCGTGCGGGTACGTCGGCCAGACGATCGACCGCATAGACCAGCGGACAGGAGCGGTAGAATGCGTCGCCCATCACCACCACCGGCTTGCCGAGCAGCAGCGCTTCGGCGCCCGACTTGCTGTTGACGGAGACGACGGCAGCGGCGCGATCGAGCACAGTGTAATTGTTGGTCTGCGGCGGCAACAGCACGAAATTGTCGAACCGGCGCGCGAGCTCGAACAGGCGGGCGGCCGAGATTGCCCCGATCTGGGCAGGATGCTCCTTCACCACCAGCACATGCGAATCCGGGATCGTGCGCAGCAGGAAGTCGACGGTCGCAACCTGGTCGAGATAGTCCGGCGAGCGAAGCGTCAGCGCCATATCTGCCGGAACGTGGAACGGATAGTAGACGAAGGGCGTTTGGGGAAGCGGCTGGTAGAGCTTGCGCAACCGCGTCGCGTTAAGCGCCATCGCGGCATGCACCTGAGCGTGACGCAGATTGTGCCCGAATTCCTGGTGCTTGCCGAGCGCGAACTGGTCCCAGAGCTTTTCGACGAGACGATTGGCGTTGCGCAAATTGACGACCTTCTTGAAGGCCGCCGAATAATGATGCTGGTCCTTCTTGGGAATGACGATCGCGCGCTGCGTCAGCGTATCGTCGAGATAGGCGCGGACCTCGGATGACACCGTGTCCGCCGGCGTCGGCATCACGTCGGGCGCGCCGAGCGTGTCGGGCGTGAAATACATGCGGCCGCGAAAGAACGACGGCTCGATGAACCAGTTGCGGATGTTGCGGCGCCTTGCGGCGTAGAAGCTCGCGATCACCGAGAGAAAGCCGCCGAGCTCCTGCACCAGCTCCGAGTGCTTGCCTTGCCGCTCCAGCCGGTCGAGCACCGTCTCCATCGCGTTGGAGTAGATCATGAAGCGGCGGCGCAAGGCGGCGCTATCGCGGATCCCGAAAGTGAAGCGCTCATGGCTGAACAGGAAGTTCGTTCCGTCCAACCCGTAAGATGCGACGCGCGTATCGAAGGCGCCGCGATCGTCGGGCGACGGGCCGGCCTTGAGGCCTTCGCGATACATGTTTGTGACCGGCACGCCCTCGGCTACCGACATCTCGGCACTGCGATCGTCGAAGGCAAGCAGCTCCACGTCATGGCCTGCCGCGCGCAAGCGTTGCGCCACCGGAATCCAGAACCGCGTCTGGTATTCGGCAAGCGTGGTGATGAGAATGGTCTTCGCAGATGCTGTCATGGCTCTATTGGGCGTGTTCGATCGCAATGCTCGCGAGCGGCAAGCCCGTCATCGCGCAATGTGCGCGCCTTGCCGTATATTGCGACGGGCTCGCCTGATCGTGCGCGGCAATGCGCTGAAGCAGGGGCTGGACGATGGACGGTGCGATCCGCTTGTCGCGACGGGCCGGATTGAATTGGCTGCGAAGCCGCTCGGTGACGGCCGAGCCGAGCGCGGCGCTGGCGGCGCCCTTGATGATCTGGCCGATGCTCGGCTTGTCGCGCGTGCCCTTCATGGTGGCAAGCAGCGATACGTAGGGCCGGCGCGCGTTCAGCGCGCGCGTCAGGACGTCGGCGACGCGTTCGGCGGCTTGCCCGTCGTTCAGGTGAAAGAATGCCTCGATATCGGCGGCGTGAACGCGGGCGAAATCGAAGGCCTCGGTCTCGCGCTCGATATGGTCGATGGCGCTAAGCAGCTCGTCGAACGAGGCGACCGGCCGGCTCACGCGTGCGGGCAGCGCGGCATGGCCGGCGGTCGTTGGCGTGTTCAGGTATTCGAGCTGGAGCGGGAGCTTGCCGAGCAGGACCGATTCCACGGCCGTTCCACAATTGAGATGAATGACGGCGGCCGCATTGCGGATGCGGTCGAGCACGCTGCCGGTGCCGTCGATCAGGACGTTGGCGTGGCGCGAGAGCGCGCTGCGGTAGACGTCTTCTCTCTCGAAGGGGTGCGGTCGCACGAGAATGTTGCGGTCGGGGCGCGCTGCGGCAAGCCGGTCGATCTCGCCGAGATAGCTCGCGAAGACCTGCTTCAGGTCCGCGATGAAGCGATCGACATAGGTGCCGTCCCAGCCGGCCCGCACCATCGCTTCGCGCTCGCCGCCCGGCCTGCCGGTGAAGCGTGAATTGACCAGCGGAAAGTTGGCGTTGACGAGCAGGTAGCCGCGCGGCTCGCCGTCGAGCAGCGTGCGCCAGCGTGGGGCTGCAAAGTCGAAGCGCGGGCATCCGGTGAGGTGAAGCTGCTCCGGCTTCATCGTTTCGGCGGCGAGAAAGGCGTCGTGCAGCCGGCTGCCCCAGAAGAAATAGCCCGTCAGGATGTCCGCGTAGCCGCTGCCCTTGATGTGGGCCGCCATAGCCGGTGGCGAATTGCCGCCTTTCTCGGCGAGCACGCCGCCCTCGGTATCGAGCACGTAAAGCGCGAGGCCCGCCTTGGCGAAGCTGCGCATCAGGTCGAGATTGACGGCACGCGCGTAGTTGACGACCAGTGCGTCCAGCCCGAGCCGTGGGACATCGACGGCCTGCTCGTACATCGGCACCAGCACGACCGAGACCCCGCGTCGCGCGAGTTGATAACCGAGCATGACCGCCCCCGGCAAGTCACGCTTGGGGTGATCGACCACCAGGCCTATGCGCAAGATGTGACTCCCGGCCGGCCGCGTCAGAGCCGCATTACTGCGCGCTCGAGCTCCGTCAGCGCGCCGGCCGCTCGGAAGCGCGGCGGCGGCTCGGGGAAGATGCGCGGCTGTTGGATGTAGGTTGCCGTGTAGAGGAGGCGGTTGTGATCCGACTGAATTCGGCTTCCCATGTGCAGGCAGCGGGCCGTGTTCACAATGAAGGAAGACAGGCGCGGCGCGATCATTTCCTTGACCGCGTCAGGACCGGTCTTGGCGAACACCTGTGCGTCGCTCATGTGGCTCTTCAGCGTGTTGCGGAAAGGCCTCGACGGGCCGGCCGGGATGAACGTGAACGGACCGTCGGCCGTGTCCCTTACATCGGTGAGATAGATGAAGAGCTTGCACACGCGCTTGTCGTCGTGATCCAGATGCCACAGCTGAGAGTAACTCAGTGCTTGGTTCGGAGTGGGTTGCGACAGCGTCAGCAATACGTCCGACAATTGTGGCAGATCGTGCATGAAGTCGCCGATGATGCGCAGTGCAGCCGGTTGTAGGGCGTAGCGCACGAAAGGATGGTCGGTCGCGAATGCGCCGTTGACGAGGTCTTCGTCCAGCAGACTGACCCAGAAGGACTTATGCCCGAGCTGCTGCTTGCCGGTAAGTTCGTTCAGCCGGCTCACCTTGGCCTCGCCCACCGCAGCGACCGCTTCAGCGAGGCTGCGGTCCACGAGCTCGGACACGTCGACATACCCGTCCGCCGCCAGCTTGCGGCTCGCCTCGGACCATTCGGGCTTCGAGGGAAGCCGATTGAGGAGCTCGATGCGTTTGGCGCGCGCTGGCAACTGCAAGGTGGTCAGAGCTGCCTTTATCGCCCATCCAAGATCAGTGCGATTGACATGCCACAGGAGGCGACGGAATTGGCTGACCTTTGGCTTGCTCGGGGCGGGCCGATCAGTCGTCGTGTCGATGGCTGTCATGTGGGCTCCCAGCAATACAAAAAACCATCATTGTGGATCGTCGGCGCGAACGGCATTCGTTCGCGCGCCAGGACGCGGAGGCGGCCCTGCCGCTCGTAATCGTCGAGCGTCGAGAACAGCTGCGTCTGGTAGTCGACCGAACGGATGTAGAGGAAGCTGACGATATCTCGGGGGCTCGAGAGATTCAGTAGCTCCGTCGTCGGCTCGATGTTGATGACGCGCTTTGGCCTCGCAGCAATGATGTTGTCCACCACCTTGCGCACGTCATAAGGGATTTGCTCGATGCAGAAGTACGTGAAGACGACCTGATCCTTGATGGCGGAATAGTTCGGGTCGTTGCTGTCGGTCAGGTCGATTTTGTCGAGCGATATCCGGTCCGAAAGGCCAAAATGTGCTGCGATCTCCCGGCCCGCAGCAATGCCGTTCGGCGCGATGTCGAACCCGCGGAGCCTCCAGTCGGGATGACTGAGGTGAAGCGACAGCAGATTGATGCCGCAGCCCGCGCCGAGTTCGATGACCTCCGTGGCGCCGCCAGTATGCCGTGCCAGCAGGTCGGCGAGGGCTCTGGCGCGATAGCGATAGTAGTCGTCAGCCGCGGTCCTGCAAATCTGATTGTCCACCTTGCGAAGACCCAGCGCGGGGTTCTTCTGTATCAGGAACTCGTCGACGTTGGCAGCCTTGGTCCATTTCTTTTCTGACAGCATCCGCTGCCAATGCGTCAGATTATACTCGGAATCGACGATGTCGGCCGTGCGCTTCACGCGGCGCAAGGCAAGACGGCCAATGCTCCTTGCTGCGTCGATAGCATAGCTCATGGCCTTGTCCGACAAAGACGCCGGAGCGAACCCTGGAGTGACCGCTTTCGTATCTGTCGCGTGGATGTTCATTCAACTGCTTTTGGATGTCAGTCCCATCAATTGCCCGACGGCGGGAAATACACTCCGGTGCCGCTTCTCCAGCACCAGGAAGTATTGGAGCACCCAGGTCACCAGACAGAAAACCATGGAACCGAGCGCGAGCTTTAGCACGCTGTCGAACCGAATGTAACCTGCAATTGTTGCTAGAAAAACGCTTGCCAGGAGGAGGATTGCGAACTGGGTTCCGATCATCTTCGCGAACTGATTGCGATCGAGCTCGAGTGCACTGCGCAACTCTCTCAACTGCAAGGGAAGCACGGCGATACTGCCGATGACCTGGCCAAGTATCAGGGCGCGTTCCGCGAACAAATGCAGTGTCGCGGCGGAGATCGCCGCCCAGATCAGAAGCTGAACGGCCACCAGCCGGTTGAGCTTGGCCTGCACCTCGGGCCGCGTCAGGAAGATCAGGCTGCCGGTTGCCACATATTGCGCGCAGATCGGAACCAGGAAGCTGAGGCCCATCCAGAACGCGTAGGGCGCAAGAAGCGGGCCGATCCAGATCTCCATGATTTGAGGCGAAAGGATAGCGGTGCTGGCGAGCGGCGGTACGACGAACATCGGCATCATGACGACGCCGAGGTCGCCGAGGCGCTGGAACGACGCGGCGCTGCCGCGCTCGTCGAGCCGACTGGCAACCGGAAGCAGAGCGGAAGTCAGGAGACTGACCACAACCTTGGAGAGCCGCGACAATCGTACCAGCGCGTCGTAGGTGCCGACGGCCCTGGGGCCGAACAGCAATCCGATCAGGAACGGTTGAAACGGTCCGGAAATGCCGCCCATCAGCTTGCCTTGCAGCAGCAGCAGGCAACGATGCAGAATGTCCTTTCGGATGTCCCGGGTCCAGGGCAGCAATCGCACGTGCTTGTGCCGCAGGGCGACGAAGGCGGCAATACCGATGACGACGGCGCGGGCCACCAGGGTGGCGAGATAGATGTAGGCGACCACCTCGAAGCCTGCCGCCGCCCACGATGCTGCGAATGTCAGGCCGACATAGGCCGCCGTCGACGTGACCTCGGCGGCGCGGAGCAGGTTGTAGCGCTCGAAGCCTTTGACAATGCCTTCCCACACCAGCGCCGGAACGAAGATCAGATTCGCGAGGGCCGTGTAATGCATGATGCGGGCGAACGTATCGAGGTGTGCGGCGTCAACTTTCATCGCGATGACGAACAGCGGCGTCGCGAGCCAGATCGCGGCGCTGAGGATCAAGGCAAGAGCGATGGAGGCCGCGGCCAGGAAGGCGATCTGGCGGCTGGCCTGGGTCCAGTTACGGTGCTCGCGCGCGCGCGCGACGACCTGGGTGGCGACTTCGGACAGGCCGAGGTCCAGCACCGCCATCATGCCACTGGGAAGCAGCAGTCGCGAGATGACGATGAGGCCGAACTCGGTCACCCCCCAGGTACCGATGATCAGCGGAATGACTGCGAGGCCCAGCAAGGCGGCCACGCCGAAGGCAAACGCCGAAATCACCGTGTTCTGGATTAGGCGCTTGATCATCGGTGTTTGGTTACCAGGCGCTCAATCCGCCATCGACGGCGATGTTCTGCCCGGTCACATAGGAGGCCGCGTCGGACACCAGGAACAGCATTGTCCCCACCATCTCATCCGCCCGCGCCATGCGGCCAAGCGGGACGCGAGCACCGTAGCGCGCCTTGAAGGTCTCGTTCTGGCCGCTCTCCACCCCGCCCGGGGTGAGCGTGTTGACCCGAACGCCCTTCGCAGCCCAGTAAGTCGCGAGGTGCTTGGTCAGGCCGATGACGCCGGCTTTGGACGCCGTATAGACCGCCGGCGTGTTGATGGCGCGGCCGAGATATTCGGAGCCGTCGTAGATGCGCTGGTCGGGTGCCATCAGGCCGTAGATCGAGGCGGTCTGCACGATCGCACCATAGCCGCGCTCGGCCATCCGGCCGCCGAGCACCTGCGCGACGGTGAACATACCGTCGAGATTGACCGACATGATCTCGCGCCAGGTATCCTGCGAGAACGTCTCGACCGGGGCGAAGAAGGCGTCCACATCGCGGGTCTTGCTGGCGGCGTTGTTGAGCAGGATCGAGACCACTCCGAGGTCGGATTCGATTGCATCGGCCGTCTTGCGCACCGCATCGGGATTGGTGATGTCGCAACCGTAGCCCTTGGCCCGGACGGCATGGCGTGAGGCGACGTCGGCCGCCGCCGCGTCGGTCGCAGCCTGATCGAGATCCACGATCGCGACATTGGCGCCGAACTCGGCAAGCCCCTCGGCAAATCGACGTCCGAGAATGCCGCAGCCGCCGGTGACGACGGCCGTCCGCCCAGTCAGATCGAACAGAGCCTTGAAGCTCGCGGTCATCGCTTGCGCCTCCTCAGGCCGGCAGCCGCTGGCGGAGCAATAGTTCCACCAATGCAAAATCGAGATCCGAATCGATGTCGATCGAACGCTCTTCCGGCATCTCGAACAGGCGCGTATCCGGATAGAACACCGCGGGGTGCTCCAGGAACGGTGCGACCCGCCAGACATAGATCGACGCGTTCATGTCGAAGCAGCGCGGGGCGTCCTGCCGTCGGGTGATGGGCGGATTGGCGGATTTCGAGAGGCCGACGCTGCCGTCGGTGCGCTGCTCGACGAGGTTGAAATACGGCGAGCGCCGCGCCGGCGCACCGGTGATGACATTGCGCGCGCCGCTCTCGCGCAGCAACGCCACTGCACCGGTGATGTCCGAGGCCAGCCTGAGCGGGGAAGTGACGTCGAGATCGACGAAAATTTCCGGCGTCCGACCCATTTGCGCTATGGCCTGCTCGAGGCAGTGCCGGATCGCCGGCAGCTTCGGCGCGGTGTCGGTCGCCATCTCGTCGGGGCGTTTGACCGCGATATCGGCGCCGGCCTTCACCGCCGCATCGAGCAAGGCGTCCGAATCGCTGCTGAAGGCGATCGCGTCGAACAGGCCGGTCTCGCGCGCCTGCTCGATGCTCCACGCGAGCACGGGCCTACCCAGGAGATCGCGCGCGTTCTTGCCGACGACACCTTTCGAGCCGCCTCGCGCGCAGATGGTACAGACAAGGCTCATGGCGACACCCAGGTCTTGCTGCGCAACGCGCGCTCGCTGGCGTCGATCAGATGCATGACGCCGAGGGCCTCCGGCAGGGAGCAGGCCGGACTGGCGCCTTGCATCGCGGCGACATGCATGTCGCGGTAGGTCTGGTCGCGCTCGCTGGGAATCTCCCTTGCCTTGCCGTTGACGGCGAGGCGGCCGCCGACGAGATCGGCCTCGATGGTGTCGTCCTCGACATTGACGCGAATGCGGCGGACGCCCTGACGGTCGAGATAGTCCATGTGGACGTGGACGGACGGCGCCCGCTGCATATCGAGCAGCAGGTCAAGGTGGTCGTCGACGTCGATGTCGCGCGCACCGGAGGCGCCGCCAAGCGCAGCGACGCGATGCCATGGCCCGAACAGCCAGAGCAGATAGTCCAGCTCGTGGCTGAGATCCCGCAGCACGCCGCCCCCGGCATCAGCCGTGGCGGAGGCGGTTGTGCGGTGATCGCGGTCCGGTCGCCAGTCCCTGATGTCCTGGCCGACATAGGCGCCGACCGTGATCACGTCGCGTCCGCGCAGCGTGTCCGCCAGCGCCGTCATCACTGGGTGAAAGCGCAGATTGTATCCGACGCTGACATGGGCAAACGGATATTTCGGGGGCGGTGCCGGCGTTGCGAAAAGCGGCTTTTCGACGAGGACTTTGCCATGGAAGCCGGTTTGCGCCAGCTCTTGCAGATGGTCCGCATGGCGCGCCGTCTCGGTGGCAATCACCACGTAGTCCGGATGCGCCGCCGCGACGGCCTGCGCGATCGAACCGTAGTCGCCACCTTCGCGCCGGCTGACCGTTGCGACCCGAAGGCCGAGCTCGCGCAGGACGCGCGCATGCCTTGTGCCGATCGAGCCGAGGCCAACCACGACGGCTGTTGTCGAGATCACGGGAAGACCTCGTGAAACTCCGCATGCGCCTGCTCGAAATCCTCCAGCCGGCCGATGTCGAGCCAGTACTCGCGAATTGGATAGACCGCGACGCGTCCCTTGTCGGCGATCACGCGCTCGAGCACGGTCGGCATATCGATGCTGACGCCCCGCGTGACGTGGCGGAAGACCGACCTGCCGATCACATAGATGCCCGCACTGACGAACCAGCTCTCGGTCGGCTTCTCGCGAATGGTCTGGAGAAATCCGTCCGTGGTGGACACCACCCCATAGGGGACGTGCACCTTGTGCTCGCGGACAGCCATCGTCGCTTCTGCCGGCGCTCCGTTGTGGAAGTCGAGAAGCGCTCCGTAGTTGATCGTGGTGAGGATGTCGCCGTTGGTGACGATCATCGGCAGATCCGGCGGTGTTGCAAACAGCCCGAGCGCACCGGCAGTGCCGAGGCGCTCGGTCTCGTGCACGTACTGGATGTTAGCGCCAAAGGCGACGCCATCGGCAAAGTAATCCTTGATCGTCTGGGCCTTGTAATTCACCGAAATGAAGATGTTGCCGAAGCCTTGCTGGACGACGTTGCGGACGATCGTCTCGAGCAGCGGGCGGCCGCCGACATTGAGCATCGGCTTCGGAACGTCGCGCGTCAGCGCACCCAGGCGCTCGCCGAGGCCGCCGGCCATGATCAGCACCGGATTCTGATACTGGCGCGGCTCGAGCAGCTCATCGAGCGTCTCGACCACGACGAGATGGCCGCCCTCGTCGACGAGCGGGAGCTGCTTGATCGACCTCTGCCGCATCAAATGCAGGCGATCCTCACGGGGCAAGGTCGCAGGGGCCGACACCGGCGTCCGGTTCATGATGTCGGTCGCAAGCCCGGTGAGGGCGATGCCGCGCAGCAGTCCGCGTCTGACGTCGCCGTCGGTGACCACGCCGAGCAGCCGGTTCTGGTCGTCGAGCACCAGCGCAATCTGGATGCTTCCGCTCTCGATCGCGGCAATGGCCTCGCCCACACTGGCCTGGGTACCGACGATGGCCTTGCGCCAGGATTTCATGGCAATTCTGCCTCGTACACGCCGGATTTGTGGGCAGCCCACGGCTGAGCCTGCTATATCGCGGCTGCGAGAGGCGGCGTCAACCCCGTCAGGGGACCCGGGCTTGTCCTTGTTAATTCAAGCGTTTTCAGGCGCAATCGGTCGGTTTGAAGCGCCCGGGCCCGGCCGCTAAGATCGGTGCAGCTCAGGGGAATCGCGATGGACGATCTGATCATCATCGGCGGCGGCGAACATGCCTTCATGGTCTACGAGGCAGCGCTTCTGTCGGGCCAGTTCAACGTCATCGGTTTCCTCGATCGCCAGCCGGGAACGTTGGGCGATGCGCGCTATCTCGGAACCGATGATGTTGCGCCGAACTATCCCGATGCCGCCTTCGTGGTCGGGGTCGGAACGATGCAGGCGGGGCCCGCGCGCCGGCAGATGATCGGCCGGCTGCAGCTGACGCGCTGGGCGTCGGTGATCCATCCGCGCGCGTTCGTCTCGCCGTCGGCAACGATCGGTCTGGGCTGCGTCATCATGCCGGGCGCGATCGTCAATGCGCGAAGCATGATCGGCCATCACTGCATCATCAATTCGGGCGCGGTCGTCGAGCACGACGTGCGCATTGGACACTACACCCATCTCTCGCCGGGAACGGTGGTCGGCGGTGGCGCCGAGATCGGCGACAATTGCTTCGTCGGGCTCGGCAGCCGTGTCCGCGATCACATTTCCATCGGCAACGATACGCTGGTCGCGATGGGCTCTGTCGTCACCGGCTCATGGCCGTCCGGCTCGGTGCTGCGCGGGGTTCCTGCCAAGCCTCGCCGCTAGACCGGATCATCCGGCTCGAGCGCCCGCGGTGCCGCGGTCCCGATCAGGGACCAGTACTCGATCGGCGACCGCCCCGTGCCCGGCCGCTTGGCGGTGATGTCGGCCGGGCCGATGATCTCGCCGGCCTTCAGTGCGCGTGCCGCCACGATGCTCTTGCGCGCGACCGGCACATTGCCGACCTCGGACTCCCTCGGTGCCTTAACGCCGTCGCCGAGCGCGGCCTCAACATTGCGGATGGCGCCGACCATCCGCTTGAAATCATCAGGTTCGAGCGAGGCCGCGTGGTCGGGACCGGGCGCGCTGCGATCCAGCGTCAGGTGCTTCTCGATGACCGCCGCGCCGAGCGCGACCGCGGCGACCGAAACCTCGAAACCGTCAGTGTGATCGGAATAGCCGACCGGAAGCTGGAACGCCGACCGCATCGTCGCCATCGCAGCGAGGTTCACATCGGCGATGGGGCAGGGATATTCGGTCGTGCAATGGAGCAGGCTGACGTGCCGCGCCAGCGCGGCGCGCGCTGCCGGATCGCGCCACGCCGCGCGGAAAGATGCGAGGCCCGCAGCATCGTTGCGCTGCGCGTAGCCGTGCGCCAATACGCCGAGGGGTTCCTCGATCTCGCTGAGCGTCGCCATGCCGGTCGAGAGGATCAGCGTCGCACCGGCCCTCGCTGCAGCGTGCAGCAGCGGGGCATTGGTGAGATCGCCCGATCCGATCTTGATGCGCGGCAGTTCGAGCGACAGCAGAAAGGCGAGTGAAGCGTCGTCGAAGGGTGTCGACAGGAACTCGATACCGCGCTCCTCGGCGCGCGCGATCAGTGTGTGATGTGCAGCCTGCGGCAGCTCGAGACGTTCCAGCATGGCGAGCTGGCTCTCGGCGGCGTCCGTCGTGCGCTGCTGGTAGCCGGCCTTCTTCGCCGCTCCGCCCGCCAGCGCCTTTGCATTGAAGGTCTGGAACTTGACGATGTCGGCACCGGCATCGGCCGCAGCATCGACGAGGGCCAGTGCCTTGTCCAGGCTGCCGTCGTGATTGACGCCGGCCTCCGCGATGATCAGCGTGTGTCTCGTCATGGCCGCGCTCCGTTTGCGGGAGCTTCGTAGAAGCCCTTCTTCAGGAGCTGGCCGAAATCCGGGATGGCCGCGATGATGTCGGCAAAGCGCCGGCTGGAATCGCCGTCGCCATAGGGATTGACGGTGTCCTTGCGGCCCCGCTCAAGCGCTTGCGAGATCGCCGCGGCGATCGCGCCGCGCTCGGGCGTGGCGTGAAATACCGAGTCGGCGCGCTCGCGCCCCTTCTGACGGTCGCCGATGTCCACCGTCGGAACACCGAATGACGGCGCTTCGAGGATGCCGCTCGACGAATTGCCGATCACGACGTCCACCTGGCTCATCAGGCTGAGATAGCGGAGCTGCCCGAGCGAGGCGACCGCGATCGTGTTCGGCCGGCCGGCCGCGAAGGCCTTGGTCCGGTCGTTCAGCGCGCGCCCTTCGGCATCGGCATTGGCGAGCGTGAAGATGAGGCGAAAGCCGGGATCGAGCCTCGACAGCGCCGCGAACAGCTCATCCAGCTCGGCCACCGAGCGTCCGGCCTCGACCGTCACCGGATGGAACGTCACGAGCGCATTGCGCTCGCCGAGCGGCATCCCGATCGCGTTGCCGATGTCGTCGCGGTTCATCAGATCGAGATGCTTGATGGCGTCGATGCCGACCGAGCCGATGGTGTGGACACGGGTTGGGTGCTCGCCAAGCTGCATCAAGCGCCGCGTCGAGTCCTGATTGCTGGTGAAATGCAGATGCGACATCTTGCTGATGGCGTGGCGGACGGATTCGTCGACCGCGCCTTCGGTGACGTCGCCGCCGAACAGATGCGCCATCGGCAGCCGCATGAACATCGCGGCCTGGGCGGCCGCAAACATCTCGAAGCGGTCGCCGAGCACGACGACGAGATCCGGTTGCAGCCGCGTGAACGCGTCGGCAAAGCCGATCACGCCGAGCCCGACCGATTTTGCAACGCCCGCGCCGGTGTCGCTGGCAAGCAGCGTCTCGACGCGCTCGTCGACCTCGAAGCCCTCGTCGCGAATGGCGTTGAAGGTGTAGCCGAACTCGGGCGCGAGATGCATACCGGTGGCGATGAGCTGGAGCCTCAAGCCTGACGTCTCGCGGATCGCGCGCATCGGCCAGACCAGCAGCCCGAAATCGGCCCGGCTGCCGGTGACGAAGCAGATCTTTCGCGTGCCGCTATTCATCGCGGGCTCTGATGCTGGCGCTGCTCGGCAGGTTGATCAGGCGGCGCTCGATCGACTCGGCGGTGGCGAGATCGCCGCGCGGGCTGTCCGAGAACATCGGCAGGCGGTGCATCAGGGTCCAGGCCGGTCGCGCGCCGAAGCCGGCTTCGTTCAGCGCCGTCAGCAGGTCGTCCCGCCGTCCGGCATGGGCCTCGTCGAGCAGGATCGCGTTCAGCCAGTAATTGCTCGTGGTGCCCTCGGGCTCGCGCGAGAAGCTCACGCCAGGAACGTCCGCAAAGACGCGCTCATAGGCTGCCGCCAGCCGGCGCTTGCTCGCCAGGAAACCGTCGAGCTGCTCGAGCTGGGCGCAGCCGAGCGCGGCGTTCAGGTTGGGTAGGCGGTAGTTGAAGCCGATCTCGTCGTGCACGAAGGCCCATTTGTGCGGCAGCTTCGCGGTGGTGGTGAGATGCTTGGCGCGGCGTCCGAGCTCCTCGTCGTTGGTGAGGATGGCGCCGCCGCCGCCTGTGGTGACGATCTTGTTGCCGTTGAAACTCAGCGCCGCGAGCCGCGCCTGCGATCCGACGGCGTGACCCTTGTAGGTCGAGCCCAAGGATTCCGCGGCGTCCTCCACCAGTGCGATGCCCCAGTCGCGGGCGATCGCGGCGATCTCGTCGAGCTCGACGGGATGCCCGAACGTGTGCATCGGCGAGATCGCAGCGATGCGGTGTCCGGTCTCGCGATTGACCGCGCCCTTTGGCGTTCGCTCGGCAATTCTCTCGAGCCGCGCGGCGAGGGCGCGCGGGTCCATGCCGAGCGTGGCGAAGGAGCTGTCGACGAAATGCGGCACCGCCCCGCAATAGGCGATCGCGTTCGTGGTCGCGATGAAGGTCAGCGCCGGCGAGATGACCTCGTCGCCGGGCTCGACGCCGGCGAGGCGGAAGCAGGCGTGCAATGCCGCCGTGCCGTTGACGACGGCGACCGCGCGTTTGGCGCCCGTCACCTCCTCCAGCATCCGCTCGAAGCGGTCGACGAACGGGCCGACCGAGGAGACGAAAGTGCTCTTGATGCATTCTTCGAGATAGGCGACCTCGTTGCCGGCAAACACCGGCTCGTGCAGGCCGAGGATGCCGTTGGGCGTGCCTGCGGCGCGCCGGACGGCATCGACCACAGCCTTCGGATCGAAGGTGCGCGTAGAGAGGTCGGATCTGGTCGCGGCCGTTCCCACAATTGCCTCAGACATTGTAGACGTCCGCCTTGTAGCGGCCGAGATTGACGGGATTGGTGAACCAGTTCACCGTCTTCACGATGCCCTGGCGCATGCCTTCGATCCCACCGAATTCCGGGGCCCAGCCGAGCTGCTGGCGCGCCTTGGAATTGTCGGCCCAGAGGCGCTCGACCTCGCTATTGGCGGGGCGCAGGCGCGCCTCGTCGGTCTCGATCTCGATCGTGGTCCCCATCACGTCGGCAATCATCTGCGCGGTGGCGCCGACCGAGATCTCGAAGCCGCTGCCGAGATTGATGGTCTGGCCGACGGTCTGCTCGGCCGGAGCGGTGAGTCCTGCGATCAGGCCGCGCGCGGTGTCGGTGACGAAGGAGAAGTCACGGGTCGGGCTGACGGCGCCGAGACGGATCCTGCGCTTGCCGGTCGCGATCTGGCTGATGATGGTAGGGATCACCGCGCGGGCCGATTGCCGCGGTCCATAGGTGTTGAACGGCCTGATCACCACGACCGGCAGGTCGAACGAGGCGTGGAACGATAGCGCCATCTGATCGGAGGCGATCTTCGAGGCCGAGTAGGGCGACTGGCCGACCAGCGGATGGCTCTCCTTGATCGGAACGGTCTGCGCCGTGCCATAGACCTCGCTGGTCGAGGTCTGCACGAAGCGCCGCACGCCGGCCATGCGCGCGGCCTGGAGCACGTTCACGGTGCCGCGCACATTGGTCTCGACATAGGAATCGGGCGCGACATAGGAGAAGGGAATCGCGATCAGCGCCGCCAGGTGCAGCACGTCGGTGCAGCCGCTTGCGGCTGCGATCGTGAAATGCGGATCGCGGATGTCCCCGGCGACCACCTCCACGCACTTCATGATGTCGGCAGGAACGGTGTCCAGCCAGCCCCACGAGTTGAAGGAGTTGTAATAGACGATCGCCTTGACGCAGGCCCCGGCTTTCACCAGCTCCTCGACGACATGCGAACCGATGAAGCCGTCGCTGCCGGTAACGAGGACGCGGGCGTCCCTCAGATCTGCCATGCCGGACCCCAAAAGGCGATTAAGCCAGTCTTCGCAACAAGATGGCGCTATAGCATACTGGCGGTCGCGCGCAACATAGCAGCGGTGCGAAAGCTGACAAATGCCCGGGAATGCAGCAGTTTTTGACGCGCCATCTAAGTGTTGCCGGCCGCGTTCAGGCGCGCTCTTACGAACGCCTCGAGATTGCCGCCCTGGAACAAATGGCCGGGAAGTCCGGCAGCCTGCGCGGCCTCGAGGTCGCTCGGCTTGTCGCCGATCACCATGCTGCGCGCCATGTCGATGGGGAAACGCTGCGCCAGGTCGGCGATCATGCCCGGCGCCGGCTTGCGACGGTCGCTGACGCGGCAATAGCGGGCCACGGTTCCCTCGGGATGATCGGGGCAATATTCGAAGGCGTCGATATGCGCGCCGACCAGCGCCATCTGCTCCGCCATCCAGCGGTGCAGGGTGACGACGTGATGCTCCTCGTAATAGCCGCGCGCGACGCCGGATTGATTGGTGATGACGAAGGCGAAATAGCCGGCGTCGTTGACGGTCTTCACGGCCTCGCGTGCCCCGTCGATCCATTCGAGCTTGTGCGTCTCGAATGTGTAGCCGGAATCATGGTTGAGCACGCCGTCGCGATCGAAGAACACGGCGGGACGCCGCAGCTTCTCGCGCAGCTCGCGGTCGGCGCGCGCGAAATCGTCGGGGATGCCGATGTCGATGAAATAGCCGCGATAGGCGGTGCCGCGCAGCTCGCCGCGCGCGGCAAGGCCGGGAAACACGTCCTGTTCGAGGGAGGCGGGAAGCTTCGCGATATCGGCGAGAACGGACTTGTCGACGACGTAGATCCCGGCATTGACCGGCCCCGTGGCGCCCGCACCCGGGGCGATGAAATCGCGCACCACGCCGCCCTCGAGCGCGACGCGCCCGTAGCGGTCCCCGACGACGCCGTCGCGCAATGCCATGTGAATCCGACCGTCCCGCGCACGCGCGATCAGATCAAGCAGGTTGAAGTCGAACAGCGAGTCGCCGTTGAGCAGCAGGAAGCGGTCGTGCAGCAGATCCCGTGCGTTCACGAGCGCGCCGCCGGTGCCGAGCGGCTCGGTTTCGCGCGACACGACGATCTTTGCCCGGCCCCGCGCCGCTCCGGCGTAGTGGCTCTCGACGATGTCGGCCTTGTGGCCGGCAAGCAACAGGATCTCATCGAAGGCCTGATAGCGGGCGAGTTCATCGATCAGCGTGTCGAGAAACGGCCGGCCGCCGATCTCGAGCATCGGCTTCGGCACGGATTTGGTGCGTTCGCCAAGGCGGGTGCCGAGCCCACCGACGAGGATGACGGCTTGTCTCAGCATGATTTGTCCCTCCGATGGCATGAGTGATGCAACACGACGCGCACCAGAGGGGCGATCAGCCTGCAAGTATTTGCAAGCCGCTGATCTCCTTCAGCCGGCTGCAGAATCGTGCGTACGACCGGTTTTGCACCTGTTGCGATCATTTCGTTCACGGTGTCCAGATCGGAGAACAGATAGGCGGCCGGCGCGCCGATGGTCGCCTGGACGATGCCGATCGTATACGGGTCCGAGAGGATGATTCCTTTTCGTAGGTTCTGGCGGAGCCAACTGTGCCGAGCTGGATCAGGAAGAACAGCAAGGTCAGGACAAATGTGATCGTGCACATCGCGAGATCTCTTGGATGGGGCCCGTCGCAGCAGCCGAGAATTGGCGATCTTCAATTTCCTTTCGGCAGGTCAGTCGGGCGGCCAACGATCAGGGAGCCTAGCGTGAACAGATCCTCCGGAGAGAAATTTCGAAAGCGCGGTGCCAACCGTTCCAGGATCTGCTGCTCAGGTGGCCGGCGGTCTGGTTGGTCGCTGAGAAGTTCAAACCCGGCCTCTCTGAACAGCTGCAGATATTCGCTATGGCGCAAACGATTGACGTATTGGAAGCGAGACTGGAAGGGCGCCCAATCCTCGTCGGAATAGGTCAGGAAATTGAATGAGCTGATGGACGGATCGAAGCCTTTGAAGTGGTCGCCGTAGTCGATTTGCATGAGGATAAGCCCGTCAGGGCGCATGATGCGTCGCAACTCCTTCAGGATCGCCGCGATGTCGCTCTTGGGAATGTGCTCGAGCGTTTCGACCGAGACCGCGCAGTCGATCGAACCGGCTGGCAGGCCTGTCGTTCGGGCATCGGCCGGTGCGCGGTAGTCGATGTGCCAGTAACGTTCGAGGTCCTCTACGGACTTCAAGTCGGGGTGGTCGGTCCCGCTCAGTCGAGAAATCACGGCTGCGTTGGCGCGGATCAGTTCCAGCTTGGCCAAGCGCTCGATGTCGACGGTGATGAAACGTCGCGCCCCATGTGCACTGAAGGCGAGAGGAATGATCAGATCCCGCCCGGCGCCGAACTCGTAAAAAGTCGAATCCCGTAACGGTCGGATGCTGTACCTGTCGTGGACGCCCAGCAGCCGCTGCGCAAGCGTATAGATGGACCTGACCTGTCGTTCGGGGCGCGGCAGCCGTCGTGTGACGTAGCGCTGCAGGGCGTAATGCAGGTCTTCGCCCCAGGGAATGTTCGACAATACGGAGAACGCCCGCGCCTTTGTTTGCCAGCGCACGTCAGCATTTCCTCGCCGGAATGGCCACGATCGGAGTGATGCTGACGAGCGGTGGTTGAAGCACGGTGTAGGTCCAAGAAAGGCCGATGTTCTGCCTGTTTGAGGCAGATACCAACTCACATAGCTAGTTTCGGTCATACGGGAGCCGCAGCCCCAATGCAAGGACTGGAGCACAGAGATGGCGGCACTCGTTCCGGTAGCAAGAGCGCCCTCATGTCCAGCGGCCGCTTGGGCGACCAAGGCTTGAGCCTGACGAAAGTCGCGGGTCACCTTTGGTGGATCAGACGGCAGGACGGACCGAGGGCGGCCAGGGCCACAATGGTTCCTCGAGAATTTGGCACAGGAGCCGATTAATCAACCATAGATTGCTTAGTATGATGTCGACCGGGCGCCCCATTCACGGTATGGAGCTTTCCGTTCATATTGTGTCCGGGACAAGAGTACATGCCCATGATCGAGCGTGCGCCCCAAGCTTCAGTCCGTCCGCAGCTTGCGAGGTGGTCCGATGTCGCTATCCGAACAGTACGGAAGCATTGGGTTCTTTCGCTCGCCATCGGAGCCATGTTGTTGGCTGCTCTAGGTTCCCTGGACGTCGGCCGAAAGGTGGAATCCTGGACCGCAAGCGCGACGATTGCACTTGGTACAATGCCCAGCCTTGACGGCCTTCTCGGCCGGTCTGCGATGACCGTCGAACGCGTAGAGAGTGCCCGTGAGCTGGTGACACGGATCGGAGGGATTCAGTTCCAAGACAGTGTACTTGCCGATGCTCGCAAGGCACTTCACGACCGCCGGGGGGCGTTCGCCGGAGCTTCGTTGCGCGGGATCGTCATAGACGATTCCATCATCCGTCTGGAGGCAAGTTCCGCCTCGAAGGAGGAGGCGCTGATCCTGCTTCAACAGGCCGTTGCCGCAATCCAAGCCGTTCATCAGAAATTGCTTGAACCCAGAATGGAATTGTTGCGTTCCGTGCGCGACAGCCTTCAAGATGCAAAGGTGCGCCTGAGCGATTCGCTCAAGAAGGGCGACATATACGTTACTCCGGCTCGGCCGGATGGCACGGCCTTGATGTCGAGCCCCGGGGGCTCAGTTGATGGAATTCTCAACGTCGAAACGCGCATTGCGTTACTGACCTATAGCGAGCGCACTGTGAGGATGACAGGCCTGCAGGATGGATCATCTCCTGTGATGGAAGGCCCCAGGGAGGTCAATCTCGTGCAAAGAGCCATTCTGGCGGGCTTGGGCATCGTCCTTTTCATTGGCCTTTTGACTTTCCTTCTGAAGCGATCGGTCCGCGTAGGGTAGAGCTGGCCATGACCCTTTTGGCTGGTGTCTCGATACTGCTCTTCATCGTTTGGTTGTTGCGCTTCAGATCGACAATTTTCCTGTGCCTCGCCTTTCTTTTGTTTACCTTCGTGTGGCGGACGATCTCCTCGTTCTACATCGATCTCTCGGGGCCAATCCTTTCGTCCCAGCTTCAGCTGTTCATTGGTCCCGGCGTCATGACTGTGTTCCAGTCGATCGCCTATTTTCTGACGCTTCTTCCATTCCTCTGGGTTTTCAATGCGCAGGCGCTGGATGATTGGGCTCGGTCGGCTCCAGTTCCCGAGCCGCATCCGAGCCAATCTCAACTGACTCTGTCGGACGTCACATTCTACGTGTCGGTCCTTTTCTTGATCCTGCTTTTCGGCGCTCTGATACAGGGGGGCGTCATTCCACTGTTCGCCAAGATCGAGCGTTGGACCTTCAACGAGCAGGCCAATTTTCTTCATCGCTTTGTGATCGAGCGAGGCGACATGGTCTGCTTCTGGTGGGGGACCATGTTCGTCGCTGAGTGGTTGCGACGGCGGCGATACGATTATCGCTTTCTGGTTTTGCTGGCTGCAATGATCTTCTACATGTTTCTCGTAGGCGGGCGCTTCTCGCCCTTCTACCGATATTGTGGATTCTTTATCATACCGTTCTCGGCGGCTTTGCTCGTTCAGGCGCGAGGCTTTGCAGGCGGACGTTCGTTAAGCTTGCTGCCTCGGATCGCCGATCGCCGCATCGTGCTGGCGGGCACCGGCATCATAGCGGCGACGGTCGCGATGATTGCATTCGCGCTCTACTGGAATCTGACCAGGGTCAGAGGATACGAAGGAGAGGCCGCGCGGGGCGCTTTCGTGGAGCGCGCTCTCGTGCAGCCGTCAGAGATAGGATGGGCGTCCTATCAGCGTGTTCTGGTCAACGGAGATTGGGATGCACGCCGTGCCTTCGATGCCCTGTTCGGGCGTCCCATCGTTGCGGGACGAAACACGACACCGCAGTTCCTGATGTCCGAAACGATCGGTGAGCCACGGACGACGGAGCACATCACGGGCGGGTTTCAATTCGCAGGTGGATTTCCTGAAATCTTTTTCGAGCTGTTTGGTCCCTATTTGAGCTGGTTCTTTCTGCTGGGAGCCGGCTGGCTCACGGCGCTCATTTCCGCGATCATGATCCGCTCAATCGTTGCCGGGCGATATCTGACGGCAATGCTGTCGTTCTATGTGCTGTATGGCTTCTACGTCATGTACATCGGGGGCATGCTGAACTTTGCGGCGACGCCGACATATTGGATTAAAATTGCCGCGCTGTTCGCCGCGATCATTCTGGAGGAGCGTTGGCAGATGTTGGGCCGTCCCGTTCTCCCGTGGGTGCTCGCCGACAAAACTCGCTTGTTTCGCCGCTCTGCGGTTTCCAAAGTTTAGGAGCTACGTCCGGCGAGCAGCGCAGAGCGGTGTCGCTCTCGTCGTGAGCGGCGCGCCGCGGCTACCACACGCTTCGACCGCCATCCATCACCAGGTTCTGCCCGGTCATGTAGCTCGAGGCATCCGAGCACAGGAACTGCACCGCGGCGCGGTACTCGTCGACCTCGGCCATGCGGCCCATCGGGATCAGGCGCGTCAGTCGCTCGACGAAGGCCGGATCCTGGTTGTTGAAGACCCCGCCCGGCGAGATCGCGTTGACGCGGACGCCGTGATCGGCCCAGTACGTCGCCAGATACTTCGTCAGCCCGATCAAGCCGTGCTTGATCACGGAGTAGGTCACCGGCTTCACCGGCTGCTCCTCCTCGCGCGTCACCTGCGGTTGGCGATAGAGCCGCTGGTCCGGCGCGATCACGCCGAGATCGGAGGCGATGTTGAGGATCACACCGCGGCCCCGCGATGCCATCGCGCCGCCGAACACCTGCGCGCACAGCATCGCGCCGGTGAGGCCCACGGCGATCTCGGTCTGCCATTGCGGTACCGGAAACGCCTCGAAGCGGGAGGAATGCATCACGCCCGGTGCGGAGGTCACCTTGGGATCGATGGCCGCGTTGTTGACGAGGATGTCGACGGAGACGCCGCGGCCGGAAAGCTGCTCGTGCGCAGCGCGCACCGAATCGAGTGTGGTGACGTCGATCGCAAGCGCGATCAGGTCGGCGGACGGCGCATTCTGCTTGAGCGTGGCAACGGCGGCTTCGGCCTGCGCAAGCCCGACGTCGGTCACGACGACGCGCGCCCCCGCCTCGGAGAGCGCGGCGACATGCTGCCGGCCGAGCAGGCCGCCTGCACCGGTCACGAGAGCGGTACGGCCGGTCAGGTCATAGCGTGAGGACGGGCTTGCCATCGGGAGCTCCTGTTCAGCCGCGCAATTGGCCGCCGTCGGCGACCATGACGCTGCCGGTAATGAACGCCGCGCGCGGCGAGGCGAGGAATGCGACGAGGTCGGCGACCTCTTCCGGCTTGCCGAGCCGGCGCAGCGCCACCTCGCGAACAAGCATGTCCTCGACCGCGGCCCTGTTCTCGGCGAGCTTGCGCGCCCAGGTGCCGTCGGCGGCGAGGATGTTGCCGGGCGCGACCGCATTGATGCGGATGCCTTCGAGCGCCAGCGGGCGTGCCAGCCCGCGCACGGTGGCGTTCAGCGCCGCCTTCGCGGCATAGTAGGTGACGGGTGCGCCCAGCGCCGCCATGCCGGCGATCGAGGAGATACAGACGATCGACCGGTCGCCGCTGCCGCGCGCCATCAGCGGCCGTGCGGCCTCGATCATGTTGGTCGTGGCGAAGAAATTGAGATCCATCACCCGCGACCATTCCGCTGCATTCTCCTGCCCGGGCGGCACGGAAGCGCCGCTGCCGACGTTGCAAACGAGAATGTCGAGGCGTCCCCACTGCCGTTCGACCTCGTTCAGCAGCCCCGCTGCGGCAGCCGGATCGGTGACATCGGCCACGTGAACCGACGTGCTGCCGCCCACCGTAGCCCGCGCGGCATCGAGCGCATCTGCGCCGCGCGCCGCGAGCGCGACCCTGGCGCCTTCTGCGGCGAGCGTCGTCGCGATCGCGAGCCCGATGCCGCGGCTGGCGCCGGTGACGAGCGCGACGCGATCATCCAGCTCGAGCCTCATCGCGCGGCATCCTCGATCCAGCGAACCGTCATGTCGCGATATGTCGCCAGCGCGCCGGCGTGATCGCCGTCGCCGGCCCGCGCAGTTTGCAGGATGTACTGTCCCTTGTAGCCTGAGTGTTCGATCAGCCGGATCGTCTTGGCGAGATCAGCGTTGCCGGTGCCGAGCGGCACGGTGGTGCCGCCGCGCACGCGGTCCTTGACATGGACGTTGAGAATGCGGGGCGCGTAGGCCTCGATCTCCTCGGCGCTGTCGTAGCCCAGCGAGGCGCTGTTGCCGCTGTCGTAGTTGATGCCGAAGACCTCCGCCGGAAACGCCTCCATGAAGCGGGCGAGGTCGCGCGGCGGCAGATCGGACTCGAAGACGATCTTGACGTTCTGTCTCACGAGCTGCTCGCGGCGGGCGATCAGCACCCGCTTGAGCGTGTCGCTCTCGCTCTCGCGCTCGATCTTGCCGTTGTCGACCAGCGGGACCACGATGAACGCGATGCCGATGCGGCTGCAGGCGGCAATCAGGAGATCGAGATCGTTGACGAGGGCATCGCGCACGACCGCATCGACCTTCCAGAACGGCGCTTGCATGAAGCAATCGCCGGTCAGGCTCGGGATGCGCACGCCATTTTCGCGTGCCAGCGTCAGAATCTCCTGTTGTCCCGGCTCGGTCATCAGCGGGTTCTCGCGCAGCCGCTCCTGGTCGATGGTCCATTCCATCCGCGTCAGGCCGAGCGCCTTGGCGCGGGGAAATTCCTCGCGCCATTCGTTCCACGGGAACGCCTGGATCTTGCCGTCGACCAGGGCCGACAGGCGTCCCTGCATGAAGCCGATGCGTTCGAGCGTTGCGGTCACGATGTGCTATCCGAACTGATGGCGAGGCCCTTGGCGATCCAGCCGCCGTCGACAAAGATCTCCTGGCCGGTCACATAGGCGGAGGCTTCCGACGCGAGAAAGACGGCGGCACCCACCATGTCGGCGGGTTGCCCCCAGCGGCCGAGCATGGTGTGGCGGCGCCGATCCTCGTGCATGACGGGGTCGGCATAGCTCTTCGCGGTCATCTCGGTCGCGACGTAGCCCGGCGCAAGTGCGTTGACGCGGATGCCGTCCGGTGCGTAGTCGGCGGCGAGTGCGCGGGTCAAGCCGGCAAGCCCCGCCTTTGCCGCGACGTAACCGGGATTGCCGGGAAAGCCACGCACCGAATTGATGCTGGTGACGTTGACGATCGCCGCCGAGCCCGCGTTCTTCAGGAGCGGATAGGCGGCGAGGATGGTGGCGTAGACGCCGGTGAGATCGGTTGCGACCGTGGCACGGAAGCGTGCGAGCTCGCTTTCGCCGCCTTGGGCCGGAAGACTGATGCCGGCGGCGTTCACGAGTGCGTCGATCCGATTGCCTTTTGCCGCAATGGCGCGGAATGCGCCTTCGATCGCGCTGTCGTCGGAGAGGTCGCAGGCCATGGCGGTGACGCCCTGCGGCGCGGTTCCGGACCGGCTGAGGCCGAACACGGTGGCTCCGGCATCCTTGAGGCCGCTCGCGATCGCCGCGCCAATGCCGCGCGAGGCGCCGGTGACCACCGCGATCTTGCCTGCGAGCGAGAAGGCGCTGAGATCAGGCATAGCCGTAACTGCGCATGATGGCGGCGCAAAGCTTGACGTCCTCGGGCCGGTCGATCTGGAACATCTTGTGACGATCCATGACGTGGAAGCCGATCTTGCCGCCGAGACGATTGTTCTGCTCGCGCAGGAGGGATGGGATCAGGACGTAGAACGAGCCGTTCTCGAGGTAGCGCTTCTCGATCTGCTGGCGCATGCGGCGGTTGCGATAGTCGTAATTGATCGGCTCCGGGCCGTTCGCGCCGATCCGCCAGTTGAAGTAGTCCTCGACCTCGCAAACCGACAGCAGGCTGTCGAGATGGTCGCGATCGAAGGTCTCAAGTGCGTTCTCGATGTCGCCGGGCTCGCGGATCGGCGATGTGGCCTGAAGCGCGACCACGCGCTCGAACCGGCCCAGTCGCGCCTCGGTCGCATCGAGGGCATGCAGCCAGGCGGATTCGGAGGAGGCGAGGTCGCCCGAAATGTCGTCCGGACGCCGCACGCCGACGGCGCCGGCGGCCTCGGCCGCGGCGAGGATCGCCTCGCTGTCCGACGAGACCGCCACGACGTCGACGCCGCGCGCCGCGCGGGCCTGTTCGACCGTCCAGGCGATCAGGGGCTTGCCGCAGAGATCGAGCAGGTTCTTGTGCGGGATGCCCTTGGAGCCGCCGCGCGCGGCGATCACGGCCAGCGTCTTGCGCGCCATCAGATGTGTCCCTCCAGACGCTCGAGCGCGGTCCAGAAGCCTTCGCCCATGTTCTTGTGACCCTGCCATATTTCGGGAATGAACGATGCCGTCGGTGCATGCTTGCGCAACACCTGTCCGATCTCGTCGAAATCGATCTCGCCTTCGCCGATCTGAAGACCTTCGCCGTCGAGGCCCTTGGCGTCGCCGAAATGCAGATGCGCGGTGTGCGGCCCGAGCTGGGCGAGGCCCTGCGCGAAGTCGAAGCCGAAATGATTGGCGGCGAGCTTGGTGTGGGAGATATCGACGCACATGCGCAAATCATGCTTGGCGCAGAACGCGGCCGATTCCTCCGGGAAGATGAAGATGTTCTGGTGGCGCTGGCCGCCGAAATGCCAGGGAAACGGCGCCATGGTCTGCGGCGTCAGCTCGACACCCTCCATGTCGAGCTCGGTCAAGCTCTGCGCAAAGATGCGGTAGCGCTCGGCTTTCTCCTCCGGCGGCAGCGGCTCGTCCATGGTGAAGCCGCCGATATTGGCGACGATGGGCGGACGCTTGGTCTTGGGGAAGAATTTCTTCAGGCCGCGGGTGATGTCGATCACCGCCTGAGTCTGCTCCAGCGAGTAGCGCCGCAGCGCCTCGTCGGGCGTTGCGAGGTCCATCAGCTTGGAGCCGGCAAACAGCTCCGGCGCATGCACCACGAAACCGAGATCATAGGTGCCCGACAGATAGGCCGCCGGATCGCGCTCCATGTCGCTGTAGCTGAGATGGAATTCGATGATGTCGGGCTCGCAGATTTCCAAGAAGCGTTCGGTATCGTGATAGCGCACCGGCACGCCCCAGGGGCGGTCGAAGTGGTAGCGCCGCGCCTTCGCGGCGCCTTCATTGAGGTCGCTCTGGAAGAAATAGTCGTCGGCCGCCATCGTTCGCGTCAGCTTGCGGCCGAGCAGCGCCGGCATCTTCAGCGGCGACAGGCCCTGTCCCGGGCTCTTCACGGCGATGTCGCTTTCGGAGATCACGGTGCCGGCCGACAGGTCGCGCGCGGCCACCAGGCTCTTGGCGAGGTTTTCGCGGTTGATCAGCTCACCCTGGCTCAGCGCGCGCTCGGCGAGCTTCTCGCCGCGGGCCGCTTCCACCTCGCGAATGCCGGAGACGAGTGCCTTGAATTCCTCCGGCTCGAGACTTGCGGCATGGTCCGGACCTTCCATCTCGCGATCGAGCGTGATGTGGCGTTCGATGACGACGGCGCCGAGCGCGACGGCGGCCGTCGAAACGGCAATGCCGCGCTCGTGGCCGGAATAGCCGACGACCGGATGGATCTCGCGCAGCGTTTCCATGAAACGCAAATGAATGTTGTGGAGCGCGGCCGGGTAGGTGCTCTGGCAATGCAGCAGCACGTAGCTGGCATTCCGGTCGTCGAGGAACTTCGCCGCGGCCTTGATCTCGTCCGTCGTGCTCATGCCGGTCGAGACGATCAACGTCTTGCCGGTGGCGGTGAGGCGGGCGAGCAGCGGCAGATTGGTGAGGTCGGCGGACGCGACCTTGTAGGCCTCCACGCCGAAGCCTTCGAGCACGGCGACGCTCTTGGCGTCCCAGGGCGTGCAGAGGTACTCGATGCCCTTGGCTGCGCAATATTCGGCGATCTTCTTCTGCTGTGCGGTCGGCAGCTCGAAGCGGCGCAGAAGATCGAGCGTATATTCGACGGCGAGGTCGTCGTCTTTCCCGGACAGGCTCGAGGCGCGATAGACCTCGTCGAGCTTGCGCATCTGGAATTTGGCGCAATCGGCTCCGGCGGCGACCGCGGCATCGACCAGCGCAATGGCGCGGTCGAAGTCGCCATTATGGTTGTTGCCGATCTCGGCGATGACGTAGCAGGGTTCGCCATCGCCCAGAAGACGGTTGCCGATGCGGACCGGAGCAGGCTGTTTGGGCGATGTCATCAACATTCTCGTCTCATATGCGTCATGCTAGCTGGGTGGGAACACGGGACTTCCACGTCCGCAGCCCGTTCTCCTCGAACATGATGCGCGAACAGCTGTGCCCCTGCTGTTCCAGCGCCGCGATCAGCTGATAGCGCTCGAACGGGCGGACGAAGAACATGAAGTAACCGCCGCCGCCCGCGCCAAGCAACTTGCCGCCGACCGCGCCATGCTGCTTGGCAAAATCATAGATCGCGTCGATCGCGTCCGACGAGATCTTGGAGCTCAGCTTCCGCTTGGCGTGCCAGGCCTCGTCGATCAGCCGGCCGCATTCCAGCAGTTGACCGCGCAGCAGATGCCGCCTGATTTCGCGCGTCACTTCCTTCTGCTTGGCAGCTGCGGCCACCGCGTCGCTGGTCTCGTGCTGAGCCTTCTGGTCGCGATGAATGGCGCCGGAATCGCGCCCCGAGCCGACGTAGCAGAGCACCAGGCTCTCCTCGAGCTCGGCGATGATGTTGGGATCGAGGCGAAGCGGCACGATGGTGTTCTGGTCGGAGAAGAATTCCATGTGATTGAATCCGCCGAACACGGTGGCGTACTGATCCTGCCAGCCGCCGGGGATGTTGAGCATCAGCCGCTCGGCCTGGAAGGCCATCTCCGCGATCTCGTGGCGGTCCCACTGGTCGCTGCGAAATTCGTTGAAGCAGCCGATGATCGCCGACGAAACCACCGCGGAGCCGCCGAGGCCGGAACCGACCGGGAAGTCGGCGGACACTTCGAGCTCGAAGCCGTAAGTCGGCTTGATCAGGCGCACGACCGACTTGATCAGTGCGAGATCTCCGCCCGTTCCGAGCTCGGTGAGATTGTCGGCCTCGACCGTGCGGCGGAAGTCGTGCGAGTAGATACGGATGCTGGGATCGCTCCGGCGCCGCAACGTCGCGTGAGCGTACATCTTGATCGTGGCGCTGATGACCGCGCCGCCGTCATTCGCCACGAAGTAGTGCGTCAGGTCGGTGCCGCCGCCGGAGAAGCTGATCCGCACCGGCGAGCGGGCGCGCGCGAACACCTCGCTCTCTTCCGACAGGTTGAACAGTTCGCGGCTGAACACGTCGACCAGCCGTCCCTCGCCATCGAGGATCGGCACGACGTGGACGCGCTGGTCGAGCAGCTTGAGGATCTGCTCGCGTGGCCCGCCGGTCGGTGCCCAGACGAATTTGCGGTTGATGCAGGACACAACCCGGTCTTGGATCGTGATACCGGTGAGCATGCGCCTGCGGATGTCGCCGTCCGTTACGGCGCCGACGATTCGCCCACTCGCGTCTTGCGCGAACAGGATGCCGAGCATGTTCGCGTTCAGGCGCCGGAAGGCTTCCTCAATGGTCTCCGTCTCGGCGATCGTGACGAGGGTTCGGTCAAGCACGTTTGGGGTCCAGAAAGGGCCGATTCCGGCCATATCGCAGCGTGGTCTGGTAATACGGGAGCAGCCCGGACGATGCAAGGTTCCTGCGCCCGGCGGCATCGCAGCCATGGCCCGAAGGTCGGGCTCTACGCTCGTCATCTTCGTCGTGCCGCGAGTTCGTTCCGCGCTCCCGCATTCGCGGAGGGATGTGCTCAGCCCCGGCAATGACCTGCTGTCGAAATCGAGCTGAAGTTAGCGCTCGTCCACGATGACCTTGCCGTCATTCGGCAGCGTGCCGGGACCGACCAGCTCGACGGCTCCTCCGAGCTTCGTTATCGCGCGCAAGCTGGCCGCGATGTCGTCGCGTAGCGAGTCGCTAGGGGGCGCAGCTTCCGCTCTCAACGTCATGGCGTCGGTCTCGCCTTGGCGCGTGACGATGAGGCGAAGTCTTCCGAGCCCCGCGTGGCGCTTGCCGATCTCGGCGATCTGCTCGGGCCGGACGAACATGCCCTTGATCTTGGTGGTCTGGTCGGCGCGGCCCATCCAGCCTTTGATGCGCATGTTGGTGCGCCCGCACGGGCTCGTGCCGGACAGGGCCGCGGTGAGGTCGCCGAGCGCGAGCCGAATCCAGGGATGGTGCGGGTCGAGCGAAGTCACGACAATCTCGCCGACGTCACCTGGTGCGACCGGATCGCCAGTGCCGGGCTTGACGATCTCCAGGATCAGGTCCTCGTTCACGACCATGCCTTCGCGGGCCTCGGTCTCGAAGGCGATGAGGCCGAGATCGGCGGTACCGAAGGCCTGGTAGGCATCGATGCCGCGCCCCTTGATCTCGGCCTGGAGCGAGGGCGGAAACGCTGCGCCCGAGACCAGCGCGCGCTTGATCGAGGAAACGTCACGCCCCGAGCTTGCCGCGGCATCGAGCAGAATCTTCAAGAAGTCCGGCGTGCCGCTGTAGCCGACCGGCCGGTAGGCCTCGATCAGCTCGAACTGCTGTTCTGTGTTGCCGGGGCCGGCCGGGATCACCGCGCAGCCGAGCGCGCGCGCCGACGCATCGAAGATGAACCCACCGGGGGTGAGATGGTAGCTGAAGGTATTGAGGACGATGTCGTCGGGGCGGAACCCGGCTGCGAACAGCGCCCTTGCGCCGCGCCAGGGATCGGCTTGTCGCCCTTCCGGCTCGAAGATTGGACCGGGGGAGGTGAACAGGCGGGCGAACGAGCCAGGCGCCGCCGCCACGAAGCCTCCGAAGGGCGCGGAGGCCTTGTGCAGGGCGGGCAGTTCCGACTTGCGCAACACCGGCAAATCCGCCAGAGCCGCCCTGGAGGTCACGGCGGCGGGATCGAAGCCTTTCAGCCGCTCGGCATAGGCCGGGGCGGCCATCGCGGCTCGCAGCACCTCCGGGAGGCGGGCGAACAGGTCGGCCTCGCGCGCGGCTTGCTCACGCGTCTCGCGGGCGTCGTAATGGGCGGTCATGGCTGTTCTTTCCGTGTTGGCATCCGTTGCGCGCCGCCACCGGCATGGCTATCAGACCGCCAGTGGCGAGGCTTGAAAGGGACCCGATGGCGGACGAAGGAATCATTGCGGCGGACGAGGCGTCGAACGTCGTTGCGCGCCTGAAGCGCCGTATGATCGACGAGGCGCTGCCGCTGTGGTCGACGGTCGGCTGGGATCACGCCGCAGGCGGCTTCATCGACCGGCTGCACCGCGACGGTGCGGCGGATGCCGCCGCGCCCCGGCGCGTGTTCGTGCAGGCCCGCCAGATCTGGTGCTACGCCAAGGCGGCACAGATGGGCTGGTATCCTGAGGGGCGCGCGATTGCGCTGAAGGGGCTGGAGCACCTGCTGGCCAAAGCGAAGGCGCCCGATGGCCGGCCTGGCTATGTGCACCGGCTGACGCCGGACGGATCGGTGCTGGATGCCCGGCGTGATGCTTATGACCACGCCTTCATCCTGTTTGCGCTCGCCAGCGTCTATGCGCTCGACCAGGATACGCAGGTCCGCGCCGAGATCGATGCGCTGCTCGCCTTCCTCGACGGACACCTGCGCTCGCCGCATGGCGGCGTTCACGAAGGCCTTCCGGTCTCGCTGCCGCGCCGGCAGAACCCGCATATGCATCTGTTCGAGGCGATGATCGCGTGCTTCGAGGCGACCCACGATCTGTCGTTCCAGAACCGTGCCGGAGAATTCTTCGCATTGTTCCTCGCCAACCTCTACGACAAGCAGAGGCACGTATTGTCGGAATATTTCGAGGAGGACTGGTCGAAGATCGAGCCGGTCAGCGTCGAGCCGGGTCACCAGGCGGAATGGGTCTGGCTGCTGAAGAGTTTTGAACGCATCACGGGATGCCCGACCAGCCAGCGGCGTGCGGAATTGCTGGAGACCTCGCTGCGCTATCGCGACGAGGCGACGGGCTGCCTCGTCGACGAGGGCGATGCAAGCGGCAGCATCCGCCGCAGCACGCGCCGGCTGTGGCCGCAAACCGAGATCGCGAAGGCGTGGATCGCGCAGGCCGAATCCGGCGAGCCGGGTGCGGCGGACGAGGCGCGCGCGGCGCTGGTGCGGCTCGAACGGCATTATCTCAGCCATCCCGTCAAGGGCGGCTGGTACGACCAGTTCGATCGCGACGGCAAATCGCTGATCGACACCATTCCTGCGTCGTCGTTCTATCATGTTCTCTGCGCGGTCACGGAAGCCGAGCAGGTGCTCGGCTAGGCTCCTTGTGGATCACAGCCAGCGCTTGCGCCGCTTGAAGCTCTTGAGGTTCTTGAAGCTCTTGCGCTGGTCGCCGGCGCCGCCGAGGTAGAATTCCTTGACGTCCTCGTTGTCGCGCAATGCGTCGGCGCTGCCGTCGAGCACGACCTTGCCCTGCTCCATGATGTAGCCGTGGCTCGCCACGGAGAGCGCCGCGCGCGCATTCTGCTCGACCAGGAGGATGGTGACGCCGAGATCGCGGTTGATCTTCTGGATGATCGAGAACACCTCTTTCACCAGCAGCGGCGAGAGGCCCATCGAAGGCTCGTCCATCAGGATCATTTTCGGGCGCGCCATCAGCGCGCGGCCGATTGCGAGCATCTGCTGCTCTCCGCCGGAGAGATAACCGGCAAGGCCGGTGCGCTCCTTCAAGCGCGGGAAATAGCTGAAGACCATGTCGAGGTCGGCGTCGACCTCGCGGTCCCGGCGCGTGAAGGCGCCGAGCTTGAGATTCTCGAGCGAGGTCATGTCGGCGACGATGCGCCGGCCCTCCATCACCTGGAAGATGCCGCGGCGGACGATCTTGTCGGGATCGATGCCGTTGATCCGCTCGCCCTCGAACAGGATCTCGCCGCGCGTCACCTCGCCGTCCTCGGTCTTGAGCAGCCCCGAGATCGCCTTGAGCGTCGTGGACTTGCCGGCGCCGTTGGCCCCGAGCAGCGCCACGATCGCGCCCTTGGGCACGTCGAGGCTGAGGCCGCGCAGCACCAGGATCACATCGTCATAGACGACCTCGATGTTGCGCACGGCGAGGAGGGGAGCGGACTCCACGGCGGTTGGCCTGGCGCGGGATGCTTCGAGGGTGTCGGTCATGCTTCAAAACTCCGCTGTCATCGCCCGGCTTGACCGGGCGACCCAGTATTCCAGAGGCGCCTGAGATTCATCGAGAAGCCGCAGCGTACTGGATCCCCCGCCCAGGTGCGCAATTGCGCACAACGCGAGGGATGACAGTGTTCGCGTGGTGAAAGCAGGGCTCACCACCCCAGCCATTCCGGCTTGCGCGGCAGCTCGACGGTCTTGACCTTCTCGAGCTTGATCGTGCCGTTGGCCATCAGGTCGTTCAGGTCGGCATTGGTCGAACCGGAGACCTTGGTGCGATAGAGATCGACCTTGAGGGTGCCGCGATGGTCCTTGTTGGTCCAGGTCGAGGGATTGCAGACGCCGTCCATGCCGGCCGGCACCCAGTCCTTCTTCTGGTAGAAGCCCTTGGCGACGTTCTCACCGGTGGCACCTCCGTTCTTGGCGGCCCAGTCGAGCGCTTCCCTGGCGTAGAGAGCGCTACAGACGCCTGCGATATAGTGCACCGGTCGATAGGCCTTGCCGCTTGCATCCGATATTTTCGAGATTTCCATCACCGTCTTCATGCCTGGCGCGTTGCCGCCCCAGGTTACGGCCGTGCGTAGCGGGAAGACGACGCCGTCGGCGGCGTCAGCCGCAGTCTTGGCGGCGTTCTCGTCCATGCCCCAGACATTGCCGAGGAACTGCACGTCCACGCCGGCGGTCTTGCAGGCCTTGAGCACGGAGATGTTCGAGGCTGCGGTGTTGCCGAGATAGGCGTAGTTGGCGCCGGAGCTCTTCAGGCTGAGGCATTGCGCGGAGTAATCGCCGGGCGTCAGCGCGAACACGATCGGCGGCAGCACTTCGAAGCCGAGCTCATTGGCGATCGCCTCGCCGGCGGCCTTCGGCGCGTTCGGGTACGGATGATTGCCGCCCATATGGACGAATTTCGGCTTACCGCTCTTGCCCTTGGCCTTCCAGTCTTCCGCCGCCCAGGTCACCAATGCCCGCATCGCGTCCGAATAGCTCGGGCCGTAGAAGAAGTTGTAGGGCGCGGGTTTGGCCTTGCCGCTCACGCCTTCCGGATCGGTCAGCGCCGCCGCGTAGGAGGCGGAGATATAGGGAATCTTGTCCTGCGCGACAAAGCCGGTCAGCGCTTCCGTATCGGCGGTACCCCAGCCCATGATCGTTGCAACCTTGCCGTCCGGCGCCGACCACTTCTTGTAGAGCGCGATCGCGCGCGGCACCTGATAGCCGTAGTCGTTGGTATCGAGGTTGACCTGCTTGCCGCCGATACCGCCGTTCTTGTTGATCCAGGCAAAGGTGTCGGCGACGGCCTGGCCGTAGGGCGTGCCAACGTCCGACGTCGCACCGGAGTAGTCGGCGAGATGGCCGACGGCGATCTGGGCCTGCGCACTGGCCGCAAAACCAGCGATCGCAAACGCGAGCGACGCGGTGCTTAAAAGCGATTTGGTCTTCATGGGTTGGTTCCTCCTGTTATCGTTTAAGTGAAGTAGCCGTGCTCAATGCGAGAACGGGTAGAGTTTCCAATACGCCTTGATCTGTCGCCAGCGATGCGCGAGCCCATCGGGCTCGAACATCAGGAATGCGATGATGATCACCCCGATCGCGATCTCTCGCAGAAAGGTGATGTTGGTGTTAAGCGAGAGCGCCTTGTCGATCGCGCCGCCCTTCAAATGATGGCTGATGAACTCCATCGCCTCGGGCAGCAGCACCACGAAGGCGGTGCCCATCAGCGTGCCCATGATCGAGCCGGTGCCGCCGATGATGATCATGGCCAGGAACAGTATTGAGCGCTCGATGCCGAAGCCTTCCTGGGAGACCACGAGCTGATAGTGCGCGTAGAGCGCGCCCGCGATGCCGGCGAAGAAGGCGGCGAGACCGAACGACAGCGTGCGGTACCTGGTGAGGTTGATGCCCATGATCTCGGCGGAGAGATAATGGTCGCGGATCGCCACCAGCGCGCGGCCATCGCGCGTGCGCATCAGGTTGGTGACGAGGATGTAGCTCAAGAGCACATAGGCCAGCACGACGTAGAAATATTGCCGGTCGCCCCGCAGCGTGTAGCCGAAGATCGAGAACGGCTCGGCGCTCGCCGGCACCGAGCCGCCGGAGAACCACTCGGCGCGCGAGAAGAAGTCGAGCAGGATGTATTGCGCGGCCAGCGTTGCAATGACGAGGTAGAGTCCCTTCAGCCGCGCCGCGGGGATGCCGAAGATCAACCCAACCAGCGCCGTCACGAGTCCCGCGAGCGGGATCGCGAAGAACACCGGGATCGGCGCATTATTGGAGATGTAGGCCGAGGTGAAGGCGCCGAGCAGGAAGAAGGCCGCGTGTCCGATCGAGATCTGGCCGGTGAAGCCGACCAGGATATTGAGGCCGAGCGCCGCGATCGAGAAGATGCCGATCTGGATCAAAATGCTGAGCCAGTAGCCGCTGAAGAGTTGCGGCGCGAGGCAGAGCAGCGCGACGCCCAGAATCGCGAAGTTGCGGCTGGTGGTGGTCGGGAAGATCGTGGTGTCCGCGGCGTAAGTGGTGCGGAAATCACCAGCGGGAATGAGGGCAGGGCCGGCCATGGATCAGATCCGCTCGATGTCGTGGGTGCCGAACAGGCCGTAGGGCTTGATCATCAGCACGATGATGAGAACGTAGAACGGCGCGATCTCGTAGAGATTGCCCCAGTGCAGATACTCGCTGTCGACATATTGGGCGACGTTCTCCAAAAGCCCGATGATGATGCCGCCGAGCACCGCGCCGCCGACGGAATCGAGCCCGCCGAGGATCGCCGCCGGAAACACCTTGATGCCGTAGGCAGCAAGGCCCGAGGACACGCCATTGACGACGGCGACGACGACGCCGGCGACCGCCGAGACGGTCGCCGAGATTGCCCAGGCCATCGCGAACACGCTCTTGACGGAAATGCCGAGCGACTGCGCCACCTGCTGGTTGAACGCGGTGGCGCGCATCGCAAGGCCGTACTTCGACGCGCGGAAGAACCAGGCCATGCCGATCATCATCGCGACCGACACCACGAGGCTCATGACGTAGACGGTCTGGATCTGCAGTCCGAACAGGTCGACCGACTGGCTCTCGAACACGCGCGGGAACGGCTGCGGATTGACGCCGAACATCCATTTCAGCGTCGCCTGCAGCACGGTGGAGAGGCCGATCGTCACCATGATCACCGAGATGATGGGCTCGCCGATCATCGGCCGCAGGATCAGCACCTGCACCGCGATGCCGAACACGAACATGAACACCAGCGTGATCGGCATGCCGATCCAGAACGGCACCTGGTATTTCGCCAGCAAGGCCCAGCACACCCAGGCGCCGACCAGCAGCAATTCACCTTGCGCGAAGTTGACGACCTGCGTCGCCTTGTAGATCAGCACGAACGACATCGCGACTACGCCATAGAGCGTGCCGACCACGAGGCCGTTGACCAGGAGCTGGATGAGGAAGGCGGTGTTCATGTTGGGTGACTCAGCCCGTCATTGCCGGGCTTGACCCGGCAATCCATCGATGAGGAAGGAAGACTGTTCGGAAGAGGATGGATGTGCGGGTCAAGCCCGCGCATGACGAGGATCTGTATCACTCCGCAGCCTCCGCCATGTGCCCGTGCCCGCCGAGGTCCACCACGCGCAGCGTCGTTCGCACCCGCTGCGTGGTGCCGTCCTGGAAGCGGATCACGGTGTCGACGGGGATGTCGGAATCGCCGCGGTAGATGGCGTCGATGATGCCGGCGTATTTCTCGTTGATGACGCCGCGGCGCACCTTTCGCGTCCGGGTGAGCTCGCCGTCGTCGGCGTCGAGCTCCTTGTAGAGCAGCAGGAAGCGCGAGATGCGCTGGGCCGGCGGCAGCGTGGCGTTGACGGTCTCGACCTCCTTCTGCAGCAGCGCGTAGACCTCCGGCCGTGAGGCGAGGTCGCTGTAGGTCGTGAAGGAGAGGCGGTTCTTTTCCGCCCATTTCGAGATGATGGAGTAGCGGATGCAGATCATTGCCGCGAGCGCGTCACGGCCGGCCCCAAGCACCACGGCTTCGGCGATATAGGGCGAGAATTTCAGCTTGTTCTCGATGAATTGCGGCGAGAAGCGCTCGCCGCGGGAGGTCTCGGCGAGATCCTTGATGCGGTCGATCACGACGAGCTGGTGGTTGGCGTTGAAATAGCCGGCGTCGCCCGAGCACATCCAGCCGTCCTTGATATCGGCGACGCTGGCCTCGGGGTTCTTGTAGTAGCCGAGGAACATGTTGGGGTGCCGCACCACGATCTCGCCGACGCCGTGGACGTCGGCATTGTCGATACGGATCTCGACATTATCGGCCATCGGTACGCCGGTGGTATCAGGATCGACCTTGCCCTCGGGATGCAGCGTGTAGGCCCCGAGCAGCTCGGTCTGACCGTAGAGCGTGCGCAGCGGCACGCCCATGGCCTGGAAGAACTTGAAGGTGTCAGGCCCGAGCGCCGCACCGCCGGTCGCGGCCGAGCGCAACCGGGTGAAGCCGAGGCGATCGCGCAGTGCGCGGAACAGGATCGTGTCGGCAAAGCCCGAGCGCTTGCCCTGTTCGAGCGCGGCAAGGCCCGACTTCATGCCGATGTCGAACAGGCGCTGCTTGAAGGGCGTTGCGTCCATCACCTTGGCACGGACGTCGGCGGCAATCGATTCCCAGACGCGGGGCGCGAACAGAACGAAGGTCGGTGCGATCTCGCGCAGATCGTTCATCAGCGTGTCCGGCTCTTCGACGAAGTTGATCTTCATCCGGCAGAGCAGACCTTTGCCGAGCACGTAGACCTGTTCCATGATCCAGGGCAGCGGCAGCACCGACACGTATTCGTCATCGGGACCCTTGGGGTCGAAGGCGAGATAAGTGGCGCAATGGCCGAGCACGCGTCCGGCGGCGAGCATCGCGAGCTTCGGATGCGAGGTGGTGCCCGACGTCGTGCAGAGAATCGCGACGTCCTCGCCCTCGGTGGCATCGACCAATCTGTCGTAGAGTTCCGGCTCGCGTGCTGCCCGCGCGCGGCCGAGCTCGGCGAATTTCTCCGCCGGCATCAGGCGCGGGTCGTCGTATTTCCGCATCCCGCGCGGATCGGAATAGATGATGTGCTTCAGCTTCGGCACGCGCTCGGCAAGGATGAGCAGCTTGTCGACCTGCTCCTCGTCCTCGGCGAAGACCAACTGCGCCTCGCCGTAGTTGAGGAGATAGGAAGCTTCCTCGTCCAGGACGTCGCGATAGAGCCCGAGGCTGAGGCCGCCAATGGCATGCGTCGCAACTTCTGCCGCGACCCAGTCGGGCCGGTTGTCGCCGATGATGCCGATGACATCACCGCGGCCCAGGCCGAGCTCGATGAGGCCGAGCGCGAAATCGCGCACGCGGGCCTGATAGTCGTTCCAGGTGAAGATGCGCCAGAGCCCGAGATCCTTCTCGCGCATTGCGATCTCGTTGCCGTGCTCCCTGGCATTGAGCCGGAGCATCTTCGGATAGGTGTCGGCCTGCGCGACGCGGCCCGCATAATCCATCATGCCGCGCTCTCCTGCGCCGGAGAGGCATCATCGGGATCGACAAGCACCTCGTCCTCTTCGCCGAGATAGGCACGCCTGACGTGCGGATCGGCGAGCACGGTGGCCGGATCGCCCTCGGCGATCTTCTTGCCGAAATCCAGCACCATGACGCGGTGGGAGATGTCCATCACCACGCCCATGTCGTGCTCGATCATCACCACCGTCATCCCGAACTCCTCGTTGAGATCGACGATGTAGCGGGCCATGTCCTCCTTCTCCTCGAAATTCATGCCGGCCATGGGCTCGTCGAGAAGGATCAGGCGCGGCTCCAGCGCCATGGCGCGGGCGAGCTCCACGCGCTTGCGCAGGCCGTAGGGGAGGGTGCCGGCGGTGGCCTTGCGCACCGGCTGCAGATCGAGGAAGTCGATGATCTCTTCCACCTTGCGACGGTGCTCGAGCTCCTCCTTGCGCGCGCCGGTGAGCCAGTACAGCGAGCCCGTGAGGAAATTGTTCCTCAGCAGGTGATGGCGGCCGACCATGATGTTGTCGAGCACGCTCATGTGGTGGAATAGTGCGAGATTCTGGAAGGTACGGCCGATGCCGAGTGAGGCGCGGGCATTCGGCGTCAAGCCGGTGATGTCGCGGTCCCGATAGAACAGCTGGCCTTCGGTCGGCTTGTAGCGACCGGAAATACAGTTCACGATCGAGGTCTTGCCGGCGCCGTTGGGGCCGATGATCGAGAACAGCTCGCCTTCCCTGATGGCGAAGCTGACGTCGGTCAGCGCGCGGACGCCGCCGAATCGTAAGGACACGCCGCGCACTTCGAGACTGGTAGCCACCAAACGAATCCCTCCCGGTGATGGCGCTTGATTGGCGCTCTTCCGTTCCTGTCAGGCGATCCTAGTACGGTCGTGCCGGCCAGACCATGCAGCTATTGGTCTCGACCGCACCGGCGCCACCTTCGTTCCCGTGAGGGATCAAAAGCCGCATCGCCCGAGGTGGTCCTCAATAGGGGAAAGCGCTATTTTGAAATGTCTCCGGCCTGACAATTCTGCGACAAAGTTGTCGGGCCGAGCGGGTCTTCATCTTTCGTCGGATGGATGGCCGAAGCGATTCTGTTGCAGTGCAACAGGAGCATGGGGTGACTGAACGGTGCGGCTGGCTTCGAGATCATGATTTCAGAGGATCATCTGAAGCGCATTGCCGCCTGGTCGCGTGAGCTCACACCAGCCGAGATCGAGGTCGCGCGCGCCGGAATTACGGAACGGTCCTACGGCACCGGCGAGAGCGTGTTCATGCGCGGTGATATTTTTGCCTATTGGGCCGGCATGGTGGGCGGCCTTGCCCGTATGGGCGGGGTCTCGCGCGACGGCAAGGAGACCAGCCTTGCCGGGCTGACGGCAGGGGCCTGGTTCGGCGAGGGCAGCGTGCTCAAGAACGAGCCGCGCCGCTACGACGTGGTCGCGCTGCGCGACAGCCGCATCGCGCTGATGGAACGCAGCGCCTTCATGTGGCTGTTCGAGAACAGCGTCGGCTTCAACCGCTTCCTGGTGCGCCAGCTCAACGAGCGGCTGGGCCAGTTCATCGGCATGCTCGAGGTCAACCGCACGCTCGATGCCACCGCGCGCCTCGCCCGCAGCATCGCCTCGCTGTTCAACCCGATCCTCTATCCGGAATCGACCGCGCATCTGGAGATCACCCAGGAGGAGATCGGCGCGCTCTCCGGCATGTCCCGCCAGAACGCCAACCGCGCGCTGAACCGGCTGGAGAAGGAGGGGCTGCTGCGGCTGGAATATGGCGGGGTCACGATCCTCGATATCGCGCGGCTCGGGAGCTACGGGGAGGAGCGATGATCTGCGCATTCCCGGTGCTTCCGTGCTCATAGAGTTCGACCATCGCGCGTCGGACTCGCCTTACGTCGAGCGGGTATGGCGCAGCCGGAGCCGGCGTGGCGGCTCGTTCCTGTCGATGGCCGAGGGAAATATCGAGCTTGTGGTCACCAGGCTCCCGGAGCTTCTGGCGGTGACGCTCCGAGGGCCGGTCACCCGCGGGACACTCGTCGAATGTCCCGCGAGCGGCGAATGGCTCGCGATCCGGTTTCGGCTGGGAACCTACCTGCCGGAGATACCGACGAGCGCACTGATCGACCATCAAAACATGCAGTTGCCGGTGCTGCCCAACGGCCGTTTTCTGTTTTCGGGTCTGAGCTGGGACATTCCAGGCTATGACGATGCGGAAAGTCTCGTCGCTCGCATGGCGCGCGCGGGTGTCATCGCACGCAGCCACGCGACCGATGCTGCGATCGACGGCGACGTCGACTGGATGAGCCGGCGTTCGGTTCAGCGCCACTTTCGCCGCGTTACGGGCATGACGTTCAGCAGCCATCAGCAGATCGAGCGGGCGCGTCGCGCCGCGGCCTTGCTGGTGAGCGGCAGCTCCGTTCTGGACGCGACATCGGGCGCTGGCTATTTCGATCAGGCCCATCTTACCCGCTCGGTCAGGCAACTGATCGGCATGACGCCTGCGCGCCTCTCGCGCGAGCGGCCGCAATTGTCGTTTTCATACAAGACGACTACGTCCTGATCGCAATATGCCTGGATCGCTCCGGCCGCGCTGGTGGAGCAAACATCGGAGGAGCGCTGCGGTGAGTTTTAAGGCCTATCTCGACAATATCCAGGCCAAGACCGGCAAGAGCCCGGACCAGTTTCGCAAATGGGGCAAGGACCGGGGTTTTTCGACCGGGGCGGGATTGGCCGCCGGCGTGAAAGCGGGTGCCATCGTGGCCGCGCTCAAGGACGAGTTCGGCCTTGGCCACGGCCATGCGATGGCCATCGTCGCCCTTCTCAAGGGGAAGGCGTCGTAGGTGATGACGATTTCCAAGTCGAGACATGTGGCCGGCTGGGTCATGAGCGGGCTCGTGATTGCCTTCATGCTGTTTGATGCCGGGATGAAGCTCGTCCCGCTGGACGTCGTGATCAACGCGACCGCCGAGCTCGGCTATCCCCCCTCGGCCGATCTGGCGCGCGCGCTGGGCGTGGTGGCGCTGGCCTGCACCGCGCTCTACGGCTTCCCGCGAACAGCCGTGCTCGGTGCGATCCTGCTGACCGCCTATATGGGCGGCACGGTGGCGGTTCACTTGCGGGTCGGCAACCCGCTCTTCAGCCATATGCTGTTCGGCGTCTATCTTGCTGGTCTTGCCTGGGGCGGTCTCTATTTGCGCGATTCGCGGGTGGCGGCGTTGCTTCCTCTGAGATCGCCGCCGGTGGAGGTCTGACGTCGTTACGGGGACGCCGTCATCGCGCATTGGCCGGCGCGTGCGCCGGCCACAGATCGGCGCGCCAGCGGATCGCGATTGCCACCATCGCGACGAATCCTGCGCCGGCATAAAGCGAGCCCGTCGCGGAATAGCCGATGACGTCGATCAGGCTGCCGGCCGCGAGCAGTCCGAGCGGCAAGCCATAGATCACCATCATGCGCACGCCCATGACACGGCCGCGCAGATGTGCGCTCGCGGTGCGCATCAGGATGACGGCAGCCGAGATCATCGACATGCTCTGGGCGATACCGGCGAGGACGAGGCAGGCCATCGCCACCGGCATCGTCCTGACCTCGACGAACACCAGCAGCATTGCGTACCAGGCCAGCGTTGCGCCGATCAGGAGCCGGGCAATGCGTACGCCACTGACCAGGCTGAGCGTGATGGAGCCGATTAGCGAGCCGACGGCGAAGCTCGCCGAAAGATATCCGAGGCCGGTCTGATCAGTGTGAAAGATCTCCCGCGCGATGTAGGGCAACAATCCGCCCGTGAAAGGAAATGCGGTGAGATTCGCCAGAAAAGCGACGCACAGCGCCGCGCGCATTGCCGGCCCGTTCCAGGCATAGACGATCCCCTCTTTGAGGTCGCCAAGCAGCCGCGAAACGGTGTGGCTGCTTGCGGGAAGATCGCTCGTGGTGACGGTCCTTTTCGGCTGGGTCAGGCAGAGCATGAGAAGCGCTGCCGTGAAGTAAAGGCAGGCGATCGCCACATAAACGAGGCCGATACCGAGCACGGCGAACAGCCCGGCCCCCGTCAACGCTCCGGCAATGCGCGCGCTGTCCTGGGTCGTGCGCGCAACACTGATGGCGCCCACCAGCTGCTCGGCCGGCATGATATCGGCGAGCAGCGCGCCGCGAACGCCGAGATCGGAGGGGCGGATCAAGCCCATGATCGTGACGATGATCATGACGCTCAGCGGCGTCAGATGACCGCTCAGCGCGAGGACCATGATGGTCGACGACAGCGCCGCATAGGCAAGGCGCATGACAACCAGGAGATCGCGATGGCCGATCCGGTCGCCGATCATGCCGAACACGGGCGCGACCAATGTTCCGACGAACTGGAGTGAAGCCAGCAGCGTGAGCAGCAGCACCGAGCCGGTCTCGACGATGACGTACCAGCCGAGCACCAGCGTCTCGACCTCGAAGGCCCAGGAGGTGAGCAGATCGGACGGCCACTGGAAGCGGTAGTTGCGGATGCGGAATGGCGCGAGCGCCGAAGGTCGTGCAGTGGCGCTCACGACGCGATGACGCGTGTCACGGCGATTTCCTTAACCTTGTTGTTTCTTCTTGCTGTGGCGCAACCTAACGCTGGCGATGCCGGTGTCAATCGCAGTCGCCGCAGGCCGCCCCCGCGCTCGGCTCTTACCTCGCGGCGCTGGCCGCTTTCCTGTCGGCTAACGCACTTGCCATGGCCGAGATCAGAGGACGCATGAAATAGGCTTCGTCGGCGGGCGAGACGTCCGTGCGCAAGCCATGCGCTGCGAGCTCGCCGGAAACGGCCGGGCCGACCGATGCGATCAGCGTGCGTTCGAGACCTGCGCGCAGCTTCGTCTCGCTGCCGCGCGCCTTGGCAACCTCGATCAGCCGGCGGACCTGGCCGAGATTGGTCAGGGCGATCGAGTCGATGCGTCCCTCTGCCATGTCGTCAATGGCGGCGACGATGTTGGCATCGGCAGCCTTGGAATCGTAGACGTAGGGCAGCACCGTATCGACGTCGGCGCCTTGCGCGGCCAGCGCGCCGGTCAGCGCGCTATGATCCTTGTCGGGATAGAGCTGCAGACCGAGGCGCCGCCCCTTCAGGTCGAGTCTGGCCAGCATCTCGATCACGCCTTCGGTGGTCGGCTTCTCCGTGGTCTGCTGCGTCTCGAGGCCGATCTCGCGCAACGCCTTGCCCGGCTTCGGGCCTCGGGTGAACTTGCGCGCCTGGGCGAGCGCCGCGACAAGGGCAGCGTCGAGCCCGCGGGCGCGGGCGAGCTTCATGATGCGGCGCAGGCCTTCGCCGGTCATCAGCACGAGATCGTCGAAGGGCTTGTCGATGGCGCGGCGGATCCAGGCCTCGACTGGAGCCGGGTCCGGCGCATCATGGATGGTGAACATCGGGCATTGCACGACCTCGGCGCCTTGCTCGGCCAGAAGCTTGGAAAACTGCGCCTCCTCGCGCGTTTCCAGGATCAGGATGCGGTAGCCGTTCAAGCGGTCGGCCATGGGTATGCTCCGTTGAGAATTCGCAATTGTCCGTTCATCCTGACTCCGCGGTTGGGATTGGCGCAAGGGCGGGTCGGTGCTAGAGCAGGGCGCAATCCGCTGGATCGTTCCGCTGCACAAACCTTCATCAAGAGCCGAGCCTTGCCCGACCATCAATACGTCCTGACCCTGTCCTGTCCGGATCGCCCAGGCATCGTCTCGGCGGTCTCGACGTTTCTCGCTCATAACGGACAGAACATCCTCGACGCCCAGCAGTTCGACGACATCGAGACCAAGAAGTTCTTCATGCGGGTGGTTTTCACAGCGGCCGATCTTGCCGTGGAACTCGCGGCACTGCAGACCGGCTTCGCCGCGATCGCCGAGCGTTTCGGCATGGAATGGCAGATGCGCGACCGCGCTGCGCATCGCAAGGTGATGCTGCTGGTGTCGAAGTCCGATCACTGCCTGGTCGACATCCTCTATCGCTGGCGAACCGGCGAATTGCCGATGATTCCGACCGCGATCGTCTCCAATCACCCGCGCGAGGTCTATGCCGGGCTCGATTTCGGCGGCATCCCCTTCCACCATTTGCCCGTCACCAAGGAGACCAAGCGCGAGCAGGAGACACAGATCATGGACCTCGTCGGCAAGACGAAGACCGATCTGGTGGTGCTCGCCCGTTACATGCAGATCCTGTCCGACGATCTCTCGGCAAAGCTGTCGGGGCGCTGCATCAACATCCACCACTCATTCCTGCCGGGCTTCAAGGGTGCCAAGCCCTATCACCAGGCCCATGAGCGCGGCGTCAAGCTGATCGGCGCCACCGCGCATTACGTCACGCGCGACCTCGACGAGGGCCCGATCATCGACCAGGACGTCGAGCGCATCAGCCATCGCGACACGCCGGAAGATCTCGTCCGCAAAGGCCGTGACATCGAGCGCCGCGTGTTGGCCCGGGCCATCCGCTACCATCTCGACGACCGCGTCATCCTAAACGGCCGCAAGACCGTGGTGTTCGTGGATTAGCGAATGGGGGACGAATGGTGAGTGGAGGGGGAGCGCGCCCTATTAGCTACTCCCTGTTCGCCATTCGCTTCCTCAGCGCCCCGCGCCGGCCGACGTCGTCCCCGTCGCGCCCTTCTGGGCCTGTTCTTCCTTCTCGCGATCGGCCGCCGGCATCAGCCGCTTGCGCTCGCGCTCCTTCATGTAGGCATCGTATTGCGGCGTGCCGGGCCGCGGCGGCGCATCAGCGGGCAGGCCGCCGGCCCATTGCGGGACGTAGTCGCCCATCCCGGCGGAGAGCTTCTCGTTGACCGTCCCGCAGCCTGCGAGATTGAGCAGGGCGAGTGCGGCGGCGATCGAAAGCGAGCGAGAACGCATGAATATCTCTGGTCGTGCCCCCGACGGGGCGCGGATGGTGGAGCGCCATAGGCGTTAGCGGCAACCATATCTCTCAATAGGTAAAATTGGCCTATTCGAGGGAGGGAAAAGCTGTATACAGAGAAGGTATTATAATAGGCATATTTTGTACTTGATGAGGTCGCCGCCGTTGGTACGGTATACACCGGGTATTTGTGATTGGACGGATCGTAGGACGAGGCATGCCACGGACGCACTTAAGATGTCCGGATTCTGCAAATGAGAGACTGAATCCTCCATCCCCGGTGTGGTGCGGCCCTCGTAGGGTGGCAAAGCCATCGCCCTCCGGCCCAGTGTCACAGGGCTTTTTCGTTGACAGGACCATTTCATTTGTACAATCGTACAAATAGCTCTCCGCCGTTGTTGAGGCAGATTGCGCGGCTTGCGCCGAATGGTCGCCCAACGTTCGATTGACAACGGGGTTACAGAGGACGCCATGTGGCCGCACGGCATGGCTTGTCCGTGAGTGAAGCGCGGCAAGGACCGGGTACTCGGTCCGCCGCACAAGAGGTGAGGAATGAAGGGGAGGGACATCTGATGTTCGAACGCAGGATTTTTTTACGCACCGCAGCGGTCGTTGCGATCGCGGGCCTCGCGGCCGTCGCGCCTGCCAAGGCGCAAGACACGGTCAAGATCGGGCTGATCCTGCCGATGACCGGCGGCCAGGCCTCGACCGGCAAGCAGATCGAGAACGCGATCAAGCTCTACATGCAGCAGAAGGGCGACACCGTCGCCGGCAAGAAGATCGAAATCATCGTCAAGGACGACGCGGCGATCCCGGATAAGACCAAGACTGCCGCGCAGGAGCTGATCGTCAACGACAAGGTCAACTTCATCGCCGGCTTCGGCGTGACGCCGGCCGCGCTCGCCGCCGCGCCGCTGGCTACCCAGGCCAAGATTCCTGAAGTCGTGATGGCGGCCGGCACCTCCATTATCACCGAACGTTCGCCCTATATCGTGCGCACCAGCTTCACGCTGGCGCAGTCCTCGACCATCATCGGCGATTGGGCGGTGAAGAACGGCATCAAGAAGGTCGCGACGCTGACCTCGGACTACGCGCCGGGCAATGACGCCCTCAACTTCTTCAAGCAGCATTTCACGGCCGGCGGCGGTGAGGTGGTCGAAGAAGTCAAGGTGCCGCTGCAGAACCCCGACTTCGCTCCGTTCCTGCAGCGCATGAAGGACGCAAAGCCGGACGCGATCTTCGTGTTCGTGCCGGCGGGCCAGGGCGGCAACTTCATGAAGCAATATGCCGAGCGTGGCCTCGACAAGGCCGGCATCAAGGTGATCGGGCCGGGCGACGTCACCGACGACGATCTGCTCAACAACATGGGCGACGCCGTGCTCGGCACGGTCACCGCGCATCTCTATTCCGCGGCGCACCCCTCGCAGATGAACAAGGATTTCGTCGCGGCCTACAAGAAGGCCTTCGGCAACCGTCCGGGCTTCATGGCCGTGGGCGGCTATGACGGCATCCACCTGATCTACGAGGCGCTGAAGAAGACAGGTGGCGACACCAACGGCGACAAGCTGATCGAGGCCATGAAGGGCCAGAAGTGGGAGAGCCCGCGCGGTCCGATCTCGATCGACCCCGAGACCCGCGACATCGTGCAGAACATCTACATCCGCAAGGTCGAGAAAGTGGATGGCGAACTCTACAATGTCGAGTTCGCGACCTTCGAGGCTGTCAAAGATCTCGGCAAGACCAAGAAGTGACGCGCGAAAGCGCGTCATCCCGGGGCTCTCCTCACCTCTCCCGCCTGCCCTGCGGGAGAGGTCGACGCGGAGCGCCGGGTGAGGGTTCTCTCGTCGTCGGGAATCCTCCAAGTGGAAAGACCCTCTCCCCAACCCTCTCCTGCAAGCGGGAGAGGGAGTGCAGCACGGCCCTTGGCCACACTTGAGATGACCCTCGACTGCTGATGACCGCAATCCTCACCAACCTGTTCGATGGCGTCGCTTACGGCATGCTGCTGTTCGTGCTCGCCTGCGGGCTCGCGGTCACGCTGGGCCTGATGAACTTCGTCAATCTCGCCCACGGCGCCTTCGCGATGGCGGGGGGCTATATCTGCATGGTGCTGGTCAACCGGATGGGTTGGCCGTTCTTCGCCGCTTTGCCGCTCGCTTTCGTCTCCTCGGCTGCAATCGGCATCGCGCTCGAACGGACGCTGTACCGTCATCTCTACGCCCGCAGCCATCTCGACCAGGTGCTGTTCACGATCGGCCTGACCTTCATGTCGGTGGCAGCCGTCGATTACATCCAGGGATCCTCGCGGGTCTTCATCAATTTGCCCGCCGCGCTCCAAGGCCAGTTCGATCTGTTCGGCGTCGGCATCGGCCGCTACCGGCTGATGATCATCGTGATCTGCGGCCTGCTGACCATCGCGCTTCAAATGGTTCTGGCGAAGACGCGTTTCGGCAGCCGCCTGCGGGCGGCGGTCGATGACCCCCGCGCCGCGAGCGGTCTCGGCATCAACGTGCCGCAGGTGTTCGCTTTCACCTTTGCCTTCGGTTGCGGGCTCGCCGGCCTCGGCGGCGCGCTCAGCGCCGAGATCCTCGGCCTCGATCCGTATTTCCCGCTGAAGTTCATGATCTACTTCCTGATCGTGGTCACCGTCGGCGGCTCCTCCTCGATAACGGGCCCGTTCCTCGCCTCGCTACTGCTCGGCATCGGCGACGTCGCCGGCAAATATTACGTGCCGAAGATGGGCCCCTTCGTGATCTACACCATCATGATCGTGATCCTGATCTGGCGCCCGAACGGCCTGTTCGGCCGAACGGCCGCGCGTTGAGTTCACCGATGAGCGCTGCTTCCGACGTCGGCTACCATGCCCAGCGCCAGGCGCGCTGGCACTACGGCGAAATCGCCTTCTGGCTGATCGTGCTGGCCTGCGGCTTCGCATTTCCGTCGCGCTATCTGATCATGACTGACATCCTGCGCCTCGCGCTGTTCGCGATGTCGCTCGATCTCATCCTCGGCTATGCCGGCATCGTTTCGCTGGGCCATGCCGCCTTCTTCGGCGTCGGCGCCTATGCCGCGGGGCTGCTGGCGCTGCACGGCATCGTCAAGGAGCCCGTGCTGGCGCTGATCGTCGCCGGCCTTGCCGCCATGGTGCTCGGCTTTGCCACCAGCTTTCTGGTGATCCGCGGCGTCGACCTGACGCGCCTGATGGTGACGCTCGGCATTGCGTTGCTGCTGGAAGCGCTCGCCGAGCGCTTCTCCAATATCACCGGTGGGACCGACGGCCTGCAGGGCATCGAGATGCAGCCGATCTTCGGCGAGATCCCGTTCGACATGTTCGGCAAGGCCGGCTTCTTCTATTCGCTCGCCGTGTTGTTCCTGCTGTTCCTGTTGGCCCGCCGCGTCGTAAATTCCCCGTTCGGCCTGTCGCTGCGCGCCATCAAGAACAATCCTCTCCGCGCCGCCGCCATTGGCATTCCGGTCAACCGCCGCCTGGTCGCGATCTATACGCTGGCTGCGTTCTATGCCGGCATTGCGGGCGCGCTGTTCACCCAGACGACCGCGATCGCCTCGCTCGACGTGTTCGCCTTCGAGCGCTCCGCGGACCTGATGCTGGTGCTGGTGATCGGCGGTACCGGCTATCTCTACGGCGGGCTGGTCGGCGCGGTGATCTTCCGCCTGCTCCAGGAATTGTTCTCGACCATCACGCCGCAATACTGGCAGTTCTGGATCGGCCTCGTGCTGGTCGTGATCGTGCTGGTCGGCCGCCAGCGCCTGCATCGCTGGGTGCTGTATGTGCCGAACCTGATCATCAGGCAGATTGCGGGCCGCAAGGCGATCGTCGCCGTGCCGGAGAGCGATTCATGACCATCGCGCTCGAAACCCAAAATCTCGAAAAGCAGTTCGGCGGCCTGCGCGTCACCCGCGATCTGTCCCTGAAGGTCGAGCAGGGCGCCCGCCACGCGCTGATCGGTCCGAACGGTGCCGGCAAGACCACGGTCATCAACCAGCTCACCGGCGTGCTGAAGCCGAACGCAGGCCGCATCCTGCTCGAAGGTCAGGACATCACCGATCTGCCGGTGCACAAGCGCGTGCTGCGCGGGTTGTCGCGCACGTTCCAGATCAACCAGCTCTACCCGGACCTGACTCCCCTGGAGACCATCGGGCTCGCGGTCTCCGAGCGCCTCGGCCATGGCGGCGACTGGTGGCGACGGATGGGCACGCGCAGTGACGTCAATGGCGAGACCGCCGATCTGCTCTCCCGCTTCCATCTGCTCGACGTCATGAACGAAGAGACCGTGACGCTGCCCTACGGTAAGCAGCGCCTGCTCGAGATCGCGGTGGCCATTGCGGCCAAGCCGCGCGTGCTGCTGCTCGACGAGCCCGCCGCCGGCGTGCCCGAGAGCGAGCGCCACGACATTCTCGCCGTCGTGGGCAGCCTGCCGCGGGACGTCACCGTGCTCCTGATCGAGCACGACATGGACCTCGTGTTCTCCTTTGCCGATCGCATCTCGGTGCTGGTCTCCGGCGCGCTGCTGACTGAAGGCCGGCCCGAAGAGGTCGCGCGCGATCCGCAGGTGAAGGCGGTCTATCTCGGCGAGGGGGCGGTCGATGTCTGACCTGCTCGCGATCGATTCACTTCGCGCCGGCTACGGCGAGGCGGTGGTGCTGCCGAAGATGACGCTCCGCCTCGCCGAAGGACAGGTGCTGGCGCTGCTCGGGCGGAACGGCACCGGCAAGACCACGCTGATCAACTCCATCGTCGGCGTCACGCGCCGCTTCGCAGGCTCCATTGCGCTGGCCGGCACCGATGTCACGGCGATGCGGCCCGACCAGCGGGCGCGCGCCGGCATCGGCTGGGTGCCGCAGGAGCGCAACATCTTCCGCTCGCTGACGGTGGAAGAGAACATGACCGCCGTAGCGCAGCCCGGTCCCTGGACGGTCGAGAAGGTGTACGAGATGTTCCCGCGGCTGAAGGAGCGGCGGAGCAATTTCGGCAACCAGCTCTCCGGCGGCGAGCAGCAGATGCTGGCGATCGGTCGCGCACTTACCCTCAATCCGAAAGTCCTGCTGCTGGACGAGCCGATGGAGGGCCTTGCGCCCATCATCGTCGAGGAACTCTTGAAGGCGATCGGGACCATCACCCGGTCCGGAGGTATCTGCTCGATCATCGTAGAGCAGAATGCCCAAAAGATTCTGGGGCTCGCCGATCGCGTTGTGATATTGGAGCGCGGAACGATCGTCCACGACGCTCCGAGCGCCGCGCTGAAGACCGACCCCTCTGTCCTGGAGCGCCATCTCGGCGTCGCCGGGGCGGCGGCCCACTAAGATGTCCAGGGAGTAACACATGCAGCGAACCACAGCCCCCTTCCGCGCCGACGAGGTCGGCAGCCTCCTGCGTCCGCTCAAGATCAAGGAAGCCCGTAGCCGGCTGGAGAAGGGCGAGATCTCGGCCGACGATCTGCGCAAGATCGAGGACATGGAGATCGAGAAGGTCGTGCACAAGCAGGCCTCGATCGGGCTGAAGCTCGCGACCGACGGCGAATTCCGCCGCTCCTGGTGGCATTTCGACTTCCTGGCCAAGCTCACCGGCTGCGAGCTGTTTCACCCCGACACCGGCATCCAGTTCACGGGCGTGCAGACCCGTCACGATGCGGTCCGCGTCATCGGCAAGCTCGACTTTCCAGACAGCCACCCGATGCTGAACCACTTCCGCTTCCTGAAGAAGGTCGCCGACCAGGCTCACGTCACCGCCAAGATGACGATCCCTTCGCCGGCAGTGCTCCACTTCCGCGGCGGACGCAAGTCGATCTCCAAGGACGTCTATCCCGATCTCGACGCCTTCTACGAAGATCTCGGCAAGACCTACCGCAAGGCCGTGAAGGCGTTCTACGACGCCGGCTGCCGCTATCTCCAGTTCGACGACACCGTCTGGGCCTATCTCTGCTCGCAGGACGAATTGCAGAAGGCACGCGAGCGCGGCGATAATCCGGATGGGCTGCAACAGATCTATGCGCGCATGATCAACTACGCGCTGGCGGAGAAGCCGGCCGACATGGTGGTGACGACCCACGTCTGCCGCGGTAATTTCCGCTCGACCTGGATTTCCTCGGGTGGCTACGAGCCGGTGGCCGAGACCATGCTCGCCGGCACCAATTACGACGGCTACTTCCTGGAGTACGACAGCGACCGCGCCGGCGGTTTCGAGCCGCTGCGCTTCCTGCCCAAGGGCAACAAGGTCGTCGTGGTCGGCGTCATCACCTCGAAGTTCGGCGAGCTCGAGAAGAAGGACGACATCAAGCGCCGCCTGGAAGAAGCCGCCAAGTTCGCGCCCTTGGAGCAGCTCGCGCTGTCGCCGCAATGTGGCTTTGCCTCTACGGAAGAGGGCAACATCCTCTCCGAGGAGGAGCAGTGGGCCAAGCTCAGCCTCGCGGTCGAGATCGCGAAGGAAGTGTGGGGGCAGTAAGGCTCCGCCGTTAAGGCTCACCCGTGTCCCGGACGCGCAGCAACGCTCCAGCGTTGCTGCGCAGAGCCGGGACCCATGCTGCTCGACTTGCTGCGCGGAGCTATAGGCCTCACCTCTGCAGCGCACCGCTGAGAAGCGCTGCGCTGCGTCCGGGCACGAGTCACTTCTCCGCCAGATAGACCCCCACAGAGAGGAGTTCGACCATGGGCACGTGCTTGTTCTTCGGGGTCGAGATCACCTTGCCGCGCCTGGCTTTGCCGCGATTGAGCTCGTGCCGCTCGGCGGGCCGTGCCCCTGCACCTCCCACGTGATGATTCCTTCGCAGGCATTGATCATCTTGTCTGCCGGCGTCGTGTCCGCCGTGCAGCTCGGCTCGAGCTGATTGCGCGTGCCTGCGCGACCGCGGGCGGACCACAGGATCGCGGCGAGCAGGGCGACCGGGCAGGCGCGCACGGTAAGGAGGCGATCAGAGGAGAAGCGCCAGTTGTTGCTCGGCGGGGCCAGAGTGGGGCGCGGCTCGCGGCCGGAGCAAACTGTGAAGGAGGCGCTTGGATCCGCTATTCCCTCAGTGGGCAGATTTTGCTAGGAGATTGGTCCCAATCCGTCTGCCCACCGATTTCCCACTCATGAAGAACGACGAAATCCTGAGCCAGATCACCGACTTCTGCCGCAAGGCGGACATGGCGGAATCGACGTTCGGCCGGCGCGCGGTGAACGATGGGAAGCTGGTGCACCGCCTGCGCGAGGGAAAGCGCATCACCATCGACACGCTGGAGCGGATCCAGGCCTATATGGCGGCGTCGATGGCCGGCGGCGTGCCGCCGCCGCGGGGACTTCAGGTGCCGCCCGAGAAGCGCGATCCACGCGGCAATTTCCGCTTCTTCGAGAACCGCCAGAAATACCTGCTGTTCGTCCACACCTGCAGCGAAAAGCGGGTGATCGCGGACCGCGTCGCGCTGGAGCTTGCCTCCATCCATCCGCGCCCGCCGGCGCTGCGCCTGTTCGACGCCGGCGTCGGCGACGGAACGGTGCTGGCGCGGGTGCTGCGCGCCACGCACCAGCGCTTTCCGCACATGCCGTTCTACGTCGCGGGCAAGGAACTCAGCCTGGAGGATTTGCGCCTGACGCTGGAGAAGGTGCCGGACCGCATTTTCGAGCACCCGGCATCGGTGTTCGTGTTCACCAACATGTTCTACGCCGAGGCGCCCTGGCTGACGCCAGCGTCGCCCGCGGCGGCGGCCGCCACCGTCTGGCACGAGGTGCCGCTCCGCGGCGCTTCGTCGGGCGAGTTCGAGCAGCAGATCGCGGAGCTGAGGCCGTTTCTGGAGCAGAACTGGCGCGCTGCGATCAGCCCACGCACGGCCATGCCGCTCTACGAGCGGCCGGTCGTCCTCGTGCTCTATCGCGAGGACCACAGGTTCCTGCTCGATTCGACCATTCCGCGGCCAGGCCAGACTGAGGCCAATTTCGACCTCGTCATCGCATCCCAGCCGTACCGGGCCCTGTCATCGGTCAATTTCCGGGCGAAGCGGATCATTGCACCTCTGGCGCGGGCGCTGCGGCCGGGCGGCAGGCTGATCGGTATCCACTCCCATGGGCAGGATCCGGGCATGGAAATGATCCGGGCGATCTGGCCGGGAGAAAATCCTTTCTCAGTCAGCCGTCATGAGCTACTGCGTGCCGTTAAGTATGAACTTGGATCGGTGGGCCGCGACTTAAATTTTAATGCATACGCGGACAATCGTTCGATCTTCAGGTATGATATGGAAGCTCTGCCCAACGAGGTCACCGGCACCATCGGAACCTCGACGGCCTTTGCAGCGTGGAATGCGGCGGTGTATGTCGCTCAGATTGAGGACGACCGATTGACAGAAATGACTCAAAACGGCCGCACTCTGGATGCCGCCAGGGATGTGCTGCGGAAGTACAACGGGCTCTGGTTTCTCGACGAATCCTACGTCATCTCGCGCCGGCGTGATTGACATCATCAAAAGTAAACATCGCAAACGCCCGCCAGCTAGCGGCGGAACAAGGGGTTACTGATGCGCGCGTCCTATCTCTTCACCAGCGAGTCCGTGTCCGAGGGCCATCCGGACAAGGTCTGTGACCGGATCTCCGATGAGATCGTCGACCTGTTCTACCGTGAAGGGCCTAAGGCGGGCATCGACCCCTGGCAAATCCGCGCCGCCTGCGAGACGCTCGCGACCACCAACAAGGTGGTGATCGCCGGCGAGACCCGCGGCCCGAAGTCGGTGACCAACGAGCAGATCGAGAGCGTCGTGCGCGGCGCGATCAAGGACATCGGCTACGAGCAGGAAGGCTTCCACTGGAAGACCTGCGACATCGAGATCCTCCTGCATCCGCAATCGGCCGACATCGCCCAGGGCGTCGATGCGCTGCAGCCGGGCGAGGTCAAGGAAGAAGGCGCGGGCGACCAGGGCATCATGTTCGGCTACGCCACCAACGAGACGCCCGATCTGATGCCGGCGCCGATCTTCTACGCCCACAAGATCCTGCGCCTGATCTCGGAAGCCCGCCACTCCGGCAAGGAGAAGGTGCTGGGTCCGGACTCCAAGAGCCAGGTCACCGTGCAGTACGAGAACGGCAAGCCGGTCGGCGTGCGCGAGATCGTCGTGTCGCACCAGCATCTGGTTCCCGACCTCAGCTCGAACCAGGTTCGCGAGATCGTCGAGCCCTATGTGCGCGAGGCGCTGCCGAAGGACTGGATCACCGCGAAGACGATCTGGCACATCAACCCCACCGGCAAGTTCTACATCGGCGGTCCCGACGGCGATTCCGGCCTGACCGGCCGCAAGATCATCGTCGACACCTATGGCGGTGCGGCCCCGCACGGCGGCGGCGCGTTCTCCGGCAAGGATCCGACCAAGGTCGACCGCTCCGCGGCCTATGCTGCGCGCTACGTCGCCAAGAACATCGTCGCCGCCGGCCTTGCCGACCGCTGCACGCTGCAGCTGGCCTATGCCATCGGCGTGGCACGTCCGCTGTCGATCTACATCGACACCCACGGCACCGGTAAGGTTTCGGAAGATCAGCTCGAGAAGGCCGCCGCCAAGGCGATGGACCTCACCCCGCGCGGCATCCGCACTCATCTCGATCTCAACCGGCCGATCTACGCGCGCACCTCGGCCTACGGCCATTTCGGCCGCACGCCCGACAATGAGGGCGGCTTCTCCTGGGAGAAGACCGACCTCGTCGAGCAGCTCAAGCGCGCGCTCTAGTTCTCTTGCATTCCGGGGCGCCGCGACGGCGGCGAATCCGGAATCTCGAACCTCCGAATTCCGGGTTCGCTCGTGTCACGAGCGCCCCGGAATGACGGGCCAAACAAACAGGAACCTCTCATGAACGCGAAGCCCGGCTTCACCGATTACATCGTCAAGGACATTTCGCTCGCCGATTTCGGCCGCAAGGAGCTCTCGCTGGCCGAGACCGAGATGCCTGGCCTGATGGCCACCCGCGAGGAGTACGGCCCGAAGCAGCCGCTGAAGGGCGCGCGCATCGCCGGCTCGCTGCACATGACGATCCAGACCGGCGTGTTGATCGAGACGCTCGCCGCGCTCGGCGCCGACATCCGCTGGGTCTCCTGCAACATCTATTCGACGCAGGATCACGCTGCCGCTGCGATCGCCGCCGCCGGCATTCCCGTCTTCGCCGTCAAAGGCGAGACGCTGACCGAGTACTGGGACTACACCGCCAAGCTGTTCGACTGGCACGGCGGCGGTCACCCGAACATGATCCTCGATGACGGCGGTGACGCCACCATGTATGTCCATCTCGGTCTGCGCGCCGAGAACGGCGACACCGCTTTCCTCGACAAGCCCGGCTCCGAGGAAGAGGAAGTGTTCTTCGCGCTTCTGAAGAAGCAGCTCAAGGAAAAGCCGAAGGGCTACTTCGCCGGGATCGCCAACAGCATCAAGGGCGTTTCCGAGGAGACCACGACGGGCGTGCATCGTCTCTATGACATGCAGAAGGCAGGCACGCTGCTGTGGCCGGCCATCAACGTCAACGACAGCGTCACCAAGTCGAAGTTCGACAACCTCTATGGCTGCCGTGAATCGCTGGTCGACGGCATCCGCCGCGGCACCGACGTGATGCTGTCGGGCAAGGTCGCGATGGTCGCCGGCTTCGGCGACGTCGGCAAGGGCTCGGCCGCCTCGCTGCGCCAGGCCGGCTGCCGCGTCATGGTCTCCGAGGTCGATCCGATCTGCGCGCTGCAGGCGGCGATGGAAGGCTACGAGGTCGTGACCATGGAAGACGCCGCGCCGCGGGCCGACATCTTCGTCACCGCCACCGGCAACAAGGACATCATCACCATCGAGCACATGCGCGCGATGAAGGATCGCGCCATCGTCTGCAACATCGGCCACTTTGACAACGAGATCCAGATCGCGTCTCTGCGCAATCTGAAGTGGACCAACATCAAGCCGCAGGTCGACGAGATCGAGTTCCCCGACAAGCACCGCATCATCCTGCTGTCGGAGGGCCGCCTCGTGAACCTCGGCAACGCGATGGGCCATCCGTCCTTCGTGATGTCGGCGTCCTTCACCAACCAGACGCTGGCGCAGATCGAGCTGTTCGCCAACAACAAGGACGGCAAGTACGAGAAGAAGGTCTACGTGCTGCCCAAGACGCTCGACGAGAAGGTCGCCCGCCTGCACCTCTCCAAGATCGGCGTCAAGCTCACCGAGCTCCGCAAGGACCAGGCCGACTATATCGGCGTGAAGCAGGAAGGCCCGTACAAATCGGACCACTACCGCTACTAAGCCACCGGTTCGACAAACCATCGACGCAAAGCCCCGGAGCGATCCGGGGCTTTGTTGTTTCGGGGCATGGAATTCAACTCGCTTTGCAGTTGCGGCACGTTGATTGCCGATTGACGGCCAGCAGCGGCAGGCGGACAATCCGCCCCGGCGGAGGAAACCATGCAACAAGAACATTTCGACGTGCTGATCGTCGGCGCCGGGCTATCCGGCATCGGCGCCGGCTATCATCTGCAGACCAAGTGTCCGGCCAAGAGCTACGTCATCCTCGAGGGACGCGATTGCATCGGCGGCACCTGGGACCTCTTCCGCTATCCCGGCATCCGCTCTGACAGCGACATGTTCACCCTCGGCTATTCGTTCAAGCCGTGGACCGATCCGAAGGCGATCGCCGACGGGCCGCAGATCCTGAACTACGTGCGCGAGACTGCGGCCGAGAACGGCATCGACAAGCACATCCGCTTCCACCACCGCGTCAAGCGCGCGGCGTGGTCGACGCCGGATGCGCGCTGGACCGTCGAGGCCGAGCGCATCACGGGCGAGGGCGCGACCGAGCTGGTGCGCTTCACCTGCAACTTCCTGTTCATGTGCTCAGGCTATTACAAATACGAAGCGGGCTATACGCCGGAGTTCAAGGGCGCCGCTGATTTCGCCGGCCGCATCGTGCATCCGCAGAAATGGACCGAGGACATCGACTACGCGGGCAAGCGTGTCGTCGTGATCGGCTCGGGCGCGACAGCGGTAACGCTGGTGCCGGAGCTCGCCAAGCAGGCGGAGCAGGTCACCATGCTGCAGCGCTCGCCGACCTATGTGGTGTCGCGGCCGGCGCAGGATCCCGTCGCCAACAAGCTGCGCCGCAACCTGCCGGCGAAGTTCGCCTATCACCTGATCCGCTGGCGCAACGTGATGTGGGGGATGTTCTTCTTCCAGCTCAGCCGGCGCAGACCGGCGAAGGTGAAGGATCTCATCCTCAAGGGCGTGAGGATCGCGCTCGGCCCGGACTACGACGTCGCGACCCACTTCACGCCGCGCTACAATCCCTGGGACCAGCGGCTGTGCCTCGTGCCCGACGGCGACCTCTTCAAAGCGATCCGCGAGCAGCGCGCCAGCGTCGTCACCAGCGAGATCGACACCTTCACGCATGACGGCATCCGCCTGAAGGACGGCCGCGAGCTGGCGGCCGACATCATCGTGACGGCGACCGGGCTGGTGCTCCAGGTCGCCGGTGGCCTCGAGGTCAGCGTCGACGGCCGCTCCGTCGATTTCGCCAACACGCTGACCTACAAGGGCATGATGTATGCCGACGTGCCGAACATGGCCTCGGCCTTCGGCTACACCAACGCGTCCTGGACGCTGAAATGCGACCTCACCTGCGAATATGTCTGCCGCCTCATCAATTACATGGACCGGCACAATTTCCGCCAGTGCATGCCGCACAACGATGATCCCACTATCACCGCGCAGCCTTCGCTCGATTTCACCTCGGGCTACGTGCAGCGCTCGATCGCCAAGATGCCGAAGCAGGGCTCGAAGCGGCCCTGGCGGCTCCACCAGAACTACGCGCTCGACATCGTCTCGTTGCGCTTCGGTCGGATCGACGATGGCGTGATGCAGTATTCCTGATCTTGCTACGTAGGATACCGGGATAGCCCCGCGTTCGCTTGAGACGAATCGCGACTTGCGGTAGTATTTTTGCGCTGCAAGAAGTTAAGTTCCGACAACGTCTGAGTTTCGCGTCGTCGCCGTCTTAAGGGGAGCGCAGGACATGCACGTCCTTGCCCTGGTCACGCAAAAAGGCGGAAGCGGCAAGAGTACGCTGTCCGTTGGACTGGCGGTGGCAGCAATGCAGCGAGCTGAGCGCGTCGCTCTCATTGAGGCGGACGCGCAAGGTACGATCTCGAAATGGAAAGAGCGCCGCGATCATCCCTATCCTCGCGTCGAGCGCGTTGCCGATCCTGCCGAGATCGAACCGTTGATCGCGCGGCTGAAGGCCGAAGGCGTCTGGCTTGCCATCGTCGACACAGCTGCCACGACCAACAGCCTGGCGCTGCGCGTCATCGCCTGCGCCGATCTCTGTCTCATCCCGGCGCGCCCGAGCCCGGCCGATATCGAAGCCGCAATTCCTACACTGATCGCCATTCGCAGGCTCAACCGCCGATTTGCCTTTATCCTCAATCAGACACCGTCGCGAGGGTGCCGGCTGAGCGAAGCTGCCACATCGCTAAGCTCGCTCGGCGTGCTTGCACTCCCGTTTATTGCGCAGCGTAACGATCACCAGGATGCACTCGGAGCAGGGTTGGGCGTGACGGAGTTCGCACCGGCGGGCAAAGCTTCGGACGAAATTGTAAGTTTGTCGGGTTGGATCGCGGCGCACTTGGCCGAGGAGTCGGGTGATTATGGGAAAGGCGCGCTCAAAGCTGCCTGCTGACGTTGCACGCAGGGGGCGTCGCTCGCTGCTGGAACTGGCGGAGGAAGTGAGCCGTGCGGTCGACGAGGGCTTGGCCATGCCGCAGGGCTCAGTCGCCGTCTTCCCCCTAGATGCGCCGCAGATTGCGCAAGAAGCGCCTGCTCCGATGACTGTTCCGGTACAAGAAGCGGCCAGCGTCATCGTTGCAAGACCTGAACCTTCGAGCAGCACTGATCTCATCGTGGACATGGCCAAGGAGTATCAAGCCCGCGCTTTGGACGGCATGAGCGCTACGCTCAACTACGCCAACGACCTCGCAAAGTCACGGCTGGCCAGTGTGACATCAGAGGCCAATGAAACCGTCGTCGTGGAAAGCGATCTCATCGACGCGATTGGGACGGCAGCCGAGTGTCGCACCGTCGTGCTCGAACTGATGAAGGTTAATGCGGGCGCGACCTTGGAGTATGCGCGGGAGCTAGGGCGTGCAAAGACTCTGGCAGAGTTGGTTGAGCTGTCGGGCACGCATGCGCGAAAGCAATGTGAGTTGGTCCTGAAGCAAACCGAGTTGCTGAGGTCGCTTGCTCAAAGCATGACAAAGCCCAGTGCCAGGTGATGCAGCTCGCCTGCGCGAAGGGCGGGACCAAAACCCGAGCGGTCGCCGAGATGGTCGGCGACGAGCGGGCCGACGATCGTGCCGAGGTCATGTCATCCTCTTGCGCGCGACGGCGTGCAGATCATCCTGTCTGCGTGGCGCGGCGGCGGCGGAATTCCTGCACGGGCACGCCGCCCCAGCCCCAATTGTCGGTGTCGACTTCCTCGATCACGACGAAGGTGGACTCGAGCGGCTTGCCGAGCACGTCGCGCAGCAGCTCGCTCGACCCCTTGATCAGTGCGGCCTTCTCCTCCGCCGTGAGCGACGCCGCACCCGGCGCCGTTCCCTCGCGGGTCACTTGAATGGTGACGATGGGCATCGTGGTTCTCCTCCTCTCAGTGGCCGGCGCTCTGGCCGCCGTCGACATGCAGAATTTCGCCGGTGACAAAGGAGGCGCCCTCGAGATAGAGCACGGCATCGACGATGTCAGACATCTCCCCCATATGGCCGACCGGGTGCAGTGCGTCGAGCTGGGCATGCGTCGCGACCGGGTGCATCGGCGACTTGATGATGCCGGGCGACACCGCATTCACGCGGATGCCGCGCCTGGCGTATTCGATCGCGAGCGACTTGGTCGCGGCGTTCAGCCCACCCTTGCTCAGCGAGGCCAGCACCGAGGGCACATTCGAATTGGCCTGATCGACCAGCGTCGTCGTGATTTGGACGACGTGGCCAGACCCCTGCTTCTCCATTTCGGCGATGGCAAGCTGCGTGATGTTGAAGAAGCCCGCGACATTGGTGCCCATAACTGCGGCATAGTCCTCGGCCGTGTACTGGGTGAACGGTTTTGCGACGAAGATGCCCGCGTTGTTGACCAGCGTGTCGACTCGGCCGAAGCGGGCGATCGCTTGCGACACCACGCGCTCTGCGGTGGACCGCTCGGCGATGTCGCCTGCAACGGCGAGGACGTCGTCGTCACCCGACGGCTTGATGGAGCGCGCCGTTGCGACGACGCGATAGTTGCGATCGCGAAAACCCTGGACCAGGGCGGCGCCGATACCCTGCGATGCACCGGTGATGATGGCGACCTTCTGCTCGATACCCATGACGGGCTCCTGTTGTTGACTTGAAAACCTGCGCCAGCGGCGGCTGGCTTGGGCGTTGAGGTACGCTGCAGCGGCTTGCTTGCGAATATCCGCTGCCCGGCAGACACTCTTTCGCGACGCGAACGAATGCCGGATCGATCCTTGCGGAGGTTGTCGCAGCCGGCGCAAACGCCTAGCTTTCAGCCGAAATCTCAGGGGGCTGCGGCGAGCGCATGGATCGTCTGGACGCGATGAAGCTGTTTGTCCTTGCGGTGGACGAGGGCAGCTTGGCTGCCGCAGGACGCAAGCTCGGCCGATCGCCGGCTGCGGTGAGCCGCGCCATCGCCTTTCTGGAGCAGCGGGTCGGCGCCGAGCTGCTGCACCGGACGACACGCTCGATCAAGCTGAGCGAGGAAGGCGAGCGTTATGTCGCGATCTGCCGCCGCGTGCTCACCGATCTGGAGGAGGCCGAGGACATCGCGGCCGGACCGCGCACGGCTCCGCGTGGTCTGCTCACGATCACCGCTCCGGTGGTCTCCGGCGAGATGGTACTGCGGCCGATCCTCGACGCGTTTCTCGACGCCTATCCGACCGTATCGGCAAAACTCCTGCTGTTCGACCGTGCGGTCAATCTGATCGAGGAAGGCGTCGATATCGCGCTTCGCATCGGTCCGCTGGCGGATTCGGCGATGGTGGCGATGCGGGTCGGCGGGATCAGCCGCGTCGTGGTGGCAGCTCCCCGCTACCTGAAACAACATCCGCGCATCACCGAGCCGGGCGATCTCGCCAAACACCAGATCGTCGCGATGGCGCATCTGCCCAATTCCTGGACCTTTGCGCCGCAGCCGGGCTCATCGGCGCCGCGCACCGTGCAGTTCACCCCGCGGCTCGTCGTCAACAGCACCTATGCGGCAGTGGCCTCCACTGTGGCCGGGCGCGGCGTGGCGCGGATGTATTCGTACCAAGTGGCCGAGCAGGTCGCGCGCCGCGAGCTCGAGATCGTGCTGGCGGACGACGAGGATCCGGAGATGCCGGCGCATCTGATCTGCCCGCAGGGCCGGCTTTCGGTGCCCAAGGTGCGCGCCTTCACCGACTTCGCCGTGCCCCGGCTGAAGAAGCAGTTTGCGCTGCTGAAGCAGAGCACCAAGGCGCGTTGAGCCGCTTCATGCCTCCGCAATGCGCGTTTTCGCGTATACGGCGGGGCGGCTGAATCGGCGATGGTTCCTGAACGGTTAACGCCGATTTAACGGGTGAGTCCTACCCTGTCTCGGCCGGGGTTACTCGCAAGGCCGAGGTGAGCCCAATGGAAGCCCAGAGAATAGCGGTCGACGCCGTCGTCGCGCTGACCGATTGCGACCGCGACGCCGTCATCGCCTTCATCCGCCGCCTCTATCTCGCCGGCGTCACCGACCCCAAGCGCCTGACCTTCAAGGGCCTGCAGGCGCTGTCGCGGGCTTGATTCGGCTCGTTTCGGCCGGTTTAGACCCCAGTCCATCCCCTTGCTCTCCCCGGCGTGATTGCAACCCAGCGGTGAATATCTTGCCGCTCCGGCCGGGTCGGGCTACACGACACCCCGGCTGGGTCACTTGGGGATTGGGGAAATGTTGAAACAGCTTTTTGCGCCGCAGCTCGTCATTTTGTACGTGCTTGCGGCTTCGACGATTTACGTCCACTTCCGCGGCAAGCAGCGGCTGCGCTTCGCGCGCCAGCTCGGCGATCACTCGACCTATCTCGCACCTTACAATGTGCTGATGTATGCGGGCTCGGCGGTGCCGAACAAGCCGGTGATCTCGGTCGATCAGTTTCCGGAGCTGAAGCCCCTCCGCGAGAACTGGGAGACCATCCGCGACGAAGCTGTGCGCCTGTTCGATGAAGGTTTTATCCGCGCGGCGGCGAAGAACAACGATTGGGGCTTCTACTCGTTCTTCAAGAGCGGCTGGAAGCGGTTCTACCTGAAATGGTACGACGACTTCTTGCCGTCGGCGAACACGCTGTGCCCGAAGACGGTGGAGCTACTCAAATCGATCCCGAGCGTGCATGGCGCGATGTTCGCGATGCTGCCGCCCGGCGGCAAGCTCGGCGCTCACCGTGATCCCTTCGCCGGCTCTCTGCGCTATCACCTCGGCCTGGTCACGCCGAACTCGAACAAGTGCCGGATCCTCGTCGATGGCGTCGAATGCGTCTGGCGTGATGGCGAGGCCTTCATGTTCGACGAGACCTTCATCCACAGCGCCGAGAATGCGACCGACGTCAACCGCATCATCCTGTTCTGCGATGTCGAGCGCCCGATGAAATACGGCTTCATGACCGCGATCAACCGCTGGGTTAGCCATCACATCGTCAAGGCGTCGGCGACCCAGAATGTCGACGGTGAGCACGTCGGCGTGCTCAACAAGGTGTTCGGCAAGCTCTACGAGATCCACCTTGCCAGCCGCAAGGTGAAGGAGTGGAACCGCAACGTCTACTACACGCTCAAATACTCGCTGACGGCCTTGATCCTCGGCCTGATCGTGTATTCGGCACTGAATTGAGGCAAATGCGCGGGGCGGATCAGCGAAGCTTGGTCGGCCGTTGCCTCATCTCGATCCGCCCTAGCGCGATCGTCTGATCTCGGTCGGCATTGTCTAGTGATGGTGCTTGTGCTTGTGCCCTGCGGAGCCGTCGGGACGCTGATAGCCCCGTAACTCTGCATATCGCTGCATCTGGCTCTGATCGAGCACGGCAGCGGTTGAGAGGTGGTATTTGAGGTGGCTCTCGCGGAGCTGCCCCTGAGTTTCGGCAATGGCGCCAATGCTGGTCTTGAGCGCTTCCGATGTGACCCTGCGGGAAGAGAAGAGGTCTTCCAGCGCTCTCTCTTGCTCGACGAGCTTGTTACCCAGCGGAACGGCTTCCTGTTTCATGGCATCGAACAGCCGTTGAACCTCGGCGCGCTGATCGGCGGTCAGGCCGAGACGATCACTGAGCTCGAGGACGTGGCTGGGACCGGGATATCCATTGAGCTCCGCAGCGAGAGCCAGGCCCATACCGCGTCCGGCGCGGAGATCGTCGATCTGTTGCTGTGACAGCGCCTTGATGGGGCGCTTCTCAAGGCCGGCATAGGGTTGACTGGACTGCGCGCCGGCTGTGCTGCCCGTGAGGAGGAGGGAGGCTGCAAGCAGAAGGACGCGGTTCATGAATCTGGCTCCCACAAAATGGAGCCGGCCGATGTCGAAGCATCGAACCCGGCTGTGACGTGACACCTGTCGCGATCGAGTGATCCCGGAGCACAAATCTTGCTGGATCGTCCGGCCCATGGCAACAAAGATCGCCGTGATTGAGTTGCCGAATGTGGAGCAGGTGATGACCTCTTTGCCGACCGCGAATACTGAGATCACGCAGTTCTTCCGCCGATGGCTGGACACCTTCGCGGGTTATGTCCGAGAGGTCGATTACGCCTCGGCGCGGCCGCTCTTCGATCCGGACGTGCTCGCCTTCGGCACCCATAGCGACGTCATCCCCGGCCTCGATCAATGGGTCAAAACCCAATGGGACAATGTCTGGCCGAAGACGACCGACTTCCGTTTCGTCCTCGATCAGACCTCCGTTCTGGCATCACCGGACGGTATGATGGCAACCGTCGTCGCGCCGTGGACGAGCACGGGCTATCATCCCGATGGCAGCACGTTCGCGCGCCCAGGCCGCGCGACGATGGTGTTTTCGAGGAACGGCGATGGCTGGCTGTGCGTGCATTCGCACATGTCGCTCAATCGCGGTGTGCCGCAGGCGAGCCACGCCAATCGGCCGGTAAAGGCCTGGTAGCTCGACCGCGTGCACGATCGACATGCAAAAGGCCCCATTCCGGGGCCTTTTGAGTTCGAGCTGCAGCGAGCCTTATTCCGGTTGGCCGATGCTGACCTTCAGCGTGCCGATGCCGTCGACGCCGCATTCGAGCTTGTCGCCAGGCTGGAGCTGCGACACGCCGGCGGGCGTGCCGGTCATGATGATGTCGCCGGCGGCGAGCTTCACCTGCTGGGAGAGCTGCCAGATGATCTCGGGCACGTTCCAGATCAACTCGGTGAGGTCGCCCTTCTGCGCTTCCTTGCCGTTGACCGTCAGCCAGATCTTGCCCTTGGAGGGATGGCCGATCTTCGAGGCCGGCTGCAGCGCGGAGCAGGGCGCCGAATAGTCGAACGACTTGCCGATCTCCCACGGGCGCTCCTTCTTGCGCGAGGCGATCTGGAGATCGCGCCGGGTGAGGTCGATGCCGACGGCGTAGCCGTAGACGTGGTCCAGAGCCTTGTCGGCGGGAATGTTCAGTCCACCGCTCTTCATCGCGACGACCAGCTCGACCTCGTGATGCAGATCCTTGGTCAGAGGCGGATAGGGAATGGTGGCGCCGTCGGGCACCAGCATGTCGGCATGCTTGGCGAAGAAGAACGGCGGGGCGCGCTCGTCATTGCCCATCTCGCGGATGTGCTCGAGATAGTTGCGGCCGACGCACCAGATGCGGCGTACCGGATAACGGCCGCTCTCGCCGACGACGGGAAGCGAAGCCTGGGGCGGAAGCGGGATGACGTAGGAGGCGGCGTTCATGCGGGTCTCGCTGCTCTTGAGGTGGAACGAACTCTATGCGGTTGCGCTGATCGGCGCCAGAGCGCCGGCGTCGTGATGCTGCAGGCGGAAGAACGAGGCATAGCGGCCGCCGCGACGGAGCAGCTCGTCATGGCGGCCCTGCTCGACGATCTCGCCGCCTTCGACCACCAGGATGCTGTCTGCGTGCATGATGGTGTGCAGGCGGTGCGCGATCACGATGGTGGTGCGGTTCTGGCAGAGATGCTCGATCGCCTCCTGCACCTGCCGCTCGGATTCGGAATCGAGCGCGGCAGTGGCTTCGTCCAGGAGGATGATCGGCGCGTTCTTGAGCAGCGCGCGCGCGACCGCAATGCGCTGGCGCTGTCCGCCCGAGAGCTGGGTGCCGTGCTCGCCGACGGGCGTGTCGTAGCCGAGCGGAAAGCCGGTGATGAAGTCGTGCGCGCAGGCCGCCTTCGCCGCCTCGACGATCTCGTCCTCGCTGGCGTCCGGCTTGCCAAAGGCGATGTTGTTGCGGATGGTGTCGCGGAACAGATAGACGTCCTGGCCGACATAGGCGGTCTGGGCGCGCAGCGATTTGCGCGAGACCGACGAGATCGGCTGGCCGTCGATCACGATATCGCCCTGCGTCACCTCGTAGAAGCGCAGGAGCAGGCCCAGCACGGTCGACTTGCCGCCGCCGGAGGGGCCGACCAGCGCAGTCACCTTGCCGGGCTCCGCGACGAAGCTCATCCGGTTGAGCACCGTCTCGCCCGAGCGATACCAGAAGCTGACGTCGCGCAACTCGATGCGGGCATCTGTCAGCTTCAGCGCCGGCTTGTCATCGTCGGACTGCTCGCTCGCGGGGCTGTCGACGACCTCGAGCAGCATGCGGGCGCCGACCAGCTGGCTGTTGAGATCGATGTTGAGCCGGGCCAGCCGCTTGGCTGGCTCGGTCGCCATCAGGAATGCGGTCATGAAGGAGAAGAACGCGCCGGGCGTGGCGTTGAGCGCGACCACGGCATAGCCGCCATACATCAGGCAGCCCGCGACGGCGAAGCCGCCCAGCATCTCCATCAGCGGGTTGGAGCGGTTGGCGACGCGGGCCATCTTGTTGGCGTTGCGTTCGACGACCGCGATGTTCTCGTCGATGCGCCTCTGCATCGTCTCTTCGAGCGTGAACGCCTTGACGGTGCGGATGCCCTGAAGCGATTCCTGCATCGTCTCCATGATGTCGGCGGTGCCGGTGAACTGGTTGAAGGCGAGGCCCTTGATGCGCTTGACTAGCTTGCGCAGCACCAGCATCGCCGGGGGCACTGCGACGAGGCCGATGAACGACATCAGCGGATCCTGCCACACCATCACGCCGATCATGGCGAGCAGCATCAGGAGGTCGCGCCCGACGGCGTTGACCAGCATGTTGAGGACGTCGGTGATCGACTTGGCGCCGGCGGTCAGCCGCGCCAGGAATTCGGAGGAGTGCCGCTCGGAAAAGAAGCCGACGCTCTCGCGCATCAGCTTGGCGAACAGCTGGCGCTGGTTGGTGGCGAGGATGGCGTTGCTGATCTTGGTCAGGATCACCATGTGGCCGTAGGTCGCCACGCCTTTGATGAAGAGCAGAACGACCGTGATCCCCGAAAACATCGCGATGCCCGGGATGTTCTTGTCGACATAGGCCTGGTTGATGACCTGGCCGAGCACGTAGGTCGCGCCTGCGGTCGCACCGGCCGCGAGCGCCATCAGCGCGAAGGCCACGAGGTAGCGCCGCCAGTAGACGATTCCCTGTTCCGTGATCAGGCGGCGAATCAGGACCGCTGCCGCGTAGGGATCGTCGGTGATTTTCTTTGGAAACTGGGCCATCCGGTGTCCATTGACGGCGCAGGACAAAAGCCTGCCCGCGCGTCAGGGATCGATGGGCCTCTGTGCCCGCTCAAGCCGGGTTTTTCAAGCCCAATTAAGGGCTTGCGCTTAGGATGATTCTAGGCGGAGGCCGCGTGGCGGAGCTCGCCGTGGCGCTCGCGGAACAACTTGTCCTCCCAGGCCAGCGCATGGGCTGCGATGGTCTCGAGGTCGTCGTATTGCGGCCGCCAGTCGAGCAGGCTGCGGATGCGGCTGGTGTCGGCGACCATGGTCATGATGTCGCCGGGCCGGCGCGGGGCGTATTGCACGGCGAAGCTGCGGCCCGAAACCCGGCGCACCGCGTCGATGGTCTCCAGCACCGAATAGCCGCGGCCATAGCCGCAATTGAGCGTGGACGAGGCGCCGCCATTGCGCAGATAAGCGAGTGCCGAGCGATGGGCCTGCGACAGGTCCGTGACGTGGATGAAGTCGCGGATGCAGCTGCCGTCCGGGGTCGGATAGTCGGTGCCGAACACGTCGATCTTGGCGCGCTGGCCGGTGGCGGCTTCCACCGCGATCTTGAGCAGGTGCGTGGCGCCGACGGTGGCTAGCCCAATGCGCGCCTGGGGATCGGCGCCGGCGACATTGAAGTAACGCAAGGTCACGTATTGCATGCCGTAGGCGGCAGCGACGTCGTGCAGCATGATCTCGGTCATCAGCTTCGAGGAGCCGTAAGGCGACAGCGGCCGCGTCGGCGCATGCTCGGGCACCGGCACCTGATCCGGATTGCCGTAGACCGCAGCGGTCGAGGAAAAGATGAAGCGGCCGATGCCGCGCTTGACCGCCACGTTGAGCAGGTTACGCGCAGTGGTGAAGTTGTTGCGGTAATAGCCGAGCGGATCGCGCATCGAATCCGGCACGACGACCGAGCCTGCGAAATGGATGATGCTCTCGATGTCGTGCTGGGCGATCACGCCTTCGAGCAGGTTCTCGTCGCCGGCATCGCCGATGAACAGCGGCACGCCTTCGGGCAGGTAGGCCGAGAAACCGGTGGAGAGATCGTCGATCACGACGACGTCCTCGCCGGCTTCCGCCAGCGCGAGAACCGTATGACTTCCGATATAGCCGGCGCCGCCGGTGACTAGCACAGTCATGATCTCACCCGTCTTCGATCAACGCGCAAGGCTAGCGCTTGCGTGGTGAAGAGGGGGTATCGGAGCGGCTGAACTGGTCACTATGCTTAATGTTGCGTATAGGGACTTTGCGAAATGGAGTGTGACGTGGCGGGTTTCCCCGGCGATCTCGAATTGATCGTGCCAAATCTGCACAGGCGCTATTCCGGGGTCACCGCGACCAACCGGATGGTGGCGCCGCGGCTGGCAAAGCTGTACCGCGCCGCCTGGTTCGGCTCGGACGCGCCGGCGGGGATCGCGCGCCTGAGCATCGGAGATCTCCTCAAGCTCTGGCGCCGCAAGCGGCCTGTGATCTGGCATGCGCGCCGCAACAACGAGATGATCGCGGGCGTTGGCTTGCGCGCGCTCGGCTGGCCGCTCAAGCTCGTGTTCACCTCGGCGGCGCAGCGGCATCACAGCTGGATCACGCGCTGGCTGATCCGGCGCATGGACGCGATCATCGCAACGTCAGATCTCTCGGCCTCGTTCCTGAAGGTGAAGGCGACGGTGATCCCGCACGGCGTCGACACCGACGTCTACGCGCCGCCGGCCGATCGCACTGCTGCCTTCGCCGAAGCCGCGCTGCCGGGCCGCTACGCCATCGGCTGCTTCGGTCGCGTGCGGGCGCAGAAGGGCACCGATCTGTTCGTCGATGCGATGTGCCGTCTGCTGCCGCGTTATCCGGATTTCACTGCTGTCATCGTCGGGCAGGTCACGGCCGAGCAGACGCCCTTTGCCAACGACCTGAAGAAGCGCATCGAAGCAGCAAACCTGCAATCGCGCGTCGTCATCACCGGCGAGCTGCCGATCGAAGCGGTGCAGCGCTGGTATCAGCGCCTGACCATCTACGCCTTCACTTCGCGCAACGAAGGCTTTGGTCTGACGCTGATCGAGGCGATGGCGGCGGGCAGCGCGCTCGTGGCCGCGCGCGCCGGCGCGGCGGAGCTCGTCGTCGAGGATGGTGTCACCGGCGTGCTGATCCCGACGGGAGATGCCGACGCGCTCGCTGCGGCGCTCGAGCCGCTGATGCGTGATGTGGCCGTGGCGACCGCGATGGGCGAGCGCGGGCGGGCGCGGGTGCTCGAGAAGTTCAGCCTCGATGCCGAGGCGGCGCGGATCGGCGCGGTCTATCGGCCGCTGCTCTGAGGCCGTTTTCGCCTGTCGCAAACAAAACCGCGAAAACAACCCCATGCACAGTAGCCTGGGTCAGCAAAATCAAGGAGTTGGCGGAGAGTTCGAGAGATTGCGGATTTTTCGAACGAATTTTGACTCGTCGGGCAAAACAGTGGCAGGATGTCATCATCGGCCCGAGCCACGATCGCCTCAGTTCGTCACCCGCTTCCCGCTTCCCCCAGCACCCTCTCCGCAATCCCCACCACCTCGCTTGCCGCAATATTCCGCATGCAGCGGTGGTCGTTCACCTTGCAGACCGTGCTCTGGCAGGGCTGGCAGGACAGCTTTTCCTTGTCCTGCACCAGTGTCGCGGCGAGGCCGTTCAGCGGGGCCCAGAGATAGGGGCTGGTGGGACCGAAGATGCCCATGGTCGGCGTGCCCAGGGCGGCTGCGATGTGCATCAGGCCGGAATCGTTGGAGATGGCAACGCCGGCGGCGGCCATGGCGAGGATGCCGTTGCGCAAGTCCGAGCCGGTGAGATCGCGGACGCCCGGGCCGCCGGCGGCGACGATCTCCTGGGCGAGCTCCTTTTCGGCGGGACCGCCGACCACCCAGACCTCGAGGCCGCGCTCGACCAGCAGGCGGGCGGCTTCGGGATAAGAGGTCCAGCGCTTGGAGACGCCGACCGAGCCCGGGGCGAGTGCCACCGCGGCGCCGGCACCGAGACCATTGGCCTCGCGCCACCGGGCGATCTCCTCGGCCGGGACGCGCAGTTGCGGTACCGGCCATTCCGCGGGCAGGGGCGCGCCGTCGGGCTGGGCGAGGGCGGCGTTCTTGTCGATGAAGCGGGGCAGCTTCTTCTCACCCCAGCGCCAGCGGTTGAGCAGGCCGAACCGGAACTCGCCGACGAAGCCAATCCGTTCAGGAATACCGGCGAGTGCCGGCGCGATGGCCGCTTTCCAGGTCCGGGGCAGCACCAGGGCAGTGCCGTAATTCTGTTTCCGCAGCAGCCCTGCCAAGCCGAACTGGCGTGCGACGGCCAGCCGGCTGCGCGGCATATCCCAGACGATGCCGGCGCGCACCCCGGGCATGTAGTCCACCAGCGGGGCGCACAGGGAGGTGGTGAGGAGATCGACCGGCCGGTTCGGCCAGCGCTCCTTCAGGACCCGCACGACGGTGTGATTCCGCACGAAATCGCCGATCCACATGTAGGGGACGATCAGGATCGGGCGTGTGTCGCTCCGATCTGCATCACTACCAAGTTGCGAATCAATATTCATTCGTTATGAGGGCCGAACACGTGCCGATATGGCGGCTCGGTTAGCCGCTCCGGGCCGGCAGGTAAAGGCGGCAGAAGAGCAATCCCAAAACAGCTTACACTTTGGCGGATCATGCGCTAGGGCAGGATCGGGCACCTAAAATCGGGCAGGTAGGTGGAATGTTGCTGGTGACCGGCGGGGCCGGTTTTATCGGATCGAATGTCGTGGCCGCGCTGAACGAGGCCGGTCGCAGCGACGTCGTGATCTGCGATCTCCTCGGAACCGAAGGCAAATGGCGCAATCTCGCCAAGCGGCAGCTTGTGGATATCGTTCCCCCGACCGAGCTGATGGACTGGCTGAAGGGCCGCAAGCTGGAGGCCATGATCCATCTCGGGGCGATTTCCGCGACCACGGCGACCGACGGTGATCTCGTCGTCGAGACCAATTTCCGCCTGTCGATGCGCCTGCTGGACTGGTGCACGATGAATGCCGTGCCGTTCATCTACGCGTCCTCGGCGGCGACCTATGGCGACGGCACGGAAGGCTTCGACGACGATTCCTCGCTGCCGGCGCTGAAGAAGTTGCGGCCTATGAATCTCTACGGCTGGAGCAAGCACCTGTTCGATCTCGCTGTCGCCGAACGTGTGGCGCGCGGCGATCGGCTCCCGCCGCAATGGGCCGGCCTGAAATTCTTCAACGTGTTCGGGCCGAACGAATATCACAAAGGCTCGATGATGAGCGTGCTGGCGCGGCGCTTCGACGACGTCAGGGCAGGCCGCGTCGTGCAGCTGTTCAAGTCGCATCGCGAGGGCATCGAGGACGGCGATCAGCGTCGCGATTTCATCTATGTCGACGATGTCGTGCGCGTGGTCCTTTGGCTGCTCGCGACGCCGTCGGCGTCCGGCCTGTTCAACGTCGGCACCGGCAAGGCGCGCAGCTTCAAGGACCTCATGCTGGCTGCCTATGCGGCGCTCGGCACCAGGCCCAACATCGAATACATCGACATGCCCGAGCAGATCCGGGACAGCTACCAGTATTTCACCCAGAGCGAGGTCGATCGTCTGCTCCGCGCCGGCTATAACGGCGGCTTCACGACGCTCGAGGACGCGGTGAAGGCCTATGTCGGGGATTATCTCGACCGGCCCGACCGCTTTCGCTGAGGCCCTTTCGACCATGCCGACGCCCATTCTCGATTTCGATGCCCTCGCGCAAGCCATCTCAGGCCGTACGGTGCTGTGCATCGGCGACATCATGCTGGACGAGTTCGTCTACGGCGAGGTGTCGCGGATCTCGCCGGAAGCGCCGGCGCCCGTCATCGCCGCCCAGCGCAGCGAGATCCACGTCGGCGGCGCCGGCAACGTCGCGCGCAACGTCGCTTCGCTCGGCGCGCGCTGCATCTTCGTCGGCCTGATCGGCGAGGACGACGCCGGCACGCGGCTCGAGGCCGCGCTCAATGATCAAGCCGGCATCGAGAGCGTGCTGGTGCGCGACGCCTCGCGGCCGACCACGCGAAAGGTCCGCTTCGTCTCCGAACATTTTTCCACGCACATGCTGCGCGCGGATTGGGAGCAGGCGCTGGCTGCGTCCGACGAGATCGAAACGAAGTTGATCGACGCGATCCTGCCGCAGATCGCGCGCGCCGATATCGTGCTGCTGTCCGACTATGCCAAGGGCGTGCTGACGGCGCGCGTGATCCGCCACACCATCGATGCCGCGCGCAAGCTCGGCAAGCCCGTCATCGTCGATCCCAAGAGCCTGAACTGGGCGATCTATCGCGGCGCCACGCTGCTCACGCCCAACCGCAAGGAATTCTCGGAAGCGACCCGCAGCCGCGCCGACACGGTGCAGAGCATCGTCGAGGCCAGCGAGGACGTGATGCGGCTCGCCGATTGCGAGGCGATCCTGGTCACCCAGGGCGAGCACGGCATGACCTTGGTGCCGCGGAATGGCGGGGCCGTCCACGTGCCGGCCGTCCCGGTGAAGGTGCGCGACGTCTCGGGCGCCGGTGACACCGTCGCCGCTGCGGTTGCGGTGTCGCTCGCGGCCGGCGCGGACTGGGACACGGCATTGCGCATGGCCAACGCCGCCGCCGCCGTCGCGGTCGGCAAGCAGGGCACCGCCAGCGTCAGCGCGGCCGAGCTGCGACGCAAGATCCTGCCGCATGCCACGCTCGCGGCCGAAGAGAAGATCGTGCTCGACCCGGCAGCACTCGACGCGCAGCTCGCCGAATGGAAAAGGCAGGGCCTGCGCGTAGGCTTCACCAACGGCTGTTTCGACATCCTTCATCCCGGCCACGTCAAGGTGCTGACCGCGGCGCGCGCCGCCTGCGACCGCCTGATCGTGGGGCTCAACAGCGACGCCTCGGTGCGGCGGCTGAAAGGTGCCGATCGTCCGGTCCAGGACGAGCGCGCGCGTGCCGAGGTGCTCGCCGCACTGGAGGCCGTCGATCTCGTCGTCATCTTCACGGAAGACACGCCGATCGACCTGATCACCAGGATCACGCCCGGCGTGCTGGTGAAGGGCGGCGACTACACACGCGAACAGGTCGTCGGCCATGAGGTGGTCGAGGCCGCGGGCGGGGCGGTCGTGCTGGTCGACATCCTCCAGGGCTTCAGCACGACGGCGCTGGTGCATCGCGCCCGGGGAGGGGGCAAGTGACGGCGCTCGCACGCGAGACCCCCGGCCAGATGTTGCGGCGGCGCCTGCGCAGTCCGGCGGCCTGGCGTGAAACAGTCGATCTGTTTGCGATCCTGACCGCGGCCTCGCTGCCCTGGTCGACATCGCTTGCGGGGATCTTCAACGCGCTGATGCTGATCTGCATGGTGCCGTTCCTCGATCTACGCGACTTCCTGCAGTCCTTGAAGCGTCCGATCTGCATTGCGCCGATCGCGCTCGTCTTTCTCGCGCTGCTGGGGACGCTATGGTCGGACGCGGCCTGGGGTGCGCGCTTCTACGCGGTCAATCCGACCGTCAAGCTGCTCGTGCTGCCGGTCCTGCTCTATCATTTCGAGCGCTCGCCGCGTGGCCACTGGATATTCATCGCCTTCCTGGTGTCCTGCGCCTTGCTGTCGGTGATGTCCTGGCTGGTCGCCTTCTACCCGAACCTCGCGCTCAAGACCGATCCGCCCGAGCGCGGCATCTTCGTCAAGAACTACATTGACCAGAGCCAGGAATTCGCGCTTTGCGCGGTGGCGCTCGCCTATCCGATCGTGATGCTGTTGCGCGAGAAGCGATACTGGTTCGCCGCGTTGCTGACGGCGCTGGCGCTTAGCTTCTTCATCAATATGACCTTCGTGGTGGTGTCGCGCACCGCGCTCGTCACCATTCCGATCATGTTCGGCGTGTTTGCACTGCTTCACCTCAAATGGCGCAGCATCGCGATCATCTCCGGGGCGCTGCTCGTCGGCGCCGTTCTCGCCTGGCAGGCCTCGCCGCAATTGCGCCACACCGCCGAGAGGTTTACCACCGATTACACCGGCTATGTGGAACGGGGCGAGGCAACCTCCATGGGCATGCGGCTCGAGTTCTGGCGGAAGTCGCTCGGCTTCTTCGCGGAGGCGCCGATCCTGGGGCACGGCACCGGTTCGACCCGCGGGTTGTTCGAACGCGTCGCGACGCCCGCCGGTCAGCGGCGGGCGTCAGCCGAGGTGATCGGCAACCCGCACAACCAGACGCTGAACGTTGCGGTGCAATGGGGCGCGATCGGCGTCGCCATTCTCTACGCGATTTGGATATTGCATCTGCGGTTGTTTCGCGGCGACGGGATTGCCAATTGGATCGGACTCCTAGTCGTGGTGCAGAACGTCTTTACCTCGCTGTTCAACTCGCATCTGTTCGACTTCCACGAGGGCTGGATGTACGTCATCGGAGTCGGCGTTGCCGGAGGCATGGTGATCCGGGCACAACAGCTTCGGACCAAGACGGCGGAAGCGGGTTCCTGAGCGGTCGCGCGGCTGGCAAGTCTTGTCGAGATGGGCTATCAGCGCGGTCAGGTTGCATCTAACTGGGTTTTCATCGGTCGGCGGATGACGCGACTTACGCATCTCACCTCGCGCAATTTCCTGATCGCGCTCCACGACCTGCTGGCGACCACGGCGGCGCTTTTTGCCGCCTTCTATCTGCGATTCGAGGGTGGCGACGATTTCTACGCTCGATTACCGCTGCTGTTCCAGATCCTGCCCTACTTCCTCGCCTTCAGCGTGGTCGTGTTCTTCTTCTGCAATCTGACCACGACGAAATGGCGTTTCATCTCGCTGCCTGATGCGCTGAACATCATTCGCGCGGCGACCGTGCTCACGGTTGCGCTGCTCGTGCTCGACTACATCCTCGTTGCCCCCAACGTTCGCGGCGCCTTCTTTCTCGGCAAGGTGACGATCGTCCTCTACTGGTTTCTCGAGATCTTCTTCCTCAGCGCGCTGCGCATGGCGTACCGCTACTTCCGCTATACGCGGGTGCGGCGTCACGCGAGGGGCGGGGAGGCCGCGCCGACGCTGCTGATCGGCCGCGCCGCGGATGCCGAAGTGCTGCTGCGCGGCATCGAGAGCGGAGCGATCAAGCGCATCTGGCCGATCGGCGTCTTGTCACCATCGCCTGCCGATCGGGGCCAGCTCATTCGCAACGTGCCGGTGCTGGGCGGCATCGACGACGTCGAGGATGTGATCTCGGATTTCGCCAAGCGCGACAAGCCCATCGCGCGCCTCATCATGACACCATCGGCTTTCGAGCCGGAGTCGCATCCGGAATCGATCCTGATGCGGGCGCGCAAACTGGGTGTGATCGTGAGCCGGATGCCCTCGCTGGAGAGCGGCGATACGCCAAGGCTCACGGCGGTTGCGGTCGAGGACCTCCTGCTGCGTCCGAGCGAGAAGATCGACTATGCGCGCCTGGAGGCCTTGATCAGGAGCAAGGCCGTGATCGTCACCGGCGGCGGCGGCTCGATCGGATCCGAGATCTGCGAGCGTGTGGTCGCCTTCGGCGCGGCACGTCTCTTGATCGTGGAAAATTCCGAGCCGGCTCTCTACGCGGTCACCGAGGCGCTGGCCGCGCGTGGTGCCACCGCACAGATCGAAGGCCGGATTGCCGACATTCGCGACCGCGAGCGCGTCATGCGCCTGATGGCCGAGTTCAAGCCCGACATCGTCTTCCATGCCGCGGCGCTCAAGCACGTGCCGATCCTCGAGCGCGATTGGAGTGAGGGCGTCAAAACCAACATCTTCGGTTCCATCAACGTCGCGGACGCCGCCGTTGCCGCCGGCGCCGAGGCGATGGTGATGATCTCTACCGACAAGGCAATCGAGCCGGTGTCGATGCTCGGCCTCACCAAGCGCTTTGCCGAAATGTACTGCCAGGCGCTCGATCGCGACCTCGCAGCCGGAGCGAACGGCAGCAAGCCGCCGATGCGGCTGATCTCGGTCCGGTTTGGCAACGTGCTGGCCTCGAACGGGTCGGTGGTGCCGAAGTTCAAGGCCCAGATCGAGGCCGGCGGGCCGGTGACGGTAACTCATCCCGACATGGTCCGTTACTTCATGACCATCCGCGAGGCCTGCGATCTCGTCATCACCGCGGCGACGCATGCGCTTGGGACGCAGCGTCCCGACGTCTCGGTCTACGTGCTCAACATGGGCCAGCCGGTGAAGATCGTCGATCTCGCCGAGCGCATGATCCGCCTGTCCGGGCTGCAGCCGGGCTACGACATCGAGATCGTGTTCACCGGCATGCGGCCGGGCGAGCGCCTGCACGAGATCCTGTTTGCCTCGGAGGAGCCGACCCGCGAGATCGGCGTGCCCGGCATCATGGCCGCGCAGCCGAACGAGCCGCCGATGCAGACGCTGCGCAAATGGAATGCGGCGCTTGAGCAGGCGATCGCGCGCGACGATCGCGCCACCATCAGGACCATCCTGAAGGATGCCGTGCCGGAATTTGGATCCACGGCGGCCTGACCATTGTTGCGCAATCCAGCGCTCGGGGAGCGACGATGAGCGAACGCAAACCGGTCGTGCTGGTGACAGGAGCGAGCGGCTTCATCGGCCGTCACCTCGGGCAGGCGCTGGTGCGCAAGGGATGGTCGGTCCGCCCCGTCGTCCGCAAGCGGCAGGGCATCGACGGCGAGGTCGTGATCGAATCGATCGGCCGCGACACCGACTGGCGGGCCGCGCTCGAGGGGGTGGAGGCGGTGGTTCACCTTGCCGCGCGCGTGCATCACAGGCGCGAGGAGCATGCAGCCCAGCTCTACCAGGACGTCAACACCGCCGGCACGGTGCACCTGGCGCGCTGCGCGGCGAGGGCGGGCGTGCGCCATTTCATCTTCATCAGCACCGTGCTGGTGCATGGCCGCAGCAACGAGGGCAGGGCCCCGTTCAGCGAGAACGACGTCCCGACGCCGCGCGGCCTCTACGGGACGTCCAAGGCGGCGGCCGAGGCGGGCCTGAGGACGCTCGCGGGCGAGAGCGATATGAAGATCTCCGTGATCAGGCCGCCCATGGTCTATGGCGCGAGCGCCAAGGGAAGTTTCGCTCTGTTGACGCGCGCGATGAACCTTGGGGTGCCGTTGCCGTTCGCCGCGATCCGCAATCGCCGCGCCTTCCTTGCCGTGCAGAACCTGTCCTCCTTCATCCTGCACCGGCTCGCTCATCCAGATGCGGCCGGCCATTTCGAGATATTCCTGCTCGCCGACAGCGAGCAGTTCTCGACGCCCGAATTCATCGCGCGTCTGGCGAAGGCCTCCGGCAAGCGCCCGCGACTGTTCGGCGTGCCGCCGGGCCTGCTCAGCGCGCTTTTCCGAATGATCGGCCGGCAGGACATGCATGACAGCCTGATCGGCTCGCTCGAGCTCGACGTCTCGAAGGCGCTCGCGACCGGGTGGCGGCCGGAGGTTTCGCTCGATGAGGGGCTGCGGCTCGCCGTGTCGGCTCAGGACGCCTGAGGGCGGGAGAAGCGGCGCAGCAGGAGGGCGACCGCGATCGCGCCGGCGATCAGCGCGGGCAGCGTGACGGCCACCGTCGCGGCGCGAACGGCGAGGATCGCCAGCCCTGCGAGCACGAGGTTAAGCAGGAAGACTTCGCCGCTCACCCGGGACACCGAGAAACCGTTGTCGGTCGCGCGCTGATAGAAATGCGAACGGTGCGCCGACCAGAACGGCTCGCGGCGCGCGATGCGCCGAAACAGCGTGATGGTGGCATCGGCGAGGTAGTAGGCCGGCAGCAGCAGCGCCGCAGCCGCTTGTCCGTGCCAGGCGAGCTCGAGCAGGCACCAGCCGAGCAGGAGGCCGATCGGCAGGCTGCCGACATCGCCCAGGAAGACTTTTGCGACAGGACGGTTGAACGGCGCGAAGCCGAGCATGGCGCCGCACAGCGCGGTGGCGATCAGCACGGCCGGCCATGGGAGATCCCCGAGCATTCCCAGCAGCAGCAGCGCAGCGGTGACCGGAACGACTTCCGCCACCGTCATCAGGTCGAGCCCGTCCATGAAGTTGACGAGGTTCACGAACCAGACGCCGGCAAGGACGATGAGGCCGCGCTCCAGCGCGAGCGGGAGCGCCGGCACGATGCGCGCGGTGTCGGGGGCGGTGAACACCACGGCGCCGACGCAGGCGGCCTGCAGCACCAGGCGCACGAGCACGGGCAGCGATACGATGTCGTCGACGAAGCCGACCAGCGCGATCACGATTGTCGCAGCGACCAGCGCCGGCGGGATCGCGACATTGGCGGAGACCCCCCACAGCGAGGCAACGATCAGCGTCGCGGCGATCACCGCGATGCCGGCGCCCTGCGGGGTCGGGACGCGATGGGAGGACCGCGCATTCGGCCGCGCCAGCGCGTAGCGCTGCAGCAGGGGGCGGCTGGTCCAGGTCACGAGCGCCGAGATCAGCGCGGCCGCCGCAACGGCAAGCAGCAGGGCCGCGCCGGCGAGCGCATCGGCAGCCGAATTCACTCCGGCACTCCGATCGGGGCCGACCCTTGCGCGGCTTTCTCGGCGCTGAGGATCCAGACCAGGCCGCCGACTGCCCCGACCAGGAAGAACACGGCGCCGAACAGCAGCGAGACGTTGACGCCCTCGTTGGCGGAAAGTCCCGCGAAGCCGAACGCAAGGCTCATCGTGGCCTCACGCACGCCCCAGCCGGCGATCGAGATCGGCATCATCGTGATCAGCATCACCGGCGGCACGAGCAGAAAGACGTCGCTGAAGCGAACCGGGGCCCCAATCGACTGCACGACGCACCAGGCGATGACGACGGCGAGCACGTGAACGAGGACCGACAGGATCGCGACGACGGGGCCGCTTGTGCCGCTGAAGATCACGCGATTGGCGATGACGGCGCAGGCGTGGATGTGATGCGTTGCCCACCAGGTCTTCAGCCAGCGCCATTTCAGCGCGCCGAAGATCAGGAAGCCGAGGCCGCCGGCGAGCGCCAGGAGGTCGATGAGCAGCAGCGCCGAGCGACCGTGCGGATCGGTGATGAGGGTGTAGCTCCAGGGCAGGCTGGCGACGATTAAGATCGCGAGCGCGACCAGGCCGATGGCGCGGTCGACGAAGATCGAGTAGGTCGCCGTGCGCCAGCCGGCGCCGGCGCGGGCGACCAGCCACAGGCGCACGGCATCGCCGCCGATCGCCGACGGCAGCGTCTGGTTGAAGAACGAGCCGATCACGTTGTATCGCATGGCGCGGCCGAGCTCGAGCGGCGCGCCGCAGGCGGCGCTGATCTCGCGCCAGCGCAGCACGCCGACGAAGATCTGCAGGAACGTGACCGCGATCGCCACACCGAGCCAGAACAGGCTGGTCAGGGTGAATCGGGAAAACAGCTCGGACAGGTCGACCTTGCGCAGCGCCAGATAGAGCAGCGCCGCGGAAATCAGGATCTTGGCCGTCGACAACAGGATTCGGCGCATCTCGTCCGCATGAACAGGGTTTGCTAAGATTGGAGGCAACCCGACGCGAGGCGCCGAATTCGGCCGCTTTGGTATGGTTTTGGCGCCGATCTTGCAATAGCTCTCGTCGAGGAGCCGTCGTTAAGGACGCCATGAGGAGACCGCGTGAAGGAGCGGGGAGCCTATTGCGACCCCGTCGAGGTGGCGGCTAGACAGGATCGGGCGAGGGATCACCCAGGGAACAGGATGACGGATCGGGCGATTTTGGTCACGGGTGCGGCCGGCTTCATCGGCTTCCACGTCGCCCGGCAGCTCCTGGGCGAAGGTCGCGCCGTCGTCGGGCTCGACAATCTCAACAGCTATTACGATCCGGCGCTGAAGAAAGCGCGCCTTGCTCTGCTCCGGGACCAACCGCGTTTCTCGTTCGTCGAGGCCGATCTCGCCGACCGCGAGACCATGGCGGCGCTGTTCGCGCAGCATCGTTTTGCCAAAGTCGTGCATCTGGCCGCGCAGGCCGGCGTGCGCTACTCGATCGAGCAGCCGCAGACCTACGCCGATTCCAATCTCGTCGGCTTTCTCAACGTGCTGGAGGGCTGCCGCAACAATGGCTGCGGTCATCTGGTCTACGCCTCGTCATCCTCCGTTTACGGCGCCAACACAAAACTGCCATTTGCGGTTGCGGACCGCACCGACCATCCGGTCAGCCTCTACGCCGCGACCAAGAAGGCGAACGAGGTGATGGCGCAGTCCTACAGCCATCTTTATCGCCTGCCGGTCACGGGGCTGCGGTTCTTCACCATCTACGGGCCATGGGGCCGCCCCGACATGGCCATGTTTCTGTTCGCGAGCGCCATCATGGCCGGCAAGCCGATCCGGCTCTTTAACCATGGCAAAATGCGCCGCGATTTCACCTATATCGACGATGTGACGCGCGTCGTGTCCAAGCTGATCGATCTCGTGCCTGCGGACGATCCGGCTGCCGCAAATGCGCCGTCAAAGCTCTACAATGTCGGCAATCATCATCCGGAGGAACTGATGCACGTCGTCGGTCTTCTGGAGCGGGAGCTGGGCCGGACGGCGATCAAAGAATTGCTGCCGATGCAGCCGGGAGATGTGCTGGAAACGTTCGCGGATGTCGAGGATCTCTCGCGCGACACCGGCTTTGCACCGTCAACGCCGATCGAGCATGGGGTTCATAACTTCGTCACCTGGTATCGGGACCATTTCAAGGTTTGAGATCACGATGGACAAACGCATAATCCCCCTGATCATGTGCGGCGGTGCCGGCACGCGGCTGTGGCCCGCTTCGCGCGAGGTTCGGCCCAAGCAGTTCCTGCCGCTGTTCGGCACGCGCTCGACGTTCCAGGACACGCTGCTGCGCGTGTCCGATCCCTCTTTGTTCGACCGGCCGATCGTCATCACCAACGCCTCCTACCGCTTCATGGTGCTGGAGCAGCTCGCCGAGATCGGCATTGAGGCCGACGTGATCCTCGAGCCGATGCGGCGCGATTCCGGCCCTGCCATCGCGGCCGGCGCGGTGTTCGCGCAGAACCGCGCCAGCGAGGCGATCGTGCTCGCGCTCGCCGCCGATCACGTCGTGCAGAATAATGCTGCCTTCGTCGCCGCCTGTCGCGAGGGCCTCACCGCCGCGAATGCCGGGCGCATCGTCACCTTCGGCGTCAAGCCGGAACGGCCGGCAACGGAATATGGCTACATCAATCCGGGCGACGTGATCGCGGGCGAGGTGCAGGCGGTTGCGCGCTTCGTCGAGAAGCCGGACGCGGTGAAGGCCTCCGACTACGTCAATTCCGGCTATCTCTGGAACAGCGGCAACTTCATGTTCCCGGCGAGCGTGCTGCTCGACGAATATCGCAGGGTCGATGCGGCAAGCGTCGAGGCCGTCACCAATGCCGTCAACAATGCCGGCCGCGATCTCGGCTTCGTCACGCTGGAGCCCGAGGCGTTCGGCGCGGCCAAGGCGATCTCAATCGACTATGCGGTGATGGAGAAGACCTCGCGCGCCGCCGTCGTGCCGGTGTCGTGCGGCTGGTCCGACGTCGGCTCATGGCATGCGGTGTGGGAGCTGTCGGAGAAGGACGCGCAAGGCAATGCCGCGCACGGCACCGCCGTGTTCGAGGATTCCCGCAATTGCAACGTCACCACGGATTCCGCGCTGGTCGCGCTCGAAGGCGTCGACGATCTCGTCGTCGTCGCGACCGCGGACGCGGTGCTGGTCTCGCGGCAGAAGGATGCCAACGGGCTGAAGCGCCTGGTGACGAAATTGAAGTCGGTCGCGCCGAAAGTCACCGAAGAGCATCTCAAGGTGCACCGGCCCTGGGGCAGCTATCAATCCGTCGACAATGGCGAGCGCCACCAGGTCAAGCGCATCGTGGTGAAGCCGGGCGGGCGGCTGTCGCTGCAGAAGCACCATCATCGTGCCGAGCACTGGATCGTGGTCCGCGGCACGGCGCAGGTGACCGTCAACGAGACGGTGAAGACGGTGCACGAGAACGAGTCGATCTACATCCCGATGGGCGCCGTCCACCGGATGGAGAATCCCGGCAAGATCCAGCTGGATCTGATCGAGGTCCAGACTGGAAGCTATCTGGGGGAAGACGACATCATCCGGATTGAAGACGACTATCAAAGGTCGTAACCAGCAAACTCCGAATCACGCGACCCGGGCCGAGAAGCGGTATCTTTTTCGGCCTAAGGCCCGGGGAACGTGTAACTTTTTGAATCAAATCGTGTCCGGCCCGCCAGGGCGGCATTCGCCACAAATGTGGCGTCCGTGCTAGAAGCGGCCCGGGGATTTGCGTTGAATCGGGGTTTGCTCAGATGACTTCCAGGGGATCTGCACCGGCAAAGGCCGGCTTGCGCGTCGGTGTCATTGGCGCCGGCGTGATGGGCAGCAACCATGCGCGCGTGCTCAGCGGCCTGCCCGGCGTCAGCCTCGTCGGCGTCGTCGATCCCTCGCCGGCACATCGTGCGCGGGCCACGGAGCTCGCCAATTGCGAAAGCTTCGAGACGCTCGACCAGCTGTTCGCCGAAGGCGTCGATGCCGTCACCATCGCGGCACCGACCCATCTGCATCACGAGGTCGCGCTCGCATGCATCGCCAAGAACATCCATGTGCTGGTCGAAAAGCCGATCGCATCCACGGTGGCAGAGGGCCGCGAGATCGTCGCCGCCGCGCACAAGGCGGGCGTCACGCTGATGATCGGCCATGTCGAGCGCTTCAATCCGGCGGTCGCCGCGGTTAAGCAGGCGATCGCGGGCGAGGACATTCTCTCCATCGCGATCACCCGCGTCGGCCCGTTCCCGCCGCGCATGTCCAATGTCGGCGTCGTCATCGACCTTGCCGTGCACGACATCGATTTGATCCGCTGGTTCACCGAATCCGACATCGTCGAGGTGCAGCCGCAATTGTCGAGCGCGGTCGCCCAGCGCGAGGACATCGCGCTCTTGCAGTTCCGCACCGAGAGCGGCGTGCTCGCCCACATCAACACCAACTGGCTGACGCCGTTCAAGGCGCGCAGCGTCACGGTCGCAACGCGCGGCAAATACGTGATGGGCGATCTCTTGACGCGCCAGGTCACCGAATGCTTCGGCTTCAAGCCGGACGGCAGCTACTCGATGCGGCATCTGCCGGTCGGCCATGACGAGCCGCTTCGCGCCGAGCTGATCGCGTTCCTCAAGGCGGTGCGCAACGGCGAGACGCCGGCAGTGACGGGCGACGAGGGCGTCGCCAGCCTCGAGATCGCCACGCAATGCCTGGAGAGGCCCTCGCGTCCTGCGGCGACGTCACCCGCGCGCAAGGGGCCGCGCCGCGTCGCCGGCTGATCCCTTCCATGTCGACCGCTCAAACGTCACAAGGCGTCATGAACCAGCACTTACGTTCCGAACCCATTCCCTTCATCGACGTCGCCTCGCAGCGCCGCCGGCTCGGCGCCTCGCTCGATGCCGCCGTGAAGCGCGTGATGGACCATTGCCAGTTCGTCAACGGGCCGGAGGTCTTCGAGCTCGAGAAGCAGCTTGCGGCCTACTCAGGCGCCAAGCACGTGATCGGCTGCGCCAGCGGCACCGACGCCATCCTGATGGTGATGATGGCCAGGAATGTCGGGCCCGGCGATGCCGTGCTGTGTCCGTCCTTCACCTTCATCGCGACCGCTTCGCCCGTGGCGCGGACCGGCGCGACGCCGGTCTATGTCGACGTCGACGAGACCACCTTCAACATGAGCCCGGAATCGCTCAAGCGCGGCATCGCCACCGCTCGCAAGGCCGGTCTCAAGCCCGTCGCGGTGATTCCGGTCGATTTGTTCGGCCAGCCCGCCGATCACGATGCCATCGCCGAGATCGCCAGGGCCGAGGGCCTGTTCGTGCTCGACGACGCCGCGCAAGGCTTTGGCGCGAGCTACAAGGGGCGCAAGCTCGGCACCCTCGGCCACGCCACTGCGACCAGCTTCTTCCCGGCAAAGCCGCTCGGCTGCTTCGGCGACGGCGGCGCGATCTTCACCGATGACGACGAGCTCGCCGCCACCTTGCGCAGCATCCGCGTGCACGGGCAGGGCGTCGACAAATACGACAACGTCCGCCTCGGCCTCACCGGCCGGCTCGACACCATGCAGGCCGCGGTCCTGATCGAGAAGCTGAAGATCTTCGATGACGAGATCGCCGCTCGCAACAGGGTCGCGGAGCGCTATGCGCGCGGCCTGTCCAATGTCGTCACCGTGCCGCGCCTCGCGCCCGGCAAGACCTCGGTCTGGGCGCAGTACACCATCCGCCTGCCCAAAGGCACCGATCGCGACGGTTTCGCTGCCGCGCTAAAAGCCCAGGGCGTGCCGACCGCGATCTATTACGGCAAGTCGATGCACCAGCAGACCGCCTACAAGCAGTACCCGGTCGCCGAGGGCGGATTGCCGGGTTGCGAGAGCCTGTCGCAGGACGTCATCAGCCTGCCGATGCATGCCTACCTGACCGAGGCCGATCAGGAGCGAATCATCGCCGCCGTCCGCGGCGCGCTGGCGGGCTGAGTTCTTCCCTCTCCCCTTGCGGGAGAGGTTGGCTTCGCGAAGCGAAGCCGGGTGAGGGGTCTCTCTCCGTACGGCATGCGCTGAGAGATATCCCTCACCCGATTGAGTCTGTATCTGCCTGCGGTGCTGCCCTCTCCCGCAAGGGGAGAGGGCGCAGTAATGCGCATCGCAAGATGCATCGACCTCCGTCCGATAAGTCTCTACAACAATCCGCATGCTCGGACGCATCTTCACGGTCGGTGGTTACACGCTGCTGTCGCGGCTGACGGGGTTTGCCCGCGACATCATGCTCGCGGCGATCCTCGGTGCCGGGCCGGTGGCCGACGCCTTTTTCGTGGCGCTGCGGCTTCCCAACCATTTCCGCGCGATCTTCGCCGAGGGCGCCTTCAACGCCGCCTGGGTGCCGGCCTATGCCCATGTCCATGGCGAGAAGGGGGAGGCGGCCGCACATTTGTTCGCCGACCGCATCTTCACGCTGCTCCTGGCCTCGCAGGTGGTGCTGCTGATCGCCGCCTGGCTGTTCATGCCGCAGGCCATGAGCATCCTGGCGCCGGGCTTTTCCGAGGATGCCGAGCAGCGCAAGCTCGCGATCGAGCTGACCCGGATCACCTTTCCCTATCTGCTCTTGATCACGCTGGTGACGCTCTATGGCGGCATGCTCAACGTGATGCAGCGCTTTGCCAGCGCCGCGGCCGCTTCGATCTTCCTCAACGTCGCCATGATGATGACGCTGGCGGTTGCCGTCTGGTTTCCGACCGCAGGCCATGCCGCGGCCTGGGGCGTCCTGATCTCCGGCTTCCTGCAATATTTCCTGCTCGCCGGAGATCTCGCCCGCCATGGCGGCCTGCCGCGCTTTGCCCCGCTCAAGCTCGACGAAGACGTCCGCGGCTTCTTCAAGGCGCTGGGGCCGGCGACATTGGGCTCGATGGGCACGCAGGTCGCGCTGTTCGCCGATACCATCATCGCGACCTTCCTGCCCGCGGGCGCGCTGTCCGCGCTCTATTATGCCGACCGGCTCAACCAGCTGCCGATCGGCGTCATCGGCATCGCCATCGGCACGGTGCTGCTGCCGGAGATGTCGCGGCGGATCACCGCAAACGACCACGATGGCGCGCTGAGGGCGCAGCGCCGCGCCTTCGATTTCACGCTGCTGTTCTCGATCCCGTTCGTGGCCGCCTTCATCACCGTGCCCGATGCGATCATGCGCGCGCTGTTCGCGCGCGGTGCGTTCTCCAAGGCCGATGCCGCCGCCGCCGGTGCGACGCTCGCGGCCTATGCCATCGGCTTGATCCCGTTCGTGCTGATCCGCAGCGCGGTCGCGACCTTCTATGCCCGCAAGGACACCGCAACGCCAGTGCGGGCGTCGCTGACCGGTATCGCGGTCAATGTCGCGCTGAAGGTCGCCTTGATGGGATCGCTGGCCCAGATCGGCCTCGCGCTGGCCACCGCCATCGGCGTCTGGACCAATCTCTTGCTGGTGCTGTACTTCGCCGTGCGGCGCGGCTTTCTCGTGCTCGACCGCGCCTGGCTGCTGTCGCTCGCCAAGTTCTTGCTGACCGGCCTCATCCTCGCCGCCGCGTTCTGGCTGATTGCGCACTTCAGCGGCCCTTGGCTGGGCGCGATGCACTTCCGGGATGAATTGATGCTGATCCTGCTCGCCGTCGGCGGCACGATCGTCTACGCGCTCGCGATCCTCGTCTTGTTCGGCCGCAAATGGCTGGTCTCGCTGGTGCGTGGCTAGAGAGCACGGCATTCGCCTCCAAGCTGCAGCCAACATCGGCACATCTCTTGATTTTGCGCGATTGCGGTGGTAGGAGTCGCTCATGATCAAGTGCTCGCGCAAAGTCTCCCGCAACCACATCACCCGCTTCGGCTGGGCGGTGGGAGGAGTCGTGCGCTAGGATTTCGACGACATCTTTTCCACCAGGCCCCGCCGGCATCGGACGGGGCCTTTTGTTTGGCCACGCTCCCTGCCGGCTCAACAGCAGGAGCGTCCGATGCCACCACAACTGACGAGCATTTCATCCGAGGCCGAGCACGATGCGGCGGTGCTTCGCCTCGACCAATCCATTGCGCTCGCGAAGCAGGCCATGGACGAGGTTCGGCGGCAGCGGCTCGTCTCAACGTGTCCGTTGCAACGCCGGGCCAAGCCTTGTCGGGGAGAGAAGCTGCCGCAGCCGCGCCGGCGCAAAGTCTCCTGGGCCTGCTCAAGCGATATTGGTCTGCTTTTGGGACGTGGCGCCTGCACCCGCGGGTCAGTTTGATGGATCTGAGCGACAGGGAGCTGACCGACATCGGCCTGACGCGCGCCGAGATCAACTATCTCGCACCTGGGCGGGCGATCGATGCGCTCAGAGATAGTACGAGGTATCTGTTGAGCCGCGGGATGTGAGTAATCGACGATCCTCACGCTGGCATATGACCTGACGCGCGCGGCTTGAACTCGGCAAGGTCTGGCTCAATCCAGCCGTGCCGCGCCTCCCGCGAGAACAGCGCTTCGCGGCTCCAGAAACGCAACAGTGCATCCTTTTCGGTTGCCGGGGACGCAAGCACCGCGTTGCAGGCGGCGACAATGTCGCGGCGGCCGACCTCCGCAAGAATTCCTTCGATGATCATCAAGAAGGCCATCGTCATCGTGTGGTGATAGCCACGCACATCGTCGTTCACGCCGCCAGCGGCAACATTGTAGGCGCGGATCATCTCGGGGAGTTCGACCCGCCAGTCCCGAGCCGGATCAGTGGCGAGCAAGTAGCTCGTCACGATCAGATGTTCACGATGGCTGAAACGTGCCCCCGGAAGTGTACGCGCGAGGAAGCCCTCGCTCAGTTCGGCGACCTCTGCAGCATCCGTGCAGCTACGTCTATGTTACCTTGGTACCAAGGTAACATTCTAGAACGGGAAAGGCAAATTGGGATCGGTCAACTCGGCCGCCCAGGCTCTGCCTGTGTGACAACAATGGTTCCGCGATCAGACCGTCGACCCCGCAGGCGTCCGAACGAATCCAAGATTCACCTGGTCTCTGAGGACGTGAGTTGCAGGGCTGGAGACCGATGCCCGAGCAAGTCCGGCAATGGCATGATGCGACTAAACGCCCGCCTTCCGATCGAGGTCACACATCATGAGTTCAGAAACCCACAAGCATTCAGTCCAACGCGTACAGACGGGAGTTCGGATCGAGAAGCGCATTCTCAAGGTCGCGAAAGGCCTCGCCGAATACCTGGATATGAGCCTCGGTGATTTGCTGGAGGGCGTTCTCCTGCATTCGTTCGAAGGCAAGACTCCGTTCGAGCCTGCGACGCTGCAACGCATTTCGACGCTGAAAGATTTGTACGGGCTGACGCTCACGGCCTCCGATGCTCATCAGCTATTTGAAGCTCGGGGTGAGCACGAGAACAGCTAAGTGGGAGCGCTTGGCTCTCGCCGTCAACGTCACACGATCACGCTGGGACCTTGCCGAGCATTCCCGTGAGGCACGCGTGGCGCGATTGAACCTGCGACCCCTGCGCCCGCCTAAACCCGTTTGCCTTGCCAGTTTTTCCACGGCAATATGCCCACAAAACAACCATGAGAACGGGAAGATAAAATGGCGGCTCCCATCAAGTTCGGCGTTGGCCAAAGCGTGCTGCGCAAGGAGGATGACGCGCTCATCCGCGGCAAGGGCCGCTATACCGACGATTACGCGCCGCAGGCCGCGCTCCGCTGCCTGGTGCTGCGCTCGCCGCATGCGCATGCCAAATACAGCATCGATGCGAGCCGCGCGCGCGGCCTGCCGGGCGTTGCGCTGATCCTGACGGCCGACGACGTCGGGGATCTCGGCAATCTGCCCTGCCTGTTCAACCTCGAGACCGATCCGTTCACCGGCCCGCCTTACCCGATCCTGGCCAAGGACGAGGTGCGCCACGTCGGCGATGCCGTCGCCTTCGTGGTCGCCGAGACCATCGACCAGGCTCGCGATGCGATCGAGGCGATCGAGGTCCAATGGTCGCCGCTGCCCGCGGTGACTGGCGTCGTCAACGCCGTGAAGAAGGGCGCAGCCTTGGTCTGGCCCGACAAGCCGGGCAACGTGCTGTTCGACGTCTCGATCGGCGACAAAGCGGCGACGGAAGCTGCCTTCGCGAAAGCACATGCGGTCGCCGAGATCTCCATCGTCAATCCGCGCGTGGTTGCAAGCTTCTTGGAGACCCGCGCGGCGGTCTGCGAATACGATTCCAAGCGCGACCATCTGACGCTGACGGTCGGCAGCCAGGGCAGCCACCGTCTGCGCGACATCCTCTGCCAGAACGTGCTCAACATCCCTACCGACAAGATGCGGGTGATCTGCCCCGACGTCGGCGGCGGGTTCGGCACAAAACTGTTTCCGTATCGGGAATATGCCCTGATGGCCGTCGCTGCGCGCAAACTGAAGAAGGCGGTGAAGTGGGCGGCCGACCGCTCCGAGCATTTCATGGGCGATGCGCAGGGCCGCGACAACGTCACCACTGCCAAGATGGCGCTGGCTGAAGACGGCAAGTTCCTCGCGATGGATTGCGACCTCATGGGCGACATGGGCGCGTATCTGTCGACCTTCGGGCCCTACATCCCGCATGGCGGCGCCGGCATGCTGCCCGGCCTCTACGACATCCAGGCCTTCCATTGCCGGGTGCGCACGATCTTCACCCACAGCGTGCCGGTCGACGCCTATCGCGGCGCGGGCCGGCCCGAAGCCGCCTATGTCATCGAGCGCCTCGTCGATGCCTGCGCGCGAAAGCTCGACATGACGCCGGATGCCATCCGCCGCAAGAATTTCATCCCTCCGAAGGCGCTGCCCTACAAGACCGCGACCGGCAAGGTCTACGATTCCGGCGACTTCGCCGCGCACCTGAAGCGCGCGATGGAGATCGCGGAATGGAAGGAATTCCCCAAGCGCGCCAAGGCGGCCAAGAAGGGCGGCCTGATCCGCGGCATCGGGCTTGCGAGCTATGTCGAGATTTGCGGCGTGATGGGTGAAGAGACGGCCAACGTCCGCCTCGATGCCAATGGCGACGTCACCGTGCTGATCGGCACGCAATCGAGCGGGCAGGGCCATCAGACCGCCTATGCGCAGATCGTCGCCGAACAGTTCGGCGTGGCGCCCGAGCGCGTGCATGTCCGGCAGGGCGACACAGACGAGATCGCGACCGGCCTCGGCACCGGCGGCTCGGCCTCGATCCCCTCCGGCGGCGTCAGCGTCGAGCGCGCCACGCGCGAGCTCGGTTCGAGGCTGAAGGAGATCGCGGCACAGGCGCTGGAAGCCAGCGCGGGCGACCTCGAAATCTCCGAAGGCGTGGTGCGGATCGCCGGCACCGACCGCTCGATCTCGTTTGCCGACCTGGCCAAGCGGCCCGGCGTCGATCCATCGAAGCTGAACGGTAGCGCGACCTTTGCCAGCGCCGACGGCACTTATCCCAACGGCACCCATGTTGCGGAGGTCGAGATCGATCCGGCGACCGGCATCATCAAAATCGTCAACTACGTGATCGTCGACGATTTCGGCAAGACGCTCAATCCGCTGCTCTTGGCCGGCCAGGTGCATGGCGGCGCCATGCAGGGCATCGGCCAGGCCTTGATGGAGCAGGTGGTGTATGGACCGACCGACGGCCAGCTCATCACCGCGACCTTCATGGACTATGCGCTGCCGCGCGCGGCGGACGGGCCGGCCTTCGTGTTCGAGACCCACAACGTGCCCTGCAAGACCAATCCGATGGGCGTGAAGGGGGCCGGCGAGGCCGGCGCGATCGGCTCCTGTCCGGCCGTGGTCAACGCCATCGTCGATGCGCTCTGGCGCGAGTACAAGATCGACCACATCGACATGCCGGCAACGCCCGAGCGGGTGTGGGTTGCGATCAGCGAGCATCACCGCCGTCACAGCTTGTGAAGCCGCGCTCCCCCGCGCGCACGGGAATAAACGCGCCGCGCGGGGTTCTACCTATGATGGGTCCCGGCTTCACCAGAAGCCGGTGACAGTCTCATTCCCCGAACGTCTCGAGAGCCGGAGAAACGAACCAATGAAACGGACGATGATTGTCGCGGGCGCCCTCGTGCTGGGCGCGGGCGCCGTCATGGCGCAACAGGAGATTGCCGTCCAGCAGGACAATCTGATGCGAGCGATCGCCAAGAATCAGTATGGCGTGCTTCAGAAGATGAGCAAGGGCGATATTCCCTTCGACAAGAAGGCTGCCGATGAGGCCATCGCCAGCATCGAGGCCGATGTTGCCAAGATCGCCAAGACCTTCGAGATCAATCCCAAGCAGGATGTCGTCAACGCGACCTATGGTTCCTCGCCGAAGGTCTGGCAGAACAAGGCCGATTTCGATGCCAAGATCCCGCCGGTGCAGAAGGCGATCGCCGACGCCAAAGGCAAGATCACCAATGTCGCGGGCCTGAAGGCGGCCTACACGGCGATCAACGACCGCTGCAATGATTGTCACGAAACCTATCGCGTGAAATTGAAATAGCGGGGCGGTCGTCGTTTGTAGCCCGGATGGAGCGCAGCGCAATCCGGGAAGACGGCGTGACTTGATGGACTTGTCCCGGATTGCGCTGCGCTCCATCCGGGCTACCAAGGACTTCGGAAAGGGCGGTTGCGAAAGCAACCGCCTTTTTCTTGACCGCGGCCTGCAGGAACTTCCGTCCGCAAGGCCTGACGGATTGCCGCGAGAGCGGCTATCCTTGCGCCAACGGCCGTGCGCTCACACGAGTCTCCTCCCGGCATCCTCACGTCGGGATTCCCAGCGCGCGGCGAGCACCTCGATCAACAGCGAGACAGGCCATGGCAAAACCGTTCCCCTCCAAGACCCATATCGGCAATCATATGCTGCATCCGGAAACCCTGATGCTGACCTATGGCTATGATCCGCAATTGTCCGAGGGCGCCATCAAGCCGCCGGTGTTCCTGACCTCCACCTTCGTGTTCAAGACCGCCGAGGACGGGCAGGACTTCTTCGACTACGTCGCCGGACGGCGCGAGCCGCCGGAAGGCATGGGCGCCGGCCTGGTCTATTCGCGCTTCAATCATCCCAACAGCGAGATCGTCGAGGACAGGCTCGCGATCTACGAGCGCACGGAGAGTTGCGCGCTGTTCTCGTCCGGCATGGCGGCTATCGCCACCACGATCCTGGCCTTCGTTCGCCCCGGCGATGTCATCCTGCACTCGCAGCCGCTCTATGGCGGGACGGAGACGCTGCTGACGAACACGCTCGCGCGCCTGTCGATCGGCGCCGTCGGCTTTGCCGACGGCATCGACGAGACGGCAGTCAGGCAGGCCTCGGAGCAGGCCATGGGCAAGGGGCGGGTGTCGATGATCCTGATCGAGACGCCCGCCAATCCGACCAACGGCCTCGTCGACATCGCAATGATCCGCCGCATCGCCGATTCCATCGGCAAGGCCCAGGGACACACGCCCGTCATCGCCTGCGACAACACGCTGCTCGGGCCGGTGTTTCAGCGGCCGATCGAACACGGCGCGGATCTGTCGCTGTATTCGCTGACAAAGTATGTCGGCGGTCATTCCGACCTGATCGCGGGCGCCGCGCTCGGATCGAAGGCGATCATGAAAGGCATCAAGGCGCTGCGCGGCGCCATCGGCACCCAGCTCGATCCGCATTCGTGCTGGATGATCAACCGCTCGCTCGAGACGCTCAGCCTGCGGATGGAGAAGGCCGATGCGAATGCGCGGCTCGTGGCGGACTTCCTGCGCGACCATCCGAAGGTCGCCAGGGTGCACTATCTCGGTCACCACGAGCAGGGCTCGCTGTCCGGCCGTGTGTTCGCGCGGCAATGCCTGGGCGCGGGCTCGACGTTCTCGTTCGACATCGTCGGCGGCAAGGAGGCGGCGGTGAAATTCCTCAACGCGCTGCAGATCCTCAAGCTGGCGGTGAGCCTTGGCGGCACGGAATCGCTCGCAAGCCTGCCGGCAACGATGACCCATTCCGGCGTTCCCGCCGACATCCGCCGAAAGATCGGCGTGCTCGATTCCACGATCCGGCTGTCGATCGGCATCGAGAACCCGTCGGACCTGATCGCAGACCTCGCGCAGGCGCTGAACGCGGCTTGAGCACGGTCAGAGTCGTAGCGTCGTAGCCTGGATGGGGCGCAGCGAAATCCGGGGACCTGTCCGCAACGCGCAGGGCTCCCGGATTGCACCAACGGGCGGCGCTTCGCGCCGACCGTTGGCTCCATCCGGGCTACGAAGTTGCTTGGAATCGAAAAGGCCGGACGCTCCCTCCTTGCGTCCGGCCTTTCCGCGACGAAGCCCGCGTTTTCGCTTTACTTCGTCACCTGACCGCGGATCTCGCCGGCCGGGTTCGCCGCGGTATGGATGTTGATGTAGTACTTGCCGCCGAGCAGATCGGCGGCCTGCGCGTCGGTGAGCGTGGCTTCGCCCTTGACCGGGCTCGAGGCTGCATTCGGGATCGGGACCGCGACGCCGGCGTTCTTGCCGGCTTCGGCAGGCCCGTGGAAATGCGCGGCGGTGGCGGGGCCCGAGAGGCCGGAATAGGTGACGGTCCAGGACAGCTTCTTGCTGGCAGCGTCGTAGTCCAGATCGGCCGTTCCGGTCGCGCTGCTGGTGTTGGCGGGGACTTCGGATTTGCCGTCCAGCGTCGCCTTCAGTTTCTCCGCGCTGGCCGGGGCGGCGAACGCAACGGCGGCTCCGAGTACCAGTGTGGCAAAAACGGCTTTGGTCATGGCTTTCTCCTGTTGACGCCTGATTGCTTTTCAAACAGTGCGTCATGCGGTTTATTCCGGCATTACATCCGGGCCGTCTAAAATATTCGTGGTTGGATCGAGCGCGGCATGACCCTTAAGTTCGCGCGTTCACGATGGAATGATCGAATGTTGCGACGAACGCTCCTTGCCGCCCTGATCGCCGCCGCCGCGGCGTTCGCACTCTATTGGTGGTTGACCGCCCCGGCCGTGCTGGCCTTGCCGGCGCCGACACGCAACCCCGATCTCGCCAACGGGCAGGAGCTGTTCAACGCCGGCGGCTGCTCGTCCTGTCATGCCACCCCCAATCAGCCCGATCGCCTGCGGCTCGGCGGCGGGCTGGCGCTGGGCTCGCCGTTCGGGACGTTCTACGTCCCCAATATTTCCCCCGATCCCGCCTACGGGATCGGCCGCTGGAGCGAGGCCGATTTCGTCAACGCCGTGATGCGCGGCATCTCGCCCACGGGCACGCACTATTTCCCCGCCTTTCCCTACACGTCCTATCATCTGGCCAGTGTCGACGACGTCCGCGATCTCTTTGCCTATCTGAAGACGCTTCCGTCGGTGTCCGGCACAGTGGGCGACCACGCGCTGCCGTTTCCGTTCAACATCCGCCGCAATGTCGGCATCTGGAAGCTGCTGTTCATGGACACCGCGCCGTTCGTCGCGGACGCCGCGCGCTCGCCGCAATGGAATCGCGGAGCCTATCTCGTGAACGCTTTCGGCCATTGCGCCGAATGCCACAGCCCGCGCAATGCGCTCGGCGGCATCATCGCCAGCCAGCGCTTTGCCGGTGGGCCCAATCCCGAAGGGGAGGGCTGGGTGCCCAACATCACGCAGCAGGGCATCGGCAACTGGAGCGAGAAGGATATCGCGGATTTTCTCGAGACCGGCGACCTGCCCGAGGGCGACAGCGCTTCGGGCGCGATGCGGGCGGTGATCAAGAATCTGGCGCAACTTACCGCGGAAGACCGCGCCGCGATGGCCGCCTATCTGAAGTCGCTGCCGCCGGTGCAGGGACCGACACCGCCCAAGCGCAAGGAGGGCGGCTAGCGCTGCCGGCGCTTCGGCCGTTGTTTTGCGCGTGATCTAAAGCGCGATGAGATTGGGATGAATCATCATCGCGCTTTAGGTTGTTGTTTACGCATGATCTTTCCGGAAAACCGCTTCGCACTTTTCCGGATCATGCTTTAGCCGGTGCCGAACGCCTTGAAGGTGATGATGGTGAGAGTGTCCTGGATGCCCGGCAGCACCTGCACCTTCTCATTCACGAAGTGGCCGATGTCGGTGTCCTTGTCGACGTAGAACTTCACCAGGAGGTCGTATTGGCCGGCCGTGGAGTAGATCTCGGAGGCGATCTCGGCTTCGGCAAGCGCATTGGCCACCGTATAGGACTGGCCGAGCTTGCACTTGATCTGAACGAAAAAAGGAACCATCGCGGGCACTCCGAAAGCGTATTCTTCCGGCTAATAGGCCAAAACCGGCTGGATTTAGCAAGCGAACTTGCTGGATCATCCGAGGTGCATTCGGGCGCGATGCTAGGATGGGACCACTGCGGCGGCCAATGCATCCCTCAGGCGCTGGGCGAGCTCGACCTTGCGGTAGGGCTTGGTCAGCACGACCGCTCGCGCCTGCGCGCGGCCCTGCTCGACCAAGGTCTCCAGCGCGTAGCCCGAGGTGAACAGGACCGGCAGGCCGGGACGCACCCGCCGCGCCTGATCGGCGAGCTCCCAGCCGCTCATGCCGCCCGGCATCACGATATCGGTGAACAGCAAGTCGATGCCGGGATCGCCCTGCAGCTGCTGCAAGGCATCCTTGCCGTTGACCGCGGCGACGACGCGATATCCGAGCGCTTCCACCCTGCGAATGACGGAGGAGCGGACGAACGGATCGTCCTCGACGATCAGGATCGTCTCGTAGCCTCGCGGCGCCGTGTCCTCGCCGTCGGGAAGATCGGCTTGCGACCTACCGGTGCTCGCGCGCGGCAGGTAGATCCTGGCCGTGGTCCCAAGGCCAGCCTCGCTGTAGATCGAGACATGGCCGCCTGATTGCTTGGCAAAGCCATAGACCATGCTGAGGCCGAGGCCCGAGCCCTTGCCGACCTCCTTGGTGGTGAAGAACGGCTCGAACGCGCGTGCGGCGACCTCGGGCGTCATGCCTTCGCCGTCATCGGTAACCGCGATCAGGACGTAGCTGCCGGGTGCGACCTCCCGGTGAACGGCACCGTCATCATCCTCGATCGTGATCAGCTCCGTGGCCAGCGTGAGGTGGCCTCCCGATGGCATGGCATCCTGCGCGTTGAGCGCGAGATTGAGCACGGCGGATTCGAGCTGGGCGCGGTCGGCAAAGGCCAGGATCGTGCCGGGCCCGGAGGTCGTCCTGATCTCGATGTCTTCGCGCAAGGTGCGCTTGAGCAGCTTGAACATGGAATCGAGCAGGCTCCGGCAATCGATCGTCTGAGGCCGCAGCAATTGGCGGCGGCTGAAGGCGAGCAGGCGCTGCGTCAGCTCGGCACCCCGTTCGCCCGATTGGCAGATGTCGTCGGCAAAGCGCCCGAGGTCGGGCCTCGCCTTTAGCTGCTCGCTCAGGTGCTCGGCATTGCCGATGATGACGGTCAGCAGATTGTTGAAGTCATGCGCGATGCCGCCGGAGAGCTGACCGACCGTCTCCATCTTCTGCGCCTGCTGAAGCTGCTGCTCGGTCAGCTTGCGCGCGGTGAGGTCGTGGACGATGCCGACGAAGATCAATTCGCCGTCCTGCCGCGCCTGGCCGACCGACAGCTCCATCGGAAACGTCGTGCCGTCCTTGCGCAGGCCGACGGCCTCGCCGCCGGTCGCGAAATGCCGCGCCTGGCGCTCGGATGCTGCATCCGCCTCGGGCATCAGCATGCCGACGTTGCGGTTCATCACCTCGTCGGCACGGTAGCCGAACAAGCGCTCGCAGGCCGGATTGAACAGCAGGATGCGGTCCTGCGCATCGAGCAGGATGACGCCGTCGACCGCGGTCTCGACGATCGCGGTGAGGCGCGCCACGCTCTCGCGCATCGCGCGCTGGGCGTCGCGGACCTGCTGCAGCAGCAGCGTGGCGTCGCGGCTCTTGATTTCCTCCTCCTCGAGCGCGGCCTGGACCTGTCGCAGCTCGAACGGCGAGGGGATCGTGAGGATCTTCGGCAGCAGCGGCCAGAGCGCGGCGGCGGTGAAGACCGACGCGACCGCCGTGGCGGCCTTGAGCATGCCCTCGATGCCGTAGATCGGAACCCAGAGCGTATAGATCGACAGCACGTGGGTCAGGCCGCACGCCATGATGAAGATCGCGAACGCCCAGTAGACCCAGCCGAACTTGAGGTCGCGCCGCTTGGTGACGAGGATAGCGAGGGCGAACGGGATCGAGAAATAGGCAGCGGCAATGCTGGCGTCGGAAACGACGTGAAGCCAGATCAGCTGAGGCTCCCACAACAGGCAGATGCCGTGCGGCGACAGCATGGACGAGTCGAGGAGACGTTCGAAGAAGGCCCACATCGTTCCACCCCAAGGAGTCTTGTTCAGGTGGCTTGCAGGGCCGGCGGCCCGCAACATGGGGGCGCTGGACGGTTCCACCACCTGACGTCTCGCGTAACCGGCGAAGCACGCTAAGGTACGCGACTATAGCAAGGGTCCGGCGCCGTTGCATTTTCAAGCCCGCATCATTGCGGGCCTTGGTCCGCGCGGTGTCCGACTGATTCGCAAGGCGCGCAATCGGTTCGCGAATCACGCCTGGCGGCGGCCCGGCGCGCTTGCTGACGTTCCACGGTCGCGCTACGAGAGGCCATGGCGGCCTCCTCAAGCACATGTCTCCCGCGATGACGACCCCGGTCGCACTCACCATCGCCGGTTCCGATTCGAGCGGCGGCGCCGGCATCCAGGCGGACCTGAAGACCTTTGCCGCGCTCGGCGTCTATGGCGCCTCCGTGATCACGGCGCTGACGGCGCAGAACACGCGCGGCGTGACCGGCATTCACGCGGTGCCGGCCGGGTTCGTCACCGAGCAGATCGACGCGGTGTTCTCCGACCTCGACATCGGTGCGGTGAAGATCGGCATGGTGGCCCAGGCCGCCAGCATCGATGCCATCGCGGCCGCGCTTTCGCGCTGGGCGCCGCGGCATGTCGTGCTCGATCCCGTCATGGTGGCGACCTCCGGCGACCGCCTGCTCGCCACTGAAGCCGTCGACGCCCTGCGCACCAGGCTGATGCCGCTGGCTGCCGTGATCACGCCGAACCTGCCGGAGGCTGCGGCCCTGCTCGATGCGCCGGTGGCGGCGAGCGAGGCCGAGATCGAAAGCCAAGGACGCCGCCTGCTGGCGCTGGGCTGCCGCGCCGTCCTGATCAAGGGCGGGCACGGCGAGGGCGCCGAGAGCACCGACTATCTCGTCACTGCCGAGACCGCGATCGCGCTCGCCGCGCCGCGTGTGGCCACCCGCAACACCCATGGCACCGGCTGCTCGCTGTCCTCCGCCATCGCGGCAGGGCTGGCCAGGGGCGAGGACCTCGAGGCCGCCGTGCGCAACGCCAAGGCCTGGATCAGCGCCGCGATCGCCGCCGCCGACCGCTTCAGCGTCGGCCACGGCCATGGGCCGATCCATCATTTCCACAAGTTCTACTGAGGCGGGCTTGCTTCGCCTCCCCCGCAAGCGGGGGAGGGAGCGCCCCCACCCTGCGGCGCCATGTCGCCTGATTGTCGCATGCGACTGATATTCGCGGGGAGGGCGAGGCAAGGCGTGATTCGTATTTGAAGGTGCCTCAAGGGTTCAATCGGTCATCCCCCTGTCACGGGACATTGTTACAGGCTGGCGCATGGGAAGTTACGATGTGAGTGACGAGAGCCCGGAGCGGCGCTTTCGCACGTTGTTCATCTCCGACGTCCATCTCGGGGCCCGCGGTTCACAAGCCGATCTTCTGCTCGACTTCCTGCGCTACCATGATGCCGATACGATCTATCTCGTCGGCGACATCGTCGACGGCTGGGCGCTGAAATCGAGCTGGCACTGGCCACAATCGCATAATGATCTGGTCCAGAAGCTTTTGCGCAAGGCGCGCAAGGGCGCCAAGGTCATCTACATTCCTGGCAATCACGACGAGTTCCTGCGCAACTATTACGGCACGCATTTCGGCGGCATCGACGTGGTCGAGAACACGGTTCACACCGGCGCCGACGGCAAGCGCTATCTCGTCATTCACGGCGACATCTTCGATCTCGTGGTGCAGAACGCGCGCTGGCTCGCCCATCTCGGAGACAAGGCCTACGACTTCGCGATCCAGATGAACCGCCTGGTCAACTTCTTCCGCCGCCTGTTCGGCGTGCCCTATTGGTCGCTGTCGCAATGGGCCAAGCAGAAGGTCAAGAACGCCGTCAACTATATCGGCGCCTTCGAGCAGGCGCTCGCCGCCGAGGCGCGGCGTCACCAGGCCGACGGCGTGATCTGCGGCCACATCCACTACGCCGTGATCCGCGACGAGGCCGGCATCCGCTACATGAATTGCGGCGACTGGGTGGAGAGCTGCACCGCCCTGGTCGAGCATGACGACGGCCATTTCGAGATCATCACCTGGGCGGATCAGTTGCGGAAGCCGGAGCAGGTGCCACAGGTCGCAGCCAGAGCTGCATAACAAGGACCACTTGATGCGCATCCTGGTCGCGACCGACGCCTGGCACCCGCAAGTCAACGGTGTGGTTCGGACGCTGACCAAGCTCTCTGACGCTGCAAAAGCGCTCGGCGTCGAGTTCACGTTCCTGACGCCGCAATCGTTCCGCACCTTCGCGATGCCGAGCTATCGCGACGTGCGCCTCGCCATGCCGCGCCCGGCCCGGATCGCAAGGCTGATCGAGGAGGCGCGTCCCGACAGCATCCACATCGCGACCGAAGGGCCGATCGGCCTGATGGTCCGCCGCTATTGCCGCCAGCGCAAGCTGCCGTTCACGACCAGCTTCCATACCCGCTTTCCCGAATATGTCCGCGCCCGCGTGCCAGTGCCGGGCTCGCTGATCTGGCGGGCGCTGCGGCGCTTCCACAGCGCCAGCCGCGCCGTGATGGCGGCGACGCCGGCGCTCGCGCGCGAACTGACCGAGCGCGGCTTCGACAATGTCGTGCTGTGGCCGCGCGGCGTGGACACCACGCTGTTCCACCCGCGCGTCATCGATCTCTGCCTGCCGGCACCCGTGTTCCTGTCGGTCGGCCGCGTCGCAGTCGAGAAGAATCTCGAGGCGTTCCTCGACCTCGACCTACCCGGCACCAAGGTGGTCGTCGGCGACGGCCCGGCGCGCGCCTCGCTGGAAGAGGTCTACCCCGATGCGATCTTCCTCGGCGAGAAGCACGGCGAGGAACTGGCGGATATCTACGCGGCCGCCGACGTGTTCGTGTTCCCGAGCAAGACCGACACCTTCGGCCTAGTCCTGCTGGAGGCGCTCGCGAGCGGCCTGCCGGTCGCGGCCTTCCCCGTGAAGGGTCCCCGCGACGTGATTGGCGATGCGCCGGTCGGCGCGCTCGATCACGATCTGCGCAATGCCTGCTTCGCGGCGCTCGATATCTCCCGGCAGGACTGCGTCGCGTTCGCCGCCAACTACACCTGGGAGGCCTCGGCAACGGTCTTTATCGACAGCATTTTGGCGGTCGGGGCGGTGCTGCCCGGCCGGACCGGCGCGGAACAGCCGCGTTTCGTGGCTTGAGGCAAGAAATCCTCTCGCGGAGGTGTCTTGCCCGGGCCTGAGCGGCCGCGATAACATTCCGCCATGACCGAACAGGCCCTTCCGGTCGGCCCTGCCGACATCGATGCCGCAGCGCGTGTGATCGCGCCTTACGCCATCCGCACCCCGCTGTTGTCCTTCCCCGTGCTCAACGAGCGCGTCGGTGCGAAAGTGTTCCTGAAGCCGGAGATGCTTCAGCGCACCGGCTCGTTCAAGTTCCGCGGTGCGTTCAACAAGGTGTTCTCGATCCCGCAGGACAAGCGCGCCGGCGGCGTCGTCGCGTTCTCCTCCGGCAACCACGCCCAAGGCGTGGCGGCGGCGGCAAAGATCCTCGACATGCAGGCCACCATCGTGATGCCAGCGGACGCCCCGCTGTCGAAGCGCGAGCGCACCAAATCCTACGGCGCCGAGGTCGTGCTGTACGACCGCGACAAGGACGACCGCGAGGCGATCTCGCGCGGCATTGCCGAGAAGCGCGGCGCGACGCTGGTCAAACCCTACGACGATCCGTTCGTGATCGCAGGGCAGGGCACCGCCGGCCGCGAGATCGCCGAGGACATGGCAACGCTCGGGCTCGGCCCCGACATCGTGGTGGCGCCGGCCTCCGGCGGCGGCTTGATCGCGGGTGTCGCGACCGCCGTGAAGGCGCGCTATCCGCAAGCCGAGATCGTGGTCGCCGAGCCCGAGGCCTTCGACGATCACGGCATTTCACTCAGCGCAGGCCATCGCGAGCCGCATCCGCCGGCCGGCCGCACCATCTGCGATGCGCTGATGGCCCTGATGCCGGGCGAGATGACGTTTGCTATCAACAGCAAGCTCTTGGCGCGCGGCGTCACGGCGTCGGACAAGGAAGTCGGCGCGGCGGTCGCCTTTGCCTATCGCGAGCTGAAGCTGGTGGTGGAGCCCGGCGGCGCGGTGGGGCTTGCTGCGCTACTCGCGGGCCGCCTTGATGTGGCCGGCAAGAACGTCGTCATCGTGCTGTCAGGCGGCAATGTCGATGCGGAACTGTTCGCGGAGCTGGTGGCCTGATCGTCATTCCGGGGCTCGCGCAGCGAGAGCTATGATGCGCAATTGCGCATCTGAGAATCCATAACCACGATCGGGAGTATGGATTCCGGGCCTGCGCCTTACGGCGCATCCCGGAATGACCAAGAACAGACATGAAGAAGGGGCAGAGCGTTTCCGCTCTGCCCCTCTGTCGTCTCGCTCGCCGCAATCAGCGCGTGAAGCCGCCGCGACGGTTGCCGCCATTGTTCATGCTCGGCGCTTGGTTCATCGACTGCCGGAAGTTGTTGTTGCTGCTGACCATGCGGCTCGGCATCGTGTTGATCTGCGGGCGGGTGTTCTGCACGTTGGTCTGCACCTGCACCTTATTCACCGGGTTATTGTTGAGCTTGACGATGCCGGTGTTGCCGTTGTTGAGCCGGATCGGGCGGTTCGGAGTCTGCACGTTGACCGGCTTCGACTCGATGTTCGGGCCACCCTTGCCGACATTCACCGGCATGGTCACGATCTTGCCCGGCTTGATGGTGCCGCCATTCGGCATGGTGCTGGTCGCAGGCAGGGTCACGATCTTGCCGATGCCGACCTTGCCGTTGACCGTATTGGTCGGCGCAGGCAGCGTGACGATCTTGCTCGGGGTCTGCGGCGGCGTGCCGTTCTGCGGGTTCGGCTGGTTGTTGCCCGCAGGCAGGGTGACGATCTGTCCGCCATTGCCGAGCTTGCCGACGACATTGCCGTCGAGCGGCTTCTGCACGACCGGCAGATTGCCGTTCACCTGCGCGCCATTGCCCTGCTGCATCAGCGGCATGTATTTGGGCTGGCCGAGATTGCCGATCTTGATCGTCGGAGCAATGGTCTGCGGCGCCAGGAACTTGGTCGCCTGCATCAGGGGGATCTGCTTCGGCTGCGTCTGCAGCTTCAGCGCGACCTGCGCATAGGGGCTGTTGCCGTAGCTGTCATAGAAGCTCTTGTAGGCGAGCGGCGAGTTGGCGAGCACCGCCTTGTGCCAGGCCTGCGAGATCAGGATGTTGTTGAGCAGCCAGCGGATGTGGTCGCACAGCGGGTCGTGCGGGTACATCCGGATGAACTCCTGATAGTACTCCGGCCGGCCCTCGGACACGACGTAGTCATAGGCCTGGCGGGTGGAGCGGCTCGGCAGGTTGGAGGCCATCTGCACGACCGGCGCCTTCACCGGCGCGCGGTTGGCGGCAACGGCGGTGTCACCGAAGAAGGTGAAGTCGCTCGTCAATGACGAGCTCTCCCACGGAATCTGCGCGCCGCTGGTGGTCTGGTTGACCTGCAGGCGCACGCGCTTGAACAGCTGCTCGATCGGCACGTTGGGCTCGCGCGCGACGTTCAGGAACGCCTGTGTGTACGGGCTGTGGCCATTGGTGCCGTCGAGCGCCTCGGCACCTGGCGCGGTCGAGTAGCCGACGATCGAGCCGTTCGGAGCATCGACGATGGCAAGGCCACGGCCGGCGTCGTTGATTTCAGGGAAAGGGTTGTTGCGGCAGGCATCGAGGATGACGATGCGCATGCGGCTCGGGATCGTCTCCAGCGTCGACATCACGTCGACGAGGCGCAGCGAATTGTTGACCAGCTCGGTCGGGCTGGAAACCTTGGCGTCGACCGGAACGAGATAGTTCTCGCCGGCGAGCTGCACGCCGTGACCGGCGTAATAGACCATCGCCACCGTGTTCGGACCGCGCGAGGCGACCTTGGCGGAGAAGTCCTGGACGACGCGGAGCATGTCGTTCTGGGTCAAGTCGGTCGCGGCGACCACTTCGAACCCGGCGGAGTTCAGGAACTGCGCCATCGACTGGGCGTCATCGTCGGGATTCGCAAGCTGCGGCGCGTTCTGGTAGTTGGCATTGCCGATCACCAGCGCCACCCGCTGCTCCGGGCCTTGCAGCGCGGTGGGGGCAGGCTGCACGGGGGCGACTTGCGCGGAAACGGGCCCGCAGGCGAAGCCGAACAGGCTTCCCAGCAGGCTCGCCGTCATGAAAAAGGGCTTTAGGCGGAACATGGCGTGCTCCTTTGGCACTCATCTCGATGCGAGATTGGTTGCGCGCAAGCTTGGCCGCGTTCGACCCTTGCGGTCCGTGATCCCTGTCACCATGCTGGCCTCCGTGATCTGAATCACGCTCGGAACCTGTTATGGTTAGCGATCGGTTGGGAGGACGTCCGCCACATGTTGAAATCGATCGATCCGATCCTCACCCCCGATTTGCTCTGGCTGCTCGCCGCGATGGGCCATGGCGACGACCTCGTGTTCGTCGACGCCAATCACCCCGCCGCCCGGATCGCGCAGAGCACCTCGTCGCAGCGCCTGATCCAATTGCCGGGCATGACGATGGAAACTGCCATCCGGGCCATCATGTCGGTCTATCCGCTCGACGATTTCGATCCCGATCCGGTGCGTGTGATGATGCCGGTCGACGATCCCGACCGCGTGCCCGAGGTGCAGCGCGCCGTGCTCGCGGAGATCGCACGTGCGGCTGGCCGGCCGGTCACGCCCGGCAAGCTCGCGCGTCCCGATTTCTATCGCGCGGCAGCGGCAGGCTTTGGCGTCGTGCAGGTCGGTGACAGCAGGGGCTATGGCTGCTTCCTGATCAGGAAGGGCGTGATCGGTTAGGAATATCATGAAGCATCCATCCTCACTGATCGTGTTCGGCGGCCTTCCAGGTACCGGTAAGACGACGATCGCTCGCGAACTCACCGCCAGGCTGGCGGCAACCTATCTTCGTATCGATGCGATCGAGCAGCCATTGCGGGACGCAGGTTTCATCGTCGGCGCAGCCGGCTATGCCGTTGCCAACACGCTCGCCGCCGAAAACCTCAAGCTCGGGCGCATCGTCATCGCGGACTGCGTCAATCCCGTGCTGGCAAGCCGCGCCGGATGGCGGCAGACTACCTTGCGAACCGGCGCAGGCATCGTCGAGATTGAAGTGATTTGCAGCGAACCGGCGTTACACCGGCAGCGCGTGGAAAACCGGCTGCCTGACATTGACGGTCACAGGGTCCCAACCTGGGATGACGTCGTGAGCCTGACTTACGAGCCGTGGGATCGGGAGCACTTGGTGCTCGATACGGCCGAGAGTTCGCTCGATCATGTCCTGGACGGCGTTGAAGCGCATGTGCGCACAAGATCGGCTAGTCGTCTTACTGGCGTTTGCTGGGACGAAACGCCTCGCACTCGAATTTGAGTGGCCTTCTCGCATCCGCCTGTCTATCGTCGATTCATGTCTCGCCTTCTGTGTCTCTTCGTTGCTGTCGTCCTGTCGCTGCTGCCGGCTGTGGCACCGGCCGAGCCCGTGCAAAAGCGCCCCAAGCCGGTCTGGAAGGGCTACGGCTTTCTGCCGGGCTATCGGCAGCCGCTCAGCAACAGCATCCCGCTCTACAAGCAGAAAGACGCCATGCGCCGCCTGTCGCGCGCCGACCGGCGCCATTGGTACATCGACCCGGTTCCACAATATTATCGCTGGGACGGCGAGTGGCACTATTTCGGCCGCCCCGGATTCAACGGCGGCCGCTACAACGGCGGCAGCTATGGCCCGTGCTGGACGCGCACGCCGATCGGTCCGATCTGGAATTGCGGGTGAGGCGCTGACAGTCAGGGAAAGCTGCGGACGACCTCGATCAAGCTGACGATTGCGGCATTGAACGCATCGAGGTCCTCGGCCGGAATCCAATACTCCAGATGTGAGCGTCCGCCCGCTTCCTGCGCATCGTATTTTTCGATGAAGCTGCGCTTGACTGCAAAACGGGTCACGAAGCCCGATCCGCTCGCCGGGACATTCCAGTCCCGCGCGATCTTGATGGCGTAGTCTTCGGTCAGCACCGGATAGAAGATCGGCTGGTCGGGCAGGCGCGGCGGAAACGCGCCCATGCCGGATTGCTGGATCAACTCCAGCTCTTTTGGACCGACGGGCCGCCAGAGAGTGAGGGTATCTTCGGTGGGGGACATGGGCGTGAGGTCCAAGATCGACCGTCGTCGTTGCGAGCGCAGCGAAGCAATCCAGAATCCTCCGCGGAGACAGCCTGGATCGCTTCGCTGCGCTCGCAATGACGGTGTGGGGGGAGTGCGCGCCCCTTACGAAAAGAACGCGATCTTCTCGGCCTGGGTCATGCGGCGGATCGGGGCGAGCGGGTCGTTGGCCGGTGCGCGGGGTTTTTGCAAGATGCCGCTGGCGAGGATGGTGGCGCCGAGCGAGGCGTCGGACATGGACGCGGGCAGGGGCGAGGGCATCGGCAGCGTCGCGGCCGGGGCTGCCGCCATTGATGCTGCGGCCGCCATGGCCGGTGCCTGCTGCTCCATCACTTCGGCGGCGGCTTCCGCGATGGCGTCGGTGAGGCGCGCGAGCGAGTCCAGCGCGATCGGCGCGTCCGCGGCGGGCTCTTCGGCGATGGCTGCGAGGACAGGCTCGGCTGCGACCGGCTCCGGCTGTTCGGTGGCAATAGGCGCCACGACATCCGAGAGCGCCGGCTCCGGCGTCGCGGCTGCCATCTCCACCGGCTCGATGATCTCGTCAAACTCGGGATCGGGCGCGGCCATCTCCATCGCGATGGCCTCGAGGATGGCTTCGTCCTCGGCCTCGGCTGCGGCGTCGAGCGAGAACTCCTCGCTTGCTTCCGTCAAGACCTCCGGCTGAGCGGCCGGCTCTTCAAACGCGACGGCTTCGAGCTCGGCATCATTAGGCGCGCCGTTTTCGAGCGCCGCGCTTTCGGAAGGGATCTGGCTTTCGGCCGCGATCCCCTGTGCGGCAGCCGCGTCCATGGCCTGCTCGGCCATGGCAGAGGTTTCAGCGACGGCCGCTGCTTCGACGGCCGCATCGAGTTCCGGAGCTGCCGCGATCTCTTCGCGTGTCTCCGTAAAAGCCACGGATGCATCGCCCGCCATCGCCGCCGACTCGACGGGCGAGGCTTCTGCGACTGATGACGGCGCCTCCTGCGCCGGAGCAGGCGCGGCCTGCGGCGTTGCGTCGCCGTCGAGCTGCTCGACTCGATCCTTCAGCAGATCGAACGCAGCGTTGAGCTCGATCCGGGGATCGAGGGTCGAGATCTGCCCGCAGGCGGCCTCGATCGAGGCCAGCTGCGAATCAATGAGGTCGCAGATTCGCCCGTCGGCGCCGATCTCGCGCCAGCGCCAGGAGATCTCCTTGATGATGCGTACCCCGCGCGGGATCGGCGCGAGACTCGCCTCGATCGCGCCGGGATCGAACGCGGCGAGCGCGATCGTCTCGGCCTCGCGGATGGCGCGGCGGATCTCGACCAGCGCCTCGGGCAAGCGGTCCTCGACCACCGGTTGCCGCTGTGCCGCAAGGGTTTCCTCGATTTTGGCGACCGCATCCAGCACCATGCGAGTGTCGGCATTGCGGTTGCGCTTGGCATATTCGCCGAGGAACCAGCGGCCGCGCGCGGTCTCCATGAAGGCTTCGCGGATCGCGTCGTAATCCTGCTCGTTCGGCGCGGCCGCGCGGGCAGACATGGGCGAGAGGGCGAATGCTTCGTTGGCCATGACAATCTCGTCGCGCAAATCAGTGCGCGTTACTGTAACGATCACCACGATATCGACCGAATCGCAATTGGTTTGATGCAGTCCGAATCACAAATCCCCATCGCGGCAGCGACGAAGCGGCGATTCGCCGTGAGCCTCGCCGTGTTCTATTCGGCCTTCTTTGCGGTCCTGGGCACGCATGTGCCGTTCTTCCCGGTCTGGCTGAAGGCGATCGGCATTGACGCTGTCTGGATCGGCATCATCGCTGCGCTGCCGGCGATCACGCGCTTCACCACGCTGCCGCAAGTGACCGCTTTTGCCGAAAAGCGGCAGGCCATTCGCGCCGCCATCATGGTGTCGGCGCTGGCCACCGCGATCGGATTTACGATGGTCGGCCTGCAGCAGCAGCCGCTGGCGCTGTTCCTGATCTATGCGCTGACCTGCATGGTGTGGACGCCGACGATGCCGCTGACCGATGCCTATGCGTTGCGCGGTGTCGCCCGCTACGGGCTCGATTACGGACCCCTGCGGCTGTGGGGGTCGGCGGCGTTTGCCGCCGGCTCGCTCGCCTGCGGCTATCTCGTCGACGTCGTCGCTCCGCGCGACCTGATCTGGGTCATCGTCGCCTGGGCCGTCGTCGCGGTTCTCGCCAGCCTGCTGCTGCAGCCGCTCGACGATCTCAGGCGGAGGACGCCGGAGCGGCATGCCGGCAAGCCGCTGCTGCGCGATGCAGCCTTCTGGGCCGTGATCGCGTCGGCGGCGCTGATCCAGAGCAGTCACATAGCCTTCTACACCTTCTCGGCCATCAACTGGCAGCTCCAAGGCATCAGCGGGCTGACCATCGCGGTGCTGTGGACGCTGGGCATCATGGCAGAGATCGTCGTGTTCGCGCTGTCGCCGCGCTTCTCGCTGCAGCCGTCCACGCTGATAGCCTTCGGCGGCGTGATCGCCGTGCTGCGCTGGATCGTCACCGCGAGCGAGCCGCCGCTCGTGCTGCTCGCGATCGCCCAGCTCGGCCACGGCTTCAGCTTCGGCCTGACCATCGTCGGCACCATGAACCTTTTGGTGCAGCGCGTGCCTTCGCATCAGATCGCGCGCGGGCAGGGCTATTACGCCGCCTGCAACGGGCTCCTGGGGGCGGCGACGTCGATCGCATCAGGCGCGATCTACGCCCGCATCGGCGACAATGTCTATTACGTCATGGCCGCGATGGCCGCTGCCGGCGCCATTCTGATCTGGTCGGCGCGGCATCGCCTCACGGCTCAGCCCCAGAGCGAAACATCCGGCGGGTAGACCAGGCTGCCGTCATAACGCAGGCCGTGGTCGCGGTCGCGCGCCAGCAGCAAGGGGCCGTCGAGATCGACGAAGCGCGCCTGCGGCGTCACCAGCATCGCCGGCGCCATCGACAGCGAGCTCGCGACCATGCAGCCGATCATGATCTCGAAGCCGAGCGCCCGGGCAGCATCGGCCATGGCCAGCGCCTCGGTGAGGCCGCCCGTCTTGTCGAGCTTGATGTTCACGGCGTCGTAGCGTTCGCGCAAGGGCGCAAGCGAAGAGCGGTCATGCACGCTCTCGTCGGCGCAGACGGCGAGGGGGCGCTTGATGCGCGCCAGCGCTTCGTCGCGGCCTGCCGGCAGCGGCTGCTCCACCAGGGTGACGCCCGAAGCGGCGCAGGCGGCGAGATTGGCCTCCAGATCGGCCTCGGTCCATGCCTCGTTGGCATCGACGATCAGCTCGGCCTCAGGGGCGGCCTTGCGCACGGCCGCGATGCGCTCCGGATCGCCGTCGCCGCCGAGCTTGATCTTGAGCAGCGGACGGTGCGCCGCTTTGGCGGTCGCGGCGGCCATGACCTCGGGGGTCGCTAACGAGATCGTGTAAGCCGTGGTGCGCTCTTCCGGGGCCGGGCGGCCCAGCAGGTTCCAGGCGCGCAAGCCCGCCGCCTTGGCCTCGAGGTCGATCAGGGCGCAATCCAAGGCGTTGCGGGCCGCACCTGATGGCATTGCGGCCTGCAGGGTCTCTCGCGTCAGCCCGCCCGCGACGGCCTCCTGCATGGCCTGGATCGCGGCCAGCGTCGCCTCCGGCGTCTCGCCGTAGCGGGGATAGGGCACGCATTCGCCGCGGCCGGTCAGGCCGCCCCGGCTGACCTCCGCCACGACCGTGACGGCCTCGGTTTTGGCGCCCCGACTGATGGTAAAACTGCCGGCGATCGGGAAGCGCTCGATTCGCGCCGCCAAAGCTGCAAATTTCATGGAAGTCATTTTGAACTCTGGCGAAATCTGAACCTGCTAGTTACCTCTAGCAACTAACATTAACCCCTTGGGGATACCTTCTCTGGGTAAGGGCGCGTGCGCAACCATCTGATTTTCTCCGCCCCGGCGCGGGAGCGGACATGAGTGGCGATCCGAAGCTGGAACGGATTGCCAAGGGCAACGCGCTGGCACTGTGCGCCACCGGCACCTGGACCGCGAGCTTTGCGCCGGTCCTGGAGCGCATGGTGGCGGACGCCGAGAAGCTCGCAGGCACCCCGCAAAGCATCTTCATCGACGTCTCCGAGGTCGCCAAGCTCGACACGTTCGGTGCCTGGCTGATCGAGCGGCTGCGCCGCAGCCTGACCCAGGGGGCCGTCGAGGCGCAGATCGCGGGGCTCTCCGCCAATTATTCCAGCCTCGTGGACGAGGTGCGGCGGGTCAGGGGGGCGGCCGTGGTCGACAGCGACCCGATCACCATCTCCGGGATGCTGGAGCAGATCGGCCGGACCGTGGCCGGCGTCGCCGGCACGGTGGCAGGCCTCGTCGACATGCTGGGGGCCGTGCTCGCGGCGTGGTTTCGCGTCCTGATTCATCCGCGCTCGTTCCGCCTGACCTCGACCGTGCATCACATGGAGCAGGTCTGCTGGCGCGCGGTGCCGATCATCGTGCTGATCACCTTCCTGATCGGCTGCATCATCGCGCAGCAGGGCATCTTCCATTTCCGCCGCTTCGGCGCCGACATCTTCGTCGTCGACATGCTCGGCGTGCTGGTGCTGCGCGAGATCGGCGTGCTCCTGGTCGCGATCATGGTCGCGGGCCGTTCGGGCAGCGCCTACACCGCCGAGCTCGGCTCGATGAAGATGCGCGAGGAGATCGACGCGCTGCGCACCATGGGGTTCGATCCGATCGAGGTCCTGGTGCTGCCGCGCATGATGGCGCTGGTGCTGGCGCTGCCGATCCTCGCATTCCTCGGCGCCATGGCCGCGCTCTATGGCGGCGGTCTGGTGGCCTGGCTCTATGGCGGCGTCCAGCCCGAGGCCTTCCTGCTGCGCCTGCGCGACGCCATCTCGATCGACCATTTCATCGTCGGCATCGTCAAGGCGCCGGTGATGGCCGCCGTGATCGGCATCGTCGCCTGCGTCGAAGGGCTCGCCGTGCAGGGCAGCGCGGAATCGCTGGGTCAGCACACCACCGCGTCGGTGGTGAAGGGCATCTTCTTCGTCATCGTCATGGACGGCATCTTCGCCATCTTCTTCGCCTCGATCGGGATGTGACGATGGCAAGAGAAACTCAAAGCGAGATCCAGGACCCGATCATCCGCGTCCGCGGCATCACCGTGCAGTTTGGCTCAACGCGCGTGCTGGACGGGCTCAACCTCGACGTCAAGCGCGGCGAGATTTTGGGATTTGTCGGCCCCTCGGGCGCGGGCAAGTCGGTGCTGACGCGCACCATCATCGGCCTCGTGCCGAAGGTCGCGGGCTCCATCGAAGTGTTCGGCGTTGACCTCGATTCATCGAGCGCGTCGCAGCGGCGCAATGTCGAGCGGCGCTGGGGCGTCCTGTTCCAGCAGGGCGCGCTGTTCTCCTCGCTGACCGTGCGGCAGAACATCCAGTTTCCGATGCGCGAATATTTGCGCGTCTCGCAGCGGCTGATGGACGAGATCACCATGGCCAAGCTCACGATGGTCGGCCTCAAGCCCGAGGTCGCCGAGCGTTTCCCGTCCGAGCTCTCCGGCGGCATGATCAAGCGCGTGGCGCTGGCGCGTGCGTTGTCGCTCGATCCCGACCTCGTCTTTCTGGACGAGCCGACCTCCGGCCTCGATCCGATCGGCGCGGGCGACTTCGACGAGCTGGTTCGGACCCTGCAGCGCACTTTGGGGCTGACGGTTTTCATGGTAACCCACGACCTCGACAGCCTATACACAGCATGTGACCGCATCGCCGTTTTAGGGAACGGTAAGATCATTGCGGCAGGGTCGATCGCCGACATGCAGGCCTCGCAGCATCCCTGGCTGAGGCAGTATTTTCATGGCAAGCGCGCCCGCGCGGTCATGGGTTGAGAGCTGGGTTGAGTAGCCGGAGCACCTGATGGAAACGCGGGCGAACTACATTTTGATCGGCTCGTTCACGCTGGCGGTGATCGCCGCCGCGATCGGCTTCGTGCTGTGGTTTCAGTCGCTGCACACCACCAAGCAGCGCAGCCCCTTGCGCGTCGTGTTCGAGGGCCCGGCGGCGGGCCTGCGCAACGGCGGCAGCGTCAATTTCAACGGTATCAGGGTGGGCGAGGTGGTCTCGGTGAAGCTGGACAACCCGCGGCGGGTTGTCGCACTCGCCATGATCGAGAACAACGCCCCGATCCGCAAGGACACCCTGGTCGGCCTCGAATTCCAGGGTCTCACCGGCGTTGCGGCGATCTCGCTGAAGGGCGGCGAGGAGGCCGCGCCAGCTCCGCCGCTCGACCAGGACGGCATCCCGACGCTCACGGCCGACCCCAACAAGCTCCAGGATGTCACCGAGGCGATCCGCGCCACGCTGCAGAACGTCAACAAGATCGTCGCCGACAATCAGGAATCGGTGAAGAACTCGCTGAAGAACCTCGAGACCTTTACCAACTCGCTGGCGCGCAATTCCGAAAAGATCGACGCCGTGATGGCCAAGGTCGATGGCGTCATGCTCAAGGCCGACAATCTCATGCTCGGCCTCAACACGCTGGCCGGCGGCAAGGACGGCGGCGAGCTGTTCCAGGCGGTGAAGTCGATCCGCGAGCTAGCCGAAGATTTCGACAAGCGCTCGGGCGCTCTGATGGCCGACGGCCGCCGCACCCTCGGCGACATTAGCCGCGCCGTGAACAATTTCGACCGCAACCCGACCCGCGTCCTGTTCGGCGCCAGCAACTCGTCGCAGCCCGCCCCGCCGCCCGAGCCGCCGAAGCCTGCGGCAGCGCCGAGGCGGTAGGCGGTAGGAAAGCGCGAATGGGGAGTGGCGAATAGCGAGTAGCGTATACAGCCTTCCTCACGGATCGATCCCAAACAAAAACGGAGCCCGCGAGGGCTCCGTTTTCATTCGCTATTCGCAATTCGCCATTGGCGAGCTTCCGCTCACCCCAGCCGGCCCGCCGCGTGCGCGAGCAGGGTGTAGACCAGGCCCGTTTCCGAGATCAGGTGGCTGCGCAGCTCCTGCGGGCCGCGGCCGTCGCGGGCGACTTCGTCGAGCAGGCGCTCGAACTCGGCGACGTAGCGGTCGACCGTGCCCTTGAAGTTGCGGTCGGCGCGGTACTTGCGGGCGACCTCGTCGAAGGCCTTCTGGCCGGCGGGCGTGTACAGGCGCTTGGTGAAGGCCTTGTTCTCGCCGCGCTGGTAGCGGTCCCACATCTCGGCGGCGAGGTTGCGGTCCATCAGCCGGCCGATGTCGAGCGACAGCGATTCCAGCGGATTGCTGCTTGCCTGCGGCGCCTGCGGCTGCGGCGCGGGTGCCGCGCGGCCACGCGGAGCCTGACCGGCCGGTGCGCCCTGATTGGCGTCGGTGCGGTTGAGCAGGTCCGACAGCCAGCCGTCACGGCCCTGGTCGTTGCCACCGGGCGCGACCGGCGGCGCTTCGGTGCGGCGCCCGGCCGGCATGCCGAGGTCCGGCGGCGGCAGCGTCGAGGCGCTGCCGATGTCGCGCATGCGGGTCTCGGGAGCCCGGCCGCCGACGGCGGCCAGCACCGGCTCTTCCTGGCGTTGCACGCTGGCGCGGCCCGCCGTGGTGACGTCGAGCCCGCGGCCGTGCTGGGCCACGATGCGGTTGAGCTCGGCGAGCGCCTCGATCTGGTCGACGATCACCTTGCGCATCTGCGCCGTGCTCTCGGCGGCCTCCTGCGGCATCTCGAGTACGCCGCGGCGCAGCTCGTTGCGGGTGGCTTCGAGCTCGTTGTGCATCTCCAAAGCCATCTGCTTCATGCTGGCGACGAGGTTGGTGAACTTCTCGGTCGACTGCTTGAACATCGTATCCGCCTCGTCCGTGGTCTGGCGGTAGATGTCGTGCATGGCCTCGATGGTCTGCCGGTGCTCCTCTTCAGACGCCGCGCGCACCGCCTCGAACTGGCGGGTGATCGCGGCCGAGCCGGCGCCGGCGGTCTCGGCGACGACGCGGGCGATGTCGCGGGCGCGCTCTTCGGCCGCGGCAAGCGATTCATCGAGCAGGCCGGTGAAGCGCGACAGCCGCTGGTCGAGATCGGCCGTGCGCAGGTCGATCGTGGTGACGAGCGATTCCAGTGCCTGCTTGCGTTCGGCGAGCGAGGCAGTGGTGTTCTTGTTGCTCTGCTCGACGACCTGCGCGGCCTCGACCAGCGCCTGGCCATGCTTGTCGAACTGGGTCGACAGCTCGCCGAGATCCTGCAGCGCCTTCGTGGTCTTGCTGTTGAAGACGTTGAGCTGCTCTTCCAGGTTCTGCGTCGCCGCGCCGTTGCGCGAGGTGACGTCGTTCATCGCCGAGACGAAGTCGGCGACGCGGGTCACCAGCGCCCGCTCGAGCGAGTTGAGGTTGTCGTGCGCACCGGTCAGCACCTCCTGGAGCAGGATGTTGCCTTCGCGCAGGCGCTCGAACAGGGCGACCGTGTCGGTGCGCAGGATCTTGCTGGTCTCCTGCATCTCCGTCACGGCCGCGATCGAGACCTGGCGCGACTGGTCGATCGCGGAACGCGAGGCCTGCTCGAGGTCCTTGAGCGACTTGCCGACGGCGCTGGTGGCGACCTCGCTCGCCGCGTTGATGGTGCGGGCGACTTCCGAGCCGTTGCCCATCATGGTCTGCGAGAAGGCCTGGCCGCGCGTCTCGATCGACTTCAGCGCGTCGGAGGTGACGCGGTCGATGTCGAGCGTGAGCTGGCTGGTCTTGGAGCCAATCGCGTCGACCAGTGCGCCGCGCTTGGCGTCGATCATGTTCGACAGGCGGTCGGCCTGCTGCTGCACGTAGGTGACGATCTCGTCGGTCTTGCCGGTCATGGCCTGACCGAAGCTGGAGCTGGCGGCGAGCACCGAGCGCTCGACGTCGGCCGAGCTCGACTTGACGCGCGAGCTCGCCTCGTTGGAGGCGGAGATCAGCGCGTTCTGGGCGTTGAGCGCGCTGGTCTGGATATCGTTGGTCGCGTTGGCGGCGGCCGCGCTCAGCGTACGCTCGATCTCGGTCGAGATCGTGCGGATCTGGCTCGCGGCGTCGGCCGAGGTCGAGGTCAGCGAGATCTGGGCTTCACGCGCGCTGTTGAGGATGGTCGAGGCGGTGTCGGCGCCGACCGCGGTCAGCGTGCGCTCGATGTCCGTCGTCAGCGACTTGATCTGGCCCGCCGCATCGGTCGAGGCGGAGATCAGCGTGCCCTGGGCCTCGCGCACGCCGCTGGTGAGCGCCTCGATGGTGGCGCCGCCGGCGGTCGCCAGCGCGCGCTGCATCTCGGCCGCAAGCGAACGGACCTGGCTGGTTTGTTCTGCGGAGACAGCAAGAAGGGTGCTCTGGGCGTCGCGGGCGCTGGTGGTGATCGTCTCGGCGGTGGTCTGGCCGACCTGCGAGAGCGAGCGATGCACTTCGGCTGCGAGCGACTTGACCTGGCTCGCCGCGTCCGAGGACGCCGTCACCAGCGTGCTCTGGGCCTCGCGGGCGCCGCTCATGATGGTCTCGGCCGTCGAGGTGCCCGCCATCGTCAGCGAGCGCTGCACGTCCGAGGACAGCGCCTTGATCTGGTTTGCGGTCTCGGTCGAGGCTGCGATCAGCGTGCTCTGCGCATCGCGGGCGCCGGCGGTGATCGACTCCGCCGTGGCGGTGCCGGCCATCGACAGCGAGCGCTGCACGTCGGCGGTGAGCGTCTTGACCTGGCTCGCCGCATCCGAGGACGCGGTGACGAGGGTGGTCTGCACCTCGCGGGCGCCGGCCAGGATCGAGGCCGCGGTGGCGGAGCCCGCCGCCGACAGCGTGCGCTCGACGTCGGCCGCGAGCCCCTTGATCTGGGTGGAGGCTTCGCCCGAGGCCGCGACCAGCGTCGACTGCGCTTCGCGCGCGCTGGTCAGGATCGAGTTCGCCGCACCGGTGCCGACTGCGGTCAGCGCCTGCTCGACCTCGGCCGAGGTCATCTTGAGCTGGGCGTTGACATCGGAGGAGACCGTCAGCAGCGACTGCTGGGCGGTGCGCGCGCCGGTCTGGATGGTCTCGCTGGTGTTGACGACGAGGTTGGTGAGCGAGCGCTCGGCGTCCTCGACATGCGAGCGGATCGCGGTCGAGATCATCTCGGCGCGGGACATCATGTCCTCGCTGGCCTGGCGTCCGCTGCTTTCGATGCGGCCGGCCACGGCCTCGACGCGGGAGCCGAGCAGATCCTCGAACTGAGCCACGCGCACGTCGATGTCGCTGGCGACCGAGCCGACCTTGGTCTCGATGGCTTGCTGGATCTCCTGGAAGCGTGCCGTGACCGTGTCGGTCAGATGCGTGCTGCGGCCGTCGATGATCTCGGTGACGCCGGTGATGCGGCGGTCGACCGCCTCGATCGCCTGCGCGGTGCCGTCGGTGAGCGTCGAGGTCAGCAGCGTCAGGCGCGTGTCGATCGACTGCACGGCCTGCGATGCGCCGTTGGTCACGGCGGTGGTCAGGTAGGTGAGGCGGGAGTCGATGGATTCGAGCGCCTGCGTCGCGCCACCCGTGAGTGTGGTCGTGAGGTGGGTCAGGCGGGTGTCGATCGACTGGATGGTCTGCGATGCACCGTCGGTCAGCGAGCTCGTGAGGTGGTTGAGGCGCGCATCGATGGTTTCAATGGCCTGCGAGGCACCGTCGGTAAGCGAGCTCGTGAGGTGATTGAGCCGTGCATCGATTGTTTCGATGGCCTGCGACGCCCCGCCGGTCAGCGACGTCGTGAGGTAGGTGAGGCGGGAGTCGATAGACTGGATCGCCTGCGCGGCACCGTCGCTCAGCGACGTCGCCAGCGTGTTGATGCGTCCGTCGATGGTCTCGGTCATCGACTTCGCGCGGCTGTCGAACGACAGCTCGAGCGCGGCGACGCGGCCGACGAGCTGCTCGTCGAAGGTCCTGATGTGGCCTTGGATGGTGCCGTCGAGGCTGGCGATCTTGCCGTTCAGCGAGGCGTCGATATTGCCGACGCGTTCGCCGATCGTGGTCTCGAACTGCACGAGGCGCTGGTCGAGCACCGCCGTGATCTGGCCGCCGTTCGACGTGAAGCGGGTGTCGAAATCGTCGACATAGGTCTTCAGCGTCTCGGCGATGTCCTGCGTGCGCTGGCCCATGCGCTCGACGATCTCGCCGCCGAAGGTCTTCACGGTGCGGTCGAACTCGGAGATGTGGCGGGTGATCAGCGCGCCCAGCGTGCCGGAATCGCGGGCGAACTTCTCGACCAGCTCGGTGCCCTGGTTCCTCACCAGCTCGTCGAACGCGCTCATCTGCAGCGACAGCGAATCGTGCGCGGTCTCGGTCTGGCTGACGACCTTGGCGACCAGGGCGTTGACGGTGGCGTCGAGCGCCTCGCTGGCCTTGTCACCGCTCGTCATGATCTGGCCGGCGAGGCGATTGCCGGCGTCGTCGATCTTGGCGGAGATGTCGTTGGACCGCAGCTCGAGCTCGAGCAGCAGCGAGTCCGACGAGTTCTTCAAGGAATCGTGCACCTGCTCGGTACGCTCGGAGATGCCGTCGACGATCGCGGCGGAACGCTGCTCGAACTCGCCGGTGATGCGGTCGATGCGCTCGTTCAGCATCTCGTGGACGCGGTCGGCGAGGTCGACGAACTCGTCGTGGACATGGCCGGTCTTGAAATTGAGGCTGGTGGTCAGCCGCTCGCTGGCGTCGAGCACGGCGCGCGTGGTCTCGTTGCTGGCCTCCTCGAGACGGTCGAGCAGGTCGCCGCCGCGCTCGCCGAGCGCCAGGATCATGTTGTCGCCGGCATTGCTCAGCGCCTGGGTGATGTGGGCGCCGCGCTCTTCCAGAGCGCCGGTGATCGACTTGGCCACCTCGTCGACGCGGGAGGCGATCGCGTCCGAGATCAGCGCGATGTCGTGGCGCAGGTCGATCTGCACGCCGGAAATGGCGCTGCGAACCTGCTCGGCCTGGCCGACCAGGTTGTCGCGCTGATGCGCGATGTCCTGGAGCAAAGCGCGGATGCGCACCTCGTTGTCGGAATAGGCGCGTTCGAGCGCGGCGACCTCATTGGCGACCAGCGTCTCGAGCTCACCGGCGCGCGCGATCGCACGCTCGATGCCGTCGCCCATCGCCGCGACCTCGCGGCGGATGGCCTGGCCCACGGTGACCATGGAATCGGAGGCCGAGCCTTCCGGCTCGGAGAAGCGGATCGCGACCTGCGCCATCGCCTGCGCGATCATGCGCATTTCCTGGCCGCGCCAGACGAGGCTCGCGAGGAAGTAGAACAGCATGACCGGCGCGAAGAACATCGCGACGAGGCCGGCGATCACCAGCACGCCGCCGCTCTGGCCCATGGCGGCCTGGATCGAGGGCAGGAAGCCGAAGGTCAGCGCAGCGCAGGCGGCGAGCCAGATGCCGGCGAAGATGGTGGCGAAGGTGTAGACGCTGCGGGCAGGGCGGCCCTTCTGCAGCGCCTGGAGCAGCTGGCCGATGGTCTCGCGATCGTCGTTGGCGGCGCGGCGCGCAGTGCGCGGCTCCTCGACCGGGTCGAACACGGTCGAGCGCTCGTTGGCGGCGGGGCGCGGCTCGAAGCTCGGCTCGTCGAAGACCGGAGGCGCGGCCGGCGGCACCGGGGGCGCCGTTTCGTTGCGCATTGCGGCGTTGCGGCTGGTATCGGCCGCGGTGTCGCTGATGTTCAGAGCTTCCTGGATTGCAGAAAGCGCAACTTCTGTAGGGTCTTTGACCTTTTTCGGAGTGTTCGCCATGTTCAGTCCGAGCCCTCGTTACTTGTACGCGTCCCCCCGCGAGCCCTGCGCGCGACGCAAGCCCACAGACCGGATCATGCCGCTTGCGCGGATCTCCGAGCCGTCCCCACCCGGACGGCTTGTCCGCCAATTTCTGCAACATCCTATTGGCAGAGCGTCGCGAATGAAATGCCCGCGATTAAGACATTCTTAATCATCGTTAACAGGATCGCGCCGTAACGCCTTAGCAATCAACGCAATTCTCAACCGGACTCGGCCAATTGCGGCAACTTTTCGTCAATAAGCCGGCGGATCTGCGTCAAATCCCCCAAACATTTCGTTAACCATTTCCATGCTTGGGTGAGGGGAATCTGACCGCCGGACCGGCGGCCGTCGCGCGAAGCCGGGGCCTGCGCCATGACGCCTGAACTGCAAGGGATGGACTGGATGCCTTCGCCCCCGCTTGCGCCCATCGACAGCCCGCTCGACCTCGATCACCTCTCTCGAATGACGCTCGGCGACGCTGAGCTGGAGCAGGAAGTGCTGGCCATGTTCGCGGAGCAGGCGGCCCGTCTGCTCGCGGCGATGACCGCATTGCCGGCCGAGACCGGCACGCTTGCGCACAAGCTCAAGGGTTCGGCGCGCGGGATCGGCGCCTTTGCGGTCGCTGATGCCGCTGCCAGCCTGGAGACTGCGATCCGGACCGGCCATGGCCGGCCCCACGCCTTCGCCGCGCTGAAAGAGGCGGTGGCCGAGGCCCGCGCTGCCATCGCGGCGATGCTGAAGCGTTGAGCCGATACGTCCGGAGCCGGGCTCTAGTCGCTTGTTTTGACGCGTTTTCTTCCCGCAAAGCGGGAATCATTTGGCTTCAAAACGCTATGGCGCCGGGCTGACCGACCCGTTATAGGACAGCCGGGACCCTCCTTCATTCAAAGCACCGCGGCAGCACGAGCACACATGGCCAAGATTCACTTTGTCGACCACAAGGGCGAAACCCGCACGGTGGAAATCGAGAACGGCGCAACCGTGATGGAAGCTGCGATCCGCAACAGCATTCCCGGCATCGAGGCCGAATGCGGCGGCGCCTGCGCCTGCGCAACCTGCCATGTCTATGTCGACGAAGCCTGGCGCGAGAAGGTCGGCAGCCCGACGCCGATGGAAGAGGACATGCTCGACTTCGGCTTCGACGTGCGCCCGAATTCGCGCCTGTCTTGCCAGATCAAGGTCTCCGAGGAGCTCGACGGCCTCGTCGTGGCGACGCCCGAGCGCCAGGCCTGATCCGTCTCCAAGCAGACTGTCCAAGTCGACTAGGTGCTCGGCGGCGCGACCTCGATGCCGCGCTTGTGCCAGGGTCTGAGCTTCTCGATCACCTCTGCGGTCAGCGGCGCCGGTCGCCGCGTCGCCTCGTCGAGCAGGACGCCGACCGACGTCGCCGACGCAATGCACGTGCCGTTCGAGAACACGACCTGCTCGAATGTCACCGACGTTCGCCCGAGCTTGACCACGCCGAGGCCGAGCTCGATCGAGCCGGGCCAGTGCAGCTCGGCACGAAAATGCATGTCGAGCCGCACCATGATCCAGGCGAGCCCCGGCGGGGTCAGCCCGTATTCGGGAAGCTTCATCAGCGTGACACGGCCGGTCTCGAAATATGTGGCATAGACCGCGTTGTTGACGTGCTGGTTCGGGTCGAGGTCGCCGAACCGGACGTTGTCGCTGAGGCGAAACGGAAAGTCCTCAAGGCGCGGGGTCGTGTCGAGGCGGGCTGGTGCGTTCACCGATTGATCTCCGTCATATCCATCCTCGTTACAGCCCAGTTATTTTGGCCCGGCAAGTGGGCGCGGCTGCGGGGCGATCCCGCTTTTATGCCTTTCCTGTTCCATCCCCGTTGGCTAGACAGGCAGGGTCACCTCTGCCCAACGGGCGCCGTCCAACCGATAACGATCGATAAAGAGACGACATGAGCGACGTGATCAAAACCGATGTGCTGATTATTGGGGCCGGGCCGTGTGGTCTGTTCGCCGCCTTCGAGCTCGGCCTTCTCGACATGAAGGCGCATTTCGTCGACATCCTCGACAAGGTCGGCGGCCAGTGTGCCGAGCTCTATCCGGAAAAGCCGATTTACGACATTCCCGGCATTCCCCAGGTTTCGGGGCAGGGGCTGACCGACGCGCTGATGGAGCAGATCAAGCCGTTTCATCCGACCTTCCATCTCGGCGAGATGGTCGAGACCGTGGAGAAGATCGGCGATCCCTTGTTTCGCTGCACCACGGATGCCGGCAAGGTGTTCGAATGCAAGGTGGTGGTGATCGCGGCCGGCGGCGGCTCGTTCCAGCCCAAGCGCCCGCCTGTGCCCGGTATCGAGGCCTATGAAGGCACCTCGGTGCATTACGCCGTGCGCAAGATGGAGACGTTCCGCGACAAGAGCGTGCTGATCGTCGGCGGCGGCGATTCCGCGCTCGACTGGACGCTCAATCTGCATCCGATTGCGAAGCGCATCACGCTGCTGCATCGGCGCGACGAGTTTCGCGCCGCGCCCCATAGTGTCGAGCAGATGCGCGCGCTGGTTGCCGGCGGCAAGATGGATCTGCGGCTCGGCCAGGTCACCGCGCTCTCCGGCGCTGACGGAAAGCTCACCGGCGCCACCGTCAAGGGCAACGACAACAGCGTCACCGAAATCGCTTGCGACACCATGCTGCCGTTCTTCGGGCTGACCATGAAGCTCGGCCCGGTCGCGAATTGGGGCATCGCGCTGGAGAACAATCTGGTGCCTGTCGAGACGTCCGCGTTCGAGACCAATGTGCCGGGCATCTTCGCGATCGGCGACATCAACACCTATCCCGGCAAGATCAAGTTGATCCTGTGCGGCTTCCACGAGGGCGCGCTGATGTCGCAAAAAGCCCATCGCTATGTCTATCCGGAGAAGCGGCTCGTGTTCCAGTACACGACCTCGTCCTCCAGCCTGCAAAAGAAGCTCGGTGTCAACTGACGGAAGCGTTCGGGGCGGCGATGCCCCATGTTTCTGGTGCTGGAACCGTTCGTGAAATCGCCGTAGTCTGCGGCCATTCCGGTCATAGGCTTGGCCAGGTTTTTGGCTTAGCACAGTTTGGCTCTGCGAAGTCTTGGCTCAGCAAAGGTGATTGGCTCAGCAAGGTGATCATAATGCGGACTCTCGTTTCCAGCTTTCGGCTGCCCTCCTTCCTGGCGCTCGCATTGTCGCTCGCGATCGTGACGCCGTGCGCGGCGCAGACCGCCGAGCCCACTGCGGCGGGCCTTTGGCAGAAGGTCGAAGACGGCAGGACGGTCGGATGGTTCCTCTTCGTAGATCGCAACGGCGTCTTCGAAGGTGTGATCGCCAAGACCTTCCCGCGGCCAACCGACGACCCGAATGAGGTCTGCTCCAAGTGCACCGACGATCGCAAGAACGCTCGGGTGCTCGGCATCTCCTTCGTCCGCGACATGAAGCGCGAAGGATTGAAGTACGAGGGCGGCAACGTGCTCAATCCGCGCGACGGCCAGATCTGGAAGGCCAACATGCGGGTCAGCCCCGACGGTCAGACCCTGACGTTGCGCGGCTATCTCGGCATCGCGCTGCTCGGCAAGGACGAGACCTGGACGCGCCTGCCCGATGCCAACATCGCGCAGGTCGATCCGGCCATCGTCGCAAAATACTTGCCCGCGCAGGCTGCAGCCGCCAAGCAACCGGCGCCCGCGGCGAAGAAGGGCGGCGCGATGATGGCGCCGGCAAAGCAGTAAGGGCGCAAGCCGCGCGCTGCGCGGTCTCAATGGCCCTAGCGCAGGGTCTCCAGCCTGTGCGGCCACCTTCGCCGAAGGGCGAACGTGCCTCGGGCGCCCTCCAGTAGTTCCCCGGAATGCGCGCTGGCGCTGGATTTGCATAGCTGTCGGCAAAGCTGCTGGGGGAGCGAGTCGCCGTCTCCACGCCTGCCGCGCACAATGCGGAAGGCGGACGGCAGCGTTTGCCCCGCGGTGATCACTTCGACCGCGGAGACCACATGAAACCTGCAAGACAGTGTGCCGCCGTGCTGCTGGGGCTGGCGGTTCTGACGCATGCGGCGCTGGCGCGCGACGACGGCCGCTTCGCCAACTCGCCCCTGAAACCCTGGTTCGAGAGTTTGCGTAGCGAGTTCGGGCTATGCTGCTCGGATGCGGACGGCTACGTCATCGCCGACGTCGATTGGGAGTCCGATCGCGGTCGCTACCGCGTGCGCATCGACGACGAGTGGGTCGTGGTGCCTGACGGCGCCGTGATCACCGTCCCGAACAAGATCGGCCGCACCATGGTGTGGAAGCACTATATCGACGGCCATCCGCGCGTGCGTTGCTTCATGCCGGGCAGCATGACGTAGAAGCGCGTCATTCCGGCCGGCGCGAAGCGCCGAACCGGAGCGACAACGCCAAGCTTAGCGCGCCTGGTTATTCGAACCCGCGCTCGCGAGCTGCTTGATCCGCGGCGACAGCACGGCGACCTGCACGGGCGAGGCCGGCATGCCGGCGACGATCATCGCGGGGCTCGCAGACTGCTCCTCGACGCCGGCGCCGCCGAGCACCTGCACTTGCGTTGTCGTGATCGGAAACGACGTCACTTCATAGGAGGGAAGTTCGCTGGCGAACGCGGCGGCCGAGCTCGCAATCATGGCGCCGGCAACGGCAATCATCGAGAGAACACGCATGGGAGAATCTCCGTGGAAGATGTCAATCGGAGGTTTGGTCGCCGCGATGGCAGAACAGGTTCGCCCGTGCGCGAACATTCCCGTTGTCTTCGGCGCAGACATTGATTGCGTGATGCGAAGGGACGAAACGCGGAAGACGTTTTCCGCGCCAATGTTTCCGGACGGTTTCGCGAAAAGCGCCGATGCGCCCGCTCAATGCTCTTGCAGATCGAGCTGCGCAGATCTCGCCGGCGCGGCGGCCGCGGCAAAGCGCAGGCGCATCGTCGTGCCGTAGCCGGGCGCGGAAGCGACGACCAGCTCCCCGCCATGCGCCGCCATGATCTCGCGGACGATCGACAGGCCGAGACCGGCGCCTGCACCTGCGGCGTTGCCGGTCTGAAACGGCTCGGTCAGCCTGTGTTCGGCGCCGTCGGGCAGGCCCGCGCCATCATCGTGAATAGCCACGCCATCGCAGCCGATCGTGGCGACGATGCGCCGCGCGCCATGGGCGTGGATGAGCGCGTTGCCGACGAGATTGGCAAGTGCACTTCGGATCGCAGCGTCTACGCCCTGCACCACGAAGGGACCTCTTCCCTCGTGCTCGAGCGCAAGCTCGATGCCGGCGTCCAGCGCCGACGGGCTGAAATCGGCCAGCACGTCCAGCGTGATCTGGGCAAGATCGATCGGCCGCTTCTCGATCGCATGATTTTGCAATCGCGCCAGGTCCAGCATCGCGGAGACCAGCGAGGTCAGCCGGCGGACGTCGCGCACCAGCTCGGCCCTCAGGGCCGGCTCGGGCACGTCCTCGATCTTGGCGCGCAGCAGCGTCAGCGGCGTGCGAAGCTGATGGGCGGCATTGCCGAGGAAGCGGCGCTGCATCCTGATATAGGCGTCGATCTCGCCGAAAGCGCGGTTCAGCGCCTCGACCAGCGGCTTCAACTCGCGAGGGACCTCGGACAGCGATATCAAACCTTGCGGCGCCGAGGGGTCGATCGCGAGCGCGCGACGCGCCACCCGCTCGATGCTACGAGAGACGAAACGTGCGGCAAGCGCTGAACCGATGGCGACGGTCGCGGCAAAGGCCAGCGCCACCAAGGCGATCGAAAAGACCCTGCGGAGGAGAAAAGTCCTTGCAATCCGGCCAAAGCGAACCTGAGGCTCGCCGACCATCATCGCGAGCCGCAACGGGCCCCGTTGTACGGCGGAAAGACAGAAGGTGCTCTTCTGGTCGAGCGTGCTGAAAACGGACGAGCCGATGGGCCCGTGGTAGGGCAGCACGAAGGGAAGGGGAGGCCGGTGTTCGCTGCCGTACTCGCTGAGCAGGTCGCCCGCGGACACCACGTACCAGAGGTTTGGGCTGTCCAGCTTCAATTCCTCGAGCGCAGGAGTCGAGCGTATTGTCAGTCTTTGCCCTTCGATCACCGTCGCGCGATCGAGAACGGCCGCTACGACCTGGCACGCCCTGAACTCGCGCTCCTCCGTCGGGTAACGCCATATGAAGAGGCCAAGCATGATCAGGAAGATCGTGGTGGCGGCGATACCGAGCGAGAACGCAAAGGTTCGGGCGATTGACTTCATCGCGGCGTTGCCAGCCGCAGGATGTAGCCGATGCCCCGCATGCTGCGGATCTCGACGTCGCCGCCGAGTTCGGCCAGTTTCTTGCGCAAGCGCGAGACCTGCGCCTCGAGCGTGTTGGACTCGATCTCGTCGTCGAAGCCGTAGATCTCCTCGATCAGGGCGGCGCGGGTGATGACGCGGTCGCGCCGCATCAGCAGCGCCCCCAGGATCAGCGCCTCGCGCCGGCGCAGCAGGATCCTGGTGTCGGCGACCACCGCCTCGTTGCTGCCGAGGTGCAGCTCGACGTTGCCGAGCGACAGCACCGATGGGGCCAGCAGCCGAGGCCGGCGCAGCACCGCGCGCACGCGCGCAAGCAGCTCCTGCGGCTCGAACGGCTTGCCGAGATAATCGTCGGCCCCGCCATTGAGCCCTTCGACGACATCCTCCTTGGCGTCCTTGGACGTCAGCATGATGATTGCGGGCCGCTCCGCCGATTGGCTCAGCGCCGTGACCACCTGGAGCGCATCTCCGTCGGGTAGCATCCGGTCGACGATCGCCAGATCATACTTGAAATTGTTCAGTGCCTGGCGGGCATCGGCGATCGAGCCGACGAGGTCGACGATGCCGTGCAATTGCCCGAGCAGCCGGCTGACATAGGCGCCGATCTGTGGTTCGTCTTCGATCACGAGGGAACGCACGCGGGTCGTCCTTGACTCTGCTGGGGCAACAAAACCCTGACCGTGACGCTCCCTGGCCGAATTCTGGCGCTTCGGCTCGTGCGCGAGGGTTCCCATAAAGGCGGCGAGCTTGGCGAATAAAAGGCAGGACCGAGTGAGTTCGCGGGTGTGGCTCGTCACGTTTTTGAGGGCGTGATCGCGGCGGTGCAATGTTGGGGCAATGTTGATCCGGCGGGCGTGCCTGCCAGCGCCGGACATGGCCCTGGAAACATCTGATCGCACCTTGCAATCTTCGGGCAATTTAGCCGGACCAGATGCTGTGGCTCCTAACCACAACAGTCGACTCGGCCTGCAAGGCCGGTCCGGGGCCCCGCAATGAATGATTTCGAAGAAGCCGCTCTCCGCCTCACGGCGATTGTGCGGCGGACGACCGCCTGTCTCGCCGCACTCGGTGCGATCATGGCGACTGCGCCATCAGTCTCGGCGCAGACCGCCTTCACGCTGCCAGCGCCGCCATTGGAGCTGCCGATGCTGCCCTCGCCGTCGGGCAACTGGACCGTCATGGTCGGCATCGGCGGCGAATACAAGCCCGAGTTCGTCGGATCGAACAACGGAAGGTTTGCTCCGGTCCCGATCTTCTCCATCCGCCGCGCCGGATCAGTCGACCAGTTTCGCGGACCGCGCGACAGCACCAGCATCGCGCTGCTCGACATCGGCCATTTTCGCGCCGGCCCCGCGTTCAAATACGTCGCCTCAAGGAAGGCCGACAAATATGCCGAGCTGACCGGCCTTGGCAATGTCGAAGCCGCCTATGAGCTCGGCGGCTTCGTGGAGTATTATCCGGTCGACTGGCTGCGCCTGCGCAGCGAGTTGCGCCAGGGCATGGGCGGCCATACCGGCACCGTCGCGGATGTATCTGCCGACGTCATCGTGCCTCTGATCCAGAGGCTGACGATCTCGGCCGGCCCGCGCTTCACCTGGAAGAGCACCAATGCCACTGCGCCGTATTTCGGCGTCGATGCCGTGCAGGCGCTGGCATCGGGGCTTCCGAGATACGATGCCAGAGGCGGTGCGCACTCGGTCGGTTTCGGCAGCCAGATCTCCTACCGCATCAACCCGCAGTGGGAGGTCCACGCCTATGTCGAGTACCAGAAGCTGCTCGGCGATGTCGCGGACAGCCCGCTGGTGAAGCTGCGGGGATCCTCTAACCAGACCACCGTCGGTCTCGGTGCGTCCTATTCGTTCGATTTCAGGATCCGATAGACCATGCGCGGCAGAATTATCCTGGCTCTCGCCTGTGCGATCGCGTCCGCCGTCCTCGGTGCCGCCGCGGCGTTCGAGACGCGCGCGACGAAACTCCAGGCGATCAAGACCCTCGGCATCGTCTCGGCCATCGGCGAGGAGATGAGCCTGACGCAAGCCGGCCTGACCGGGCTCGGCAACACCGCGCAAAGCCTCTCGATCAGCGCCTGGGGACTGGACGAGTTGATCGTCCAGCAGGCGACGAAGCTCTTGAGCGGACGTTTTCGCGTGCAACCGGTGAGCTACAGGCGCGCCGCGTTCGCCGCCGTCAGGGATTCGGCGGTTGCGCCCGTCAATCTCCTGCGTAGCGATCCGTTCAAGGAGCTGGTTCGCAGCGATGTAACGCCTCAGGGGCTCGATGCTTACCTCGTCATCACCCGTGCAAGATCGAAGCTCGGCAACGGCCGCAACGTCGAGGGCGTCGGGCTCGCCGAATACCGGACGCTGCTGGCGGATTACGGCCTGATCCATGCGCTATACGAAGTCCGGATCATCGACGGCAAGGCGTTCGACGTGATCGAGAAGCGTGCGGCGGCGCCGCTCGACAACACCGGGACCGTGCGGATTGCCGGCCCGAGCGGCCCGGTCGACGAGACGCTTGGGGGTTCAGCGTCGAGCGAGCGGCTGCGCGCCGCGGTCGCGGACCTCATCACACGCAGCCTTCCGGTCACGCTGGGCGACATGCACCTGATCGACAGCCAGTGAGGTTCCGTCTTGACGCGTTTTGACGCGAACCGGGACCCACTTCGCTCGGAAACGCTTTAGGTCACTGGCGCGGGATTGAACAGCGTGAGGTCGTTGTGGATGCCCCAGCGGTCCGACCAGGGTTTGGTTCGGCCGCTGGCGACGTCGAGGATCAGGCGGAACAGGTCCCAGCCGGTCTCCTCGATGGTCTTCTCGCCGGTTGCGATCTTGCCGGCGTCGAAGTCGATCAGGTCCTTCCAGCGCCGCGCGAGCTCGCTGCGCGTCGCGACCTTGATCACGGGTGCTGCCGCAAGGCCATAGGGCGTGCCCCGGCCGGTGGTGAACACTTGCAACGTCATGCCCGAGGCGAGCTGCAGCGTGCCGCAGATGAAGTCGGAGGCCGGCGTCGCGGCGAACAGCATGCCCTTCTGCGTCGCCTTCTCGCCGGGCGAGAGCACGCCGGTGATCGCGCTCGAGCCGGACTTGACGATCGAGCCGAGCGATTTCTCCACGATGTTGGCAAGGCCGCCCTTCTTGTTGCCGGGCGTGGTGTTGGCGCTGCGGTCGGCGCCGCCGCGGGCGAGATAGGAATCGTACCAAGCCATCTCGCGCACCAGCGCGCGGCCGACGTCCTCGTTGATGGCGCGGCGGGTGAGCAGCTGGATCGCGTCGCGCACTTCAGTCACTTCCGAGAACATCACGGTGGCGCCGGCGCGCACCAGGAGGTCCGCGGCGAAGCCGACGGCGGGATTGGCAGTGACGCCGGAGAAGGCATCGCTGCCGCCGCATTGCAGGCCGATCACAAGGTCGGACGCCGGACAGGTCTCGCGCTTGCGGGTGTTGAGCACCTTGAGCCGCGCTTCGGCCTGGGTCATGATCGCCTCGACGATGGCGCCAAAGCCGTCGAAAGCCTCGTCCTGCATGCGGATGATCGCGTCACCCACGCCTTCCGGCACCAGGCGTTCGGGTGCGAGCTTCTCGCAGCCGAGGCCGACAACGAGGATCTCGCCGCCGAAATTCGGGTTGAGCGCGAGGTTCTGCAGGGTGCGGATCGGCACCACCGCGTCGGGCGCGGTGATGGCGACGCCGCAGCCATAGGCGTGCGTCAGCGGCACGACATCATCCACGTTCGGATATTTCGGCAGCAGCTCGGCGCGGATGCGCTTCACCGCATATTCCATCGTGCCCTTGACGCATTGCACGGAGGAGGAGATGCCGAGGATGTTCTTGGTGCCGACCGAACCGTCCGGATTGCGGTAGCCCTCGAAGGTGAAGCCTTCGAGCGGCGGCAGCGGTGCGGGGACGGCGGTCGAGATTTCGAGCTTGTCGAGGGCAGGGGCCTCCGGCATGCGGATGCGCGCCTCGTCCACCCATTCGCCGGCCAGGATTGGCGACAGCGCGTAGCCGATGATCTCGCCATAGCGGACGATCGGTTCGCCTTCCGCAATGTCGACCAGCGCGGTCTTGTGTCCCTGCGGTACGAAGGCGCGCAACGTCAGGCCGCTGGCAAAGCGCGCGCCGGCGGGGAGCCCGAAATCATTGACCACGATCGCGACATTGTCGCGCTCGTTGAGCTTGATGTAGCGGGGCTGCTCTTTCGCTGCGACGTCCTGGTCCATCTGCGCTTGCCTCAGAAGTCGTAGGGTGGGCAAAGGCGCAACGCGCCGTGCCCACCGTCCTCACACCGAGCGTAAGCGGTGGGCACGCTTCGCTTTGCCCACCCTACGATATCTCAGCCCGGATTGGTGTAAGCCGTCTTCACCGTGGTGTAGAACTCGCGCGCGTAGGAGCCCTGCTCACGGGCGCCGTAGCTCGAGCCCTTGCGGCCGCCGAACGGCACGTGATAGTCGACGCCCGCGGTCGGCAGATTGACCATCACCATGCCGGACTCGCTGTTGCGCTTATAGTGCGAGGCGTATTTCAGGCTGGTGGTGCAGATGCCGGAGGCGAGGCCGAACTCGGTATCGTTGGAGATGGCGAGCGCCTCTTCGTAATTTTTCGCACGAATGACGGCAGCGACGGGGCCAAAAATCTCCTCACGCGCGATGCGCATGTTGTTGTTGGCTTCGGTGAACAGCGCCGGCTGGAGATAGTGGCCGGGATTCTCGCGCTTCAGCAGCTCGCCGCCGAAGGCGAGCTTGGCACCCTCGTCCTGGCCGATCTTGATGTAGCGGAGGTCCTGATCGAGCTGGTTCTGATCGACCACCGGGCCGATATGCACGCCGGCCTTGAGCGCATCGTCCACGGACAGGCTGTTCAGGCGCTCGGCCATGGCGGCGACGAAGCGGTCGTGGATACCCTCGGTGACGATCAGGCGGGACGAGGCGGTGCAGCGCTGGCCGGTCGAGAAATAAGCGCCGTTGACGGCGACCTCGACGGCGGTCTTGAGGTCGGCGTCGTCGAGCACGACCAGCGGGTTCTTGCCGCCCATCTCGAGCTGGAACTTCTTCATGGGGTTTGAGAGCACGCAGGCCTGCGCGATCTTGCGTCCCGTCTGCACCGAGCCGGTGAAGGAGATCGCGGCGACGTCCGGATGCTCGAGCAGGGTCTGGCCGACCACCGAGCCGGAGCCGACGACGAGGTTGAACACGCCAGCGGGAATGCCGGAGCGGGTGATGATCTCAGACAGCGCATGCGCCGAGCCGGGCACCAGCTCGGCCGGCTTGAACACCACGGTGTTGCCGTAGCAGAGCGCCGGCGCGATCTTCCAGGCGGGGATCGCGATCGGGAAATTCCAGGGCGTGATCATGCCGACGACGCCGACCGGCTCACGGGTGAGCTCGACGTCGAGGCCGGGACGCACCGAGGCGCCCTTCTCGCCGATCAGGCGCAGCGCTTCGCCGGCGAAGAACGCGAAGATCTGGCCGGCGCGGGCGACCTCGCCGATGCCTTCGGGGAGGGTCTTGCCTTCCTCGCGCGCGAGTAGGCGGCCGAGCTCTTCCTTACGGGCGAGGATTTCAGTCGAGATCTTGTTGAGCGCGTCGTAGCGCGCCTGCGGGGTCGACTGCGCCCAGGCGGGGAAGGCGGCCTTCGCGGCGGCGATCGCCTTCTCGGTCTGCGCCTTGTCGGCCTTGGCGTATTCGCCGACGAGATCATTGGTGTTGGAGGGGTTGATGTTCCTGGTGACGCCGGAGCCGTCGACCCATTCGCCGCCGATGAAGTTCTTCAGGATCGCTGTCATCTTTTTCCTCCAGGGGAACGTTTCTAACGCACGAGGCAGGGACGCTTGTCGTCAAACGTCCAGCCGGGGATCAAGTCCTGCATGGCCATAGCGTCATCCCGCCCGCCGAGTCCATGCTTCTTGTAGAGCTCGTGCGCGGCCTCGATGGCGGGGCGGTCGATCTCGATGCCGAGGCCCGGGCGGTCCGGGACGGCGATCTTGCCACCCTTGATCTGGAGCGGCTCCTTCGTCAGCGCCTGACCGTCCTGCCAGATCCAGTGGGTGTCGATCGCGGTGACCTTGCCCGGGGCGGCGGCGCCGACATGGGTGAACATGGCGAGCGAAATGTCGAAATGGTTGTTGGAGTGCGAGCCCCAGGTCAGGCCGTTGTCACGGCAGGTCTGGGCCACGCGCACCGAGCCTTGCATGGTCCAGAAATGGGGATCGGCCAGCGGGATGTCCACGGCCCCGAGCCGCAGCGCATGGGAGAGCTGCCGCCAGTCCGTGGCGATCATGTTGGTGGCGGTCGGCAGGCCGGTGGCGCGGCGGAACTCGGCCATGATCTCGCGGCCGGAGAAGCCGGCTTCGGCGCCGCAGGGGTCCTCGGCATAAGCGAGGATGCCATGCATGCCCTTGCAGAGGCTGATCGCCTCATCGAGCGACCAGGCGCCGTTGGGGTCCAGCGTGACGCGCGCGCTGGGGAAGCGTTTTGCGATTGCGGTAACCGCCTCCATCTCCTGCTCGCCGCGGAGCACGCCGCCCTTGAGCTTGAAGTCGGCGAAGCCGTAATGGTCGTGGGTCGCCTCCGCAAGCCGCACCACGGCCTCTGGCGTCATCGCCTCCTGGTGGCGGAGGTTGAACCAGTCGGGCTTGCCGGTCTCGCCAGTCACGTAGTCGAGCTTCGACTTACGGCGGTCGCCAACGAAGAAGAGATAGCCGAGCGTCTCGACGCTGGTGCGCTGCTGGCCTTCGCCAAGCAGTGCTGCGACGGGCAGTCCGAGATGCTGGCCGAGCAGGTCGAGCAGCGCGGATTCGATCGCGGTGACCGCATGGATCATCACGCGAAGATCAAAGGTCTGCTTGCCGCGTCCGCCGACGTCGCGGTCGGCGAAGGCGGTACGGATATCGGCGAGGATGTTGTTCATCGCGCCGACCGTCTTTCCGATCACGAGGTCGCGCGCGTCCTGGAGCGTCTGCCAGATCTTCTGCCCGCCCGGCACCTCGCCGACGCCGGTGTGGCCGGCATTGTCGGTGAGAATGACGATGTTGCGGGTGAAGAACGGCGCATGCGCGCCGCTCAGGTTGAGGAGCATGCTGTCGCGGCCAGCGACCGGGATCACCTGCATCGCCGTGATAACAGGTGCGCCGGAAATCTCAGTCTGGGCCATCGCAGGCTCCTCCCTGTCGTCTTACTATTCTGCAGCCTGTTGTGACGATCGTGCGGCGGGCAGCTTCTGCACCAGTGCGGTCAGCTCCGCCATCTCCTGCTCGGTGAGATCAGTCAGCGGCGGACGGACCGGGCCGGAATCCCGGCCGATCACCTTCATGCCGGCCTTGATGATCGAGACCGCGTAACCCTTCTTGCGATTGCGGATCGCGATCAGCGGCAGGATGAAATCCTTCAGGCCGGCCTGGATCGTGGCGTGGTCGCGCTTGCGCACCGCGGCGTAGAAGTTGGTGGCGAATTCCGGCACGAAGTTGAACACGGCCGAGGAATAGGTCGTCACGCCCATGTCGAGATAGGGCAGCGCGAAGGTCTCGGCGGTCGGCAGGCCGCCGACATAGGTGAGACGATCGCCGAGCTTGGTGTAGACGCGGGTCATCAGCTCGATGTCGCCGATGCCGTCCTTGTAGCCGACGAGGTTGGGGCAGCGCTCGGCAAGGCGCGCGAGCGTGTCGGGCTGCAGGATCGCGTTGTCACGGTTATAGACGATGACGCCGATCTTCACGGCGGCGCAGACCGCCTCGACGTGGGCGGCAAGGCCTTCCTGCTCGGAATGGGTGAGATAGGGCGGCAGCAGCAGGAGGCCGTCGGCGCCGGCCTTTTCCGCACCGATCGCGATCTCGCGGGCGATCGCGGTGCCGTAGCCGGTGCCGGCGAGCACGGGCACGCGGCCCTTGGTCTCGTCGACGGCGACCTTCACGACCTGCGGAACTTCTGATGGCGTCAGCGAGAAGAACTCGCCGGTGCCGCCCGCGGCGAACAGGCCTGCGACGTCATAACCGCACAGCCAGTCCATGTTGGCGCGATAGGTCGCCTCGTCGAAGGAGTAGTCCGCCCTGAACGGCGTGACGGGGAAGGACAGGAGGCCCGATCCGATCTTCTGGGCCATTTCCTGCGGGGTCATCTTGCTCATGGGCGCTCCCTTCTCGTGTTGCGGAGGACGCAAGCAGAGGCCGCACGTCCATGCGCCGTGGTTTAGGAGACCGTTCGATGCGCGTCCAAGCCAAAGCCTATATCGACCGATGCGGATTGAGCATCAATCCTCCGCCACCTCCGCGGAGGACAATTCGCCGGCGATCTTGACGAGCGCCGACAGCAGCGGGTTCTCGTCCTCGCGCCGCCACACCATGAACAGCTCGACCGGAACGCGCGTGCGCAGCTTCAGCGGACGCAGGCGGACGTCGGAGATCTTCAGGCTCGCCGCTGCCGCCGGTACGATGGCGAGGCCGAGGCCGGCGCGCACCATCGCGAGGATCGAGTGGATCTGGCTGAGATGCTGGACGTAGCGCGGCAGCACGTCGGCGCGGGTGAACAGCGCCACCAGGAGATCGTGGAAGTAGCGGCTCTCATAGGGCGAGTACATCACGAAGGGCTGGTCGTCGAAATCCTTGATGGTGATGCCGTCGGCATTCGCCAGCGGATGCTTCTTCGGGATCGCCGCGAGCAGCGGCTCGGCGACGACGCGGCGGCTGGCAAGCTCGGGCCGCGCGATCGGCGGCCGCAGCAGGCCGGCATCGATCTGGCCAGAAGTCAGAGCCTCGAACTGATCGCCCGATACCATCTCCTTCAGAGAGAAATCGACCTCCGGCAGCTTGGCGCGGCAGGCGGCGATGAGTTCGGGCAGGAAGCCATAGGCCGCGGCCGCGGTGAAGCCGACCTTCAGCGAGCCGGTCTTGCCGAGCGCGATGCGGCGGGCCACCTGCGAAGCGCTTTCGGCAAGCTTGAGGATGCGTCGCGCCTCCGGCAGGAAGCTGCGCCCGGCCGGGGTGAGGCGCACCGAGCGGCTGGTGCGCTCCAAGAGCGGCGCGTCGATGATGTGCTCGAGCACCTGGATCTGCCGGGACAGCGGCGGCTGCGTCATGTTGAGCCGCACGGCGGCGCGGCCGAAGTGCAATTCCTCCGCCACCGTGACGAAACAGCGGAGCTGGTTGAGGTCGAACATCGATACATGCCTTAGATGAATAAGGCGTTTCCCCGGCACTTCTAGCATCGATCACCCCCAAAACAAAGACGGCGGCCTTGTGGGCCGCCGTTGAGTTGCCTGGTCAAGCTCCCATGGGAGCCCTCAGGAGGAACAGGCTGACGCGAGACAGCCTCACGTCCGCTGCGGACGCCACTGCGCTCATCACGCGCCACTCTTAGGCCTCGGCCGTTTGCCCGACACGAGTCCTAGAGGTGCGCGCGGCGAAGTGTCCAAGTTCAAGGCAGTATCGATCGATGCTGTTTTTGGATCGATGGAACGGCGAAGTGGGGGATGATCGGTGTTGGGAAACCCTATCAAACCACCGCTGTCATTCCCCGCGAAGGCGGGGAATCCAGTACGCAGCGGCGTCTCGATTCAATCACTGCTGTCACGGAGTACTGGATCGCCCGGTCAAGCCTGGCGATGACGGTGAGTGTGTGGAGACAGCGCGCGCTATTGCTGCGCGCTGGGCAGCAACTGCGGCAGCAGTCCGCGCGTCACGTTCGGCGGCACGGCGTCGAGGCCGAGCACGGCGCTCGCCGCCGGCAGCGCCGCATCGGCCATCGCGGCATGGCCCTCGGCGCTCGGATGCACCGCGCCGCCATAGACGGCGGAGAGCACGCCCCAGGTCGCATCGTGGATGTCGGTCGGCTGGCTCGCCGCCGGCAGGCCCTGCGGATAGGTCATCGCGGCGAAATAGCTGTCATTGGCGTCGCGGACCCAGCGCGCGCGGGGCAGGTAGGCGCGGTACTCCGAGGCGCCGCGGCCGCACAGCATCGGCTGGCTCGCCGCGCTGACGATGTCGGGATCGAAGCTCTGGCCGTTCGCGGCAAAGCAGCTGCGGTCGAATTCGGGATCGTTGCCGGAACGGGCGCAGAAGCCGTGCTCGGCGAACGCGGCCTGGTGCGCATCGACGAAGGTCATGCGGTCGGCTTCGGGATCGCGGCACAGCGCACCGCGGGTGCAGGTGGCGAGCCCCTTCAGCTGCGGCAGGAATTCGCTGTCGACGAAGGCGGAGACGCGGGAAAGGCGCTGCGGATCGGCATTGAAGGACGGGTGGATGTCGAAGCCGGCCCGGCCGCCGCGGCAGGGCGCGCCGCCGTCGGCGAGCGCAGGGTTGGCATAGGAGACATAGACCACGTGCGAGAGGTCGCCGCCGACCAGCGGCTTCAGCGCCTCGCGCAGCTTGACGAAATTCTGCGGCAGCTCGCGCTGGAGCGCATCGCGGGAATCGTCGACGCTCGCCAACACGCCGGAGCGGCGGAACAGCGCGCGCTCGGTCGCGGTTTCGACGATGACGTCGGCGACGAGGCCGGAGAAATAGACGTCGTTGGCACCGACCGAGAGCAGCACGAGATCGAGCGTGCGATCGGGCTGGCGCTTCTTCGCCGCGGTGACGGCTTCCCGCAGCTCGGCGACCTGCGCATTCACGCTGGTGTTGCAGACGCCGGTCTTGCCGGGCGGGCATTCGCGGGCGCGCTGCGAGCCGAGCAGCCCGTCGCCGATGCTCGCGCCGGTGCAGGCGAGCGGCAGGAAGGTCACGGCGATGTGGGTGTAGCGCACCGCGAGCGCCAGCGCGGTGCGCGCCTGATAGCTGTAGAGCGATCGATGGCACGGCGCATTGAACCAGAGCGCGCTGTAGCGCTGCCAGTTGGCGAGCGTATCCGGCGCCTCGCAGGCGCGGCCGCCCTTGAAGCCGTGGCGGCTCGGCCGGTAGTACTGCGCGCCGGCGGTGCCGAGATAGGAGCGGAAGCAGAAGCCTTCGTCCGACAGCGCCAGCGGCCGGTCCGGATTGCCTTCGCCGGAGGCGATGCTGTCACCGAGACCTGCGATGAAGATGTCGCGGACCTGGATCTCGGTCTGGATCCGCTGGGTCGGATCGGAGCCGGCCGAGACATCGACGGTCGTAACCGTCGGCTTGCCGTAGCGGACACGCAAATTGATCGGCTCGGCGCAGTCGAAGGTCGAGCTCTGCGGGCCATCGCCGTCATCGAACGACCAGGCGCAGGTGGCGCCGACCGGCACCGCGCCGGTCAGGCGCACCGTCACGGGATGGTCGATCGGCGTGATGTAGTTCTCTTTGACGTTGTCGCGGGTGCAGGGCTGGTTGACCCGGCCCTGCAGGTCGATGCAGAGCCGGTTGACCATGTTGCGGGCCCAGCCGCGGCCCTCGCTCTGGAGCTCGAGGGACTGTTCGGCGGCTAGAATGCTGCGGTTACGCGCGTTCTCGACATGGAGCAGGAAGTCGCGCTCCTCGCGGAAGAGCCGGAAGCGGTTACGCACCTCCCAGCTGATCTGCATGGTGCCGGCGTCCTGCGCGGCGGCGCGCTCGGGCAAAGCAAGGATGCCGGCAAGCAGCACGGCGCCGGCCGAGAGGGTGCGAAGGAATACGGAAATCATGGCCCGCGTCTTCAACGGCAAAGTTGAGGCGGAAATAAGAGAGGATTGTGCGCCTGCCCGCAACCTTTGCCTGATGATTCCGAGGGGCCTTGATTGCCGGCGGCGGCTTGATTGCCGGCGGCGCCTTGGGCGGCTCAGCGCTTGCCGGCCTGCCGCAGCAGCCGTTCGCGCTCCATCGGCGTCACCTCCTTGGGCAGGTTGGCCTGCGCGCAGGCTTCCGCCAGCCGCCGCCGCTCCTGCCACGGCGCGACCACATTCGTCCAAAGCTCGCGCGTGCCCATGATGGAGATGGCAAGGCCGAACGGGATCACGAAATAGAGAATACGGAACACCAGCAGCGTGGCCAGAAGCTCCTCGCGGCCGAACTGGGGCAGCGCCACGAGCATGGCGGCATCGAACACGCCGATCGAGCCCGGCGCGTGGCTGGCAAAGCCGATCAGGGTCGCCAGGATGAACACGACCGCGAGCGACATGAAGTCGATCGGCGGGTTGGCCGGCATCAAGAGGTACATTGCCGTGGCGCAGAAGCCGAGATCGACGACGCCGATCAGGATCTGCACCAAGGTCAGCGGCGCCGATGGCAGCACCACCTTCCAGCCCTTCTGGCCGAGCTCACGGCGCTTCTCGCCCATGCAGAGCCAGACCAGATACGCGCCGATCGATGCGAGACCGCCTAGGGCGATCAACCGGTTGAGCGAGGAGGGCAGCTGATCCATCGAGGAGGCCGCGTCCGGATGGATGGCCATGCCGATCGAGAGCACGAAGATGTTACCGAGCCAGAAGGTCAGGCCGGACAGGAAGCAGATCTTCGCGACGTCGATCGCGTTCAGGCCGTAGTCCGAATAGATCCGGAAACGGATCGCGCCGCCGGTGAAGACCGTGGCGCCGATGTTGTGCCCGATCGAATAGGACGTGAAGCTGGACAGCGCCGCGATGCGATAGGGCACGTGCTTCTTGCCGATCGTTCGCAGCGCAAAATAGTCGTAGAAGGTCAGCGTACAGAACGCGAAGAAGACGCAGATCGCCGCCAGCCCGATGTTGCCGCGGGGAATCTCCGTCAACGCGGTCAGGATGACCCCGGTATCGATGCCCTTGAGCGTCCGCACCAGCGTCGTGATCGCAAACGCGATGATGAAGATGCTCGCGGCGACGCCGAGCCGTCGCCAGCCGATCCATCTATTGAAGCCGCGTTTCAACGCGGGCAGCAGTCCGTGCATTCATCCTCCCGGCGGGGGGCAAGACCGACCGGGCCAGACATTGGCCGGTCGGGTGCGATCACGGCCAAAGGCAGGCATCGATCGCTAGGCATGATCCAGCTCATTTAAGGCAAAATCAGCGGCTTGTGCAGCCCTTGACAACAATAGGTTCTGCGTTCGGCGGGCAACTTTGTCATACGCGGTTCATATCGGCGGCGCGTTAAGCATATGAGTCGCGAAACCAGGCTCCATCCGCGCGCTCACCGTGCCGATACGATCTCAGATCCCGGCGCCGTCCGCATTGTTCCAACGCAGAGCCGTATCGGCGTTTTTGGAACGTCGATGCCGCGTGGTCGTTAGCCTCCATCAGCAATCGAACATGGCGGAATACGCGGCTTTTTCGTGCAAGCCGGCGCCTCCGTGTTCCCAAGACCCGAGAGGATCGGAACGATGGGACTGTTCACAAAAGACATCAAGACCATGAACGACCTGTTCGTACATCAGCTCCAGGACATCTATTACGCCGAGCAGCAGCTCACCAAGGCGCTGCCGAAGATGGCGACCAAGGCCACTGATCCGCAGCTGAAACAGGGCTTTTTGACGCACCTCGAGGAAACCAAGCAGCACGTTGCGCGGCTCGAGGAGGTCTTCAAGATGCACGGCGTCCCCGTGAAGGCGGTCGACTGCCCGGCGATCGATGGCATCATCGAGGAAGCCGACGAGACCGCCGGCGAAGTCGCCGACAAGGCGGTGCTCGACGCGGCCCTGATCAATGCGGCGCAGGCCGCGGAGCATTACGAGATCGTCCGCTACGGCAGCCTGATCGCCTGGGCCAAGCAGCTCGGCCGCAACGATTGTGCGGCGGTGCTCGCCAAGACGCTCGAGGAGGAGAAGGCGACCGACCAGAAGCTGACGACACTCGCCGAGAGCAAGGTGAATCTGCGCGCGGCGAGCTGAGTAGAGGAAACTACGAGCGCCGCGCGACGGTCCGCGCGGCGCTTGTGCTTGTTCGCTTCCCGCTGCCGTGGTGCTGCTTCGGTGCGCCGTCGCCAGGATCAGCAATGTGAGCGAACTCGCTCATCTTCCATTCACCACGTCCGGAGCAGGTTTGTAGCCGGTTACCGATCGTCCACCACTGTCGGCTCAAGTGCGGGTCGATAGGGGCCGGCAATGTATCAAGTTCTCTACTGTCTCACCGACGAGCATGACTGGCGACTGGTGGCCCTTGGGGGCGCGGTGTGCCTGCTCGCCAGCGCCGCGGCGATCAGCCTGTTTCAGCGCGCACGCGCGACGCACGGAGCCGGGCGCCTGGCCTGGATCGCCCTGGATGCGGCCGTGAGCGGATGCGGCATCTGGGCGACGCATTTCATCGCGATGCTGGCCTATGGCCCCGGGAGCGCCGGCGCCTACAACATCCCGGTGACAATTCTGTCGCTGATGCTTGCGATCTCCTTGACCTTCGTGGGCCTGAGCATCGCCGTGGCGTCCTCGCGCCCGGTGTGGATCGTCGTCGGCGGCGCCATCGTCGGCCTTGGTGTCGCGGCGATGCATTACACCGGCATGGCGGCGCTGGAGATGCCGGCACGGCTGGATTGGATCGGGAGCACGGTTGCCGCCTCGGTGCTGTTCGGAATCGTCTTCGCAGCGCTCGCGCTGTTCGTCGCCGCGCGAGGTGACGGCATTCGGCATGCGCTGAGCGCGACTGCTCTGTTGACGCTCGCGATCGTTGCCCATCATTTCACCGCGATGGGCGCGGTGCTGCTGACGCCGGACCCGACGATCGCGATCAGCGGGCTCTCGGTCCCGCCGGCCTCGCTGTCGTTCCTGACTGCCGGCGCCGCCGTCGCGATCATCGCGATTGCGCTCGTGGCCGCGCTGCTCGACCGCCGCGCCAAGGGCGAACTGGGCCGCCAGCAGATCGTGCTCGACAGCGCGCTGGAGAACATGTCGCAGGGGCTGTGCATGTTCGACGCGGAAGGCAAGATCATCCTGTTCAACGAGCGCTATGCCGCGATGCTCCGTCGAACCGACGTGCCGCTCGCCGGCCGCTTGCTGGTCGACGTGCTCAGGGAAGAGCAGGCGAAGGGCCAATGGCAGGGCGACGCCGATGAATTCTTCGCCCGCCTCGTCGCCGACGCGCGCGAGGGCCGCACCACGACCGACGTCGTCAACCGGTTCGGCCGCTCCATCCGGGTCGTCAACCAGCCGATGCAGGGCGGCGGCTGGGTCGCGACCTTCGAGGACATCACCGAATGGCTGGAGGCGCAGGCCAAGATCTCGCACATGGCGCGACATGACGCGCTGACCAGCCTGCCGAACCGCGTGCTGTTCCACGAACAGCTCGAGCAGGGACTGCGCCAGACCAAGTCGGGCGACCAGCTCGCGGTGCTTTGCCTCGATCTCGATCACTTCAAGGACATCAACGACTCCCTCGGCCATCCCATTGGCGATGCGCTGCTCAAGGAGGTCGGCCGCAGGCTCGAGGCCACCGTCGGCGAACAGGACACCGTGGCGCGGCTCGGCGGCGACGAGTTCGCGGTGGTCCAGATCGGACGCTCCGAGGAGATCGCCGCGCGATCGCTTGCCGGACGCCTCGTCGAGGTGATCTCGGCGCCTTACCAGATCGACGACCATCAGATCGTGATCGGCGTCTCGATCGGCATCTCGCTGTCGCCGCAGGACGGCAGCAATCCGGACGAGCTGCTCAAGAACGCGGATCTTGCGCTCTATCGCGCCAAGGCGGATGGCCGCGGCACCTACCGCTTCTTCGAGACCGGCATGGATGCGCGTGCGCAGGCGCGGCGCCTTCTGGAAATGGATCTGCGCGCGGCGCTGCAACGCGACGAGTTTGAGGTCTATTACCAGCCGATCCGCGAGGTCGCCAGCGGTCGCGTCGTCGCCTTCGAGGCGCTGCTGCGCTGGAACCATCCGCAACGCGGGCTGATCGCGCCGATCAGCTTCATCCCGCTGGCCGAGGAGACCGGGCTCATCGTTCAGCTTGGTGAGTTCGTGCTGCGCTCCGCCTGTGCCGACGCGTCCACCTGGCCCGACGATGTCGACGTCGCCGTCAATTTGTCGCCGGTGCAGTTCAAGAGCCCGAACCTGATCGCGGCGGTGACAGAGGCGTTGGCCATATCGGGACTCGGTGCGCGCCGTCTCGAGCTCGAGATCACCGAATCCGTCCTGCTCCAGAACAGCGAGGCGACGCTGACGACCTTGCACGAGCTGCGTGCCATGGGCGTGCGGATCTCGCTCGACGATTTCGGCACCGGCTATTCGTCGCTGAGTTATCTGCGCAGCTTCCCGTTCGACAAGATCAAGATCGACCGCTCCTTCGTGTCGGAGCTGGCGACGCGCGAGGATTCCATGGCGATCATTCGCGCCGTGACCGGCCTCGGCCGCAGCCTCGGCATCGTCACCACGGCAGAGGGCGTCGAGAACGACGCGCAGCTCGAGCTGCTCCGGCGCGAGGGCTGCACCCAGGCGCAAGGCTATCTGTTCAGCAAGCCGCGGCCCGCCTCGGATGTCGCGATCATGTTGGAACGGCCGCGGCTGCGCGCGTCGGCTTGAGAGGTCAGCTTCGGCGCAGCGCGAAATGCGCGCCGCAGAACGCCATCACGGCGCCGAGACACAGGGCGGCAAGCCCGGCGAGCACGCCCGAGACGGTCGGGATCGGGCTCGGCGCCGACGCCGCCTGACCCGCTCCCGCAAGCAGCAGCACGCCGACCGCGATCAGGAATTGCCGCATCCGCTGCGGGATCTGTCCGGAGACGGCGCTCTGCATCAGGCTCGCCGTGAAATAGCCGCCGGAGAAGCCGACGGTGGCGATCAGCCACCAGGCGATGGCGGCGCCCGCCGGAATGAACTCATGCGTGTCGGAGCGCCAGAGGCGGCCGAGATCGAGACCGTAGCGCGCGCCCAGCATGTGCACCGCGAGCGCCAGCAACACACCGGAGATCATCGCGGCGCCGAGAATCAGGCGGCGCGGAAAAAAGGTCGTCTCAGCCATGTCTCGCTTGTAGGATGGCCGGGGGCGATCGCGCAAGCCGATCGCCCAAGCGATCGCCCATGGGTTCGTTGACGACATGCCGGGAGCGGAAGCGGGTTCGACCACGAGCTATGCCTACAAGGCCTCGTTGATCGGCTCGGCGCATCGCTTCGAGCTGACGGAGCAGGGGCTGTCCTGGCACATCGCCGGCCGCTCCGGCCTGTGGCGCTATGACGAGATTTCGGCGATCCGGCTGTCGTTCCGCCCGGTGTCGATGCAGCAGCACCGCTTCCGCGCCGATATCAGCCGCACCGGCGGCGGCCGCATCGCGATCCTGTCGACGAGCTGGCAGACCGCGGCGCTGATGGCGCCGCAGGACAACGGTTTTCGCGATTTCCTGATCGAGCTGCATGCGCGGATGGCCAAAGCCGGCAGCCGCGCCGAATTGACCGCGGGCCTCGGCCGCAAAACCTATGCGGCGGTGCTGGCGTTCCTGGCCGTGCTCGCTGTGGCAATGGCGGGGCTGTTGATCCGCGCGCTTCTGACCGGCGAGCTCGCGGGCGTGCTGTTCATCCTCGGCTTCGCCGCGCTGTTCGCCTGGCAGGTCGGCGGCTTCGTGCGGCGCAACCGGCCGCAGAGCTACAGTTTCGATCGCGTGCCGAAGGCCCTGCTGCCCTAAAGCGTTTGCGAGCGAAGTGGGGTCCGGTTCGCGTGAAGAAAACGCGTCAGATGAGAGCTCTACTCGGTCGAGTCGAAATCGTCCTCCTTGGTGCCGAGCAGCGAGACGATGGTGCGCAGGCCGGAATCGAGCTGCTCGGGCGAGGGCGGGGCGAGCGCGAGCCGCACCGCGTTCGGCGCATGACCGTGCGCGATCGCGAAGGTCGAGGACGGCGTCAGCGCGATGCCGCGCCTTGCTGCTGCGGCGACGAAGGTCTGCGAGCGCCAGTGCGGTGGCAGCGTCAGCCAGAGATGATACGAGCGCGGATCGGCGGCGAGCTGGTAGCCGGAAAGCAGCCGTGCGGCGGTCTGCTGTCGGCGCGCGGCATCGATGCGTTTCAGCCGGGTCAGCTCGGCGACGGTGCCGTCGGCCATCAGCCGCTGCCCGGCCGCGAGCGCATGGCCGGAGGCGATCCAGCCGCCGGTCCGCACCGCGCTCATTACATTCTCGCGCAGATGCGGCGGCGCGACGAGGATGCCGAGCGCGAGCCCCGGTGCGACCTTCTTGGACAGGCTGTCGAGCACGATGCAGCGGTGGGGCCCGAGCGCCGCCAGTGGCGTGTCGTCGGCGAGGAAGCCGTAGACGGCGTCCTCGATGATGGTGAGATCGAGCTTCTCGGCGACGCGCATGATGTCGGCGCGCCGCGTCGCGTTCATGGTGACGCCGAGCGGGTTCTGGATGATGGGCTGCAGATACAGCGCCGACAGATGCGCCTCGCGATGGGCCTTCTGGATGGCGTCGGGCCGCGCGCCGAACTCGTCCATGGGGATCGGGACCAGCGTCACACCGAGCCGCGCGGCGATGCTCTTGACGTAGGGATAGGTCAGCGCCTCGACGCCGCAGCGGCCGCCGGTGGGCACCAGCGCGGCAAGCGCGGCCGCGAGCGATTGCTTGCCGTTGGCGGTGAAGAAGATCTGCTCGGGCTGCGGCGAAAAATCCTTGCGTGCGAGATAGGCAGCGGCGGCAACGCGGGCGCTCTTGGTGCCGGTGCTGGTCGAAACGCGCAGCGCGGATTCCAGCGCGTCGATGCGCTCGAGCCCCGCGAGGCTCTTGGCGATCATCGCCCATTGCTGCGGCAATAGCGGGTAATTGACCTCGAGATTGATGCGCGCGTCGGCCGGCTCGCGCATGGTCTCGACTTCACGCCTGACGTCGCCGGAGATGAACGTGCCGCGCCCGACCTCGCCGACCACGAGGCCGCGGCGGAGCAATTCCGTATAAACCCGGCTCGCGGTCGAGACCGCGATGCCGCGGTCATAGGCAAAATTGCGCTGCGGCGGCAGCCGGTCGCCGGGCCTTAACGTGCCGTTAGTGATATCGGCCGCAATGGCATCGGCGAGCTTCACGTACTCGAACTTGGACATATTGCACCGAGAGCAATGTTTTGCTTGCTCCGAGGAGTGTACTGGAGCATTTAAGTTCCATCAAGTTCCGCGATTGCGCCGAGGAGAGCGAGAGCAATCCGACGGCAAATGAGGTGCAGGCGCCCGCAAGCGTCCGCGCCAACGGCACCTGCTTCGCCGCGCGGGACGATAGGCCGGAGAAGAAGAATGACCACGATCTCGCAAACTGCCGGGCGGACCTTACGCCCATCCTCATCGGGCGGATTTTTCAGTGCCCTAGCCCTGCGCCTCACCGCGCTGTTCGACCGCCTGGAGCGCCGCTCCGCCGTCAAGACCCTGAACGAGCTCGACGACCGCGCCCTGCGCGACATCGGCATCACGCGCAGCCAGATCGAGGATGCCGTGTACGGACAGTTCAAGACCGAGCTGTCGCGGTATCTGTGATACTCGCGTGTCCCGGACGCGCTGCAGCGTGAAACACTGCTGCGCAGAGCCGGGATCCAGCGGATCGCACTCGCTGACGCATGGGCCTCGGCTCTGCAGCGCATCACTTCGTGCTGCGCAGCGTCCGGGGCACGGAAGCGCGAGTGTGGCACGCAGCTGCCTCTACGTCATTGCGAGCGCAGCGAAGCAATCCAGGCTGTTGCCGCGGAAAGACTCTGGATTGCTTCGCTTCGCTCGCAATGACGGAGTCTGCTGCCCTTCAATGCCTCACCACCAGCACCGAGCACTTGGCGTAGCGCACGACGTGGCCGGCGTTGGAGCCGAGGAAGTAGGTGCGCATCGCCGGGCGGTGCGAGGTCATCACGATCAGATCGGCCTTGATGTGCACGGCCTCCTCTAGAATCTCGTGATAGATGCCGCCCTGGCGCACCACGCTGGAGATGCGGGACGGCTCGATGCCGGATTCGCGGGCGACGATGGCGAGGGCCTCTTCCGAGGTCTGGCGCTGCTGCTCGTCGAAATCGGCCGGGACGTACTCGGCCAGCATCACCGGCGTCATCGGCAGCACGTTGAGCAGGCGCACGGTGCCGCTCCAGGTCTGCGACAAAGTCGCCGCGGTCGCGATCGCCGGCTTGGCGAGATCGGTGTCGGCGAGGTCGATGGGCACGAGGATGGACTTGAACATCTGCGCCTCCCTGTGAACCAGGCTGAACCAACCGGTCGAGACGGCGCCCGCGCGTCTAGCCCGATCGAAGCAGCTTGGGGCTGACGAACAGCACCAGCTTGCCGCGGCGGTAGGCCACGTCATCCCAATCCTTGACGTCAAAGTCGAAGATCGCAAGCCCCGCTGTGGGCAGGTTGTCGCCGAGGGTCTTGGCGCCATCGGGATCGCCGCCGCCGATCAGCATGAGCGCGACCTCGTGCATGCCGGGATTGTGGCCGATCAGCAGCAGCCGCTTCGGATCGGCCGGGGCGGTTGCGGTGCGAATGGTGTCCAGGATCTGCGCGGGATCGGCGCCATAGAGTTCCGGCAGGACCTCGACCTGCGGCGCCGGGACGCGGTCCTTCATCGCCTCCCAGGCGATGTCCCAGGTCTGACGGGCCCGCACGGCGTGGGAGACCAATACGGTATCGGGGAAGGGCGGATGGGCCGCGATCCAGTCTCCCATCCGCGCGGCATCCTTGTGGCCGCGGTCGTCGAGCCGGCGGTCCTGGTCACGGCCGCTCGGTGCGTCGGTCTCGGTCTTGGCGTGACGCAGCAGCATCAAACGGCGCATGGCATTCTCGAATCGTTCCACGTCCAGGATAATCTACAGGCGCCGGTTGAGGACAAGGTGACAAGGGCCCGCACAGTCCTCTAAGAAAACTGCATGAGCGAGACTTTCACAAGCGTGTCCCAGGAAGAAGCCGGCTTTCGCGACCGCGTGCGGCTGTCGTTCGATCTCGATGCCGACATTTGTGTGATCGGGGCGGGCTTGGCCGGGCTTACCGTGGCGCTGGAGGCGGCCCGGCTCGGGGCCAGTGTCGCGGTGCTCGAGGGCCGGCATATTGGCTGGAACGCCTCCGGAAACCAGCTCGGCACCGTGATGCCGGGCTTTGCGCTGCCGCTCACGGACCTGATCGAGCGCATCGGCTTGGAGGACGCCCGCGAATTGTGGACCCTGTCGAAGCAGGGCGCCGAGTTCGTCCGGGCCAACGCCAGCGAAGAGAGCATGCCGGGGATCGGCCTCAGCGACGGCGTGCTGGAGGTCTCCAATGTCGATGCCGGCGACCGGCTGATCAGCCGGCTGCAGATGCTGAACGAGGATTTCGATACCGAGGTCGAAGGCTGGCAGGTCGACCGCGTGCGCGAGGCGCTCAAGTCCGATCATTACTTCCACGGCGTGTATTATCCGAAAGCGTTCCAGGTCGACGGCCGGAAATACGTGCACGGCCTTTCGGCGCTGGCACGGCGGGCAGGCGCCCGCATCTTCGAGGACACGCCGGTCGTCAGCATCGATCATTCCGGCATCCGCAAGCGCATCGTCACGCCCTCGGCGCGGCTGCGGGCGAGCCACATCGTGCTCGCCGGCAACATTCATCTCGGCGCCCCCTCCAAGCGCCTGTCGGAGACGTTGCTGCCGGTCTGGCGCTATGCCGGCGTGACCGCGCCGCTCGGCGAGCGCCTGCACGAGATCATCGCCTTCAAGGGATCGGTGATGGATTCCGACGGTGTCGATCATTTCCGGCTTGTCGACGGCGACCGGCTGATGTGGGAGAGCCCTGAGACCACCTGGGCCGCGCGTCCGCAGCGCTTCGCCGGCGCCATCAAGCGGCGGATCCGGACGATCTTTCCCGAGCTCGGCAATGTCGAGATCACCGACATCTTCGGCGGCGCCACCGGCCAGACCGTGCACGGCATGCCGCAGATCGGCCAGCTGCGCAAAGGCTTGTGGGTGGCGAGCGGGTTCGGTCGCCAGGGCATGAACACCTCCGCCATGGCCGGACAGATGATCGCGCGCAGCATTTTGCGGGGCGATGAGCGCTGGAAGCTGTTCTCGCCGTTCGAACTGGTCTGGGCGGGCGGCGCCACGGGGCGCGTCGCCGGCCAGCTGGTCGGGATCTGGGGCAGGGCGAGCTCCGCCGCCGCAGGTGCGCTCGCCCGCTATCGCGAGCGCGCGAGGGTCAAGGACAGGCAACGCGAGGCCCGCCTCGCCGAAGCCAACCGCGCCGCCGGCACCGGTCCGCGCCGAGCGCCGCCCGGCGTGCGACCCCGACCGGCGCCACCGCTGAAAGCCGCGGTCGGCGCTGCGGAACCGGTCGTGCACGAGGATCGCGTCTCGCAATAAGTTGAGCGAAATTCCGCTCCGACGTGTAACTTCGGCCGGCAGAAGCCCGTATCTCAGGGCGTGGACTTCCCGCGCACGGAGAATGACATGCTTGACCGCCGCATCCTGCTCACGACTGTCGCCGGCCTGTTCGGCCTTTCGGCCTTGCGCTGGCTGAGAGGAACACCTGCCGAGGCCGGCGAGAAGGCCGCGCAAAAGTTCGAGATCACGAAGACGGAAGCCGAATGGCGGGCTCAGCTCACGCCGCAGCAATATGAGATCCTGCGCAATCACGGCACCGAGCGGCCCGGCTCCAGCCCGCTCTTGAAGGAGAAGCGCAAGGGCATCTTCGCCTGCGCCGGCTGCGACCTGCCGCTGTTTACGTCGGAGACCAAGTTCGAGAGCGGCACGGGCTGGCCGAGCTTCTATGCGCCGATCGAAGGCAATGTCGGCAAGACCGAGGACCGCAGCTACGGCATGGTCCGCACCGAGGTGCATTGCCGGCGCTGCGGCGGCCATCTCGGCCATGTCTTCGACGACGGCCCGAAGCCAACCGGATTGCGCTATTGCATCGACGGTTTCGGCTTGGTCTTCCACCCCGCGGCGGCGTCGTAGGATCTTTCTCCCTGTCATTCCGGGGCGGTCCGCAGGGCCGAACCGGGAATCTCGAGGTTCTCAGGTGCGCAATTGCGCACTTGGATTCGATGCTTCGCACCGCCCTCTAACGACAGGATGCCCCGGCAATTGTTGCCGGTCCCGGCAAATGTGCCCCGGTCGTCAGACCGGGGCTTTTTCATTAAGTCATTGATTTCCTGAAGATATCCGTATTGGCATAGGCCTTGCGACGTCTCTTTCCGATTGCGGCCATGGTCGACCGGCCGCCGAGATCGGATTTGGAGACAAAGTTATGGGTATCTTCGATGCAATGAACACCTCGGTGGGTGGCCTGCAGGCGCAGTCCTTCGCGCTGCAGAACATTTCCGGCAACATCGCGAACTCATCCACCACCGGTTACAAGGGCATCGGCACCAGCTTCGTCGACCTCATTCCGGACTCCTCGGTCCCGAGCAAGCAGGTGGCAGGCGGCGTGCAGGCCAACGCCAAGGCTACCATCACGACGCAGGGCACGATCTCGTCCTCCAGCGTCGCCACCAACATGGCGATCACCGGCGACGGCTTCTTCTCGATCCAGAAGGCGAGCGGCGTCGTTGACAACGTGCCTGTCTTCACCGGGGTGACCTACTATACGCGGCGCGGCGACTTCCAGCTCAATGCCAACGGCAACCTGGTCAACGGCGCCGGCTATTATTTGATGGGCGTCACCGTCGACCCGAAGACCGGCAACCCGACCGGCAGCGTGGCAAACGTCCTGCAATTCCAGAACAACTTCATTCCGGCGCAGGCGACGACCTCAATCCAGTACGCGGCGAACCTGCCGACCCAGCCGAACACGGTGGCGAAAACCACGGCCTCGACCGGCACCTTGCTCGCCGCCGGCGGTCTCAACCCGTCCGATTTCGCCGCCAACCCGCTGCCGGTCGGCACGCCGCCGGCGCCCTATGCCAACGCGACCGTCTCGGGCGCGGCCGCAACCGGCAACATCCGCTCGGCTTATTCGTCAACGACGGCCACCGGCACGGTTGCGCTCCAGAACAATTCCTCGGCGGTGGCTTCGACGACCACGTCGCTCGACAATACCGCCGGCACGCATCTGGCCTCCAGCATCCTCACCGCGCTGAGCGGCCAGACGCTGACAATCAACGGCAACACCATCACCTTCAACGGCGGCACCACGGTCTCGACCGTCGGCAACAACACCACGATCGGTCTCGGTGCGGGTACGACGGCGACTGTGGCCGACATCCTGAACGCGATCCAGACGGCCGGCGGCGCCGGCGTCACCGCTTCGCTCTCGGTCAGCGGCAATATCCAGATCGCGACCGGCACCGGCACCGACGTCGCGATCGGCAGCGGCACGGCCGCCACCGCGCTCGGCATCAGCAGCGTGACGCGTGGCGGCAACGTGCTGTCCTCGCCTGCAATCTCCGGCGCGACGGTGCTGAGCGGCTCGGCCACCGCCGGCGGTGCCCAGGTGCTCACGTCGGGCTTTTCCCCCGGCGACACCATCACCGTCAACGGCCAGACGCTGACCTTCATGGCCTCGGGCGCCTCGGGTGCGAACCAGATCAACGTCACCGACAACATCACGACCCTGCTCGGCAAGATCGACGCGCTCTCCGGCGCCTCGGGATCGTCGGTCAGCAGCGGCGGCGTGATCACGCTGAACACCGGCACCGTCTCCAACCTGACGGTCTCGAGCTCAAACAGCGCGGCCTTCTCCGCGCTCGGCTTCACCTCGACCATCACTAGGAATCGCGAGGGTGGCGGCACGGCCGGCACCGGCGGCGTGATCGGCAACGACATCGCCACCTTCACCAAGGAATCGATCAGCGGCGGCGCGGTGACCGCCTACAACGCCGCCGGTACGCCGGTGAACCTGCAATTGCGCTGGGCCAAGACCGACAGTGCCTCGCTGGGCGCGGGTCATTCCGACAGCTGGAACCTGTTCTACCAGACCGACCCGAACGCGACCGGCACGACGGTCGGATGGGTCAATACCGGCCAGACCTTCACCTTTGCCGCCGACGGCTCGCTGACCTCGCCGAGCGGCTCGGGCATCACCATCAACAAGGTCACCGTCAGCGGCCAGTCGCTCGGCTCCGTCGCCTTCAACATCTCCTCCGGAGGGCTGACGCAATATGCCAGCACCAGCGGCGCGGTGACGATCAACACCATCACCCAGAACGGCTACGCCGCCGGTCAGCTCCGATCGGTCGCCGTCAACAACAACGGCGTGGTGGTCGGCACCTTCTCCAACGGCCAGAACCTCAACCTCGCGCAGGTGCAGCTGTCGCATTTCAACGGCACCAATTATCTGAAGGCGATGGACGGCGGCGCCTATGCCGCGACCGAACAATCGGGTGACGCCATCGACGGCGCTTCGGGCACCATCAGCGGCTCGTCGCTGGAGGGATCCAACACCGACATCGCCGACGAATTCACCAAGCTGATCGTGACCCAGCAGGCCTATTCGGCCAACACCAAGGTGATCACGACGGCAAACTCGATGGTGCAGGATCTCCTCAACGTGTTGCGCTGATCGGCGCGTGACGTAACAAAGGCGGGCCAGTGATATGGGTTTGAGTTCAGCCCTCGCCAGCGCGATGAGCGGTCTGCGTGCCAACCAGGCCGCGCTCTCGATCGTCTCCTCGAACGTCGCCAATGCGCAGACGCCGGGTTACGTCGTCCAGACGCCGAACCAGATCGAGGTCACCACCGGCGAGTTCGGCGCGACGGCGATGACGACCGGCGTCAGCCGCCTGCTCGACACCTATGTGCAGAACCAGCTACGGACCGAGACCGGCGGCGGCGGCTACGCCGACCAGATGGCCAACATCCTGAAGCAGCTTCAGAATGTCTACGGCACGCCCGGCAATTCCGGCACGCTCGAAAGCGCGCTGAACAAGTTCACCACGGCGCTGCAGGCGCTGTCGACCAGCTCGGGTGCGTCGTCGGCGCAGACCGTGGCGCTCGGGGCGGCCCAGGCGCTCGCGACGCAGCTCAACGTCACCACCAAGGGGATCCAGTCGCTGCGCTCCAACGTCGAGCAGGATCTCAGCAATTCGGCGCAGGCCGCCAATGCGGCCATGAAGCAGATCGCCGACATCAACACCAGGCTCCAGGGCCTATCGGCCAACGATCCCTCGGCCGCAACGCTGATGGACCAGCGCGACCAAGCCATCAACACGCTGTCGAAATATGTCGACGTCCGCGTCACCACCGACAATTCGAACCAGGCCAACATCTACACCACGACCGGCATCCAGCTGGTCGGCGCCGGGCTCGCCTCGGAATTCTCCTTTGCCTCCGCCGGCGCGCTGTCGGCAACGTCGCTCTACAACATCGACCCTGCCAAGTCCGGCGTCGGCGCGTTCAACATCAAGCTGCCGAACGGCTCGCAAGTCGACGTCGTCGCCAACAACGTGGTGTCGTCCGGCCAGATCGCGGCCGACCTGAAGCTGCGCGACGACATTTTGGTGCAAGCGCAGAACCAGATCGACCAGCTCGCCGCCACGATGGCGAGCGCGCTGTCCGATAAGACCACGACGGGCAGCACGGTCACCGGCCCGCCGGCCGGCTTCGATATCGAGCTTGCCGGTGCGCTGCCGGGCAACACGGTCAACATCACCTATACGGACACGGCGACCAACACGCAGCGCCAGATCACGCTCGTCAACGTGACCGACCCCGCCGCGCTGCCGCTCCAGAACGCGACCAACGCCAACCCGATGCGGATCGGCGTCGACTTCGCCGGCGGCATGGGCGCGATCGCCTCTGCGCTGAACACCGCGCTGTCGGGCACGCATCTGTCGTTCTCCGCCGCCCCGTCGCCGGCGACCGCCACGACGCTGCGGGTGACCGACGACAACACCGGGCTTGCCAAGGTCGGTTCGGCCTCGACCACCAAGACGATCTCGTCGCTGACCTCGGGCAATCCGCAGCTGCCGCTGTTCACCGACGGCGGGCAGGCGCTCTACACCGGCGCAATCACGGCGTCGGGCTCGCAGATGACCGGTCTTGCCGGGCGCATCGCCGTGAACACGCAGCTCGTGACCGATCCGACACGGATGTCGGTCTACAATACCTCGCCGGTGACGCCCGCAGGCGACACCACGCGTTCGGACTATCTCTACTCGCAGCTCACCAGTGCAGTGTTTTCCTATTCGCCGCAGAGCGGCCTCGGCTCGGCGAGCCAGCCTTTCACCGGCAGCGTCTCGAACTTCCTCCAGCAGTTCCTGAGCGTGCAGGCCAACGCCGCGACCCAGGCGACCCAGCTCCAGCAAGGCCAGAGCGTCGTGGTCTCGACGCTCCAGGCCAAGTTCGACTCGACCTCCAAGGTCAACCTGGATTCGGAGATGTCGAACCTGATCCAGCTTCAGAATGCCTATGCCGCCAACGCCCATGTCATGTCGGTGGTGCAGACCATGATGAACACGTTGATCCAGGCTCAATTGTAAACAGTAACAGGGCTCCGAAAGATGGCGATCAGCAGCATCAACTATTCTTCGTCGATCCTCGGCGCGCAGATCCGCAACATCAATCAGCAGCTCACCGACCTCTCGACGCAGCTCTCGACCGGCAAGCTGTCGCAGAACTATGCCGGCATGGGGACGAACGAGGGCTTTGCGATCGCCGGGCGCGCGCAGCTCTCCAACATCGCCGGCTATACCGACACGATCACCAACGTCAACGTCAGCATCAACCTCGCCAACACCGCGCTGCAATCGCTGACCAAGATCCGCAGCACGGTGCAGACCGGCTCGGCCTCTACCGCGCAGGACCTCAACGTCAACGGCCAGACGATTGCCCAGAACACCGCCGCCGCCCAGTTCGGCTCGATGGTCGGTGTCCTCAACACGCAGACCGGCAGCCGCTATCTGTTCTCCGGAACGGCAGTCAATACCCAGTCGGTCGCCGATGCCGGCGACATCATTAACGGCACCACGACACAGGCCGGCTTCAAGACCGTCATGGCCGAGCGCCAGGCCGCGGACCTAGGGACCAGCGGCATGGGCCGCCTGGTGCAGACGCAGCCGACGGCAAGCTCCGTGCAGGTGTCGGAGGACGTCGCCGGATCGCCGTTCGGCCTCAAGATCAAGGCGGTGTCCTCGACGCTGACAGGCGCGACCGTCACCGGCCCGAGCGGCTCGCCGGTGTCGTTCTCGGTCGATCTCAACGGCGTCAATCCGAACAACGGCGACAAGCTCAGCATTCAGTTCACCCTGCCGGACGGCACGACCGAGCAGATCGACCTGACGGCGTCCTCGGCAACGCCGACGCCGCTCGGCAGCTTCGCGATCGATGCGAGCACGCCCGTCAACCCGAACAATACTGCTGCGAATCTCAACACGGCGCTGAACACCGCGATTCAGAAGCTCGCCAACACCTCGCTGGTGGCGGCATCGGCGATCGTTGCGGGCGACAACTTCTTCAACACCGCGAGCTCTGCGATCGGCACCCCCGTCAACAACCAGGCGGCGCCGGCGGCCCCGGTCACCGGCGCGACGGCGCTATCGGGCGCGAGCCCCTCGGACTCGATCTCGCCGGGCTTCGTCGCAGGCGATACCATCACCGTCAACGGGACCACGCTGACCTTCGTGGCCTCGGGCGCGACCGGCAACCAGCTCAATGTCACCGACAGCATCCAGACCCTGCTGAGCAAGGTCGACGCGATCACCGGGACCTCGAAGCCTTCGACGGTCCATGGCGGCTCGATCACGATCAACACCGACGATGCGGCGAGCCTCAACATCACGACGTCGAACACCGGCGCGCTGAGCGCGCTCGGGTTCAGCTCGACGCCGGTGACCGCCACGCAGCCGCCGCTGCGCGTCGGCTCCTCGCCTGCGAGCTCGGCGACCACGCTGGTGAACGGCTCGGCCAATACGGTGAAATGGTATTTGGGCAATGACGGGCCCGGCTCGGCGCGCTCGACCGCGATGGCGCGGGTCGACGATGCCGTGACGGTGCAGTACGGCGCCCAGGCGAATGAGGATGCGATCCGCCGGCAATTGCAGGCGATCGCGGTGTTCGGCACCTTCTCGACCTCGCCGACCGGGCAATATTCGGGCGGGCAGGTCTCGGCGCTCAGCCTGCGGGTGACCCAGGCGCTGACCCAGCAGCCCGGACAGCAGCGCATCGAGGACATCCAGACCGACATCGCGATGGCCCAGAACACGATGAAGGACGCGAGCACGCGCCAGACCCAGGCCAAGGCGCAGCTCCAGACCATCATTGACCAGGCGGAATCGGCTTCGCCCGACCAGGTCGCGAGCGAGATCCTGGCGCTGCAGAACGCCCTGCAGGCGTCCTACCAGGTGACCTCGAACCTGGCGCAGCTCTCGCTCGTCAAGTTCCTGTAATGAAGCGTTAAGACGCCGTTAACCATGCCTGTTTACCTCTTGGTGAGGATTGCAAGCGGGGGCGGAGCGGTCGATGTCGGACAAGATGCAGCTGGTGGTGGCGACGCCTTGCTTCGGCGGGCAGGTGTCGAGCATCTATGCGAGCTCGATCTTCGCGTTGCAGCGGGCCGTGCACGGCATGTCCAATCTCGAGCTCAAGGTTCTCTTGCGCGACGGCGACGCGCTGATCACCCGTGCGCGGGCCAACCTGGCCGCGATGTTCCTGGACGATCCCAAGGCGACGCATTTCCTGTTCATCGATGCCGATATCGGCTTCAAGCCGGAGCAGGTGTTCCGCCTGATCGAATGCGGCGCGGACGTCGTCGCCGGCTGCTATCCGATCAAGCGGGTCAACTGGGACAAGGCCGCGCGGGCGATCCAGTCGGGTCGGGGCGACGTGCCGGCCGCCTCGCTCGACTACGTGCTCGAGATCGAGGATCCCGACCGCATCGTGGTGGTCAACGGATTCACCCGCGTGCGCTATGCCGGCACCGGCTTCCTGATGATCCGGCGTCACGTGCTGGAGGCGATGTGCCGCCACCCCGACTACGCGAACCTCCAGTTCTTCCGCGAGCATTCCCATGATGCGCTGGCGGCGAGCCGGAACCGGTTCGCGCTGTTCGAATGCATGATCGATCCGGCGACCGGCACCTATCTGTCCGAGGACTTCGCCTTCTGCAAGCGCTGGACCGATATCGGCGGCGAGATCTGGGCCGACATCCAGAGCCCGCTCGACCACGTCGGGCCGTCGGTGTTCCATGGCGACATCGCCTCGCAATTCGCAGCTGCGCCTGCGGCGGCCGATGCCGCGGCGTGAGCCTTTCGGGATGAGCGGCGGCCCATCCCCTCGGCCCGAGATGCAACGCGCCGCCGACGGCGGCTCGCGTTATCGCCTGCGCGACCTCTTCACGCCGCTCGACACGCTGCTCGTTTCCGGCGGAGATCCGCGCCTGGCGCTCGATCCCACCGGCCGCGCCAACGCCTATGGCTGCCCGGCTTCGCCGGAGCCGGAGGTGTGGAATTTCGCCTCCTCGACCGCGTCGACGATCTCGCAGGCGGCCTATGACCGCGCCGCGCTGGCGCGTGAAGAGCTGATGCACAAATGCCTGCTCGACGAGGTCGAGCTCGCTTTCGATGCACGCTGCGAGGACATGCGCCACGAGCTGCGCGGTCATCTCCAGCTCTCGCCGCGCGTCGACGTGGTGTTCTCGCCGTCCGGCACGGACTCCCAGCTCCACGCTCTGTTCCTGGCGCGCACGATGCTCGGCGCGCGGCCGGTGACGATCGTGGTCGGCGCCGACCAGACCGGCAGCGGCACGGCCCATACCGCGCGTGGACATCATTTCAGCACCCTAACGGCGAGCGGCTTTGCGGTTCGCAAGGACGGCGCGGTCGCGGGGCTGGCCGGCGCCGGCATCTCGCTGCCGTTGCGCGCGCCGGGAGCCGGAATCGCGATGCGCACGGACGCCGATGAAACGGTGCTGCATGCCGTCGAGGCCACGATCGCGCAAGGCGCGCCCGTGCTGCTCCAGATCATGGATTCCTCGAAGCTCGGATGGCGTGCGCCGAGCACGGCCTGCCTCGACGAGATCGCGCGGCGCTGGCCGCGTAAGGTCCAGATCGTCGTCGACGCCTGCCAGGCCCGGCTCGGCCGCCAGCGGCTGCGCTCCTATCTCGACCGCGGCTATATGGTGCTGATCACCGGCTCCAAATTCTTCGGCGGACCTGCCTTTAGCGGTGCACTGCTGGTGCCGAAGGGCCTGTCGCGGTCGCTCGACCGCGTCGAGGGGATCGCATCTGGAATCCGTGACTACGCCGGCCGCTGCGATTGGCCGATGGCTTGGACGGCGCTGCGTTCGCGCTTCGAGCGCCGTCCGAATTTCGGTCAATGGCTGCGCTGGGAGGCGGCGCTGACCGAGATCGGCAGCTACTACGGCGTGCCCGGGGCCTTCCGCGCCGGGATGCTCGCCGAGCTCGCTGCCGGCATCGACAGCATGATCGCATTGTCGCCGTCGTTGCACGCTGTTTCGGCCGCGACCCATGTGGCCGGCATCGACGACGAGGAATTCGCGCAACCGACCATCTTTCCGTTCACGCTGCTGCGCGACGGCAAGCCGGTTTGTGTTGCCGAGACCGCTTCTGTTCATCGCGCGTTGGCGCGTGATGTCAGCCAAGAGATCAACGGCAGCACGGGGGACCGTCAGGTCGCCGCGCAGCGCTGCCTGATTGGCCAGCCGGTGCGGCTGGAGTGGCAGGACGAGACGCCGCAGGCCGTGCTGCGCCTCTGCGTCGGCGCGCGGCTCGTGGCTGAGGCCTGGTCGCCGGACAGGGCGGAGGCGCAGCGCAACGTGCAGCACCTTCTCGACCAGATCGCCCACGTCCTGGTGAAGATCGAGCTGCTGCTCGCCGGTGGCGCAGCGGCCGTGCCGGTAAAGTCCGCGTTCGAGGTGTGAGATGCAGCATCCGGTTTCCCCGCCGATCGGCCTGACCGCGGCGAACTATGCCGACCGCATCGGCTTTGCGCAGCTGACGCGCAGGGCCTTCGAAGGCGTCGATCTGCATCCGTTGCGCGATCAGCTCGTCGCGCGCATCGCGGCGGGGACCGCGCTGGCGGGCGAGGGGCTGGACCTGTCGTTGATCACCCAGCTGCTGGGTGACAAGGATCGGGGGCTTGCGATCCAGTCCGAGGTGCTGGCCTTCCATCAATTGTTCCGAACGCCCAGCGCAGCTCCGAAGTCGGGCCTGCGCCTGCTCGCGCTTGCAGCCGACATCGACATGGGCGGCAACACGCCGATCGATTTCCTGCTCGAGGGCTCCGATGTCGAGCTGTTGACTCTCTATGTGATCAAGGGCGTCGGTTTGCCCGAGACTTTGCCGGAGCACGACGTGGCCATCGTGGTCGCGTCCGATTCCGAGGAATGCCGTGAGGCGCTTGCGCTGATCGAAGGGGCCGCGCCGCACTGGCCGCGGCCGCTGCTCAATCGACCCGATCGCATCGGCAATCTCGATCGCGACAAGCTGTATCGGCTGCTAACGGACGTGCCCGGCCTCGACATTCCCGCGACCATCCATGCAACGCGCGCGCAATTGTCGGACCTCGCGCAGGCGCGGATCGCATGCGAGGACATCGCAGGCGAATTGCACTTTCCGATGATCGCACGGCCGCGCGGTTCGCATGCCGGCGTCGGGCTCGCGAAGCTCGACGATGCGGCGGCTCTGGCGGCCTATCTCGCCGAACGGAAAGAGCAGGACTTCTTCGTCGCACGCTTCGTCGATTATGTGAGCCCCGATGGGCTCTACCGCAAGTATCGCCTCGCCATGGTCGACGGCAAACCGTACGCGTGCCACATGGCGATCGCCGACCGTTGGGACATCTGGTATCTCAACGCCTACATGGCCTTCAGCGAAGAGAAGCGGGCCGAGGAAGCCGTCTTCATGCGCGACTTCGATCATGCTTTCGGCGAGCGCCACAGAAACGCGATCGAGGAGATGAGCCGGCGCGTCGGCCTCGATTATTTCATCGTCGATTGCGCCGAGAACGCGAACGGCGAGCTTCTTGTGTTCGAGGCCGACAACACCGCCGTCGTGCACAACATGGATTCGCCGGTCGTGTTTCCGTACAAGCCGCCGCAGATGCGCAAGATCTTTTCCGCGTTCACGGCGATGCTGTTGCGGCATGCGAAGACGGGCGCGGAGAGCGCAGCATGAACGAGATCATCCGCAATACGCAAAGCTCCGTCGCGAATACCCCGCTAGATCCGCAGGACTGGAGCGAGTTTCGCGCGTTGGCCCACCGCATGCTGGACGAGACGATCGACGGCATTGCCAACGTTCGGGCGCGCCCCGTCTGGCGGCCGATTCCCGATGACGTGCGCGCGGCCTTCAGGGCGGACGTGCCGCGCGAGGCGAGCGACCTCGCGGAGGTCTATCGCGAATTCTCCGAGCATGTTGCGCCCTATGCGACCGGCAACGTCCATCCCGGCTTCATGGGCTGGGTGCATGGCGGCGGCACCGCCGTCGGCATGCTCGCGGAGATGCTCGCCGCCGGCCTCAACGCCAATCTCGGCGGACGCGACCACATGCCGATCGAGGTGGAGCGCCAGATCGTCGAGTGGATGCGCCGCCTGTTCCTCTTTCCCGAGAGCGCAAGCGGCATCTTCGTCACGGGCACGTCGATGGCCAATCTGATGGCCGTGCTGGTGGCACGCACCACCGCGCTCGGCACGCTGGCGCGGCAGCACGGCATCGGCAATGACGGTGCGCTGCTCACGGCCTATACGTCACAGGCAGCGCATGGCTGCATCTCGAGGGCGATGGACATTGCCGGGCTCGGCACCGATGCGCTGCGCAAGATCGCCGTCGATGCCGATCATCGCATCGACGTTGGCGCATTGCGCGCACAGATCGCCGTCGATCGCGAGGTCGGCTTCAAGCCTTTCCTGGTGGTCGCATCCGCCGGCACGGTCGATATCGGGGCGATCGACGACCTCAGGGCGATCGCTGCGTTGTGCCGCGAGGAAGGAATCTGGTTTCACGTCGACGGCGCTTTCGGTGCGCTCGCAATCCTGTCGCCGGAGCTTGCGCCGCTGCTCGGCGGCATCGAGCTTGCGGATTCAATCGCACTCGACTTCCACAAATGGGGGCAGGTGCCGTATGACGCTGGCTTCCTGCTGGTGCGCGACGGCGAGCAGCATCGGCAGGCCTTCGCGCAGCCGGCGGCCTATCTGAGCCGCGAGGCGAGGGGGCTTGCGGCGGGCGCGGTCTGGCCCTGCGATCTCGGCCCTGATCTGTCGCGCGGCTTTCGTGCGCTGAAGACGTGGTTCACGCTGAAGACGTTCGGCACCGACCGGCTGGGCCGGGCAATCGCACGAAGCTGCGCGCTCGCCAAATATCTGGAGGCGCGTGTGCTGGCCGAACCACGGCTGGAATTGCTGGCACCGGTCAATCTCAACATCGTCTGCTTCCGCTATCGCAGCGGCGATGCGGTCAATCGGGAGATCGTCGCCGACGTCCAGGAGTCCGGCATCGCTGCGCCATCGAGCACGACACTGGACGGAAAGTTCGCGATCCGCGCCGCGATCGTCAATCACCGCACCGAGGAGGCGGACATCGATGCGCTGATCGCAGCCGTGCTGCAGTTCGGTGGACAGCGGAGCGGCGGAGTGATCGAGGTCGACGCGCCACCGCTCGTAGCGCAATAACTTGACGAACGTCTGAAACGACAACGGCCCCGGAGGCGATCCGGGGCCGTTGTCGTTGGCGCGAACGCCTGTATCAGGCGGCGGTGCTGACGTCGTCCTTGTCGGCTGCCGCCTTGGGATGAGTGGCCTCGAACTGGTTGCGCAGCTTCTCTTCATAGGCGATCAGCTTGCGGGCTTCCTTCAGCGCTCGGTAGAGGTCGCCGTTCAGGATGTTGTTGTTGATGCCTTCGATGATCGGCCAGGAGCTCGGCACCGCGGTGACGATGTCCCGCACCAGGTTGAAATAGGTGCCGTGCTGGGTCTGCGGATCCGGGGAGATGTACATGAGCTGGACCGCCAGATAGACGAGCTTGGCGGGTGTGTCGGCGGTCTCCGGCGTGAGGATGTCGCGCTCGCGCAGGATCGGCACGTTCTCGCCATCGATCAGGAGGCGGGCCCGCTGGTCCGTGTTGGTGATCACGGAATTGCCGACGATGATGCGTTCGTGCGGTTTGAGCTCGACCTTGAGGGCCATTCCTGTTCTCCATCAACGCTTTCGTAACCGAGCGTTCGTTGCGGCCTATCAGGACGTGATTCTCGCTCGCAACTAGTTAACGAGCTGTAAATTTGAGCCATCCCCGCCAAAAAGCTCAATGCTTTCAAGGACAGGATTGGCGCGGTGGTGCTGCTAGGCGCGTCGCTTCCGAGGCCGAATCACGTGTGACCGGGCAAAAGCGCGGGTTTCATTTCATGTTTCGTTAGAGGTCTCGGCGGCACGGTCCGCCGTCGCTGGGTCCATCGCGATCCAAGCAGACGTGTAACAGTAGCGTCGTTTACCAGAAAGGTAACAGAGTCATGTCAGGCATCGTCCTCTCCGCATCGGTTCGTCAGAACCTGCTCTCCCTCCAGTCCACCGCTGATCTTCTCGCCACCACGCAGAACCGTCTCTCGACCGGCAAGAGCGTCAACTCGGCCCTGGACAATCCCACCAACTTCTTCACGGCCCAGTCGCTCGACAACCGCGCCAGCGACATCAACAACCTGCTCGACGGCATCGCCAACGGCGTGCAGGTGC